>NZ_JBHZAF010000014.1:0-284149 GCF_042754085.1 Nocardia sp. NPDC059236
GTCGGCTCCGGCCGCCGAGGCCAAGCCGTCCATCGCGCCCAAGGGTCTGGCCATGAAGTCCGGCCTCAAGCGCCCCGGCCCGAAGGCTCCCGGCGCCGCGGCCCCGGCCGCCGCTCCGGCTCCGGAAGCGCCTGCGGCTCCGGCGGATTCGGCTCCGGCCGAGGCCGCTCCGGCTCCGGCCGCCGAGCCCGCCGCCCCGGCCGCTACGGCCGCGACGGAGGGCAATGGCACCTCGGAGGGCAATGGCGCGGCCAAGCCGCCGGCCGCCAAGCCGGGTGGCCTCGGCTTCAAGTCGGGCATGAAGGCTCCGGGCCGGAAGAACTAGGCCCCGGCCCGAAACAGCGGGCAGCCGAACCTGATCGACGTGGGCGGCGCTACCGAGTGGTAGCGCCGCCCTCGTCGTTCCCGCCGCGTACCAGCCCGTTCGCGCCGATTCGCCGGGGCGCTGCGGCGGCAATTCACGGGCCATTCGCAGCCCGTTGGCTAATCTCAGGCAACATGACGGGCCGGAGTTCGCCATACTGCAAGGTATGACGGATGCGCGGGCGGTGCGGGTCGAGATCGGGGTGGAGTCTCTGGACGGGGTCCGGATCGCCGAACAGGCGGGGGCCGCACGGGTGGAATTGTGTACGGGGCTCACGGTCGGGGGACTCACACCCGGGCCGGCGCTCATCGAGGCGGCGGTCGAGGCGGCGGGGCACACGCAGGTGCACGTGCTGATCCGGCCGCGACCGGGCGATTTCCGCTACTCGGCCGACGAGGTGGCGCTGATGCGCACCGATATCGAGCGGGTGCGGGCGGCGGGTGCGCACGGGGTGGTGATCGGCGTCCTCGACGAGGACGGCCATGTCGACCCGGCCGCCAATACCGAGCTGCTGGCCGCCGCGGACGAGCTGGAGGTCACCTTCCACCGCGCGTTCGATGTGTGCGCGGATCCGTATGCGGGTTTCGACCAATTGCTGGAGCTGGGCTTCACCCGGTTGCTCACCTCGGGCCGCCAGGAGTCGGTGCTCGACGGCGCGGCCCTGATCGGCCGGCTGGTGACGCTGGCCGACGGCCGCATCGACGTGATGGCCTGCGGCGGCCTGCGGGCCGACAATGCCCGCCGGGTGATCGAGCTGACCGGAACCCGCGATCTGCATGCGGCCGTGCGCATTCCGGTGCCCGGCCGCCCGCAGTCCGACTCCGAGGTCTCCTTCGCCGAATTCGGAGTGCCCAGTGGCTTCGATCATTTCGCCACGGACGCCGACGGCGTATCGGCGCTCTGTGAGGCGGCGCGGAACACGCACTGACGGTCGCCGCCCAGAAATCAGGACCGGGAGTGCCGTCCGCCACGCGGCGGCTCGGGCGGCCATCCCTGATCATCGGAGAAGCCCTGATCCTGCTGCCGCCCCTGATCCTGCTGCCGGGCCTGGCCCCGCGTTCCCGAATCCGACCACGGCTCGCTCGGATTGAACCACGACGAGGTCGTGTACTGCCGCTCCTCCGGCGGATTCGGATTCGGCTGCACCACACCGGTTCTCGGCACCGTCGGCGGCTCACTCCCACCGGACACGCCGGGCTGGGCACCGGTTCGCGCCACCGGCTGTTCCCCGGTCCACGAATCCCGCTGTTGTGCACCGGTTCTCGGCACGGCCTGTTGCTCCCCGCTGTACGGTCCGCTCTGCTGAGCACCTCGGCGCACCACAGGTTGCGATCCCGAGGCGTACTCGCCGGCACTACGCATCGCGGGCCGGGATCCGGTGCGCGGCCCACCCGCGCGGCGCGGCGTATTCCGTTGCGCCCCCGCACTTCGCGTCCGCTTGGCGCCCGCACCCGCGCGCACCTCGGCCGGCTTGGCGCCCAGCGGCCGGGCCAGCAGTACCGCGATGGCGGTGGTGAGCGGCACCGACAGGGCCAGCGCGATACCGCCGACCGCCGACCGCGCGATCTCGATGCCCACCGCGTCGCCGGTCAGCACGTCCCGCATGGGCCGTCCGGCCACGCTGAACAGCAGCAGCAGCGGCAGCGCTCCACCGGCGTAGGCGAGCACCAGGGTGTAGACGGTACTGGCGATATGGTCCCGGCCGACCCGCATGGCCGCGGAGAAGATGCTGCGGCGGTTGGCCTGCTGGTCCAGCGCCGCCAGCTCGAAGGCGGCCGAGGCCTGGGTGATGGTGACATCGTTGAGCACACCGAGCGAGCCGATGATGAATCCGGCCAGTAGCAGCCCGGTAATGCTCACGTGCTGGATGTAGGCGGCGACATTGGTGTTCTGCTCTTCGGACAACCCGGTGAGATGGGTGACCTTCAACGACACCCAGGACAGCACCGCCGCCAGCACCATCGAGGTCAGCGTCCCCAGCAATGCCGAACTGGTGCGCAGATTCACCCCGTGCGCCAGATACAACACGGAGTAAAGGATCACCGCCCCCGCGACCAACGCCACCGGTATCGCCGGTTTCCCGTCCAGCAGCGCCGGCAGCAGGAACATCACCAGCACCCCGAATGCGATGACGAGCCCGATCAACGCCCGCAACCCCCGCCACCGCGCCACCGCGATGATGACCACCGCGAAAACGATCCCGATGATGCTCAACGGCAACCCACGCGCGAAATCATCGAACGAGTACAGCGTCGCCCCACCCGGATCCTGCGGCGTCTTCGGCGCCGCCTGCGGCACAATCCGAATCTTGTCCCCCACACTCAAATTCGGCTGATCCGGCGTAGGCGAATTGACGAAGACCGTCCAACTCCCCTTGTCCGCCCCCGAATCGATCGAGATCACACTCCGCGCACACTGCCGCTGAGCCGCCGCGAGCAACTCCGGCTCGACAGTGAAGACCTTCCCGTTCGACACATCCCCACAGGGCCCGAGATCCTGCTTGACCACGGTCCCCGCCTCGGAGTGCACCGCACCCCCGCCCCCATTCTGCATGGGCAACGGAATATCGATGTGCTGAGAACTAGGCCAAAGCCAAACCAGCCCAACAGCCACCGCCACCCCGATCACCGCCAATAGCCCGACAACGACACGGGCCGCATTCGTCCCAATAGCAATGGGTCCGGAGTGGTCATGATGATGGTGATGAGAGTGCTGGTGATCGCTCACCCGCAGAGCCTAAACGAAAACCATTCCTGACATGCTGAGAGGTTCGCCCCGCCCGTCAAACGAAGGTTTCTTCCCGACCCCCAAGGCGACAACTGATTTCGCAACGTTCGGGGTAACTCACCGGGCACCCCCAAAATCATCTCGGCTCCCAACGCAGGCACGGATGCGAAACCGACAACGGCTCCAAGCTGTCCGCTAAATACGCGGGGAGGCGGGGGAGCGGGAGGGGCGGCGGAGAGCAGGGGGATGTCTCCGCCGCCCGGGTCAGCGGCCCAGGGGGGGTAGGCCGGCTAACCAGGGCCGGACGGCCCAGGGGGGGTAGGCGGTCCGGCCGGGCACCTGAGTGCCGAGGACCACTGTACACAAAAGACGGTTCTTTGCGCTAGCTAAGTCTCTAAAAACCCAACTTTTTCGTACCAGCGGTTTGTTTTAGCCAGGGTCTCACCCGCGCCATCCACCCCGAGCAGGAGTGTCCACAGGCGGACAAGACCGAATAACCACAGGTCAGACCGGGTATTCGCGAAGGCGCGCCGGTACCCCGCCGTACCCCGCGCGTACTCGGTGGTCGAGAATTTCCGGCTGGAATTACTGGCGATAGCTCGCGAGGAAGTTCCCGAATCGCTCGATGGCGACCGAGAGATCGCGGGCCCAGGGCAGCGTGACGATGCGCAAGTGGTCATGGTGCGGCCAGTTGAACCCGGTCCCCTGCACCATCAGGATCTTCTCCTGCAGCAGCAGATCCAGCACCAGCTTCGAATCGTCGTGGATCTCATGGACTTCCGGGTCCAGCCGCGGGAACGCGTACAGCGCGCCGGTGGGCTTCACGCACGAGACGCCCGGAATGGTATTGAGCTTCTCCCAGGCCACATCCCGCTGCTCGAGCAGCCGCCCGCCCGGCAGCACCAGATCGTCGATGCTCTGATGTCCGCCCAGCGCCACCTGAATGGCATGCTGCGCGGGCACATTCGGGCACAGCCGGGTGGAGGCCAGCAGGTCGATGCCCTCCAGGAAGCCGCCCGCGTGATCCTTGGGACCGGTGATGACCAGCCAGCCCGAGCGGTAGCCCGCCACCCGGTACGCCTTGGACAGGCCGTTGAAGGTGAGGCACAGCAGGTCCGGGGCGAGCGTCGCCAGCGAGACGTGCTTGGCGCCGTCGTAGAGGATCTTGTCGTAGATCTCGTCGGCCAGCAGCAGCAGCTGATGCTTGCGGGCCAGGTCCACCACCTGCTGCAGCACCTCCGCGGAGTACACCGCGCCGGTGGGGTTGTTGGGGTTGATCACGACAATCGCCTTGGTCTTGTCGGTGATCTTGGATTCCATGTCGGCGATGTCCGGCTGCCAGCCATTGGACTCGTCGCACAGGTAGTGCACCGGGGTGCCGCCCGCGAGCGAGGTCATGGCCGTCCACAGCGGATAGTCCGGTGCGGGGATGAGCACCTCGTCGCCATTGTCGAGCAGCGCCTGCATGACGATGGTGATCAGCTCGGAGACGCCGTTGCCCAGGTAGACGTCGTCCACATCGAATTCCGGGAAGCCGGGCACCAATTCGTAGCGGGTGAAGATGGCCCGCCGCGCCGGCAGGATGCCCTTGGACTCCGAGTAGCCCTGCGCGTAGGGCAGCGCCGCGATCATGTCGCGCATGATGACGTCGGGCGCGTCGAATCCGAACGGCGCGGGATTGCCGATGTTCAGCTTCAGAATCCGGTGCCCCTCGGCCTCCAACCGTGCCGCGTGTGCGTGTACCGGACCCCGGATCTCGTAGAGCACGTTCTGGAGTTTGGTGGACTGTTCCAGGACGCGGGGGGACCGATGCGGAAGGTGACTCGATGGGCTCACCCCGTTAATGGTGCCATTCGCCCGCAACCAGGTTTCTTCGTGTCCAGCACAGGGCTACCGAACGGTAGCGGGGCGGCTACCTCGAGGTATCGGGCGGCAGCACGCTGCGGGCGGCGGTGGAGCCGCAGAAGTCCTCGATCCTCTCGTCCAGGTCCTGCGCTTCACCGGCGTCCCGGAACTCCGGGCCGGCCAGCCGCTGGCGCACCGCGCTGAGCCGTTCCTCCAACTGCGCGATCCGCATGTCCTCGTCCAGTTCCAGCACCGGCTCCAGGGCAGCGGCGGCGCCGTCGAGGCTGCCGTTGATCAGGTGGGCGGCCGCATTGTCCACCCGGGCCAGCGACTCCGCGCCGTAGGAGCGCTTGTCGGTCGGGCCGTTCACGTACAGGTCGATGGCCCGGCTGGTGGCGTCCAGGGCGGGCTCGGCCTGGCCCAGATGGATATAGGTGGCGCCGGCGTAGTAGTGACTCTTGGGCTGGTCGAACCCGAACACGCCGCCGACGTCGTCGTGCAGGTTGTCGCTGGATTCGCTGTCGCGGGCGTCGTCGGCGGCGCGGATGCAGCGCTCGGTGTCGGCGGTGCTGCCCAGCCGCGACCAGATGCGGGCCTCGATGTTCAGCAGCCGCACCCGCGAGGTCGCGGATTCGGCGTAGCGCTGGCCGCTCTGGGCCAGCAGGACCGCGCGGCGCGGCCGCTCGGACCGGTACTCGATGAGCGCCTGCATGCCGCGGGTCCAGGCGCGCAGCGGATCGTGCTCGCACAGTTCGGCGTAAGCCCAAGCGGCCCTTGCCTGTTCACCGGCCGCGTCGAAATAGCCCAGATCCGTACTGGCATTCGCCAGCAGACCGGACAGGGTGCCCGCCAAAAGGTACAGGTGCGCCGTATCGGACGGACGCTGATGGCCTTCCAGCAACCGGTAGACCCGACGCCGCACCCGCAGCATCTCCACCATCATCGGCACCGGCGGCATGTGTACGTAATCGTTGGCGATGCGCGTGACATCCGCATCGAGCTGTTCCAGCAGGGTCGCACCCACATTGGTGCCCTCGGCCCTCCCCGCGTGCTCGCTTGCTTCGTGAGCAGCCGCCATGATCAGATCCCTCTCCGAAATCGCCGCTAACGCATCGCCCCTCATCGCACCCGTATCGACGAGTGCCAGCAGTTCCGCGTCGCTGGAATAACTGGCCTGCGCCGGCATCCCGCTCCGAAACTCGGAACCGCCTTGGCGCACATCGAAACCGGGAACGGCGGGGCGGTCGATCAAGGGCTGGTCGATCAAGGCCGCGAACCGTGCCCGCACAACATCGTCGGACCTGGCAAGGGAAGTATCGAGGGCGGCCTGATTGATGGGGCGGGGATGCACCCGATCGCCCCCGGCCTCCCATTTCGAGACCAGTCGTTCGTGCACACCCAGGTGGGCGGCGAACTCCCGGATACTCATGCGTTTGGCATCGCGGAGGGCCCGGGCCTCTTTGCCTGACCAGTGCCGGACCACGGTGCCATCCCTTCCGAACGAACTCCGAACTCCAGGGTACGAGCGGAAAGTGGCCGCGACCACATCCGAAACCTTCTCGGTACCAGGCGTTATACGCACCGGTAATAGTGGCGGCGGAAAGGCAGCGGAATGCGGGTGTACGGGCGTTCTCACCGTGGCCCCCGGCAGGCGACCCTGGTGACCGGGGGAAGGAGGCGGGGACGTGAACGCGGACAGGCTCAGGACAGTCGAGGACTGGGTTTCCTACTACCGGCACGAGTTCGGGCTGCCGGTCATCGAACGCGGCGGATTCGTCATGCTTCCCGTCACCGCGCAGATCGGGGTGCTACACCTACCGGTCGCGCGGGCCGAAATGGTGCGCGGCGCACTGCAACAGCAACGCTGCGGCGGGCCCATGCTGGCCCGGCAGATTCGCTGGAGCTTTCTGGCCGAACCGGATTCGCGGCCCGGCGACCAGATCATGATGGCGCTCAACCGGCTCGATATCGGCATTCCGGCCATCGGCAGCGCGGTCATGCTCCCCACCGGCCTCGGCCGCTGGACGCGCGAGGGCTGCCACTGGGTGACGCCACCCGCACGTGATTCCGAACTCCCACCCCTGTCGGCGATCATCACGACAGCTCTGGCGGTGGGAGCGGAAAGCGAGGACTGAACGCAGCCGGTCCTCGCACCACCGAGTCCGCCCCTCCTGGCAGTCGACGGGGCGGACTCGGCTCTTTTCGATGAGTCTGGCCCACAACGGCTTTCGGGCTCGACAGGGAGCGAAGGACGTCAGCGCGCCTGCTGGGGCGGGGCCGGGGGGAAGAGCGGGGGGAGGGTGGGGACGACCACGGGCGGGAGGCCCGGGATGATCGTGATGGTGTTCGGGCCGGGCGTGGTGGTGGGGGCCTCGGTGGTGGTGGTGTAGAGGTGAGGCTGGGGTGCGGCCAGGGACTCGTTGGTGGCGTCGGTGGTGGTGGTGGGCGACGCGGCCGCGGGTTCGGTGGCGGGGCGGGTGGTGCTGGCCGGGACCGAGCTGGTGACGGCGTCCTGGCGCTGCGAATCATGGGTCAGGACTTGGGATCCCCAGCCGAGGGTGATGCCGATGGCGGCCACCACGACGAGCGCGCCGACGGCGACGCCGGCCAGGCTGACCTCACGGCGGCGGCCGAATTTCTCCGCCGCACCCGGGTGGGCCGGCCAGGACTGGCTGGGCTCCGAGGGTGTGGGTACGGCGTCCTCGCGCGGGGCGGTGGGGAACGGCGCGGGTGCGGGCCGGTGCAGGACCGGGCGGGCCAGCATGGCCGCGCCGCGGGTGACCACGGTGTCGGGGGCGGCCGGGACGATGACGGGGACACCCAGCCAGCGTCGTAAAACCTTTGCCACCAGCGGAATCTGGGCGCAGCCGCCGAGCAGGGCGACCGCCTGCACCGGCTGCTCGGAGCGCAGGATGACATCGCGCGTCATGCGTGCGGAGGATTCGACGGCCAGCATGATGAGGGCCTCGAAGTTCTCCTGCGACAGCAGCACCAGGCCCTCGGTGGAGGGCAGTGCCACCGCGCTGCTGCTGGAGAGCTGCTCCTTGGCCTCGCGGCAGAGCTTGTCGAGCGCGATGAGCCCGGTGTGGTCCGGCGGATGTGCGATTCGCCCGGAGGCGATCTGCTGTTCGCGGATCAGCGCGTCGAGGTAGTCGCCGCTGATATCGCTGGTGCGTTCGCTGAAGCAGACCTGCCGGGTGCCGGTATCGACGACCGTCACCGACAACCCGGACGCGCCTAGGTCATAGAGCGCGACGGTGCCGAAACCCTGCAGCTCCCCGGAGTATTCGAGGAATTCCAGCGCCGCCACCACGTCGGGCACCAGCTCGTAATTGGTGAACTGCCGCCGCGCCAGCTCGGCCCGGATGGCCCGCGCGTGATTCTCGTCCCGGTAGGCGATGGCGGTGGCGCTGATCCGCGAATCCGCGGCGAGCACCGCCCCGACCGCGTCGGCGACCAGCTCGTCGACCCGGCGTTCCCCGACCGGCACCGCCTGCACGTCGAACGCGTCCGGCGGGCCGTCGAATCCGCTGCGGGCCCGGGCGTATCGCTGCTGCGGGGGCGCGCCGAAATTGCGTGCGGCCTGTTCGGCGGAATCGCCGGTGAACGGACGTGCGACGCGAACCGCGCCCGCCCCCACCGAAACTCCCAGAACCGAACTCATCCGCTGCCCATCTCGTCGACACACACCCGTCGTCGCCACCTTACGACGTACCGGGCCATCCGTACACCCGCGTACCCGCCCATCGGGCGGCGTATTCGCGCCACGGACGACGGTCAACTGTCCAGGCAGCGGCCGAATTACGCCGAGCGCCGGGTCGAAACCGCTACCCCGTAATGCAACTCACTTGGACACGGGAAAATTCAGATAGGCCCGCGACGGTGTCGGCCCCCGCTGACCCTGATATTTCGAGCCCGCCGCGGCACTGCCGTACGGGTGCTCGGCCGGACTGGTGAGCCGGATAAGACACAGCTGCCCGATTTTCATGCCGGGCCACAGGGTGATCGGCAGGTTCGCCACATTCGACAGTTCCAGCGTGATGTGCCCGCTGAATCCGGGATCGATGAAGCCCGCGGTGGAGTGGGTCAGCAGGCCCAGGCGGCCCAGGCTGGACTTGCCCTCCAGCCGGCCGGCCAGATCGTCGGGCAGCGAGCACACCTCGAGCGTGGAGCCGAGCACGAATTCGCCGGGATGCAGCACGAACGGCTCCCCCGCGGCCGGTTCCACCAGGGTGGTCAGCTCGTCCTGCCGCTGCGCCGGATCGATATGCGTGTAGCGGGTGTTGTTGAACACCCGGAAGAGACTGTCCAGCCGCACATCGATACTCGACGGCTGCACCAGCTTCTCGTCGAACGGCTCGACCCCGAGACGTCCATTGGCGATTTCCTTACGGATGTCGCGATCACTAAGCAGCACTGTGCCATTTTGCCCTCCGCTTCGCTCCGGGCGGTTCGCGGCCCCCAAGGTCTCGTTCGTCCCTCCCTCTGCTCCTCCGCTGCGCTCCGTCGCTCCGCTCAGTCCAGAACGAGACGGGCCGCGAACTTTCAGTACTCTACCGGCGGGTTTTCCTGCGTGGACACCTCGATGACCTGTTTCGGTTTACGCAGTCCCCAGGTGGCGTGGGCCTCGGCGCGCATGCGGGGGACCATGTGCGGGTAATGCAGTTCGAATGCCGGGCGCTCGGAGCGGATGCGCGGCAGTTCGTAGAAGTTGTGCCGGGGCGGCGGGCAGGTGGTGGCCCATTCCAGGGAATTACCGTAACCCCACGGGTCGTCGACGGTTACCACTTCGCCGTAGCGGTAGCTCTTGAAGACATTCCACACGAACGTGACCATCGAGAATCCGAGGATGAACGAGCCGATGGTGGAAACGGTATTGAGCGTGGTGAATCCGTCGCTCGGCAGGTAATCCGCGTAGCGGCGCGGCATGCCCTGGTTACCCAGCCAGTGCTGCACCAGGAACGTGGTGTGGAAACCAAGGAACGTGGTCCAGAAATGCAGTTTCCCGAGCCGTTCGTCCAGCAGCCGCCCGGTCATCTTGGGGAACCAGAAGTAGATGCCGGCGAAGGTGGCGAACACGATGGTGCCGAACAGCACGTAATGGAAATGCGCCACAACGAAATACGTGTCCGAGACGTGGAAGTCCAGCGGCGGCGAGGCCAGGATGACGCCCGAGAGCCCGCCGAAGAGGAATGTCACCAGGAAGCCCACCGAGAACAGCATGGGTGTCTCGAAGGTCAGCTGCCCGCGCCACATGGTGCCGACCCAGTTGAAGAACTTCACCCCCGTCGGCACCGCGATGAGGAAGGTCATGAACGAGAAGAACGGCAGCAGCACCGATCCCGTCGCGTACATGTGGTGTGCCCATACCGCGATGGACAGCGCGCCGATGGCCAGCGTCGCGTACACCAGCGTGGTGTAGCCGAACAGCGGCTTGCGGCTGAACACCGGGAAGATCTCGGTCACGATGCCGAAGAACGGCAGCGCCACGATATAGACCTCGGGATGCCCGAAGAACCAGAACAGATGCTGGTAGAGGATGACCCCGCCATTGGCCGAGTCGTAGATGTGTCCGCCCAGGTGCCGGTCCACCTCCAGGCCCATGAGCGCCGCGGTGAGAATCGGAAACGCCAGCAGCACAAGCACACTCGTGACCAGGATATTCCAGGTGAAGATGGGCATGCGCCACATGGTCATGCCGGGGCAGCGCAGGCAGATGACCGTGGTGATCATATTGACCCCGCCCAGGATGGTGCCGACGCCGGACACCGCCACGCCCATGATCCACAGGTCCGCGCCCACGCCCGGTGCGTGTTCGGCCAGGCTGAGCGGGGTGTAGGCGGTCCAGCCGAAGTCCGCCGCGCCGCCCGGCGTGATGAATCCGGCGGTCGCCATGGTGGCCCCGAACAGGTAGAGCCAGTAGCTGAGCGCGTTCAACCGCGGAAAGGCGACATCCGGCGCGCCGATCTGGAGCGGCAGCACCGCATTGGCGAATCCGAAGACGATGGGCGTCGCATAGAACAGCAGCATGATGGTGCCGTGCATGGTGAACAGCTGGTTGAACTGTTCCGGCGTCAGGAACTGCATGCCCGGCCGCGCCAGCTCCGTCCGCATCAGCAGCGCCATCAGGCCGCCGACCAGGAAGAACGCCATGGCAGTGAACAGGTACATGTTCCCGAGCATTTTGGGATCGGTGGTGGTGATGGCCTTCCACAGATACGACCCCTGGGGTCCCATCCGCCGTGGAAATGGCCGCACGGGTTCGAGCTCGGGAACTTCACGAGCGGGCACCGCGGTCATACGTCCTCCTCGACCGCCGAGCAGGAGCACCGAGCGCACGCTTCAGCTAACGTTCAGCGCATCCAAACTTCCTGTGGTGGACGGGTTTTCGACCCTGCGGGCCAGTCTACGACCGCCCGTACGCGGAACCAGCTGCTTCTGCGAAAGAGCTCCGCGATCTTCGGCGCGTCGCCCCGGACACGGGGACCTGGGGTGTGGACACACCCGCACTCACTCGCCCGCGACCTGCGAGGAGATCCGAGAATTTGCACCGGGTGAGAAGTGGTCTGATAGAGTCGCGTGCGCAAGCAGGACCGCGCCGGTGTGGTGTAGTGGCAACACGCTACCTTCCCAAGGTCGAATTGCGGGTTCGATTCCCGTCACCGGCTCCATGTGAAAGGCCCCCGTCCTACGGACGGGGGCCTTTTACATGTCACAGCAGGACTTTCCGCATGTCATCGCGCTACTTGACGCACTCCGTGGCGATTCGCTTGGTGGCCTTGCCCGCCTTGATCAGATCCTCGGTGCCGAGGCTGACCTTGGCCGGGTTGGTGCCGTTGGCGCTGTCGATGATCTTCTGGATGCCGCTGTCCGACAGGCCTTCCTGAAGGTAGATATTGGCGACACAGTCCGCGGTCGGCTGACTGAGTTTGCCCTTGTCCTGCAAGGCTTTCGAGATCTGCTCGGCGGTCAGCGCGCTGCCGCCCGGGCTGGTGGTCGCCCCCGCCGAGGTGGTGGGCGCGCCGGACACGCTGGTCGCGGCCGCCGAGGTGGCCGTCACCGCGGTCGTGGTGGCGGGGGTGGCCGATTGCTGGTCATTGCTGCACGCGGACAGCAGCGGCAGCGCCAGCAGCGCCACCACGACGACGAATTTCCGCATTTGTGATCCCTCCCGGACGCCGGGCCGATCCCGGTCGATGCTGAGATTGCACACCGGCACCCGGGAGTTAACAAGCGGAGATCGAAAACCGCGGGCCACCAAGGCCCCTGGCGATCGCGCTACCGCGGTGACCGGGGCGCTACTGCGCCGACTGCATGCAGGCGGTGACGATCTTGGTGGCCGCGGCCTGCGCCTTGTCCGTGTCGTCCTTGCTCATACCGGCCGACTCCATGTCCGTCACATTGCCGGACTTGGCGTCGTTCTTGATCATGCGACGCAGTCCGTCCTGCGAAATACCCTGGTCCACGAAGACTTTCGCGGCGCAGTCGGCGAACTTGGCTTCGAGACCACCGGCCTGCAGGGATTTGGACACATCAGCCTGGGTGACATCGGCGGGCTTGTCGCCGCTGCCGCCGCACGCGGCCAGCAGGGGAAGCGCGACGAGCGCGGCGGCCAACAAGGAAATGCGCACTGGTGCCTCTACTCTCGAGGTTCGACGGGAGAACTGCCGCAGGCACCCTCTCACAGATCCATGGCGGCGCGCAGCGCTGTGTCGATTCGCTCGGCCGTTTCGCTGTCGACTTCGGCGATGCGACGCTCCAACCAGCCCCGATAGATGCGGCCCAGATTGCCGGCGTGGACCCAGCCGTGGCCGGGAATGGGCACGGCCAGGATGTCCCGGGGATCCCCGGCCTCGACCTCGGCGGCGATCAGCCAGGGGCGCGGCGACTCGTTGATGCCGTCGCTCGAGATGAGGATGATGGTGCGGGTTCGGGTGGTGCCGTGCGGGTGGTAGACCCAGAGTTCACCCCTGCGCACGCAGCTCCTTTTCGGCGGCGAGCTGTTCCGCCTCGTCGGCCGCGGCGAGTTCGACCGGGTCCGGCACCGGGCCGCACCCCAGCCGCACGGCTTCGCGGCGCGCGGCGCGGGAAATCCACGCCGACGGCGACATGCCCGCGCGAGCGGCGGCGTCCTGTGCATAGGACCAGGCCGCCTCGTCCAGCGACAGTGTCACTTTCCGGGTTGCCATACCTTTTATCGTACCGCCGGAGCAGAGTTTTCCCGCCTGTTGGCGACACGTCAACAACTGTAGGGTGAGACTCGCAGGGGATCAGGACAGGGGAGAGTCGCGCATGACGAAGTTGAACCATTACCGGACCGGCAGCGGCGACCCCCTCGTGCTCGTGCACGGCGTCGGCAGCCGCTGGCAGGTGTGGGAGCCGATCATCGGCGCCCTGGCCGAATCCTTCGACGTGATCGCGGTGGACCTGCCCGGATTCGGCGACAGCGCACCGATCGAGCACACCACCGTCTCCACCCTCGCCGATGCCCTGGTCGATTTCCTCGCCGCCGAGGGCATCGAGAATCCGCATCTGGCAGGCAATTCCATGGGCGGCGGCATCGTGCTGGACCTGGCCGCGCGGGGCCTGGCGCGCTCGGTCACCGCCTACTCCCCCATCGCGTTCTGGGACACCGCGGGCCGCGTCTGGTGCCAGCAGGCGCTGGGCCGCGCCAAACAGCTCTCCAGGGTGCTGCATCCGGCCGTGCCCGCGGTGCTCGGAAACATCGTCGGCCGTTCCACTTTCCTCGGGCTGGTGTTCGGCAAGCCCTGGGCGATCGACGCCCAAGTGGCCGTGGACACCGTCGAGGGCCTGCTCGGCGCGGCGGGCTTCGATGCCGCGCTGGCCTCCTTCACCGACTTCCGGCTCCCCGACCGCACCGCCCTCGGCGACATCCCGATCACCATCGCCTGGGGCAACCGTGACATTCTGCTCACGTACGCCACGCAGTCCCGGCGCGCCCGCGCGGAACTGCCCGGCGCGCGGCACGTCACCCTGCACGGCAGCGGCCATACGCCCTTCTTCGACGATCCGGCCGGCTGTGCGCGCCTGCTCCTGGACCAGCTCGGATAAGGAAAGACCGTGAGCCACAACGTTTCCCTCACCTTCGACGGCGACCGGGCGTACGTGGCCCTGGACCGGCCGGACAAGCACAACGGCCTGACCATCGACATGCTGAACGAGCTGGTCCGGGTCGCCGGGATCATCGGGAAGCGCTCCGACATTCGCGCCGTCATCCTGTCCGGCAACGGACCCAGCTTCAGCTCCGGTTTGGATATCGCCAAGGCCATGGGCAATCCGCTGGACGTGGTGCGCAACTTCGTCCCACTGCCCTGGCGCGGCACCAATACCTTCCAGGAGGCCTGCTGGGCCTGGCGGCGACTGCCGCAGCCGGTGATCGCCGTGGTGCACGGGCGCTGCTACGGCGGCGGACTACAGATCGCGCTGGCCGCCGATTTCCGGTTCGTCACACCGGATTCGGAGTTCGCGGTCATGGAGGCCAAGCACGGGCTGATCCCGGACATGACCGGCGCGGCCACCCTGTCCCGGCTCATCGGCCTCGATCAGGCGCTGCTGCTCACCATGACCGCCGATCCGGTCGACGCCGCCTACGCCGCGCGCATCGGCCTGGTCACCGAGGTCACCGCCGACCCGCGCGCGGCCGCCGAGAAACTGGCCGACCGCATCGCCGCCCGCTCCCCGCAGGCGGTGGCGAGCGCCAAGAAACTGTTCGACCGCTCCTGGCACGCGTCGGTGCGCCGGACCCTGGCCGTGGAACGCGCCACGCAGCTGCCGCTCATCCTGAAGCAGGCGCTCGAGCATGGTAGGAATGGAAAGTAAGCGAATTCACGGCAAATAAACCGGTTTGCAAGCCCCGAATTTCGGGTATGGCTGTTAGCATTTTCACACTTTGCCAACGAGTCGAACGCATTGTGCGGCCCGTCACATACGGTGTGGTCCG
The DNA here is from genome assembly GCF_042754085.1 of Nocardia sp. NPDC059236. NCBI lineage: Bacteria > Bacillati > Actinomycetota > Actinomycetes > Mycobacteriales > Nocardiaceae > Nocardia > Nocardia sp. NPDC059236. The sequence continues at coordinate 14,898 of NZ_JBHZAF010000014.1, forward strand.
CGCATTATTCGGCGAGACCCGGAGGAAGCACCGCATTGACCAAGACCGCCCCGCTGCTGCTTTCCGCGATAGCAGGTGCCACGGCCTTGCTCCTTACCGTGACCATGCCGGCTGCAGCCAATCCGAATGCAATCAACCCGATTCCGGTGCTGAACGGCTCGAACGGTTTGCCGCAGCTGCCGGGCCGCACCAAGGCGGTCTTCCAGGTCACCGGAATGGCCAGCCCCAACAACACCCAGACCTACAACGTGCTCGGGACCGACCTGGGCATCATGTGGGACGACGGGAACGGCGAGATGCTCACCGCATTCGGTGACACCGCCGGCCTGGGCCTGCCGAATCTGCTGGTCGGTAGCACCTGGGCGTGGCGTTCGAACATCCTGCTGCGCTCACACACCCAGGACCCTGCGAACGGCATCTATTTCGACTCGGTGGTGCGCGACATCTTCGGCCAGGCGCGGGATCTGATCCCCAGCCCGAAGATCCCGTTCATCGAGATCAGCCGCATCCCCACCGCGGGCGTCTCGGTCGGCGGCACCCAGTTCATGAGCCTGATGTCGGTGAAGAGCTGGGACGATGTGGGCGAGTGGACCACCAACTACTCCAGCCTCGCGGTGTCCGGCGACAACGGCGAGAACTGGGTGGAGCTGCCCGCCACCCGCCGCCCCGACGACGGCGGCAACGCGAACTTCCAGATGAACGCCTTCGTCAAGCGCGACGGGTTCCTCTACGAGTTCGGCACCGCATCCGGTCGCAACCACCCGGCATACGTCGCCCGCGTCCCCGAAGGGGCGGTCACCGATATGGGCGCGTACGAGTACTGGGACGGCGGCAAGTGGCAGAAGGACGTCAATGCGGCGCAGCCGGTGATCGGCGGCGGCATGGCGGAGATGTCGGTGCAGTGGAACGACTACCTGGGCCAGTACGTCATGCTCACCACGGATCCGTGGAACTCGGTGGTCATGTACACCTCGCCGAGTCCCGAAGGTCCTTGGAGCGCACCGTCGGTGCTCATCGACACGCGGGAACTGCCGACGGCGTACGCGCCGTACATCTTCCCGTACCAGACCGGGCGTGACCTGTACTTCCTCACCACGGTCCACAGCCAGTACAACGTGCTGCTGATGCACACCACGCTGTAGAAAACTCAATTCTCGGGAAACCCCGATGAGACACCCGGCCGCGAACGCCTCCGTGTTCGCGGCCGAACTCGTCTCGGCGCACAGCTCATAGACTCGTCCCCATGGATGCCGCCGAATGGGACGAGCACTACGCCAATACCGAATTGGTGTGGGGCGCACCTCCGAATGCCACGGTGGTCGAACAGGTCTTCGGGCTGGAGCGGCGGGCGCCGGTCGGCGGCGGGATCGGCGAGCCGCAGCCGGAGCTGCCGCGGGTGCTGGACCTGGGGTGCGGTGAGGGCCGGAACGCGCTGTGGCTGGCCACCCACGGCTGGCGGGTGGACGCCGTCGACTTCTCCCAGACCGGCATCGACAAGGGCCGGACCGTCGCCTCGCGGCTGTCGCGCTCGGTGCGCGGGCGCATCCACTGGATCCACGCGAATGTCATGCAGCTGGACGCCGCCGGCATCACCGGACCCTACGAGCTCATCCTGTTCGCCTTCCTGCACCTGCCCGCCGCGGACCGCCGCGCCCTGCTGCTGCGCGCGACCGAGATGCTCTCCCCCGAGGGCACCCTGCTGGTGATCGGCAATGACACCCTGAACCTGGCGGAAGGCTATGGCGGCGAGCAGGATCCGGCCCGGACCTTCACCCCGGCCGACATCCTCGCCGACCTGTCCCCCGCCGAGCCCGATATCCGCATCCGCATCGCCGACCGCGTGCACCGCCCCACCGAGGACCGCGACGCCATCGACGCCCTGGTGGTGGCGACCAGACTCGCGCCGGAACCCCGGGACGAGCCGCTCGCACTCGAGGCCCCGCAGCCGCCGGCGCTCGACCTCTCCTGACGGCACCCCACGCTAGCTGCGGACCGCAATTCCGGTGAGCCGCGCGCTCTCCGCCCACAGCCGTGCGCGGCGGTCGGGGTCGGTGGTGTGCGCGGCGGTCGGAACATCCTTGCGGCGCACGAAGAATCGCCCGGTGATGCCGTTCAGGTCCGGCGAGGTGGCCAGCCAGACCGGGGTGTCCGCCCCGGCATCCGGACCGGGCAGCATCGGATTGATCCACTGCGACCAGGCGAAGGCCCGCAGCAGCCCGCGCGCGGACTCCCGGCCCAGCCCGGTGTGCCGGATGATGCCCGGATGCGCGCCGTTGACGGTGACGCCGGTGCCCGCCAGACGCTCGGCCAGGCTGTAGACGAACATCGCGTTCATGTTCTTGGTGCGCCCGTAGGCCACGAAAGGCCGGAAACTGGGCGGGAATCCGAGCGCGCGCGCATTCTCGAAACCCAGATCGTCCAGATCGGCGGGCACTCGCCGCAGGGCCGTCGGTGAGGCCCCGACCACCACCAGCCGCGCGGATCGTCCTGCGTCGGCAAGGTTCTCGCCGAGCGTGCGCAGCAGCAGGTACGGCGCCAGATGGTTGGTGACCAGCGTGCGCTGCAGGCCCTCGGGCGTGTGGTCGCCGAGGTGGGCGACCACCGCCGCATTGCTGATCAGAATGTCGATTCGACTGTCGCGCAGGCGATCCGCGAGCTGACGCACGTCGGCCAGCAGTGACAGATCGGCGAGTTCGCCTCGCAGCACGGCCTGCGGAACGGCCGTCCGGATCCGCTGCTGTGCGGCGTTCAATCGGCCGCGGTCCCGCCCAACCAGCACCACTTCCGCTCCCAGGCCGGCCAACTGTCGTGCGATCGCTTCTCCGATGCCGTTCGTCGAGCCCGTGACGACGGCCGTTGTTCCCCGGTCCATACCCGCTCCCTCCTAGGTTGACAACGTCAACCTAAGCACACAGGTTGACGTTGTCAACCGCCGACTACGATGGACCGATGCCGCCGTCCACTCGCACCGTGCTGCTCGATTCCGCACTCCGCCTGCTCGACGCCGGCGGGGTCGAGGCCGTCACACTGCGCGAGGTCGGCAATGGCGCGGGCGTCTCGCACAACGCGCCGTACAAGCACTTCGCCAACAAGGAAGCCCTGCTCGCGGCGGTCGCCGCCCGCGAACTATCCGAGCGCGCAACGGATTTCGCCCGCATCGTCCAGGAACACCCGGAACCCGTCGAGATGCTGCGCGGGGTCCTGCACGGCTATATCGCCTGGGCGCTCGAGCACCCCGCCCGCTTCAAGCTCGTCTTCGGCCGCTGGGCCGACGAGACGCCCGAGCTCGCCGAAACCGGCCGCAATGCGCAGAACGCCCTGATCGCCCTGGTCGGGCAGGCGCAGGCCGCGGGCAGCCTGCCTGGCGGGGATACCGAACGGATGGCCTCACTGGTCCGCGCCCTGGCCCACGGCGCCGCCGACCTCGCCTCCTCGGGCCACCTCGACGCGAACGGCAAGGGCCACGCCGACCCCGCCGATCTGGTCGACGATCTCCTCGGCTACCTGGGCAGAGCGCGCTGACCCGGTGCGGCGTTCAGCTCGCGGACCAGCGCTCCAGCCACGGCGCGAGCACGGCGACGATCTCCTCGAACCCCGCCCGATACGAATGCGCCTGTCCCGCAATGACATGCACCTCGGTCGCGTCGGCGGCCTCCGGGATGCCGAACGGGTCGCGGGCGCCGTTGACCACGACGACCTCGATGTCCCCGGGAGCGAGCAGTTCCTCGCGGCGCGACTTCTCGGGTTTGCCCGGCGGATGCAGGGGGAACGACAGCGCGACCACGCCCCGTGCCCCGGCCGCCCGCGCGGTCCGGCACGCCACCCGCGCGCCATTGCTGCGCCCACCCTGGACCAGCGGCACCCCACGCACCTTCTTCCGCAGTGCCGCAATGATTTCCAGCCACGCCGCGTCCTGCACGTCGGCCTTGCCCGGCGCGCGCCGCCCCGCCACCCGATACGGCTGGGTCACCAGCGCCACCGCGCCGCCCATTTCCACCGCCGAATCCCGCAGGGCCAGTATGTCTTTCGCCTCGACGCCGCCGCCGGCGCCATGGGTGAGCACGAGCAGGAACCGCGGCTTCGCCCGCCCGCGCCGCTCGATCTCCACCTCCGCCGGTCCGGCACTCGTCTCGATGCGCATATAGGCACCGTAGTCAGGGGCACGGACCGGGCTCGCGCGGCACACCGGCGGACCGCGCCACCGCCGCCGGACCTCGATCGACCAGGCCGCGACGAGCCCGGCAACCCCGGGTCCCGGCAACTCGCGTGCTTTCAGTCACATTCGGCCGTGATGACCTTGGCGCACCTCTTACCGGTCGGTAACATGGCGCATAAGTTACCCGCCAGTAGCGCTGCTTTACGGTGTCTACCCGGTGGAGACCTAACGGGCGGGAACGGCACACACCGAACCGCACCCATCTCAATGGAGAGTGAGTACGACCATGGGTCACTACAAGAGCAACGTTCGCGACCTCGAGTTCAACCTCTTCGAGTTCCTCGGCATCCAGAAGCTGCTCGACGCGGGCGCCTACGGCGACCTCGACGCCGACACCGTCAAGGAGATGCTGAACGAGGTCCGACGTCTGGCCGAGGGCCCGCTGGCGGATTCGTTCGTCGACGGCGACCGCAACCCGCCGACCTTCGACCCGGAGACCCACACGGTCACCCTCCCCGACTCCTTCAAGAAGTCCTACCGCGCCCTCGAGGACGGCGGCTGGTCCAAGGTTCCGGTCCGCGAGGAGCTGGGCGGCCTCGGTGCCCCGTCCGTTATCGGCTGGGCCCTGGGCGAGATGGTCCTCGGCGCCAACCCGCCGGCCCAGATGTACGCCGCCGGTGCGGGTTTCGCGCAGGTCTTCTACAACAACGGCACCGATGAGCAGAAGAAGTGGGCTCAGAAGATCGCCGACCGCAACTGGGGCGCCACCATGGTGCTGACCGAGCCCGACGCGGGCTCCGACGTCGGCGCCGGCCGCACCAAGGCGATCCAGCAGGAGGACGGCTCCTGGCACATCGAGGGCGTCAAGCGCTTCATCACCTCGGGCGACTCCGACGACCTGTTCGAGAACATCATGCACCTGGTGCTGGCCCGCCCCGAGGGCGCCGGCGCGGGCACCAAGGGCCTGTCGCTGTTCTACGTGCCGAAGTTCCACTTCGACTTCGACACCGACACCCTGGGTGAGCGCAACGGCGTGTTCGTCACCAATGTCGAGCACAAGATGGGCATCAAGGTCTCGGCCACCTGTGAGGTCACCTTCGGCGGCCACGGCGTTCCGGCCAAGGGCTGGCTGGTGGGCGAGGTCCACAACGGCATCGCGCAGATGTTCGACGTCATCGAGAACGCGCGAATGATGGTGGGCACCAAGGCCATCGCCACCCTGTCGACCGGTTACCTGAACGCGCTCGAGTACGCCAAGACCCGTGTGCAGGGCGCCGACCTGACCCAGATGACCGACAAGAGCGCCCCGCGCGTCACCATCACCCACCACCCGGACGTGCGTCGTTCGCTGGCCATGCAGAAGGCGTACGCCGAGGGCCTGCGCGCCGTGTACCTGTACACCGCCGCGCACCAGAACGCCGACATCGCCGAGCTGGTCTCGGGCGCCGACAAGGACACCGCGTTCCGCGTCAACGACCTGCTGCTGCCGATCGTCAAGGGTGTCGGTTCCGAGCGGGCCTACCAGTACCTGACCGACTCGCTGCAGACCTTCGGTGGCTCCGGCTTCCTGCAGGACTACCCGATCGAGCAGTACATCCGCGACGCCAAGATCGACTCGCTGTACGAGGGCACCACCGCCATCCAGGCGCAGGACTTCTTCTTCCGCAAGATCGCCCGCGACCGCGGCGTGGCGCTGGCCCACGTGGCCGGCCAGGTGCAGAAGTTCATCGAGCGTGAGGGTGGCAACGGCCGCCTGAAGGCCGAGCGCAAGCTGCTGGCCACCGCCCTCGAGGACGTGCAGGGCATGGCCGCCACCCTGACCGGGCACCTGATGGGCGCCCAGCAGGACCCGAAGGAGCTCTACAAGGTCGGCCTGGGCTCGGTCCGCTTCCTGCTGGCCGTCGGCGACCTGATCATCGGCTGGCTGCTGCTGGCCCAGGCCGAGGTCGCCATCAACGCCCTCGACAACGGCTCCAACGAGCCGTTCTACCAGGGCAAGATCGCCACCGCGCAGTTCTTCGCCCGCAACGTGCTGCCGGAGCTGACCTCGATCCGCACCGTCCTGTCCAACCTGGACAACGACATCATGGAGCTGGACGAAGCGGCCTTCTGACGCAGGGTCCCGGGGGCTGTGCCCCCGAACCCCCAGTACCAAGCGATGCGGCCCGGAATCTTCCGGGCCGCATCGCTTTTCGGCGTTTCTTCGGAGGCGGTCTACCAGTGCTCACCCGAGGCGGAGGCGGAGATGGTGCTGATGAAGCCGAGGATGAAGTGAGCCAGCCAGTCCATGGGGTACCCGTCTGTCGTACTGAAAAATGAATGCCTCAGAACGCTATCCACAACCGATGCCGAACGGTTGCCCCGAACTTCCCGGGCATGAACCTCACGGCTGCTCGGTCCATGAGGCATCCGATCCCCGCCGCAACCAGCAGCACACTCGGGGCAATCTCAATGCGGCGGGGGATTTTCGAGTTCAGAAGTCAGAAAATGCCAGGAACTCCGCCGCTCACGATCATCCCACTCAACTGTTAGCAAATTTTCTGCAACGATAATCGGGGGCAAAAATAGAGCTCCGTGCGGTTGCCGGGTCGGGGGTCTGGCAACAGCACGGAGCCATCCCTTCTATCGACACCCATTCCAGGGCGTTACACACCGTTCCGCCCGAGTGGAAAAAATTTCGCGGCCCACCGCTGGGGGGACAATCGAGACGGATCGGAACCGTACGACGCGAGGAGACCACTCATGGAGCTCGGAATGATCGGACTCGGCCGGATGGGCGCGAATATCGTGCGCCGGATCGTGCGGGACGGGCATACCGCCGTCGGCTACGAACGCCACCCGGAGCACATCGAGGAACTCTCCGCCGAACTCGGCGACAGTTTCCAGGGCAGCACCGAACTCCCCAAGTTCGTGGCCATGCTCACCGCCCCGCGCGTGGTGTGGGTGATGATCCCGGCGGGCGCCACCGGTGCGGTCATCGACACGCTGGCCGGGCTGCTGGAACCCGGCGACATCATCATCGACGGCGGCAACAGCCGCTACCACGAGGACATCGCGCGGGCGAAGGCCCTGCGGCCCAAGGGCATCCACTACGTGGACATCGGCACCTCGGGCGGCGTGTTCGGGCTCGAGCGCGGCTTCTGCCTGATGATCGGCGGCGAGAACGACACCGTCGCCCACCTGGACCCGCTGCTGAAGTCGATCGCGCCCGGCGTGGACGCCGCGCCGCGCACCCCCGGCCGCACCGGTACGCCCTCCACCGCCGAACAGGGCTACCTGCACTGCGGCCCCGCGGGTGCGGGGCACTTCGTGAAGATGGTGCACAACGGGATCGAGTACGGCGCGATGGCCGCGTACGCGGAGGGCCTCAACATCCTCCACCGGGCCGATGCCGGCGAGCACCAGGACACCGAGCACTCCGCGGAGGTCACCCCGCTCGAACACCCCGAGTACTACCGCTACGACATCGACGTACCCGAGGTCACCGAGGTGTGGCGGCGTGGTTCGGTGGTCGCCTCCTGGCTGCTCGACCTCACCGCCGCCGAGCTCTACGCCGACCCGAACCTCGATTCCTTCGGCGGCCGCGTCTCCGATTCGGGCGAGGGTCGCTGGACCCTCGATGCCGCCATCGACGAGGGCGTGCCCGCCCCCGTCCTGTCCGCGGCCCTGTTCCAGCGCTTTTCCTCCCGCGGCGAGGGGCTCTACGCCGACAAGGTGCTTTCTGCCATGCGCCAGGCCTTCGGTGGTCATCATGAGCTACCGCAGGGGTGAATGCGCCACACGCGGTGGCGCACCCGGTGTCGATGGCGGGAGATCGAAGAACTCCGGCTACGGTCGGGGCATGCGCCTTGTACCGGGAATCGTCGTCGCGGTGACCGCACTCGTGCTGTCCGGCTGTTCCAGCAGCGACAACTCGTCCACTCAATCCGCGCAGACCAGCAGCGGATCCCCGAGCAGCACCACCACCATCGCACCGCCTGCCACGACTCCGGCACAGCAGGATTGCGCGGCCGGCTACCTGTCGCAGTTCACGCTGCGGCAGAAGCTGGCGCAGCTGCTCACCGTCGGCGTCACCGGCGAGGCCGATGCCGAGAACGTGGTGAAGACCGAGCAGATCGGCGGCATCTTCATCGGCAGCTGGACCGACAAGGCCATGCTGGCCCAGCACCAGGTGGACGCGGTCCAGAAGGCCTCGCGGACACCGCTCATGGTGACCATCGACGAGGAGGGCGGGCGGGTCTCACGCGCCAAGGACCTGATCGGGGCCGCGCCCTCGTCCCGGGTGATCGCGCAGACCATGAGCCCGGACGAGTTCTACACCTTCAGCCTGGACCGGGCGCAGAAGCTGAAGGCGCTCGGCGTGACCGTGGACTTCGCGCCCGACGCCGATGTCAGCAGCCAGCCCGACGATTCGGTGATCGGCGACCGCTCCTTCTCCGACGACCCGGACGTGGTGGTGCAGTACGCGGGCGCGTTCATCCGGGCCTTCAAGGACGCCGGGGTGGGCAGCGTCATGAAGCACTTCCCGGGCCACGGTTCGGGCTCGGGCGACTCGCACACCGGCGCGGTGCAGACCCCGCCACTGGATCAGCTGCAGAACAAGGACCTGGTGCCGTTCCGGCAGCTGGTCGATTCGGGTGCGGCGGTCATGGTCGGCCACCTGGACGTGCCTGGGCTCACCACCCCGAATGTGCCGGCCAGCATCAGCCCGCAGGCCATGGCACTGCTGCGGCAGGGCACCGGCTACGGCGCAGCACCCTTCGACGGCGTCATCTTCACCGACGATCTGGGCGGCATGGCGGCCATCACCAATCGCATGAGCATCGAGGACGCGGTGGAGGCCGCCCTGGTCGCGGGCGCCGACAATGCGCTGTGGATCACCACGGACGCGGTGCCGAAGGTGCTCGACCGGCTCGTCGACGCGGTCAGCAGCGGCCGCTTACCGGGAGCCCAGGTGGATGCCTCGGTCCTTCGCATGGCAAAGTTCAAGGGCTCCGCGCCGCACTGCTGAGCAAACTTCCGGTTTCGAGTACATCTCACGGATCGGCCCGCCGCGGCGCGAAAGCGCTGTTGAGCGCGGTATTGGCGAAGGACCGGCAATTCACGCTCATGGAACTTACCATGGAGTAAGATAAGGACTTCGACGCTCGTCGAGAGCGTCGACTGTCCGGTCTTAGGAGAGTGAATGGCAGGCGGAACGAAACGGCTTCCTCGCGCGGTGCGCGAGCAGCAGATGCTCGACGCCGCCGTGGAGGTCTTCTCGCGCAAGGGGTACCACGACACCTCCATGGACGCCATCGCCGCCGAGGCGAAGATCTCCAAGCCGATGCTGTACCTCTACTACGGATCCAAGGACGAGCTCTTCCGCGCCTGCATCCACCGCGAGAGCATGCGGTTCATCGAGGCGGTCGCGGTCGCGGGCAACCCCAAGCTCACCCCGCACGAGCAGCTGCGCGCGGGCCTGGAGGCCTTCCTGTCCTACGTGGACCAGAACCGGCTGTCGTGGCAGGTCCTCTACCGGCAGGCGCTGGGCCAGCAGCCCTTCGCCTCCGAGATCGCCAACAGCCGCGACCGGGTCATCGAACTCACCGCGAAGCTGTTGGAATCCAGCGCCAAATACGCCGAACCGAGCACCAATTTCGAGGTGGTTTCGGTGGCCGTGATCGGCGCGGGCGAGGCCATCGCCGACCGGGTCGCCAGCGGGCAGATCGATATGGCCGAGGCCGTGAACCTGCTCGACGATCTGGCCTGGCGCGGTCTGTCCGGCAGCAAGAAGAAGACCGAACCGGTCTGACCCGGCGCCCGGACCGTCCATCGCCCGGCCGACTTGCCGCCGCGCCTCTCGGCTGCCACAGTTCGCTGCGATCGTGTTGCAGGACGGCCGCTTCGGCCGGGGATGGGGATCGTCGTTGTTCGGCTTGCTGAAGCCGTGTGCGCACAGTGCGGCGCGGCACGGTATCGACCCGTCGGCCTGGCAGACCCACCTGTGCGGTCTCTGCCTGGGTTTGCGTGACGGCCACGGCCAGCTCGCGCGCGCGGCGACCAATACCGATGCCATCGTCCTCGAAATACTCACCGAGGCACAGCAATCCGAGCCGCCCGCCCGCACCGGCGCGGGCCCCTGCCCATTGCGCGGCATGCGCCGCGCCGAGGTGGTCGCCGCCGACGCGCCCGGCGTGCGCCTCGCCGCGACCGCCTCACTGCTGCTGGGCGCGGCCAAGATTCGCGACCATGTCGACGACGGCGATGCCCACCGCCTGGCGCGCCGCCCGCTCGCCCGCGTCTCCACCCGGTGGCACACCCGGGCGCGCGCCGCCGCCGAGCCCCTCGGCCTCGACGTCGAACCGCTGATCGCCGCGATCGAATCGCAGCTGCGGCTGGAGAATTCACCCGAGAGCACGCTCGCCGAGCTGACCGCGCCGACCCAGCTCTGCGCGGCGGAATTGTTCGCGCACACCGCGATTCTCGCGAACCGGCCCGAGAACGCCGACGCCCTGCGTGCGGCGGGATGGCATTTCGGCCGTATCGCGCACCTGGCCGACGCGCTCGAAGACCTCGACGCGGACGATGCCGAGGGTCACTTCAACCCGCTGTCGGCCACCGGAACCACCCCGGAACAGGCGCACGCCCTTGTGGCCGAATCGAATTCACTCCTGCGCGCGGCCCTCGCCCGCGTCGCCCTGGACCGCGCCGCCACGGTCCGCTGGATCCTGCTCGACCCGCTGGGAGGCGTGGTCCGCAAGCTGGGCCGGGCCGCGGGCATCGCGCACACCTGCACCACCCACACCTGTCGCACGCACTCCGCGACGGCATCCGAGGCGGCACCGCGCGGCGGGCAGCCCTGGCAGCCGGGTCCCGGACCGCACTACTCCGGGCCCGGCGGACCGCAGTATCCCGGCCCGGAGCCGCAGTTTCAGCCGCCGTGGCAGCCGGGCGCGCCGTTCACGCCGCAGCCGGGGCTGGTGCCGCCCGGGCCGGGAGGACCGCCGATGCAGCGGCCGAGCCTGCTCGAGGGGCTGGGGATCATCGGCACCCAGTACTGCACCGGTTATGCGTGTTTCAAGTGGCACACCCGCCCGTGCAGCGGGCATCACAAGGCGCCGTGGATCGACCGCTGCGACTGCGACTGCTGCGACTGCTGTAGCAACTGCAACTGCGGCGGCGGCCATCACCACGCCGCGGGTGGCGGTGGCGGCTGCTGCGACGGACACGGCTGCTGCGACTGCAATTGCGGCGGGTGTGATTGCGATTGCTGCGACGGCGACTGCTGCGACTGTGACTGCTGCGGATGCGATTGCAGCTGCTGAACGTCGCGAGCCGAGACCGGCACGGCCGCCCCGGTTGCGTCGTGTGATCGCCGTGCAAGGGGCGTGCAAGCGGTCGTGCCCAGGCTGGGGGCATGACAACGGCACATGTTCCGGTCCTGGTGGCCGGCGGCGGTCTGGTCGGGTTGTCCGCCGCGCTGTTCCTCGAATACCACGGCGTCCCTTACGTTCTGGTGGAGCGGCGGGCGACCGCCTCGCCGCTGCCGCGTTCGCGGGGGCTGCACACCCGCACCGGTGAGATGTACCGGCAGGCCGGGGTCGAGGCACAGATCCTGGAGGCGGCGGCGAGCGCGTTGCGGGCGGGGAAGTTCGGCGGCGCGTGGACCGGCGAGTCGGTGCGGACCGCGGAGTCGCTGGATCTGTCGGGGCTGGGCGCGGCCATGGCGGCCGCGGATCCGAGTCCGTCGCAGTTCGTGTTCCTGCCGCAGGTGCAGCTCGAACCGGTGCTCGCGCAGGCCGCCCGGCAGCGCGGCGGCGACCTCCGATTCGATACCGAGCTGGTGGAATTCGAGCAGGACGGGACGGGTGTCAGCGCGCTGCTGCGGGACGCCTCGGGTGCGCGGTCGCCGCTGCGGGCCGATTACCTGATCGCGGCGGACGGTGCGGGGAGTCCGATCCGCCGGGCGCTGGGCATCACCGGCCGGGAGCTGCCACCGACCCACCACTATCTGAATGTGTTCGCCCGCACCGACCTCACCGGCCTGCTCGACGGCCGCGCCTTCAGCCAGTGCGAGATCACCGGCCCGGCGGTGCGCGGACTCGTGTTGTCCAAGAACAACACCGACGAATGGTCCTTCCACATCGAATACGACCCGGCCACCGAATCGCCCGCCGACTGGCCGGATGCGCGCTGTGTCACGGCCATTCGCGCCATGGTCGGCGCGCCCGATCTCGAGGTGCGGATCCTGGCCCGCAGCGCCTGGGACACCGGCACTTTCGTGGCCGACGAGTACCGCCGCGATCGAATCTTCCTGGTCGGCGATGCGGCGCACCGCCACGCGCCCTGGGGCGGCTACGGCGGCAACACCGGCGTCGCCGACGCGCACAATCTGGTCTGGAAACTGGCGGCCACCCTGCACGGGAACGCCGGTCCGGCGCTGCTGGATTCCTATGTGGCCGAGCGCCGCCCGCGCGCCGAGGTGGCGGTCGAGCAGTCGCGTCTGGGCACCGACTTCCGGACCCGCTACGGCATCGAAACCCCTGGCAATGCCGACGATCTGGCCCGCAGGCTGGATACGGCGACGGTGATGACCCGCTACCGCTATACCTCGACAGCCGTCCTCACCGCTCCCGGCGCAGCCCCGTATGTCGCGACTCTGCAGGGCCGGACGGGAACCCGCCTCCCGCACTGGTGCGTCGACGCCGGCTGGTGGACCCCCTCCACCCTGGACCTGTGCGGCCCGGGCTTCACCCTGCTGGTCGCGGGTCCGGCCGGGGCGTGGCGCACGGCCGCCGCGCAGGCGCGGCGCGCCACCGGTATCGACCTGGCCGTGCACGCCCTGCCGGCGGCCGACTGCGCGACGCATGCCGGGCTGGCCGCGGGCGAAGCCCTGCTGGTCCGGCCGGATCACCACATCGCGGCCGGTCCCGATTCCGGGCTGACGCCGGACTGGCTCGGTGACGTGCTGACGCTGCTGGTGGACGGCAGCAGTGCGCCGATGCGCTCGCCCATCGCCTGACCCGCTCCGGAAATACAAGAGCCGCACACTGTTTCGGCCGGATGTAGAAACCCCTGCGTGGCGACATCCGAATTCGAAACGGTGTGCGGCTCTTCACCCCCGTCGGGCGGACCGCCGGATGGCGGCCGCGCCCGAACCTTCGGGTGTCAGGCTCGACACTTCCTCGCACTGCGGGTTTTCGACCCTACCCGCACGGCGAGGTTTCAGCGCAGCGTAGCGGTCAGGTGCGGGTAGCCCTTCTTCGGGTTCTTCAAGGACAGGTCCCACCGACCGGACACCTGGTCCGCATACAGGTTCACCGTGGACGGCAGGAAGATCGGCTTGCCGAACTTCACCGCGTAGGTGACCTGGTCGGGGATCCGGCCCTCGAGCGCGCCGAGCACGGTGGCGGCCGACCACATGCCGTGCGCGATCGGCTTCGGGAACCCGAAGGCCTTGGCGCCCAGCGCCGAGGTGTGGATCGGGTTGTGGTCGCCCGAGGCGCCCGCGTAGCGGTTGATCATCTTCTGATCGACGCGCAGCGCGCGCAGCGGCGGGGGCGGCACCTCGTCCGGCTTGGGCTCGGGCTTGGGCCCGCCCGACAGCGAGGTGCGCTGCTGGTGCAGGAAGGTGGTGACCTGACGCCACACCAGCTCCCGGCCCACACTGACCTCGGTGACGGCATCCACCAGCAGGCCCTTGGGGTGCTCGCGCAGGTTCTCGATGTGGGTCTCGAAGTCCAGCGGCTCGGACACCGAGATCTCGCGGGTGCGCTCGATGACGTTCTCCGCGTGCACCGCGCCCACGGCCACGAACGGGAAGTCGCGGGCGACGACCAGTTGCATGGCCAGCGGGAAGCTGAGCACGAACGGGTAGGTCAGCGGCAGTGCGTCGCTGAAGCGCAGGCCGGTGGCCCGGCAGTAGGCGGCGAGGTGGTCCGGGTCGACCTTGAAGCCCTCGAGCCGGACACTGCGGTCCGGCAGGGTGGCCTTGCGGGCCGACAGACCCGGCACCGGCAGCGCGCCCAGGGCGGCCTTGACGAACAGGCCGCTGTTCTTGGGCACCTCGGTGAGGTTGACGGTCTGCGTCATCATGCTCCGATCAGGGCCTGGCCGCAGACGCGAACGATATTGCCGGACACCGCGTTCGACGCCGGGGAGGCGAAGTAGGCGATGGTCTCGGCGACGTCCACGGTCTGACCGCCCTGCAGCAGCGAGGACAGCAGGCGCCCGCCCTCGCGGGTGGCCAGCGGGATGGCGGCGGTCATGGCGGTCTCGATGAAACCGGGGGCCACCGCGTTGATGGTGATGCCCTGCTCGGCCAGTTTCGGGGCCTCGGCGTTCACCATGCCGATGACACCGGCCTTGGAGGCGCCGTAGTTGGTCTGGCCACGGTTGCCGGCGATGCCCGCGATGGAGGACACGTCGATGACCCGGCCACCCGTGCGGAGCGCGCCCGCGGCCACCAGACCCTCGGTAATGCGGTGCGGCGCGGCCAGGTTCACGTTGATGACCGAGTTCCAGCGGCCCTCGTCCATATTGGCGAGCAGCTTGTCGCGGGTGATGCCGGCGTTGTGGACGACGATGTCGATGCCGCCGAAGCGCTCGGTGGCGAAGGCGGCCAGCTTCTCGGCGGCGTCGGTGGCGGTGACGTCGAGGGCGAGCGCGGTGGCGCCGACCTTGTTGGCGGTCTCCGACAGCGCCTCACCGGCGGCCGGGATGTCGGCCACGATCACGGTCGCGCCGTCCCGGGCGAAGACCTCGGCGATGGTGGCGCCGATGCCGCGGGCGGCACCGGTGACCACGGCGACCTTGCCCTCCAGGGGCTTGTCCCACGAGGCCGGGGCGGTCGAGTCGTCCTTGCCGACCCGGAAGACCTGGCCGTCGACGAACGCCGACTTGCCGGACAGCACGAAGCGCAGGGTGGACTCCAGACCCGTTGCGGCCGTGGCGGCCTCGGGGTGCAGGTAGACCAGGTTGCTGGTGGCGCCGCGCAGCAGCTCCTTGCCGACCGAGCGGGTGAAGCCCTCCAGCGCGCGCTGCGCGATCTGGGCGTCGACCGAATCGGTGAGCTCGGGGGTGGTGCCGATGACCAGCACGCGGCCGGAGGCGGCGATGCTGCGCATGGCGGGCTGGAAGAACTCGAACAGCTGCTGCAGCTCCTCGATGGTGCGGATGCCGGTGGCGTCGAAGACCAGCGCGCCGAACTTCACGCCCGGGGTGACCGCATCCACGAAGGTGTAGTCGCTCAGCAGGTTCCGCACGGCATCGGCGACGCGGCCCTTGCCGCCCACCAGCACCGGGCCCGGGAGCGCGGCCTCGCCGGCCTTGTAGCGGCGCAGCGTCTCCGGCTGCGGCAGGCCCAGTTTCGAGGCCAGGAACGCGCCCGGCGCGGAGTGAACGAACGATCCGTACAGGTTGGGAGCGCCCTTGCTCTTGCTGGCAGCCACGTTTCCTACCTTCTCTTGTGTGGGTGAGTGGTCCGCGCCCGCTCGGGCCTTGCGCACCGGCCTCGGGAGCGGCGTTGCGCACATGTGCGGGGTACGGTGTCGACAATGAACTTACTCCAGAGTAAGTTTAATGTAAACCGAGTGGCGCGCATCCACCGGATCGCGCGTGCCGGAAATCCCACCGACGAGACACTGGAGACTCGAGTGACCACCAAAGCCCGTTCGGCGAAGGCCGCGGCCAAGACCACCAAGCAGGCCCGCCCGGTTGCCATCCTCGGCGGTAACCGCATCCCGTTCGCTCGTTCCGACGGCAAGTACGCCCACGCTTCCAACCAGGACATGTTCACCGCGGCCCTGAACGGCCTGGTCGCCCGCTTCGGCCTGCAGGGCGAGCGCCTGGGCATGGTCGTCGGCGGCGCGGTCCTCAAGCGCGTCGGCGAGCACGGCATGATCCGGGAGAGCGTGCTCGGCTCCACCCTGTCGCCCTACACCGCGGCCCACGACCTGCAGCTGGCCTGCGGCACCGGCCTGCAGTCCATCGTCACCGTGGCCGACGGCATCGCCCTGGGCCGCATCGAGAACGGCGTCGGCGGCGGCACCGACACCACCTCCGACGCGCCGATCGGCGTGAGCGAGGGCATGCGCGAGTGGATGCTCGACGCCAACCGCGCCAAGAAGAACTCCGACTACGTGAAGCTCGTCGGCCGGCTGCGTCCCTCGATGGTCGGCATCGAGATCCCGCGCAATGCCGAGCCGCGCACCGGGCTGTCCATGGGTGAGCACGCCGCCATCACCGCCAAGGAATTCGGCATCTCCCGCGAGGCGCAGGACGAGCTGGCCTACCTGTCGCACAAGAACATGGCCGCCGCCTACGACCGCGGCTTCATGGACGACCTCGTCACCCCGTTCCTGGGCCTGACCCGCGACGACAACCTGCGCCCGGGTTCCACCATCGAGAAGCTGGCCACCCTGAAGCCGGTCTTCGGCACCAAGCTGGGCGACGCCACCATGACCGCCGGCAACTCCACCCCGCTCACCGACGGCGCGTCCGCGGTGCTGCTGGGCTCCGAGGAGTGGGCGGCCTCGCGCAACCTGTCGCCGCTGGCCTACCTGGTGGACTCCGAGGTCGCCGCGGTGGACTACATCCACGGCCCCGACGGCCTGCTCATGGCCCCCACCTACGCGGTGCCGCGCATGCTGGCCCGCAACGGCCTGACCCTGCAGGACTTCGACTACTACGAGATCCACGAGGCCTTCGCCTCCGTGGTGCTCGCCACCCTGCAGGCCTGGGAGTCGGACCAGTACTGCAAGGAGCGCCTGGGCCTGGACGGCGCGCTCGGCAAGATCGACCGCGCCAAGCTGAACGTGAACGGCTCCTCGCTCGCCGCGGGCCACCCGTTCGCCGCCACCGGCGGCCGGATCATCGCCCAGACCGCGAAGCAGCTGGCCGAGAAGGGTGGCGGCCGCGCGCTGGTCTCCATCTGCGCCGCAGGCGGCCAGGGCGTCGTGGCCATCGTCGAGCGGTAGTTCGTCAGGGGCTACGCCCCTGAAAACCCTTGGAGGTTGGGGGGCGTGGCCCCCAAACCCCCCGGGGGTGTTTGGGGGGGGGGGGCGGGCCGGGCGGCCCGGGCCGGGGCCCCACTGCCGGGTTGAACCGTGTGCCATACGAACGCATTGTCACGCTGGGTTCTGAAAACTGAAAGGACTTGCCCCGCAGGACCTTTGAGCCGACTAATTGTTATGGCGATCAGAACTGTCGAACCAGAGACGTACTACCACTCGGGTGAGTGCAGACAAGTCGCCCTCCAACCGACGGAAGAGCAGGTACGAACCCAATGAGCCGAGCACCGCACCCACACTCAACCACCGAATCGGACCGATAACAGCCACCGCATCAGCCGAATCGACAAAGGTCAACCCGAAGAAGACGCTCAGGAGCGGGATCGAAAGCGCGATCGCGAGGTAGCTCGGGCAACGGCGGGAGAGGGCGCGGAGCTGGTGCACGTCGGCGGCTGTGATGTCGCTGCGCAGCAGGAGCGGCGGATAAACACACCTGACCAGGTAGAAGGTCAGGAACAGGAAGGTGTAGCTGACGGCCACCAGACCGCCGAGGATGTTCGCGAAAACCAGATGCGCGATCAATGATGGCCGCAGTGTTGAAAGCCCGGCGACGGCGACGGTCGCGACAACGGCTCCGAGTACCCAGCCGCCCAGAGTCATGAGGGCGACTCGGTCGCCGAGCCGAAGCAGGTCCACTCTCGCACGAACGATGGTCGCACAGTCGTACTGCCTACCCCGGCGCAGCCCGTGCGGAACTCGGATCGCGTACCGACATGTGAACAGATACAGGCCAGTTGCGGGCGGCATGACTACCAGGATGATCATCCAGACAACGTTTCGCAGGTAGTCCCACTGCGTCGATGACAGGTACTTGTTGAGAATCGGCGAGTTGTGGAAGAAGTCGTACAGCATGCCCATCGCGTCGCCGGCTACGAACAACACGACCGGCGCGATCAGGACCCAAGGGGCGAGCCTGGAGCGCCACGTACCTGATGGCGGATCGACCAGGTCGCGGGCGCGTGGATCGAGGCAGAGCTCGAGCTGACGCGCGAGTCCGGCTCCGGAGGGATAGCGATCGCCCGGTCGTGGTGAAAGGCACCGCAGCAGCGTGTGGCGAAGTACGGCCGGGCAATCCGAGGGGATGCCCGCCAGGACCTCGCCGGTGATGGCACGTTTGCGAACCGCGATCATCTGCTCCAGAGATGTCGCCGAGAGCCCGGCGTCGGGTGGGTCACTGCATGGTCGACGACCGGTCAGCAGTTCGAACAACACGACCGCAAGCGAATACAGATCGCTGCGGGTGTCGATGTCGGCAGGAGTCGTCGACATGTCGGGATGACATGCCTGCAGCTGCTCAGGGGACATATAGTCCAGCGAGCCGCCGAAGTAGGCGAGGGGGCTGGCTCCCGCAATGTGCCGGCTGAAGCTGATGTTGAAGTCCGCAAGCTTGGGGATGCCCTCGGCGGTCAACAGTATGTTCGCGGGTTTCAGGTCGCGATGGAGAATGCCGCAGCGGTGTGCGTAGTCGATCGCGCTTGCCAGTCGAACCCCGAGCCATGCAACAGTGTCGGGCCAACTCAGTTCTGCTATCTCACGCCGGAGCGCGGATTCCGCCGGCTCGACGATGCCTCGACGCGATAGCGTGCCGTCGATTGCCTCCAGCAATAGTCGACCGCTCCGCTGCTCGGGCTTCGTGGCCTCTATGTGGCGCAGCACGTCGAGAAGCGTGCCTCCCGGCAGGAACTGCATGTACATGAGTTTCAGGGCACCGTCGTGGAGGATTCGTTGATCGAATACCCGGACGATGTAGTCGTGGTCGAGCTGGGCCAGGGTTTCCGGCTCCCTGCCGTGGTTGCGTGAGATTTTCACGGCCACGAACCGCTGCAAAGACCGCTGCCTCGCGAGGAAAACGCGGGCAAACGCGCCGCTGCCCAATCTCATCAGCAAGTCGAAATCGTCAATTCGGCCGCCCGATTCGAATTCCTCGAGCGCGTCGAGAATGCCTGGTTGCACGATCAGAGTGCTGCGGTAATCGGGTTCCGCGAGATTCGGCGTCAGTCGAGTCGCCTGCAAAGAGGGGTTTGCACTGTACTCGTCCGGATCCGGTGCGTCGCCGCCTTTGAGGCGAGCGTGAATCTCCTCGTAAACGAGATCGGGTGGCAACGGAGCCGTATTCAGCTCGGGATACTCGGCTTGGTAGTCGGCCAACCGTTTCGGAAATCTGTGGTGGACCCAACGGTAGTCGAGGTCGACTTTGATGAGTTCGATCAGCAGAATTCGACGATACCCGCCGCTCTCCGCGAGGAATGCGTGTGGATCCGGCGGCGAACCCCGATCCCTCCACGCGGAAGCAAACCGGTCGATGGCCCCCGCTATCAACAGTGCGGGGTTTTCCGGACTGTCGCAGCCGACGTTCACCACGTTGTGCGGACCATAGCGATGGAACCACCTCGTGTTCAACGAGTAACCAATTCAAGTTATCAAACGACGACGCTCGTGGTCGAGAGCGAGGCGTGTAGGTGGGCGTCTCGGGCAGCTCGCAGTCACAGATCGGCCGCGGGCAGCCAGGCGGTTTGGATCAGGTCCTCGCTTGCGCGGGTGCCGTAGGTGCCTCGGCCCGGGGGCATGAGGGCGGGGCGGGTGTTGCCGAAGAGGGTGCCCTCGTCGCGGCTGCAGCTCATGATCAGGGATGCGGAGTCGAGTTCCTCGAGGCGGTTGAAGGTTGCCTCGTACATGGCCCGGCCCGCGCCGCCGGAGCGGCGGGCCAGGATCAGGTGGAAGCCGAGGTCGCGGGCGTGGGCCAGGTGGTCGACCAGGGCGTGCAGCGGGTTGCCGCCGGCAGTGGCGACCAGGTCGTAGTCGTCGACGACGACGTAGAGTTCCGGGCCGCGCCACCAGGACCGGTCCTTGAGCTGCTGCGGGGTCACCTCGGGGCCGGGCATGCGCTGGGTGACGTACGCGGCCAGGTCGGCCATGTTCTGGCTGAACTGCGGGGCGGTGGTGCCATAGCCGGCGAGATAGCCCTGCGGCACGGTGCCGAGCATGGTCCGGCGGTAGTCGCCCATGATGATGCGCGCCTGATCGGTGGTATTGGACGCGCAGATGGACTGCACCAGCGCGCGCAGCAGGGTGGTCTTGCCGCACTCGGAATCGCCGATGACGACGAAATGCCGGCTCGCCGCCAGATCCAGATACACCGGGGCCAGCCCGGATTCATCGATGCCGAGCGGAAAGCGCATGCACGGCTGGGTGTTATCCACCTCGGCGGGCCAGTCCCCTGCCAGCCGCACCAGTTCCGCGCGCGGCAGCCGGTCGGGCAGCATGCGCACCGCCGGTGCCCGACGTCCCGGAGTGAACTGCGCGATGCTAGAAACTGCTTGCGCCACACCGGTTCCCAGCGACACCGGATCCGGTTCGCCGTCCACGCGCGGCAGCGCGGTCAGCATGTGCAGCCCGTCGGCGGTCATGCCGCGGCCCGGGCGGCCCATGGGCACCAGCGCCGCGAACTTGCGCCCCAGGTCGGAGTCCATGGGGTCGCCGAGCCGCAGTTCGACGCGGGTGCCGATCTGATCCTTGAGCGCGGGCCGCGCCTCGGCCCAGCGGTTCAGCGACATCACCACGTGCACGCCGTACGAAAGTCCCTGCACCGCAAGGTTCACGACGGTCTGATCCAGCAGTTCGAACTCCTGCCGGAACGCGCCGTACCCGTCGATGACCAGGAACACGTCGCCGAACGGATCCTCGTGCACGCCCGCGGCGGTGGGACCGGTTCCCTGGCCGGTGGCGCGATCACCGGCCCCCGGGTCGGCGCGCAACCGCCGGTAATCGGCCATGGACTCCACGCCGAGCCGCCGGAAGGTGGCCTCGCGGCGGCGCACGATGCCCACCATCTCGGCCACGATGCGCCGCACCCTGTCCTCCTCCATGCGGCTGGCGACCGCACCCACGTGCGGCAGTCCCTCCAGACCGATCATGGTGCCGCCACCGAAGTCCAGAAGGTAGAACTGCACCTGTTCGGCGGTGTGTGTCAAGGACATCGCCATGACCAGCGCGCGCAGCGCGGTCGACTTCCCCGACTGCGGACCGCCGACGATCGCCGCATTGCCGCGCGACCCGGACAGGTCCACCACCATGGGGTCGCGGCGCTGATCGTAGGGCCGGTCGACGATGCCGATCGGGGCGCGCAGGGCCGCAATGGGATTCCAGTCCCCGGTGAGGATCGACCGCGGCAGCAGCTGATCCAGCGTGGAGGCAGCGCCGAGCGGCGGCAGCCAGATCTCGTGGGCCGGACGACCGTGCCCGCGCACCCGCGACACCAGCATCTGCAGGTTGGAGATCTGATCCGCGTCGGCGGGGGCCGCCATCGGTTCCGGCAGGTCGGGCAGCGGAATCCGGTCGGCGGCACGGAAGTCCACGCGACCCGCGGTGAACGGGCGTGCGGTCACATCGACGTCGCCGGACCGGGTGGCCACCGCGGCATCGCGCCGTGACCCGCCGCCGGCATAGGGTCCGGAGACATAGGCGGACTGGAACCGCTGAATCTCCCCGGAATCGGATTTCAGGTAGCCGCCGCCGGGATTATTGGGCAGGTTGTAGGCATCGGGCACGCCCAGCACCTGCCGGGATTCATTGGCGGAGAACGTCTTCAGGCCGATCCGGTAGGACAGGTGACTTTCCAGCCCCTTGAGCCGCCCTTCCTCCAGCCGCTGTGAAGCCAGCAGCAGATGCACATGCAGCGAGCGGCCCAGCCGGCCGATCATGGTGAACAGTTCCGCGAAATCCGGATGTTGCGAGAGCAATTCGGAGAACTCGTCGAGCACCACGAACAGTGCGGGCAGCGGATCCAGATCCGCGCCCGCCGCCCGCGCCTTCTCGTACTCGGAGACATTGGCGAAATTGCCCGCCGCGCGCAGCAGTTCCTGGCGGCGGTTCATCTCGCCGGCGAGCGCGTCGCGCATCCGGTCGACCAGATCGGCCTCCTCCTCCAGATTGGTGATGATGGCCGCGACATGCGCCACCCCCTCCAGTCCGAGGAAGGTCGCGCCGCCCTTGAAGTCCACCAGCACGAAGTTCAGCTGATCCGGCGAGTGCGTGGCGATGAGCGAAAGCACCAGCGTCCGAAGGAATTCCGACTTACCCGACCCGGTAGCGCCGATGCACAGCCCGTGCGGCCCCATGCCGCCCTCGGCCGCCTCCTTGATGTCGAGCACCACCGGCAGCCCGTCGGCCCCGACACCGAAGGGCACCCGCAGCCGCGCCCGGCCGTAGCGCGGCTTCCACGCCGTCTCGGGGGTGAAGGCGCCGATATCGCCCAGGCCCAGCAGCTGCGACCAGCTCGAGATGACCTCACCCTCCTCGCCGCTGGTCTCGGCGGTGCGCGCGACGGCGGCCCGATACGGCGCGAGCCGGCGCGCGGCCCGCTCGGCCTCGCGAGCGGTGATGCGGTCGACGACGGCGAAGCGCTCCATCGCTCCGGAGGCTCCGCGTCCGGCGCACTCGCCATTCTCGACCACCATTTGAATGCCCCGGGAGCCGGCCAGCCGCGGCGCGTACCCGCACAGGTCGATGACCGTCACGCCCTCGAAACCGTGCTCCCGCAGGGGATCTTCCTCGGCTTCGAGTAGTCCGCCGTCCACCACCAGCACGATCTGGGTCAGGTTCGGATTGGGCGGCTGATTGCGGGAGTACCGAACCCGGTTGTGCAGCAGTGGATTCAGATCGGAGTGCGCCTCACGGATGGAGCCGTACACCATGCGCCCGCTGCCGACGCCATCCTCGGATTCGGGGTGCTGGGTGTGGGGCAGCCACTTGGTCCATTCCCATTCGCGGACGGTGTCCGGTCCGCAGACCACGGCGATCAACACCTGGTCGGGGCCCTGGAACATGGCCAGCTGCAACAGCAAGGCGCGGGACATGTCGCGAGCCTGGGCGCGGTCGCCGGTGAGCTGGACGGCGGCGAAGCCCTTGACGGCGAGGGCGGTGGGCAGATCGGGCACGGTGGAGTGGGTGCGCACGAAGCGCCGCAGCGAGACCGCGGCAATGGGTTCGAGCTCCTCGACGGGCCCAGTTTCCGGGGCGACCAGTCTCGTAGCAAGCCTTTGGCTACCAATCCCGATGCGGGCGTGACAGAAATCCTTGTCCCCCGGCCGGCGCTCCCACATCCGCGTGGTCCCCGCCAGCATCCAGATCAGCCCGGGCTCCGGATGACTCCACTCCACGACCGCCCGCTGCTGCGCGGCCGTCTCCTCCACATCCCGGCGGACCTGGTCGAGATAGCGCAGATAGTCCTTGCGATCCTCGTCGGCCTCGGCCGCCTTCTGCCCCTTGCCGCCCTGCCCCGCATACATCCCGACCATGGAGAACACCATCATCATCGGGAACATCAGGCTCATCGGATTGGCGGCGAGACCACTCCCGGAGGTGATCATGAGCGCGACCATTCCGAGCATGCCCACGCCCATCACCACCGGCATGAGCTTGGTGAAGAGATTGGCCGGAACCGTCCGCGGAATCTCCGGCGGCGGTTGCAGGGTCACCTCGCCGCCGGGTGAGCGGGGCATCACCCGGCGCGGCCGGCGCTGGAACCGTACGGTGCTCATCGCGGAAAGTCCCCCACGAATTCGAATTGAATTGCGGCTCAGTGTACGAACGGCAACCATCATGCCGTACAGTGCGGGCGTGGCGCAGTCGCGGACCGATCACCTCGAGGAACTCCGCGGCACGGTCCGCGCGCCCGACCTGGCGCGAGTCACCATTCTGGCCAAGCACACTCAGGTCGACATGGCCATCCCCGTCGATGTGCCGGTGGCACTGGTCATCCCGAGCGTGGTCGACATGGTCGATCAGCACAATCGCGTCAATGACTTCGACCACGACGGCGAACCGTTCGAACCGCACGAGTGGGTGCTGGCCCGCGTCGGGCAGCCGCCCTTCTCCAACTCCCTGAGCCTGACCGAGCAGGGCGTGCGCGACGGGGAACTGCTCATGCTGGAGTGCGCCGAACACATCGCGCCCACACCGCTTTTCGACGACATCATGGACAACGTCGCCATCGCCGACGCCGACCACTTCCGCGGCTGGACGCCATGCACGGCCCGGCTGACCGGATCGGCGCTGGCGGTGGCCATCATGCTGACCGGCTGCCTCGGCCTGCTGGCCGCGCCCGCCGCCTTTCCCGGCTGGGTGAGCGCGATCGTGGCCACCGTCGTCACCCTGCTGCTGGTCACCGCGAGCACGGTGCTCAGCCGCATGTACCGCCACCGCGCGAGCGCGCTGGTGCTGGGCGGCTGCGCACTGCCCACCGCCTTCAGCGCGGGCATGCTGTTCGTGCCGAGCCACTATGGCTGGGCCAACGCGTTACTGGGCGCGGTCCTGGCCGGGGCCACCGCGATGCTGGCCTGGCGGGCGAGCGGCGTGGGGCTGGGCCTGTTCATCGGCGTGGCGGCGCTGGCGGTCTTCGCCATCCCCGCGACGCTGGCGGGCCTGCTGACAGATCTGCCCGTGCACGCCATCGGCGCCGGCGCGGCGGCGCTGGGTCTGGCCGGATTGTCCCTGGCTCCAAGGCTTTCCATGCTACTGGCCGAGCTGCCGCTGCCGCCCGTCCCCGCACCCGGCACCCCGAT
This sequence comes from Nocardia sp. NPDC059236, assembly GCF_042754085.1. Classification (NCBI taxonomy): domain Bacteria; kingdom Bacillati; phylum Actinomycetota; class Actinomycetes; order Mycobacteriales; family Nocardiaceae; genus Nocardia; species Nocardia sp. NPDC059236. The sequence continues at coordinate 39,668 of NZ_JBHZAF010000014.1, forward strand.
CGACCCCACCGAGGACGACCCCGACGACCATCGCGCCCTGCCCACCATGGAGGTCTTGCGCGCGAAATCCGAACGGGCGCGCGACTATCTGGCCGGATTGGTCGCGGCGACCACCACGGTGGTGGTGGCCGGGGCGGTCGCCGCCGTGGATCCGAGCGCCGGCACCCCGTACTGGCCGGGCTGGGCCCTCGCGCTGGTCTGCGCCGTGGTGCTGATGTTCCGCAGCCGCACCTATGCGGGCGCGGAACAAGCCGTGGTCCTGATCGCGGGCGGCACCACCATCGTGCTGCTGGTGCTCCTCGGCGCGGCCCTCACCCAGCGACAGCCACTCACGATTTTCGGTGTGGCACTGGCGCTTTTCACCGCGGCGCTGGTCCTGGGCATCATCGTGCCCCGCCGGCAGGCGACCCCGCCCGCGCGGCGGGCGGTGGAACTGCTCGAATACGGCTTCGTGGCAGCCGTGGTGCCGCTGGCCTTCTGGGTGGCCGATCTCTACGCCCTCGTACGCGGACTGTAATTGTCGTCGGCCATGCCGGATAAAGTACTGAACGCCAACGGTTCCCGCGATCGCGCTGCGGCTCCCGGCGTGCGGGGATTGCGGGTCGCGGCGGCCTCGGCGGTACTGGCGCTCGGCACGGCAGTCGGAACGGGAGCCGTGCCGGGTGTCGCGTTCGCGGACCGGCCGCCGCCCATCGACGCGGGACTGCTGCCTCCCGGCGGTCCGGCCGTGCCGCCGACCGAGACCGAACACCCCGCGAACTCGCCGTGCTCCAGCACCCAGGCGGGCGGTGGCGGGCCGACCATTCCGCCCACCCAGCGCACCCTCGACCTCCCCGATGCGTGGCAATTCTCGCGGGGCGCAGGGCAATTGGTGGCAGTCATCGATACCGGGGTGTCCCCGCACCCGCGGCTGCCCGGCCTGATTCCCGGCGGCGACTATGTGGCCGCGGGCGGCGACGGCACCGAGGACTGCGACGCCCACGGCACCATCGTGGCGGGCCTGATCGCCGCTTCCGAGGTCGGCGGCCAGGGCTTCGCCGGGGTCGCGCCCGAAGCGCGGATCATGACCATCCGCCAGACCAGCGCGCTGTACCAACCCAAGGGCGCGGGCCGGGAGAAGGGCCCCGACGATATGCCCGACGGCTACGGCAAGATCTCCGCGCTCGCCGCGGCGGTGCGCCGGGCCGCCGACGCGGGCGCGCGGGTCGTCAATATCTCCCTGGTCGCCTGCCCGACCACCGAGCCCGCCAGCGCGGAAATGGGCGCGCTGGGCGCGGCGGTGCAGTACGCGGCCGTCGAGAAGGACGTGGTCATCGTGGCTTCGGCGGGCAATACCGATACCTGCAAGGCGAGCAATCCGGGCCTGGATCCCCTGCACCCTGCCGACGATCCGTGGGATCACGTCACGTCGTATGTGGTGCCGGCCTGGTGGGACGCCTATGTGCTGTCGGTCGGCTCGGTGGACGCCTTCGGTCAGCCGTCGAAGTTCACCGTCCCCGGACCGTGGGTGGGGGTGGCCGCGCCGGGCGAGAACATCGTCTCGCTGGACCCCCGCAACACCGGGCTCACCACGGCCAAGGTAACCAATCAGGGACAGGTCGTCCCCTACAACGGAACGAGTTTCGCCGCACCGCAGGTCTCGGGCGTGGCCGCGCTGGTGCGGGCCCGCTACCCGGATATGCGCGCCGCCGAGGTCATCGAGCGCATCGAGGCCACCGCGCACGCGCCGGGCGAGGGCTGGAATCCGTCCATCGGCTACGGCACAGTCGATCCCGTGGCCGCGCTCACCGCCCAGGTGCGAAACAGCCTGCCGCCCAAGCATCCCGCCGGACCGCGGAATCGGCAGCTCGCCCTGCCCACGCCGCCGCCCGCACCCGACCGCACACCGCGCAATGTCGCCCTGATCGGCACCGGCGTCGTCGCGCTGCTGCTGGTGCTCGGCTTTCTGGCCTCGTTCCCCCTGCGCCGCAGGTTCGGCGTGCGCGACACCGACGCCTGACTCGGTGAGACCGCCGCCTGAGCTCAGTTCCCGTTCGGCGCTGAGGTTTTCACCGGCTCCCTGGCGGGATTCGGATCGGCCGCAACCCCGTCGTGGGCGACCATGGCCGCTTCCCGGCTGAGAGTCGGTCCGGGAGCGAGCAATCCGAGAATCTGCCACGGCACCGGTTCCGGTCGCACCCGCTCCGGGCCCATGCCGAGCGCCTCGGCGGAATCCTGATTCTTGATCCCGAACCGCACTCCATAGTCGGACACGAAGAACAGGCTGTCGTGGCGCCGGCTGTCCGGCTCGATACCGGTGGACTGCACGTACGCCCCCGAGCCCGGATTCATATAGAAGCTGTCCACATTCGGGCCGCTGCCGTCGGCCTGCGCCAGCGGAACCAGCCTGGCGCGGTCGGGAATCGGTACCGCGTGCCCGGTGAGCACGGCCAGCTCGGCGTGCTTGCTGCCATCGGATGTATCGGCGGAACCAACCGGCTTCCACGAGAGGCAGTCGACGGGCTGATCCTTGCCGTCCACCAGGACCGGGGCCCGGTCCGGATACTTCGACACCTGCAGCGCCGAGGAGACCGGCGCGCCGGTGCGGTCGGCCTGCGCGATGTAGTCGTCGGCGGCGCTGGTGCGGTAGGCATTCCGGATGATGTCGGCGGTCAGCACCGAGACCGGCTGCAGGCCGTCGGGCAGCACCACGTAGTACCTGTCGTCGGTCCGCACCTGCACCACATCGCCGATCCGGTGATCGCCGAGCGGGTAATCCGGTGCGGCGCCGGCATTCTCGATGCGCGGCGGAACCAGCGGCGGCACTTCGGGAATCGCGTTCAGCAGGCCGTCGCTGATCGGGCGCGGGGTCCGGCCGCGCAGATCGAGGGCATCGACCACGGCCCGATCGTCCAGATCGATCCGGGCACGCCGATCGTCGTAGATCAGGTAGGTGTGGTCCCGGCCCTGCACGAGCAGCGCCGTGCCGGATGCCATGGGAGATGCCTTGTCCGCCCGGCCCGTATCGCCGGCCAGCACCGAGGTGGTGAGAGAGCGGCTGCCGTCATTGGACAGCACGTCGCACACCGTCCAGCTGCGACCGTCGCCGCCGGTGAAGTTCAAGGAGGTCGGCGCGCCCGGTATGCCGATCAGCTGCCCGCGCGGCTTCTCGGCCAGCTCGGACTCCCGCACGGTCGCGGGCTTGACCGCGTCGCCGGCGGCCAGGCGCGCCGAGGCCAGGTTCAGCGCCGGATGGACCACATTGCCGAGCACCACGTAGACCGCACCGGAGTCCTTGCCGATGACGATCTTGTTGGACCCGATCCGGTCCTGCGGCCGCAGCAGAGCCAACACTCCGCAACCCGCCAGTGCGACACACGCGAGGATGAGTCCGGTGGCGTACGCCCGCGACTGTGAACGCATGGGATCGTGCAGCATTCGCACGTCCCGGCGAACCAGGGCGTGCTCCATGCGACGGACCAGGAAGCGATAGCCGCTCACCTGCCATCGCGTCGTGGGTTTCGAAGGCATTCAAGTCCCCGGCAAGTCGGTGCGTTCGCCGAACACAGTACATTGACAAGGACATTCATTCGCACTCGGCCGCGGCGCGGGCAGCGCGCGCGGCCGACATCGGGGAGCCGGGGACCGACGATGGCAATCGAATCCGGGGAGACGGCGACGCGGCCTTTGCTCGGCCGGATCTCCCTCGCGAGCCTGATCTGGGCCCAGGTTGCCGGACTGGTCGTTCTGGTCCTCGGCATACGGTGCGGGCTGGCATGGTGGGGCGCACTCACTCTCGGCATAGTGGTCGGTCTGATTCTTCTGTTACCTCTTGGCAAACGCACCGTTTCCGACTGGATTGCCACCGGCGGCCGCTTCCGCACCCGGCGCGGCCACCCGCCCGCCGACCTCATCGATTTCCGCGCCCCCGACGGGCGCTCGCTCGGGCTCTACCGGGACGGCAGCCGCGTGGTGGCGGTCGTCGAGGTGCTCGCACCCAGGGGTGGACTGACCCGGCTCGGGCGCCGCACCGTGCAGTCCACCCACCTGCTGCCACTGCCGGAACTCGCGAAAAGCCTGAGCCGGCACGACATTCTGCTGTCCGGCATCGACATCGTCTCGCACGGCTTCCGCAGCCGCTCGGGCACACCCGCGGGCGCGATCTACGACACCCTGCTCGGCCCGCTGCCCGCCACCGCGCACCGCACGGTATGGCTGGCCATCGCTTTCGACCCGATCGCCTGTCCCGAGGCCGCTACCCGGCGCGGCGGCGGGCTGACCGGCGCGTGCCGGGCGGTCACCATCGCCACCCAGCGCATCATGCGCACCCTCGAGGACGCCGACTGCTCGGCCCGGCTGCTCACCGCGCCCGAGATCCGGCAGGCCGCTCTGCAGGTCACCGCGGGCGTCGATCCGGGCGCGCTGACCCAGCGCTGGCGCTACGCCGAACTCGGCAACGGCGTGAATATCGGTGCGGCCGTGGATCCCCGGCAGCTGGCCGCCGATCTGCTCGCCCAGCTGTGGGTGCCCGCCTCACGCGGCACCACGGTGGCCGTGCGGCTGCGCCCGGGCCACAGCGCCGACACGGTGCGCATCGGCGCGGCCTGGCGGCTCACCGCCCGGGAGCTGCCCGCGGAACCGGTGCAGCAGCACATGATCTCCATGAACGGCCGCCACCGGGAGGGGCTGCTCGCGCATCTCCCCTTCGCCGTACCGGGCCTGGACACCACCGTGCCCACCGAGATCCGCGACATCGCCGGCATCGGGGCCCTGCAGCTGCCCTCCGCCGGATGCGGCCAGCTGCTCGGCTCCGACGACGACGGCAACGGCGTCGCCATCCGCCTTGTCGGGCAGGGTATTTCGAGCGTCCATCTGGCCGGGGAGCTCTATCTCGCCCAGCAGATCGTCTTCCGCGCCCTGGCCGTCGGCGAACGCATCCTCATCCGCACCGACCGCCCACAGGCCTGGCAGCAGCTGGTCACCACCATCGGCAATCCGGACCGCCTCACCGTCGCCATAGAAACCCACCAGTCCGACGCCGATTTCACCGCGACCCTGGTAGACGGCGTGCTGGCTCCCGCACCCCACGCCGGCGTCACCACCATCTACCTGACCGGAGACCCGCTCGGCTGGCCCGGCACCAGACCCGACCTGTCCATCCACCAGCCCGCCGCCGCCGGCAACCGGATCGTCCTGCGCACCGGAACCACCGAGGTGCCCCTGACCCTGGTCTCCATCCCCCGCGAGTCCACCTACATCGGACAGCCCCGCGCCGCCGTCGCGCTCGCGCGCTAGCTGCCCGGATACGGATCCGCGGCGCGGGAGGTGCGCAACGCCGCCGCCCACCAGGCGAGCTGGCGCAGCATGCGATCGGCGGCGTCGATGGCCGCGCCGTCCCGGGTCTCGCCCTCGGCGTCGAACTTGCGTTTGGCCTCATGGAAACTCACGGTCTCGCGAATGGAGACCATATGGATCTCGGCGACCACCTGCCGCAGCTGCTCGACCGCGCGCAGCCCGCCCGACAGACCGCCATAGCTGACGAAACCGATGGGCTTGCCGCGCCATTCGCGCTTGACGCTGTCGAAGGCCGTCTTCAGCGAGGCCGGGTAGCCGTGGTTGTACTCGGAGGTGACGGCCACGAACGCATCCGCGGCCCCGACCCGCTGCCGGAACGCCTGCACCTCCGGGGAATCCGTGAGGTTCAGCGGTAGCGGGGTGTCGAGGAGGTCGATGACGCCCACCTCGAAATCCGCGTCGGCGCGGGCGCGACGCAGGAACCAGTCCGCGACCACCGGCGCGAACCGCTGGGGACGCACACTGGCGATGATGACCTCGAGCCGCAGCGGGGTGTCCATGCCGGGAGCCTATCGGCTGGGCCGTCAGCGCCGCCCGATCCCGCGCGCGGCATAGTCGGCCAACCCCTTGGCGGGCTGGGTGCGCGCGGTGAAATCCAGCGCGTGCCGGGCTCTTTCCGGATGCGCGACGATATGGCGGATATCGGTGACGCGGCACTGCCCCGTCACCACCGGGGTCGGCCCGTCCACCGCGTTGGCCATGGCCGAGGCCACCTCCCACAGCGTGAGCGGCCGTCCCGAGGCGATATTCAACGGCACGAAACCGGGCAGTCGGCGTTCCACAGCCGCAACGGTGGCCACCGCCGCGTCCCGCACATGCACGAAATCCCGCACCTGACCGCCGTCTTCGAACACCTGCGGCGGGCGGCCCGCCACCAATTCGGCCGTAAAACGCGCCACCACACCGGATTCCGCCGACCGCACCCTGCGGCCGTCCGCCACCGGTTCGCCGTAGAGCTGGTGATACCGCAGCACCGCGGCATCCCCGCCGGTATTGGCCACCCACGCCAGCACGTAGTGCTCCTGTGCGACTTTGCTTGCCGCATAGGCGCTCCGGGGCCGCAGCGGTGCGTCCTCCCCGATCGGCTCCCAGGTCAGCACCTCCCCCGACCGCGGCGCGCGATGATCGAACAGTCCCCGATCCAGGTCACCGCGCCGCCGCAGCCCCGGATAGAACGGTCCGCTGCGCACGCCCCGATACCGGCCCTCGCCGTACACGGCCACCGAGGACCCGAGCACCAGCCGCGGCACCCCCGCCCGTTCCATGGCGGCCAGCAGGACGGCCGTGCCGACGTCATTGTGCGCACCGTAGAGCGCAGCCCAGCGCATGCCCTCCGCGCCCGGCCGCGCCGCGCCGGCCCGGGCGGCATCGTCGCGACCGCGCTTCCTGTCCACCGAGACGCGGCCCAGATGCGGAAGGTCCTGCGAGGCCGCGAGATTCGAGGAGTCGGCGGGCACCAGCTCGATCGCGCCCCGCAACGGCGGCAGCGGCACGGCCGCCGCCAGGTGGCAGACCACGTCGATATCGGCGAGCAGGGGTTCGAGCGCGTCCTGATCACGGACATCGAGGCGGGAAACATCCTCGGGGCCAGCGGCATTCGCACCGTGCACGCTGTCGAGCAACGCATCGATCGCGACGACCTCGTGACCGGCCGCCAGCAGAGCGCGGTGCACATGGGAGCCCAAGTAACCGGCCGCACCGGTCAGCAACACGCGCACGGGGTCGGGACCGCCCGCATTCATGGTTCCAGCCTATTCGACCGGCCTCCGACGCTCAGGTCCGCTGGACAACGTCGCGACCACATTCTCATTCAGGTCTCTTCGAATCAGACGCAACAACTGATTTCGCGCCGATCAGGGTAACTCGCCGGGGACGCCCAGAATCGGTTTCGCACCCAACCGTCGGCACGGGTTGCCAACGGCGGACGGCTCTCAGCCGTCCGCCGAAGGCGCGGGGAGGCGGGGGAGCTCAGGGCAGCTCGAAGGGGAGCTGGACGCCGGTGCCCGTCAGCACGCAGCACTTGTCGCAGGTGTCGTCGCCCTCGACGGCGGCGACGGCGCGGCGCACCAGCGCCTTGAAGGGCACCAGATTGCGCTCGAACTCGGCGAAGACGGCCGCGGCGCTGACGCCCTCACCGGTCTCCAGGCCCGCGTCCAGATCGGTCACGAGAGCGATTGCGGCGTAGCACATTTCGAGCTCGCGGGCGAGCACGGCCTCCGGGTGCCCGGTCATGTTGACCAGCGCCCAGCCCTGTCCGGCGTACCAGCGGCTCTCGGCGCGGGTGGAGAAGCGCGGGCCCTCCACCACGACCATGGTGCCGTGATCGTGCGCGGGCAGCTCGTCGCCCAGGGCGCCGATCGCCGACGAACGCAGCTCCTCGCAGTACGGGTCCGCGAAGGCCACGTGCACCCCGCCGGTGTCGTAGAAGGTCTGGGCGCGACCGGAGGTGCGGTCCACCAGCTGGTCCGGCACCGACACGGTGCCCGGGCCCCAGTCGGCACGCAGGCTGCCGACCGCGCACGGGCCGAAGATGCGGCGCACGCCCAGCGAACGCAGGGCCCACAAATTGGCGCGGTAGGGCACGGTGTGCGGCGAGAACTCGTGTTTGCGGCCGTGCCGCGGCAGGAACGCCACCGCCCGCCCCTCCACCTGACCGATGGTGATGGGCGCGCTCGGCGCGCCGTAGGGGGTTTCGACCTCGACCGTGGTCGCATCATCGCCGAAGAAGTCGTAGAACCCGCTGCCTCCGATGATGGCGAGCGTTGCCCGTGGATCCTCACTCATGCCCACGATTCTCGCGCATCCGCGCACGAGTGGTGGGACCAGGGCAAACCATGTACCCTAGGGGGGTATTAACGCCCGGGAGTGAGGACAGCGCAGGTGACCAACGACAAGACCGCGACCACAGACCCGGCTGCACCCGCCGAAACCGCCGAGTCCTGCCACGACCACGCCACCCACGGCTACATCACCGCCAAGGACGACTACCTCAAGCGCCTGCGCCGCATCGAAGGCCAGGCCCGCGGCCTGCAGCGCATGGTCGACGAGGAGAAGTACTGCATCGACATCCTCACCCAGGTCTCGGCCATGACCAAGGCCCTGCAGGCCGTCGCCATGGGCCTGCTCGAGGATCACATCAGCCACTGCGTGGTCGACGCGGCCGTCGCCGGCGGCCCCGAGGCCGAGGCCAAGATCAAGGAAGCCACCGACGCCATCGCCCGCCTGGTGCGGAGCTAGCCCTCAGCAGGCGGCGATGCCGCCGGGATACCTACCCAAGGACACGGGCAGCGCCCAGCGATCCGGGCCGGACTGCCAGCCGGAGGCGAGCCGACGGGACCCGCGGCGGACGGGGACGCGGTCCTTGCGGTCACGCGCGGCCGGGGCGGGTTCGCACTGCTGGGTGTCGCCGCTGCCGGCGTCCAGGTCCAGATCGGCGTAGAGAATGCCCTCCTCGCCCTCCTCGAGCGGGGTCACCACTTCGCTGCCGTCCGCGGCATAGATGCGGGCGCGGCCGGTGGGGCCGCTGACCCGAGGGGCGCCGCCCATACCGTCGAACGCCCGCTCCCCCACCACCGCGGTGGGCGCGAGCACGAAGGCGCCGACCTCCAGCGCGTACATCCGGCTGACCGTGATGCTCGAATCCGGCCCTGCCGCATCGGCGTACGGACTGCCGGGCCAGGCGGCCACATGGATCTGCTCCTCGTCGGCGCGTAGCGCACGGGTGAGCAGCGGCCGCTGGTTCTCCTGCCCGGACAGCGCGCCGTACTTGCCGATCGGAGTGTGTTGCACCGCAGGCAGATTCGGAGTTCCGGAGGCGAATATCTTGCGTTCCACGCTGTTCAACCCGGCCTTGCGGCGTACGGACAGCAACTCGCCGGAATCGTCGATCACGGCCTGCGACATATAGATTCGCCGATCCTGCCGTTCACCGAATCCGAGGACGACGTGAATGCCGTGCGCGGCGGCGGCCCCGGTGATCGCGCGCATTTCCACGCCATCCCGAGTCATCGAATTCTCGCGACACCGAGTCGAGTACTCGACATTCCACTGATTGGTATCGATCCAGCGCCACCAGGGATATCCCGGGAGAAACGCCTCCGGGAATGCGATCAGCCGCGCGCCCTGCGTCGCTGCTGCTCGGATCAGTCCGACGACCTGTTCCACGCCGTCGGACAGCCGCAGCCAGCTGGGTTCGGCCTGGACGGCGGCGATTCGCACCGTAATCCTCATCGCTGTTCCCTCATGGAACGTGATGCTTGCCAAGAGTATCCGGCCAGACAATGGCGACGAGTGCCGAATCACCGACTGATCATGCCAGGGTACGAAAAGCCCCCGGAGTCGTGCCCATTTCCAAACGGAAGCTTCGGTAGAAACTACGCTCGGTGAGGAATCCCGACGCTTTCGCAACGGCAGAAAGCGGCAACTGTGGCGCATTTCGTAGTAGGTCGCAAGCACGTTCGATTCGCATGCGGCGCAGCACCGTTCCCGGTCCACCCTCGAACTCGCCGAACACCCGGTAGAGAGTACGCCGCGACATGCGGCAGCCCTCGGCGATTCGATCGACTCCGAGATCCGGATCCGCACAGTTGCTGCGCATGAAGGCCAGCACCCGCTGCCGATTCAGGGCGTCCGCGGACTGGTCGTGCGGGGTGCGCCCGGACGCCGCGATCACCGCCGCCGCCAGCAGATCCATCCCCGGTTCGGCCAGCAGTGCCGCCCCGGCCGGATCGGTGCGCTGCAATCCCGCGACACCCCGGAAGAATTGCGCCACGATTCCCGGCGCGGTTCCACTGGAAAACACGGTGGCCGTGGGGACTTCGGGATCGGAGACGCCGTAGTGATCGCGCAGCCGGCTCAGCGGGACCTGCACCACGACCTGTTCCCACTCCTGCTGCAAGTCCCACTGATAGGGACGAGTGGTGTCGTAGAACACGATCGAACCGGGACGGACGTCGGCTACGCGGCCGTCCTGTTGCAAGCGGGCGTGACCCGAAAGCGGAATACTCGCAATCAGATACTCGTCATTCGCCTGCGCTATCAGCCGATCGGTACGGCGGATGAACTGAGTGGAGGATCCGGCAACGGTCAGATCGAGGTCGCCATATCGAGCGTGTTCGATATGGCCAACAAAACGATCGGTCGGTTTTGGTGAAACCGCCAATGGCACATAGGCATCGCTCACGTGCGCTTCCCAGCGCTCGAACGCCTCCGCCGCCGACTGCTCCGGTCCGGACCGCACCTCGATCCGATCGACCGCTTCTGACCGTTCCACTCCCCATCCCTCGATGACAATGGTCGGCCCATGTACGGCCGAATACTCGGGAGAGTGTGTCAGATCAGGGGAATTCGAGCCAATACCCCCGAGCGGTACGCAGTGATACCACTAGGCCGCGGACTCGAAACTCAGGTCCAGTTCCAGATCGGCGTACAGCAAACCCTGTTCGTGCCCGGCCAGCGGCGACGCCAGTTCCTCGCCGCCCGGCGCGAAGATGCGCGCATGCCCGCCCGGCCCGGGTACCAGCTGCTTGGCCGGCTCCGAACCCCGGCGGCTCTCACCGCCCGCCACATCCATCACCGCACACGCCGCGATCACGTTCAACTGCCCGACCACCGCGTACCAGAGCGTGGCCGCATTGTTCACGCGCACACCCCAATCCACGTCTCGCGCCACGATGAACCCCGGCCAGGACACCACGTGGATCTGCGCGCCGGTGCGCTCCAGCTCCCGCCGCGTCGGCAGATGCAATTGCTCGGAGCCGCCCTGCACCGCGATGCGGCCGATGCCGGTGTGGAAAACCTGCGACTCGCCGGGCTCGCCACTGCGGAAGATCTTGTGCTCCAGCGGCGTCAGCTGGGGCTTGCGACGGACTCCGAGCAGTACCCCGCGGTCATCGATGAGGCACTGCGACATGTAGAGCGCGCTGGCGCTGCGCTCGCTGAAGCCGAGCAGCACGTGAATGCGATGCCGCCGCGCGGCGTCGGCGATACGCCGGAACTCGGTGCGGCCCACCGTCATCGAATGCGTGCGATACCGCGCGAAGAACCCCTGGCCCCAGCTCACCGATTCCAGCCACAACCACCACGGATATCCGGGCAGGAAGGTCTCCGGGAAGGCCACCAGCTGCGCGCCGCCCTCAGCCGCGTCCTCGATCAACTCGATGGTCTGCTGGACACCGGCGCGCAGATCCAGCCATCGTGGCTCGGCTTGGACGGCTGCGACTCGCACCTTCGTCGGCACGTCGGCTCCTTCGACGGGTATCGGATGATGTGCAATCACCCTTCGCCGAACGTGAACCGGTCACAGCGACATACCGTGCCGGGCTACCGACCGCACGTGCCTGCGTCCAGTTGTGACCGAAATTGACCGGGCGTCAGGCCGGTTTCCTGGCGAAATGCGCGGTAGAAATGGCGATCGGTGGAGAATCCGGAAGCCGCGGCAATCGCCGAGAGCGGCCGGGCCGGGTCGGCCCGCAACAGCCGCCGGGCATGCTCGACCCGCATGCGGCGGACCAGTGCGGCGGGGCCGCCGATGTCCTCGCACACCCGGTAGAGCGTGCGGCGTGATACCAGGCAGGCGTGCGCTACCTCATCGACGGTCAGATCCGGATCGGTGTAGCGCTGGCGCAGCACCGACAGCACCTGCTGGCGCGTGTAGAGCGAATCGGCCGGCGCCGGCGAGTTCTGCCCGTTGGCCAGCAGCACCGCCGAGGAGAGCATGGCCGTGATCTGCGATTCGAGGGCATGTGCGGCCCGGTCGGTTTCCTTGACCGGGAGGGCCGCCATGCCGCGGAAGAAATCGACCACCACGCCCATCGCGCCGGTGGCGGGTAGCGCCTTGGCGATCGGTAGCTCGTCGCGCACCAGCCCGGCATGATCGAGCACCGCGCTCATGGGCGCGCGCACGATCGTGGACACCGCGTTCTCGGTGGTGCGGCTCTCGATCGGGCGGGCGCTGTCGTAGAAGGCGATGGTCCCGGCCCCGCCCTCGGTGATCCGGCCGTTCTGCTCGGTCCAGTTCGCGCCCTCCACAACAATGTTCACCAGCAGGAAGTCCCCAGCGGCCTGATCGAGCTGGCGCTTGTTACGCACCACCCGCTGCGCGCTGGAGGTCATCATGGTGAGACTGGAGTTATCGAACTGAGTGAAGCGCAGCTTGCCGTGCCACTGACCCTTGCCGAGCGGCTCACAGATCGACGGCAGCACCGCGTCGGCCACGATGGCCTCCCACTGCTCGAATGCCTGCCGCGCGGAAACCTCTGAGGTCGTACGGACTTCGGCGCTGGCAGTGGACGCGATACCCACACCGTGCATCATTCCATTACCGGACGCCGGGAAACTGCGAATGAAGCCGACCGATGCGACAAAACGGACCAGTCGTCCGGATTGTCCTGGTAATCAAGCCGATCCGGATAGGCCGCCTGCCCGGTCGCCGGCGGCTCGAAGGCGGCGACCGGGTGGCGCCTCACCAGTATTCCCATCCGCCGCGCCGCTGTGACTGCCCGCGCGTGCCAGATCACTGCCAATTGACGTCAGCCCCGACACACCTCCTGATCAGGCATGACTCGACCGGAATTCGCCAGGGGTCATCCCCATCTCGCGTTTGAAGGCCCGATAGAACTGCCGCTCGGACACGAAGCCCGATGCCCGGCCCACGGACAGCAGCGGCCGAGTCGGATCGGTGCGGATCAGGGCCAGGGCCCGCTCGATCCGCATGCGCCGGAGCATGGCCGCCACACCGTCCTCGCCGTGCTCGAACAACCGGTACAGGGTGCGGCGTGACACCGCGCAGGCGCCGGCCACCTGATCGACGGTGAGTTCCGGGTCGGCGTAATGGCGTTGGATGAACGCCAGCGCCCGCTGTTTGGCCAGCGCCTGCGCGGGTTCGTCGCGCGGCAGATCGCCCGCCGCCAGCTGCACCACCGAAGCGAGCAGTCCCGTACCGTGTTTGGCCAGCACCGCCGCCTGGTCCGGTGCGGTGTACTGCAATTGCGCCAGGCCGCAGAAGAAGCGGCCCACGATGCCGGCCGCCCCCTCGGGCGGGAAGCGCACCGCGGTCGGCAGCCGGTCCGCCGGCACCCCCGACGCCCCCACCACCTCCGCCAGCGGCACCTGCACCGCCACCACGCCCCAGGACTGCTCGAAATGCGCGCTGAAGGGCCGGGAACTGACGTGCAGGGTGAGCCCGCCGTCGGCGAGTTCCCCGACCCGCCCGTCCTGCTCCAGCCAGCCGTGCCCGTGCGTGGTCACGCTGGCGAACAGAATGGGTTCCTCGGGCTCGTGGAGGAGCCGCGGTATCCGGCTGAGGTGCTGACCGCTGGCCGTCACCATGGACACATCGATGCCGTCGAATCGCGATTGCACGATGCGCGCCCGGAACTCCCCCGACCGCACCGGTGTCACCACCAGCGGAACGTAGGCCGCTGCGACAACGGCCTCCCATTCCTCGAAAGTCTCCTGCTGCGAAACCTCCGGTGTGGACCGAACCTCCATCACCGCGGGCTCGACGCCGCCCCTCATCGCCCGATTCTCGCACCCCACGCCCGCCCCGATCCGCGAATTCCCTTAACAACATCCAACTTTCATCACATCGCCCGAATTTCCCCATTCCCCGCAACTCGCACCACGAATCTTCATCCCGGACTTGCACTTTCACTCATACCCCCATCCGCAATCACATGCCTGTCATTTCCACCCGACATCGAATTCGCCGCCCCGCCCGCCGTGCAGGCCGGACCACATCGAACGGTCGCGTCGATCGTCCGCAGCTGCGCGCGCAGTACCGTCGCGGCGAGCGCATACGGCGGCAGATCGGCTTCCGGGTCGTCGTCGTCCGGGTTGTCGAACACGTCGAGATCCGCCATCAGCGCCGCACGCTCCCGACGCGCCCGCCGATCCAGCGCCGCCTCCACCTGCCGGCGAAACTCCCACGGCGACAGCCGCTCCGTGACGCCGGGCAGGTCCGCGCCGGCCAACTGCTGCGCCACGGCCGTCCGATCGCCCGGGAGCAGGTCGATGACCTCCGCGGTCTCCTCACCGTCATGGAGCATCCAGACCAGGAAGGTATGGATGCGGTCCGCGCGTTCGAAACTGCCGACGAGCACCGAAGCGCCGATGGCAGTCGAGCGGGTGCACGCGACCGCCCGCAGCGGGGCGGCCGACCGGACGGACCAGACCGGCACGCTCACCCCCTGCGCCTCGAGCCGATCCGCCGCGGCTCGTGCCGCACGCGACAGCTCGGCGGTCGAGAGCCGGGCCAGGGCGCGCAGCGTGCCCAAGGCATCCGAGGTCGCCCGCTCCTCGAGCACGAGCACAGCCCACGCGCCGAACAGCTTGGCGAAGCCTAGATCCTCGTCGCCCCCGGCGAGCAGACCGGCGACCAGGAATTCGACCTCCAGAGGATCGGTGTCGTCCGCCAACTCGGCAGCCTCCGCCAGCACACGGTCGATCGGCTCCCGCAGATCGAACCCCTGTCCGTCGAACCGGGCGAACTCATCCTCGTCCGGTACGAGCGCCCGCTCCGGCCGTCGCACGCCGCCACGCCCGCCCTTGTGCTTTCGACCCCCACGGCCTCGCTTCGATTTCCCCATACCGAGGACTATCCGCCCGCACCCCGGCCAACACGCCGCAAAGCGAAACTTCGCACCCCCGAACCAAAAAGAAGGTCGCCCTTTATATTTCGTGCCCACTCACGGTGCGGCCGAACGCGCCGCCGACCAACCTGTGGTTGGACGATGCAGCCGACGCATGTGGTCCGGCCCTGGTGCGCGGCTGCTTCCGAAGGCCGAAACGGCCGAGACCGCACACCAGTTGGTGGAACACGGCGTCAGCGCGGTCGCTTGTCAGTATTCGGCAGGCCGGTTGGCGTGTGCCACACGGGTTCAGGACGAGTCAGTCGCCGCAGCAACCTTCGGGGTCGGGAACGGTGCGGACCTCGCGGGTCTGGGCATTGCGGGCGGCCAGGTCGGCGTCGTCGGGGTAGTCGACCGCGATCAGCGACAGGCCGTGGGCCGGGGCCACGGTGACGGAGCTCGAGCGCTCACGCTCGTTCAGCAGACCGGCGATCCAGGCGGGCGTGCGGCGGCCTTCCCCCACGGCCAGTACACCGCCGACCAGGCTCCGGACCATGGACCAGCAGAAGGCGTCGGCGCTGACATAGGCGGTCAGCAGGTCGCCCTCCTGGACCCAGTCGAAGCGCTGCAGTTCGCGGATGGTGGTCGCGCCCTCACGGCGGCGGCAGAAGGCGGCGAAATCGTGCAGGCCCAACAGTTTTCGGGACGCCTCACGCATGGCCTCGATATCGGGGCCCGGGCGGCAGGGGACGACACTGCGCGCCCGAAGCGGTTCCGCGCCAAAGGGAGCCGTGGTCAGACGGTAGGCGTAGTGGCGGCGGATGGCGGAGAAGCGGGCGTCGAACTGGGGCGGCGCGAGGCGGGCCGCCTTGACGCGCACATCCTTCGGCAGGAAGCGCGCCAGCCGGTGCACCAGCTTGGGGCCGTCCACCTCGGTGTGCGTATCGAAGTGCGCGACTTGACCTTCCGCGTGCACGCCCGCGTCGGTGCGCCCGGCCACGGTGAGCTGGATGGGCTCGCGCTGCACCTTGCTCAGCGCATCCTCCAGGACGCCCTGCACGGTGCGCAGGCCGGGCTGGCGCGCCCAGCCGGTGAAATCGGTGCCGTCGTAACTGATGTCCAGCCGTACCCGAATCGAAACCGGTTCGGGCGTCGGATCCTCCACGGTCACAGCGATCTCCTGGTTAACATGGAGAAAGCCCGCCGACCCGGAGGGGACGGCGGGCTCACTCATGGAATCTCACCCTCGGGGTTTCAGGGGATGCCCCTGAAACCCCTTGTCGAGTCCGAAGGACCGGATTTACTCCGCGGCCTTGTCCTCGGCGACAGCCTCTTCGGCCGGAGCCTCGGCGACAGCCTCTTCGGCCTTGGCCTCGGCCGGAGCCTCGGCAGCCTTCTGCGAAGCGGCGACACGACGGGCACGGTCGGCCTCGTTGGTCACGGTCTTCTCGCGGACCAGCTCGATGATCGCCATCGGAGCGTTGTCACCCTTGCGGGGGATGGTCTTGATGATGCGGGTGTAGCCACCCTCACGGCCCTCGAACGAGGGACCGATCTCCGCGAACAGGGCGTGCACGACGTCCTTGGAGCGGATCACCTTCATGACCTCGCGACGGTCGGCCAGGGTGCCGCCCTTCGCCTTGGTGACAAGCTTCTCGGCGTAGGGGCGCAGCGCCTTGGCCTTGGCCTCGGTGGTCGTGATGCGACCGTGCTCGAAGAGCGCCGTCGCCAGGTTGGCGAAGATCGCCTTCTGGTGCGACGCCGTCCCGCCGAAGCGGGCACCCTTCTTGGGCTTGGGCATTGTTTGAATCTCCTGTGTTGAAGGCCGATTCGGGGCGCTACACCCCGAATGACCTAAAGCTGTTCGGTCTCGGCGTAGTCCTGCTCGCCGTTGTCGGTGTCGCTGAACGAACCGCTGTCGCTCCAGGTGCCGCTGGCCGCGTCGTAGCCGACGACGGAGGACGGATCGAAGGAAGCCGGAGAATCCTTGAGGGACAGGCCGAGCGAGTGCAGCTTGACCTTGACCTCGTCGATGGACTTCTGACCGAAGTTGCGGATGTCCAGCAGGTCCGACTCGGTGCGGGCGACCAGCTCGCCGACGGTGTGCACGCCTTCACGCTTGAGGCAGTTGTACGACCGCACGGTGAGATCCAGGTCCTCGATCGGCAGGCCGAACGAAGCGATGTGGTCCGCTTCGGCCGGCGAGGGGCCGATCTCGATGCCCTCGGCCTCGACGTTCAGCTCGCGCGCGAGACCGAACAGCTCGACCAGGGTCTTGCCCGCCGACGCCAGCGCATCCCGCGCGGAGATCGAGTTCTTGGTCTCGACATCCAGGATGAGCCGGTCGAAGTCGGTGCGCTGCTCGACACGGGTGGCCTCGACCTTGTACGTCACCTTCAGAACCGGCGAGTAGATCGAGTCAACCGGAATCCGGCCGATTTCCGCACCCGACGCCTTGTTCTGCACGGCCGGGACGTAGCCGCGACCGCGCTCGACCACGAGCTCGATCTCCAGCTTGCCCTTGTCGTTCAGGGTGGCGATGTGCATATCCGGGTTGTGCACGGTCACGCCCGCCGGGGGGACGATGTCACCGGCGGTGACGGTGCCCGGGCCCTGCTTGCGCACGTACATGGTGACCGGCTCGTCCTCTTCGGACGACACGACCAGGCCCTTGAGGTTCAGGATGATGTCGGTGACATCCTCCTTCACGCCCGGGACGGTGGTGAACTCGTGCAGCACGCCGTCGATGCGGATGCTGGTGACAGCGGCACCAGGAATCGACGACAGCAGCGTGCGGCGCAGCGAGTTGCCGAGGGTGTAACCGAAGCCCGGCTCCAGCGGTTCGATGGTGAACCGCGACCGGTTCTCGGACACGACCTCTTCGGTCAGCGTCGGTCGCTGTGAAATCAGCATTTCTTCCTCCTTCGAGCGCCCACCATTTGACGCTCACGATTGGGAACTGTTGCGGCCCTGGCGGTTACACCGGGGCCGCAACCAGCGGCGCGCGTACGCGCACCTATTACTTCGAGTAGAACTCGACGATCAGCTGTTCCTGCAGCGGAACATCGATCTGCGCACGCTCGGGGAGCTGGTGCACCAGGATCCGCAGGCGGCCGGGAACGACCTGCAGCCAGCCCGGGATCGGGCGATCGCCGACGGTCTCACGCGCCACCTGGAAGGGGTACATGGCCAGCGACTTCGGCTTGACATCGATGATGTCGTACTGCGAGACCTGGAAGCTGGGCACATCGACCTTCACACCGTTGACGGTGAAGTGGCCGTGCGAGACCAGCTGGCGGGCGCCACGACGGGTACGGGCCAGACCGGCGCGGTACACGACGTTGTCCAGACGAGCCTCGAGCAGACGCAGCAGGTTGTCGCCGGTCTTGCCCTTCTGGCGGTTCGCCTCTTCGTAGTACTTGCGGAACTGCTTCTCCATGACGCCGTACGAGAAGCGAGCCTTCTGCTTCTCCTGCAGCTGCATGAGGTACTCGGATTCCTTGATCCGCGCGCGGCCGTGCTGGCCGGGCGGGTAAGGACGACGCTCGAACGCCTGGTCGCCTCCGACGAGGTCGACACGCAGACGACGCGACTTGCGGGTAATGGGGCCTGTATAACGAGCCATTGTTCTGTACCTTTTCCTTCCCGCTTAGACGCGACGCCGCTTGGGCGGACGGCAGCCGTTGTGCGGCTGCGGGGTGACATCGGAGATCGTGCCGACCTCCAGGCCCGCGGCCTGGAGCGAACGGATCGCGGTCTCGCGGCCCGAACCCGGGCCCTTCACGAAGACGTCGACCTTCTTGACGCCGTTCTCCTGCGCCTTGCGGGCAGCGTTCTCGGCGGCCAGCTGCGCGGCGAACGGGGTCGACTTACGCGAGCCCTTGAAACCGACGTGGCCGGAGGACGCCCAGGAGATGACGTTGCCTTCGGGGTCGGTGATGGACACGATCGTGTTGTTGAACGTGCTCTTGATGTGCGCGTGGCCGTGCGGGATGTTCTTCTTATCCCGGCGACGCGACTTCTGAGTCTTCTTCGGGCCCGAGGCCCGGCTCTTCGGAGGCATGCGCTATCCCTACTTCTTCTTGCCGGCGACGGTCTTCTTCGGACCCTTGCGCGTGCGGGCGTTGGTCTTGGTCCGCTGGCCACGCACAGGCAGGCCACGACGGTGGCGGATGCCCTGGTAGCAGCCGATCTCGATCTTGCGACGGATGTCAGCCTGCACCTCGCGGCGCAGGTCACCCTCGACCTTGAAGTCCTGCGACTCGATGTAGTCGCGGAGCTTGGTCAGGTCGTCATCGCTGAGGTCCTTGGAACGCAGGTCCGGGCTGACGCCGGTAACGTCCAGGATCTCCTTGGCGCGGGTACGGCCGATGCCGAAGATGTAGGTCAGCGCGATCTCCATGCGCTTTTCGCGCGGGAGGTCGACGCCCATCAGACGTGCCATGGTTGGCGATTCCTTACTTTTGCGGAGGTCTGCTCCCTGTCCGTCCCCTCGTGAGTGGGGCCCCGGCCTCCGTACCGGGGGTGGGCCGCCATCCGTCCCCTACGGGACTCGGCGACGGCGACTGGCGCTGGGAGTTCTTCTTTGTTGCCAATCCGAATCGCGTTCGGTGCTTGGCGGTGAGCGACCGGGGGCGTGAAGAATCCACTGTCCCGGCGATCACGGCACGAGGCCGCAATCAGCCCTGACGCTGCTTGTGGCGCAGGTTCTCGCAGATCACCATGACCCGACCGTGGCGGCGGATCACCTTGCACTTCTCGCAGATCGGCTTGACGGACGGCTGAACCTTCACGTCAGATCCAATCTGGGTCGGTGTTCACTGGCCGTGAACACAGTTTTTCCCCGGCCGGTTTGACCGGGGAAAACCCGGGACTCGCGCCCCGGAAGTCTTTGGCACCCGCGGGGGTGACTCACTTGTAGCGGTAGACGATGCGGCCGCGGGTCAGGTCGTAGGGCGACAGCTCCACGACGACGCGGTCCTCGGGCAGGATGCGGATGTAGTGCTGCCGCATCTTGCCGCTGATGTGGGCCAGCACCTTGTGACCGTTTTCCAGCTCGATCCGGAACATCGCGTTGGGCAACGGCTCGATAACCCGGCCCTCGACCTCGATGGCCCCTTCCTTCTTCGCCATATCCTCCGCGATCCCGGTTAGGCTGAACCTGGTTGGTTCAAGCTCATTACGGCAGGTCGGCCCCGAAGTTGGTGGTGCATTGCGGCCAACCCGGTGACATACTCACTGGAGGCGGCACTAGGACATGCCACAACCACTATGTAAGTCACCAGCGACCTAGCTTACCCGTTTCCCCAGACCCGGCCAAATACGGGTGCCGTGACGTGCCCCGCTGTGCACGGGCGATGCCACCGGTTGCGCGCAGCGCCCCACCGGGCGGACGAGATACGCCGGGCGCGCACCCGTCGGAGATCGCTAAACTACGCGCTGTCCTGCACGCTCAATCGAACACCGGGGGTAGATGTGAGTCGCGAGAACGACGGACTCCCAATGCTCCCCCCCTGGCTCTCCGAGAGCGACGTCGCCGCAACCGGTTACGAGGCTCCCGTCGAGAACCTCCCCCAGGACGAGGTCATCCCCGAGCAGAAGGGCGGCCGCGGCCTCTTCGGCCGGCGCAAGCCTCGCAAGGACGCGCCACCCGAGCCCACCACCCAGCCGCCCGCCGCGAATCCCGCCCCCACCTCCGGTGGCGCCGAGCCGAATCCGTGGGCCTCACAACCAGCCACCCCGATGCCGATCCGCGACCCCGGCACCCACTTCAACCTTCCGCACCGCGGCGACCAGTCGGGCAGCGCCAACCAGCAGTCCAACGGACACAACACACGACCGCCACAGCCCAATGGCCACGGCCCGGCACAACCGCCGAATGGCCAAACCCCGACCCAGCTCCCGCAGAACGGCCAGCGCCCTGCGCCCGGGCCGCACAACGGGCAAGGCTCGACGCCGCCCAACGGTCAAGGCTTCGGCGGCGCACCGCATCCCGGCCAGGCACCCGACCTTCCGCAGGGGCCTCGCTTCGACATTCCTCCAGCTAATGGAGGGCAACCTGCACACCCGGCCGCCCCGGAATCGGCTCGCCCGGGCCCTCATTCGGGCCCGCTCGGACCCACGCCCGGTCCGCAGTTCTCGCCCCCGCCGACGCCCCCGGTTGATCCGACGCAGCGCATCGCCAGCGCCGAACCGGCTCGGCCGGCCCCGCATTCGGGTCCGCTGGGACCGGTGCAGGGTCCGCAATTCTCGACGCCGCCCACGCCGCCCGCCGAGCCCGTGGATCCGGCCGAGCTGTCCGCTCCGGCGCAACCGCAGCAGGCGAAATCCGACTTCACCCCGCCGCCACTGCCGTCTTCGCCGAACTCACCACAGGGCCCGAGCGCAGCTGAGTCGCATCCGAGGGGCGCCTCCCTCGCCGGTGCATCGGCCGCGGGTACTCCCGGCCCGGCCGACCCCGCGCGTCCCCCGGCGGATCCGACCACCCGGGCGCCGCTCCCACCCTCCCCCGGTGAAGTCGACTCGGCCGCAAACGATCCGGCGCTCCGCGCCGCGCGCCCGCCGCTGCCCCCGGCCCCCGGCGAAGCCGATACCGCAGCCGATCCGGCCGACGCCACGACCAAAATGGCGCACCCGCCCCTGCCCCCGGCTCCGGGCGACCTGGATGCGACCGGCTCCGGCATCATCGCCCCGGCCGGTCTGACCGGCGCGCCCGCCGACGGCGAACAAGCCGACCCGAACACCGCTTTCGACCAGTCGATGACCCCGGGCCGTCACCGCGCCACAGAAGTCCCACTCCCGCAGCCGTCGGACCCCCACCCCGGCGACCCCGTACCCCCTGCACCGCAAGGGAATTCCACCCCGCCCACCCCCGGCCAGAACGACAACCGCCCGCCCCTGCCCCAGATTCCGGGTCCCGGCGCGCAGATGTCCGGTAATGGCGGCCAGTGGATGCCGCCCTCGCCACCGGTTCCGGGCCCCTTCCCGGGCGCACAGGCGATGCCGCCGGCGGCGGATTCCGGGCTTCCACCGATGCAGTCGACTCCAGGGTTCGCGGCGGGTCCTGTTCCGCCGCAGCCGACTCCGTGGGGGCAGGCACCGGGGCCGAATTTCACCCATCCTGACGGTTCGTCCGGCAACCCCGATGCCGATGCGAACCCCTGGGCGAACGTACCCGTGTCCGAGGCAGCAGTTGCAGGTCTGAACGGCCCGCAGGCGCATGGTCCGGACCGTCCCGATTCGGGGATGTCGCCGATGCAGCAGACCCCGGGACTCCCGGCGAGCGCTGTTCCGCCGCAGTTGAATCCTTGGGCGCAGGGGCCGGATGGGCCGATGCCGGGTGGCGCGGACGCCACCAACCCGGACGCGAATCCTTGGGCGAACGCGCCCATGTCCGAGGCGGCAGCCGCCGGGTTGACCGGGCCGCACGCCGGTGGTCCGGGAGCGCAGGGCATGGGTGCTGGCGGACAAATGCCCTGGGCCGCACCGGGACAGGAACAGGGCGCTGTTCACCCGAACGGATCCGGGCCGGATGCGGGCAGTGTGCCCGGCGGCCCGGGACAGCAAGGGTTCGGCGGGCCGGGGAGCCAGGGTGCGCCGGGTCAACCGGAGGCAGCGGTTCCCGGGCAGTACGGCATGGCGCCGGGACAGGCCGGTGCTCCAGGGCAGCACGGCGTCTCGGCGCCGGGGCAAGCCGGGGGTCCGGGACAGTACGGTGTGCCGGCTTCCGGGCAGCCGGGGGTCGGCGGGCCGGGCGCCTGGGGTGCGGGCGGGCCGCGCGGGTTTGCCGGTGGTCCGGTGCCGTCGCTGGATGATGTGCCGATGCGGCGGGCCAAGAAGGCTCCGGAGTCGGGGTGGCGACGGGCCGTGCACCATATGTCCGGTGGCGCCATCAATCCCGGGATGTCGGCGGAGGAGCGGCGGCTGCAGGAGTTGGTCGCGCGGATCCGGCAGCCGGTGCGCGGGGATTACCGGATCGCGGTGCTGTCGCTGAAGGGCGGCGTCGGGAAGACGACGACCACCATGGGGTTGGGCTCGATCTTCTCCTCGATTCGCGGGGACCGGGTAATCGCGGTCGACGCGAATCCGGACTTCGGGACGTTGTCGCAGCGGGTGCCGCTACAGACCCGGTCGACGGTGCGGGATCTGTTGCTGGACGGGCAGATTCAGCGGTATTCGGATGTGCGCCGCCACACTTCGCAGGGCAGCAGCCGCCTGGAGGTGCTGGCCAGTGAGCGGGATCCGGCGGCCTCGGAGGCGTTCAGCGAGGAGGAGTACCGCGCTGTCGCGCGCATTCTGCAGCGCTTCTACAACATCATCCTCACCGACTGCGGTACCGGCCTGATGCATTCGGCCATGGCGGGTGTGCTGGATCTGGCGCACTCCCTGGTGCTGATCTCGTCCTCGGCCATCGACGGCGCGCGCAGTGCCGCCGCCACCCTGGACTGGCTGTCGCTGCACGGCCACGATCATCTGGTCCGCAATGCCGTGGTGGTGATCAACCTGCCGCGCCCGGGCGCCCCGAATGTCGGCATCAATCAGCTGCGCGACTATTTCCTGTCGCGTTGCCGCGCAGTGCACATCATCCCCTACGACGCGCATCTGGGTGAGGGCGCGGAGATCGATCTGCACCGCCTGAGCAAGCCCACCAAACGCGCGTATGTCGAGCTGGCGGCCACCGTCGCCGATGATTTCGGGGCCGACCACCGGCACTATCGGGGCTGAGCCGGGGCCGGTTCCGAATCCGTTCGCGGGCAGTGGCTTCGGCCGGGACGGCTGCGCATGACACGGCACCGGCCGGGTGCTAGTTTGTGGCTCGATCGCGCCGCTCGCCTCGGTGCGATGCGGGTTTTGCACGTACGGCCGGCCCACCGCTGACCGGTGGGTGAGAGGAACGCATGCGTCTGAGGTCCGGGCGATGGTGCGCCGCCGGAATGGGTGCCGCCGTGCTGGTCCTGGCCACCGCGTGCGGGACCGACGGCGGTGCACCGGATTACGGGCCGTACGCGATCCATGGCGACGATGACTTCGATCGGCAGCCGAGCCGGATCCGCGGGATCTTCGCCGAGTCGGTGCGGCTGGCGGATCACATCGTCTTCGCGACCGATATCGATCCCGACCTGACGACGGTGCGCGGCGGCGGGATCTCGGCCGACGATCGCGGCTTCCACGAGACCGCGCTCTCGCCGCAGCAGCGGGCGGCGGCGCGCCCCTTCGGGGTGGCCGGTTCCTTCGGTATCGCGGTCGCCTTCGGCGTCCGCGCCTTCTCGGCGCTCTCACCGGAGCCACCGCACACTCTCGGCAAATATTCCGGCAGCGGCGTGACGGCGCTGGCGGTGTCCCACAACAAGTACCTGTATCGGATGCGGGATTCGAAGGCCGCCGCACAGTACGGCCGAGACCTCGCCGCCGACCCTGAGAATTCGGAGTACACCTGGATGCGTAATGTCCGCGGCCTGACCGCCGCAACCTGTTCGCAGGCGACCCGCCCGGACCCGAAATCCGTGCAGGCCCGCCGCTATCGCTGTGTGGTGGCGCGCGACGGGTATGTGGCCGTGGTCTACAGCAGTACCGAGACCGATGTCCGGCAGCTGGCGGCGGCGCAGTACGCGATCATGGGAGGTCCGCGATGAAGGCACTGCTGCCCGACGATCCGCGCTGGATCGGCCCGCACCATATGATCGCCGTCATCGGCACCGGCGATATGGGCCGGGTGCTGCTGGGCCGCACACCCACCGGAAAGCTGGTGGCGGTCAAGCAGATTCACCGCTCGCAGACCGTGGATATGGAGTTCCGGGCGCGCTTCCAGCGGGAGCTGGAGACCACCAAGCAGCTGACCGGACCCTATACGGCGGCCGTGGTGGACAGTGACGCGGATGCCGAACGCCCCTGGCTTGCCACCGAATACCTGCCGGCGCCGGATCTCGCGACGGTCGTTGCGGCCTGCGGTCCGCTGCCGTTGCCGGGCCTGCGCCTGCTGGCGATCGGCCTGGCCACCGCCCTGATCGAGGTGCACCGGGCGGTGCTGGTGCACCGGAATCTCAAGCCCGGCAATGTCCTGCTGATGCCCGAGGGCCCGCGCATCATCGATTTCGGCATCACCCGGGCACGCGATGGCGAGGGCGCTTCGGACGCCGTCGCCGACGCCGCGCCCTACGTGGCCCCCGAGCAGGCCGGGGGCGAGCCGGTGACCTCCGCCGTCGACATCTACGCGGTCGGCATGCTGCTGGTCCTGGCCGCCACCGGATCCATGTCCGCCACACCGGATCTGCAGGCGGTCCCGCATGCGCTGCGCAAACTGGTGGAGTCCTGCCTGGCGCCCGATCACGCGCACCGCCCGTCTGCGCGTCAGCTGCTGGAGCAGGCGGAGCGCATTCCCGCGGAATCGGCGTGGCCGCAACCGGTGCTGGAGTTCATCGAGACGCATCGAGCAGATGCCGAGTGGTGGGCTTCCAGCGGTGAGCAGGAGACCCGCTATCGGGATCAGCTGGCGCGCTTGGCCGGTCGACGGCGGCGCACGATCGGCTGGGCGGCGGCGGCCGTCACCGGCCTGGTGGTGGTGAGCGGCACGCTGGCGGGGCTGAGCCGGTCGTCGCAGACCGACGGCCATGCCCAGCCGCGCACGGACCCGTCACTGGACTTGACGGCCATGGAATTGCGGCTGCTGGACTTCTGCGCGGTCATCGACAAGGCGGTGCCCGGCAAGCTCGGCACGCGCACCGGTGATCCGCAAGCCTCGCCCGAGGGCGGCTGCGGCACCACCGTGGTCGATTCGACGCAGCGCAAGGTCCACTACAACCTGGACATTCCCGACCACTCCATCGGTGTGGACCAGTTGACGCCGACGGGCCGGACTGCCGGCTGGGGCCCGATCCTCAGCGCCGGAGCCGCGGACAACAAATGCGACGCCGTGCTGGTGACCCAGTCCGGCGGGAATGTGCCGCTGCGGATGTCGGCCGAGGAGCTGGACCCCGCGGCCCAGCCGGGAACCGCCTGCACCGCGGCGGAGGACGCACTGACCGCCGTCGCGCAGCAGCTCACCTCGTACGTGCCGCAGCGGACGGTCCCGTCGAATTCGATTCTGCGCGTGGACCCGTGTTCGGTGGTGCAGGACAGCACGATTCGGGAGATCGTCGGGGATATCGCCGACCATCAGCGCGCCCCGCACGCCTGCGCGACCATCGGCCGGGACGGCTGGGTCCGCGTCGACCTGGTCGACCAGAGCCGTCCCGATCAGGACGAGTGGACCTACGAAACCCTGCAGGCCGGCGAATTCACCGCGTACGTCACCGGCGCACGCTCCAGCAACGACTGCTACCTCAGTTATCTGGTGCGGCCCACGGATAAAGGCAATGCCGAGCAACTGAAGCTCACGGTGTCCGATCTGTCGAATTCACCAGATGCGTGCGGCAAGGCCGTGAATCTGCTCGACGAGGCTATCCGACAACTGCCGAAGTAGCCATCTCCGCGCACTGCAATTGCAAATGATCTTTCGCGCGGAACATGGCGGTCCGGGCCGCCCTCGGGCCCGGACCGCACAGTTGTTTCGTTATTACCAGGCGGGCAGCCGCCGCCGACCGGCGAGCACATCACGAACGAGATCGTCGTAAGCGTCCGACAATTCGGCTAAATGGTGCCAAGCGCCGTGTAGCATTTCATCATTCGCGTCAAGGGTCATCAACGCGTGATGAGCCCGAACCGAAGCCTCTGCGAGGCGATCGATGACCGAACCGACCGTTTCGGTGTGCAGGGTCGCACCCAGCCGATGCTGGGGAACCGAGCGCACGATCCAGTCGTCGATGGCCATGACCAATTCGATTCGGCGGCGCTTTGTTTCGACGATCGAGGTGGGATCGGTTTCCGGACCGATACCGCCGCGCCCGACCAGCCGCCGCTCGTGCAGCACCGCGAGATCATGGGCGAACCACAGCAGGGGTCCGCCGATCACCCGGTGACCGCGACAAGCGCGCAGTAGTAGGTCGGAGGTCGGCAATAGGCCGGCAGCCAAGGGCTGCGCCTCCATATCCGCATACGAAGCGGACAC
The DNA here is from genome assembly GCF_042754085.1 of Nocardia sp. NPDC059236. Lineage (NCBI taxonomy): Bacteria > Bacillati > Actinomycetota > Actinomycetes > Mycobacteriales > Nocardiaceae > Nocardia > Nocardia sp. NPDC059236. The sequence continues at coordinate 66,614 of NZ_JBHZAF010000014.1, forward strand.
GTCGGGCAATGCCACAACGACCGTGTTTGATGTCTCCGAACCTGCCACGTTGCCTCGCGTTCTTCGACGTATAACAACACCGCATTCAGGACGTTCATTACAATAAACCTCAGAATGCTGGTGTCAAGCCTTACACGGCAGTAGTACTACCGGAGTAGACTTCTGAGCCTTGAAGCAACAACCGAGGAGCGAGATGGCGGACGGTCCGAGATATCAACGGATCGCAGACCTCCTCCGCGAGGAGATCCGCGCCGGCAAGTGGGAACCGGGCGATCGACTGCCGAGTCACAATGAGCTGGCCGACCAGATGCAGGTTTCGATTACGACTGCTCGCAACGCAATTCAACTCCTGGTTGCCGAAAATCTGGTTTACACAGCCACTTCCCGGGGCACCATCGTGCGCAGTCAGGAAGTGCTGGAATCCGTTGTCACCAACCATATTCGGCCGGACCGGCCGAAGGCGGCGCACGACATCTTCTCCGAGATCGCGCGCGCCGCGGGTCGGGAGCCGTCCAAACAGTTCAGCGCCAGAATGGAACCGGCCAGTCTGGAAGTGGCGCACTGGCTGGGTGTCGCGCGCGACGAGTGGGTCGTGTCGCGCACGATCATGCAGTATCTGGACAACGAGCCGTGGTCGTGGGAGGTCAGCTTCTATCCGCGAGATCTGGCCGAAGCCACCGGAATCGACGCACCGCACGACATTCCGGAGGGCACCACGCGGCGGCTCGCCGAACGCGGATTCGCCGAGACCGCCCATCGCGACACCATCGTCGCCCGACCCGCCACGGCCGAGGAGGCGGCGCTGCTGGGCGTGGGCCCGGGTACGCTACTGCTCGACCATCTCCGCATCGGAGCCAACCACGATCGCGTCACCCGAGTGACGCGCCATCGTTCCACAGCGGCCCGCAACCGATTGGCATACGAATTGGGCGATGACGAAGGAACGGACATTATTCGTAAAACTCTGGGCGCTCCATTTCCGTCCGGAAATTCCCATTCCTTCGGTAATTCCCGGCTACCCGGTTCGTCATGAAACCGCACCTGCGCCGCGCCCGCATCGCCGATCTTGGGACCATCACCCGGTTCCGGCTGCAACGTACGAGCTGGCTGGCGGCGCGCGGCAGTGACCAGTGGACCCGGGCCGGGCGAGGACTCCCCATCGAGACCTTCGTCCGGTTCGTGGCCCACGCGGTCCGCCAGGGCGAGACCTGGATCGCCGAGGTGGACGGCGAAGCGGCCGGCACCATCACCGTCAACGACCGCGCCGACGAAAACCTCTGGTCCCCCGGCGAACTCGCCGACGCCGTGATCATCCACTACATGATCGTCGACCTCCGCTTCGCCGGAACCCGCGTCGGCGAAGCCCTCCTGGCGCACGCCGCCCACCTGGCCCGCGAACAGCACCGCACCTGGGTCCGCCTCGACGCCTGGACCACCAACACCGACCTCCATGCCTACTACCGCCGCGCCGGCTTCCACCTCGCCCGCATCGCCGGCCCCGAAGCCACCGGCCCCTCCCGAGCCCTCTTCGAACGCCCCACCGCAGCCTGGCCCCACCCCGTCACGACGCGCCCGACCCTCACCCTGGCGGCAGGCGAAACCACGCGCTTCCCCCTGAACACGGACCCCACCACCATCTGGTCCCTCAGCCACAACCCACTCCTGCGCACCCTCCCCGGCGCGATCACCGAGCCGGGGACGGCGCCCACATAGCCCTGCGGCTACTGCATCTCAGCGGCGCAGTTTCGGATCGTCACCGGCGTAGACGCTTTCGGCGAGGTCGCGCGTCCGCAGACACCGTGCTGTGGACGGCGACGATGTCCGGATGGTCGCGATTCGCCTCGCGGTCGAAGCGGGCACGGAATTCGGGTCCTCGGCGAGGTGGGGCCAGAAGGCGTCGCGCCGGGGGCAGGGCGGGGTGGGTGGCCAGGTGGACCGTGCCCATTCCGCCGCTCCCGTGCGCGCGTTCGATGCGGTGGCCGCCGGGTATCGAGCCGGGGCCGATGTTCATGCGACTTCCTTGTGCGCCGCCTGGTTACAGCGCGGGGAGGTCGGCGATTTGGATCATTTCGTCGCCGCGGGAGCGGGACCAGAGGATGCCGCGGCCGGGTGGGAGGCGCATGGGGCGGATGTCGCCGATGAGTTTGCCCTCGTCCCGGGAGCCGCTCATGAGGAGGGCGGGGACCGACAGGTTCTTCATCGAGCCCAGGACCTGGTCGTAGAGGGCTCGGGAGATGCCACCCATATTGCGCGAGATGATGACGTGCAGGCCGATGTCGCGGGCCTGCGGTAGGAGCTCCACCAAGGCGCCCAGGGGGTTTCCGCCCGCGACGACCATGTCGTAGTCGTCGACCACGACGTAGATCTCCGGGCCGGTCCACCAGTCGCGGTCGCGCAGCTGCTGGGGGGTGATGTCGGAGCCGGGAATGCGCTTGGAGAGGTAGTTGACCACTTCCTTGATCATGCCGCCACAGGTCTGCGAGGAGGTGGAGTACCCGGCCAGCTGGTCGCCTTCCAGCACACCCAGCAGAGTTCGGCGGTAGTCGATGAGGATGACGCGGGCCGTGTCGGCATTGGAGCTCTCCGCCAGGCCGCGAATGATGTTGCGCAGCACCGTGGTCTTACCCGATTCGACTTCGGAGAAGACCATGAAGTGCGGGTCGGAGCTGAAATCCAGGACGATCGGCTGCAGTTCGGATTCGCCGATGCCGATGACCACCTTGGTGGGGCTCTGCTGAATTCCGTGCCGGCGGGCCAGTTCCAGCGCCTGTTCGCGGGGCACGCTACCGGGCAGCGTGCGAACGGCGGGTGCGCGGCGTTCGCCCCAGATGGCCTGCATCTCGGTGCGCGCGGCGGCCACACCCTCGGCCAGATTCTGGACATTGGTGTCGGAGTCCAGGCGCGGCATGGCGATGAGCATGTGCAGCTGGTCCGCGGTGAGACCGCGGCCGGGCCGGTTGAGCGGGACGTTCACCGCGACGCGGCGGCCCATCTCGGAGTCGGAGGGGTCACCCAGGCGCAGCTCGATGCGGGTACCGATCATGTCCTTCACCGAGGCCCGGATCTCGCCCCAGCGGTTCGCGCCCAGGATCACGTGGATGCCGTACGAAAGACCCTGGGCGGCAAGCTGTCCGACCACCGGCTCCAGGCTGTCGAATTCCTCGCGGACGACCTGCCAGTTGTCGATCACCAGGAACACGTCGCCGAATCGGTCGGCCAGTACCGGGTCGTCGGCGCGGTCCGAGGCCAGCGCGGCGTGCTTGCGCCGCCGGAATTCGGCCATGGATTCGATACCCTGGGCGGCAAAGCGCTCTTCGCGTTCGCGCAGCAGGGTGGCGAGTTCGGCGATGGTGCGCCGCACCTTGTCGGAGTCGAGCTTGCCGGCGACCGAACCCACGTGCGGCAGGCCGACCAGACCCGCCATGGAGCCACCACCGAAGTCGAGGCAGTAGAACTGCGCCTGTTCGGGCGTGTGCGTGGCCGCCGCGGACATGATGATGGTGCGCAGCGTGGTGGACTTGCCGGACTGCGGGCCGCCGACCACGGCGACATTGCCCTGCGCCCCGGCGAGATTGATGGTGAGAACGTCGCGGCGCTGCTCATAGGGCTTGTCGATGATGCCGATCGGCATCCACAGCTGCCCGTGCCGGTTGACCGGCGACCGCCAGTCCGGATCCGGCAGCAGCATGTCCACGGTCGGCGACTCGTCCAGCGGCGGCAGCCAGACCTCGTGGGCCGGGCGGCCGTGACCGGTCAGGCGTTTCACGACTGTCTGGAGCAGGCTGTCGGGCAGGCCTTCGTCGCCCGTCGGCGGCGGGGGCGGCAGCAGGTCGAGCGGATCGAACGGGTTCTCCGGTTCGGGCTGCTCGAGGATTTCGACCATCGCGGCGGTGAATTCGCGCGGCGGCGCTTCCACGACGGTGGTGCCGTCCGCGGCCTGCCGGGCCGCCCGGGGCGCGACGTAGGGACCCGATACATAGGTCGCGTTGAACCGCAACGGATCCGAGGCATCGCTCTTGAGGTAGCCGGAACCCGGAACACCGGGCAGGTGATAGGCGTCGGTGATGCCGAGCACCGCGCGGGATTCGTTGGCCGAGAACGTACGCAGACCGATGCGATAGGACAGATGCGAGTCGAGGCCGCGCATCTTGTTCTCCTCCAGCCGCTGCGAGGCGAGCAGCAGGTGGACGTGGAGCGAGCGGCCCAGTCGGCCGATCATGACGAACAGATCCGCGAAATCCGGCTTCTGCGAGAGCAATTCGGAGAACTCGTCGATGACCACGAACAGCGCGGGCAGCGGGTCGAGCGGCACGCCGGCCGCGCGGGCCTTCTCGTACTCGTTGACATTGGCGAAGTTGCCCGCGGAGCGCAGCAGTTCCTGCCGCCGGTTCATCTCACCGGCGAGCGCGTCGCGCATACGGTCGACGAGCGAGAGCTCTTCTTCGAGGTTGGTGATGACCGCCGCCACGTGCGGCAGCGGGTCCATACCGAGGAACGTCGCACCACCCTTGAAGTCGACCAGGATCAGGTTGAGCTGATCCGGCGAGTGCGTGGTGACCATCGAAAGAATCAGTGTGCGAAGGAATTCCGACTTACCAGAGCCGGTCGCGCCGATGCAGAGACCGTGCGGACCCATACCGTTCTCGGCGGATTCCTTGATGTCGATCTCGACGGGCGTCCCGTCGGGGGTGATGCCGATGGGCACACGTAGTCGCTCGCGTCCGGCGCGCGGCCGCCACACCTTGGCCGGGTCGATCTGGGACGCGTCCGGAATCTTGAGCAGGTTCATCAGGCCGGGGTCGGCGGCGGAGGTGTTGTCGCCGAGGCTGACGATCTGCGCCGCGGTGGCGATGCGGAAGCGAGCCAGGCTGCGCGAGAACGCCTCCGCCTCGGCGAGGGTCACGCTGTCGGCATTGGCGAACTTCTCGGTGCCTGCCGCGCTCTTGGCGAACACCTCTCCCCCGACCGCGACGAGCTGCAGCCCGCGCCGCGCGGCCAGGCTGTTCTCGGCGGCGCTCAGGTCGATGACGGTGACCGCGTCCAGACCGGACTCGCTGATCAAACGCTCACTGCCGCTGACATATCCGTCGTCGATGATGACGACCAGGTGCATGCGCCCCTGCGTCGGTTGCGGATTGCGCATGAACCGCCCGCGCTCGAGCAGATCGTCGGCGAGCGCCGTCTCCAGCTCACCGAGCGAGCCGTAGATCATGCGAGCCGCGCCCATGCCGTCGCGCTGGCTCGAATGCTGCACGTGCGGCAGCCATTTCGCCCACGCCCAGGCCTCGCAGTCGGGTTCGGCCGTGACGATGGCGACGGCGACGTGGTCGGGGCCGTGGAACGCGGTGAGCTCCATGAGCATCGACCACACCAGCCCGCGCACATCCTCGGCCGGTCCTTCGACATTGATGGCGGGGAAGGCGCGCAGCGACACCGCCGTCGGCAGGTGGTGCACCACGGAATGCGTTCGCACGAAACGACGCAACGCCACCGTGGAGACCGGTTCCAGATCCTCCAGCGGACCGGTTTCCGGCCGCGCCAGCTTGGCCGCGAGCCGATGCGTGCCGATGCCGACGCGCACATGCCCGAAGTCGGGATCGTTGGGCCGCCGCTCCCACATGCGCCGGGTGCCTACGATGGACGGCAGGTCAGCCGGTTCCGGATGACTCCAGACCAGCGTCTCCAACTGCTTCTGCCCGGTGCGCCGGACCTCGCGGCGGGTCTGATCGAGGTACCGGAAGTAGTCCTTGCGTTCCTCGTTCAGCTCCGAGGAGCTCTTGCTGCTGCCGCGCTGACCCATGAGCATGCCGGCCATCGACATGATCATCATCATCGGCATCATCATCATGTACGGGTTGGACAGCATCGACCGGCCCATCAGGCTCATCATGGCGAGCATGCCGATCATGGCGACCACCATGACGACCGGCATGAGCTTGCTCATGAGCGGCGCGGGCACCGGACGCGGAATCTCCGGCGGCGCGGTCAGCGCCATCTCACCGCCCGGGGCGCGGGGTGGGGCGATGCGGGGCCGGCGCACGAAACCTTCGGTAGCCATGGGTATTTCTCCGGTCGTTAGGAATCGAGGTCGGGTAGCTCGTCGTCGCGGCGGCGTCGCCGGAACGGAATCGACACGGCGAGACCGATTCCCAGCGCGGACAGACAGACGAGGGTTCCGACGGTGGCGACCAGCCGCGGCAATCGCGGTGGGCCGGCAGGCTTTTGCGGTGTGGGGAAGGCCTGGGATTTCGCGGCCCCGACATGGATCGGCAGCTCGGGCGTGTCCGCGGTGAGCGTGCTCGCCGGGAACTGCGCGGTGAGGGCGGCGACCGGATCGATCAGGCCCGCGCCGACGCGGTCATCGTGGCCGGTGCCGGGCTGATGCGCGGTGAGCATGATCTGGTTCATCACCTGCCGCGCGGTCCAGTCCGGGTACTTCGCCCGCACCAGCGCCGCCAGGCCCGCCACGTACGGCGCCGCGAAACTGGTTCCGTTGATGGCCTTCTGGCCCGAATCGAGCCCGGTGGCGTTGACCAGCCCGGTTCCGCCGGGCTTGTTGTCGAGCGAGACGATGTTGGTCCCGATCGCCGCGACACCGACCCACGGACCGTAGAGCGAGAAGCTGGAGGGTCCGCCGCTGGGATCGACCGAGGCGACCGCCAGCACGTACTTGTTGAACCAGGCCGGGCTGGAGATGGTCTTCACCTTGTCCCAGCTGGTCTTGGTATTGCTGTACTGGTCGTTCTGCGTTCCGCAGCCATTGGCCTGGTCCACATTGCCGGCGGCGACGACCACGACCACGTTCTGTTCGTAGGCGAAACGCACGGCGTCGCCGAGCGCGCTGTCCGCGGTGTCGCCACCGGCGGCCGTGCAGGCGTCCTCGGAGATATTGATAACGGTCGCACCCATATTCACCGCGCGCACCACGGCTGCGGCGAGGGTCTGCATATTGCCGTACCCCGACTTGCTCATGCTGCCCGGCGTGTCCCCGCCATTGGAGTCCTTGGCCTTGTAGGCGTCGCTGAGCTGACGGATCGACAGGATCTCCGCGTCCGGCGCGACTCCCACGAACGCGTCGTCCGCGCTGGGCTGAGCGGCGATGATGCCCGCGACCAGGGTGCCGTGGCCGTCGCAGTCCTCGGTGGTGCCGTCGCCGTCGGAGACGTAGTCCCCGCCGCCCTGCAGGTTCGCCAGCCGCGGATGCCGATTCACACCCGTGTCGATCACGGCGACCTTCTGCCCCGCGCCCCTGTGGTTCGGCCCCGGATTGGCCTGCCAGGCCCCGGGCAGGTCGAGCACCTTCTGCGCGACGGGTTCATCGCGCGGGGTGTCGCCCTTCAGCGACTGTTCGACGCAGACCGCGTTCTTCTGGGTCGGCACCGGTGGCGCGGGCTTGCCGGCCAGCGCCTGCGCATCCCCGATATGGGAGAGGTCAGGATCGGGCTGGGTGACGGTGGCCGCCGCGGTGCCCTGCGGCCCCAGCAACGCACCGCCGAGAATCGCCCCCGCACACAGTGTTCGCGCCCAGTTTCCAGGACGCCGACTCATATGTTCCGAGCCGTCGAGTAGACGTCCATGATCCACAGCACCAACGGGACGATCGACACGATCAGGCCGTATTCGAACAGCTCGTTGAAGCGCCGGGTGACCGGGGTGACCTCGACGTGCGGCCCGATGACGCCGAATCCGATGGCCCCCACCGCGAATACCAGCAGCAGCCCGGCGGAGACGAGCAGCATCCCGTCGTCGGACAGTGCCAGCAGCACCGCCAGACCGATGAAAGTGACACAGCCGCTGGCGATCAGCGTGGCGGCCTGGGTGAGATCGGCGAACGAGCGTCCGCGCAGGCAGAGAATGATCGAGATGACGACGGCCAGGGCGATGCCCTGCCCGCGGTCGGAGTGCAGCGGGTCGGCCGTGCCGAGCGCACCGGCGACGGCGCCCAGCGCACTGCCGATGACGATGCCGGTCTGGAACTGATTGGCGGTACGGGCACGCTGCCCGAGCCCGTGTGCGGAGGGCAGCACGGTCGCGCCGATGGCGCCGATGCCCTCGATGGTGGGGCGGGGTTCGTGGTCGGCCGGATCGATGGCGGCGCCGGCGGTGGGCACCGGCGGCACGGGTAGTCGTGCCAGCATGGCGGCCAGCCGCGGCACCATCGACAGCACGATGATCGACGCGACCAGTACGCCCGCAGCCACTTTCGGCACCCCGGCATCCCAGATCATGCGCACGGCCGCGCCGATTCCGGAGAGGATCACCACGGTCACGACGGCGGAAACCACCGCGGCGCCGGCCCCGATGATGCGGTAGCCGACCACGGCGAGCAGGAGGGTCGCGGCCGCGCCGAGCATGAGGTGCGGACTGCCCACCGAGCCGGGCACGGCCAGCGCGGCGCCGCCGAAGGTGAGCAGCAGCATGCACAGCGTGAGCACGGTCGCGGTCAGCTCGTCGGCGTACTTGCGCATGGCGATGGCGGCGGCGACCAGCGCGGCGATGGCGCCGCCCAGCAGCAGGGGCGGCGCGACGAACTTGTCACCCCCGGATCGCGAGATCAGGCCCAGCACAACCGCGAACGCGACCGCGGCCACCCCCGCCACCAGTCCGGTCCACCGTGCGGCGGTCACGGACCAGCTGCGGAACTCCTCGGCCGTGAGCCTCGACACAGCGTCGATGACGTCGTCGAACAGCGCGGGCGCTTCCTTGGCGGAAACCGCCCGCAGCACCAGCAATTCGCCGTCGTAGATCTCGGCGTCATTGAGCGTCTGACTGGGCGCGATCATGTCGCGTCCCAATTTGGCCAGTGTCCAATGCTGCGACTGGAGTGGAGTTCCCCCCTCCTCGCCGCCGATCGGGTCCGGATTGCGGGATTCGATGAGGCGCACCAGATCACCGATGAAGGCGGCGATCGGAACGTTGGCCGGCAGACCGACGTCGAGCTGGGTATTCCCCCCGATGACGGACACACGGCACAATTCGGGTTCAGCCGCCCGCGGGCCACTGATCGACTGTGCTGTCACTAGCTGAACTGCTCCCCTGTAGCTCTCAACAGTTGCCCGCCCAGGGCGGTTAACCATAATGTATCCGACTGTCCGCAGCCGTGCGATTCGCATGGTGTGGGTGGGGATTGTGAACGAAAGACCAACCAGGTTCGACGAATTCGGGGTTCGACTAGGATGATCGACACTCGCCAGGCCCAACGCGCCTTCGATGCGGGAGTGCTGTCACTGGGGTTGAGCATCGAGGGCCAGGAGTCGAACCGGGACCTCGACTACGCCAAACTCGCCTTCCAGCGCGCGACCGAATGGGACCCCACCATGGCCGACGCCTGGCTGGGCCGGGCCGCCGCCGGTGAGGTCACCAAGGATGTTCTGAGCAACCTGTACAAGTGCAGCACCGTCTCGCTGGGGCGGGAACAGCGCCGGTTGGGGCTGGCGCCGCGACAGCTTGCCGGACGTTTCCTGCCGGGCCTCTACATCGATTACCCGCTGGCCGGTTTCACCGAGATCCACCTGGCGTGGGCCGCGCACCTGATCGCCGAGAAGCAGTACGACGAGGCCGAGCAGGTGCTCGACGAACTCGAAAAGCACCGGCGGGCACGGGCTTCCGAGCCGGATTTCGAAATCGACGGCCGCATCGCCAAGTACGTGCGCGGCATCCTGCACTACAACACCCAGCGCTGGCCGGATGTGATGACCGTGCTGGCCGGTTCCGAGGGCTGGGAAGACCCGTATCTGGCGGCCGGCGCGCATGTGATGGTCGGCACCGCCTGTGCGCAGCTGGGTCTGTTCGGTGAGGCGATTCGCCGGATGGAAGCCGCTGAGGCGGGCCCGATTCCGGCGGCCCGAACCGCCGCCATGTTCTGCCGCGGTCTGTGCCTGCGCGAGAACGGCGCCGCCGACGAGGCGCAGGCGCTGTTCGAGAAGGTGTATTCGCAGGCACCGGATTTCGACGCCAACACCGCGGCCATGCGCGACCGCACCTACCGGATCACCCTCACCACCAAGGAGGTGATCGAGGCTCGCACCGACAGGTGGGATCCGGCCTCGGCGCCCTCGCTGGAGGAGAAGCAGGCCGCCGAGCACGAGGACCGGGCCAAGGAGATCCTGGCGCAGGCGCGCGCCGAGCTGGACAAGCAGATCGGCCTGGCCGCGGTGAAGACGCAGGTGGCCAAGCTGCAGTCGAGTGCGCAACTCGCGAAGATCCGTGCGGAGAAGGGACTTTCGAGCTCGGCGCGCGGTCAGCATCTCGCGTTCACCGGCCCGCCCGGGACCGGTAAGACCACCATCGCGCGCGTGGTCGCCAAGATCTATTGCGGCCTGGGCATTCTCAAGACCGACAAGGTCGTCGAGACCAAGCGCTCCGACTTCGTCGGCCAGCACCTGGGCTCCACCGCCATCAAGACCGACGCCCTGATCGACACCGCCATGGACGGCGTGCTGTTCATCGACGAGGCGTACACCCTGATCCAGCAGGGTCTTTCGGGTGGTGACGCGTTCGGCCGCGAGGCCGTCGACACGCTGCTGGCCCGGATGGAGAACGACCGCGACCGTCTGGTGGTGATCATCGCCGGATACGACGGCGAGATCGACCGCTTCCTGGCCTCCAACGACGGTCTGGCCTCCCGCTTCGCCAAGCGGCTGCAATTCCCGTCCTACACAGCCGAAGAGCTGGGCCGGATCGGTGAAGTGGTGGCGTCGAAGCGGGATTCGGATCTGTCCCAGGACGCGCTGCACGCCTTGGTCGAGACTTGTGGGCGGCTCTACAACATGGAGAGCACCGACCAGAGCGGGCAACCGCGCCGCGGTGTCGACGTGGCCGGCAACGGCCGTTTCATCCGCAACCTGATCGAGGCCGCCGAGGAGGAACGCGAATTCCGCCTGGCCAATGACGAATCCATCGATCTGAGCGCCATCGACGAATCGGTGCTCATGCGGATCGAGGGCCCCGACATGAAGGCCGCGCTGAGCACCCTGCTCGCGTCACTCAACCTGTCGTCGGCCGCCGACTGAGGGGCAACTGAACTGTGAACGACTTTCCGCGGGGAGCGGGCGGCTATCAGCCGGGCGGAAATGGTGGGAACCCAGTCGGGGACGGGGGCTACCCCGGAGACGGGCGGCACGGCCCGCCGCCGAGCGGTTACCCGCAGGGTGGTCCGGGCGGCTACGGCCAAGTCGGACCGCGCGAATACGGACAGGGCGAGCCGGGCTTCGGGCCCGGCGGACCCGGCAACTTCGCGCCGACCGGTGCGGCGAGCGGCCATTCACGCAGCGGGGAAGGCGATTTCGGCCATGGCGGGTTCGACGCGTTCTCGCACGGCGGCTCGCCCGTAGCCGCGCCGCCGCGACCGGCGCCGCCGCAAGCGCGTCCCCCGGCGGCGCAGTCCGCACCGGAGCCCGTGGAGCCTCAGGGGCAGCACTCACAGCCCTCAGCGAACCGGCCCGAGGCGAATGCCCTTGCGGCCGAGCTGCGGTCGGATGATCTCTGGTTGCTGCGGAATCTGCCGCTGCGGCTGGTGATTCCGGTGGCCTTGATCGGAGTCGCGGTCTCGCTGGTCGTGGTGGCACTGCACGCACCCTGGTGGGCGGCGCTGGTGGCCGGGCTGGTGCCCGCCCTCATCGGGCTGGTGCCGGTGGCCGGGACACCGATCGGGCTGCGGCTGGGACGATGGGTCGCGTATCGCTGGAAGCAGGCGCGGCGCGCGAGTCTCGACGAGAACGCCCTGGTCGACGTCCCGCTGCCCGATGGCGGCAGCTGCGGATTGCGCTGGGACGGCACGCTGTTGACCACCATGCTGCGCATCGATCCGCCGCCGGACACGCTGACGTTGCTACGGCGCGGTTCACTGAGTACCGATCAGCTGTTGCCGCTCAACGAGATCGCGGCCTGCCTGCGGCAATACGATGTCGAGCTGCATTCGGTCGATGTCATCAGCACCGGCACCCGCACCGCCAGCACCGAGGCGGTGATCTCCGGTTACGCGGCCAGCATCGCACCGCTGGGCCGCCTCTACGACGAGATCCTGGGCCCGCTGCCCGCCATCGCACACCGCACCATGTGGCTGGTGCTGCGCCTGAATCCGCTCGACAACGCCAAGGCCGTCGACAATCGCGGCGGCGGTCCGGAGGGCGCCCTGCGCTCCGCCCTGGTCGCCACTCGGCGGGTCGCGAATCGCCTTGCCGGGCACGGCATTACGGCGTCTGTACTGACGACGTCGGAGATGACGACCGCGATTCGCGAGCTCACCCGCGGTATTCCCGTCGGCGAATTCACCGAGCACCCGGACAACCTGGAGCACCACGGGGTTCACCTGACGAGCTACCAGATCGATCCGCAGCTGTTCAATTCCGATGGCCTGGCCAAGATCTGGGCGGTCCGCAGCCTCGCCACCACGGTGACCGTCCGCCTGCAACCGGTCCCCGAGCCGGGCGCGAAGCCCGGCCAGCCCGCGAGCATCATCGAGGTGGACGCCCGAGTCCGCTACGACACCCCTTACGAGCACGGCGAACCGCCCGTCGCGGGCCTGAAGGAACTACCCCGCCGCCAAATGTGGGCGCTCATGGACATCCTCGCCTACGGCACCCAGGAGATTCGCCCCAGCGGCTACCGCGGCCCCGTCGACGTCCTCACCGACATCGCCATGCCGACCGCCGGCTGCGGCCAGCTCATCGGCGCCGACAACACCGGCAGCGGCATCGCGGTCCCCCTCATCGGCGACGGCTCCCGCCGCATCGACATCATCGCCAGCCTCCAACTGGCCCAACAGGTCATCCTCCGCGCCATCGCCCTCGGCGCCGGCGCGGTGGTCCACACCGCCCGCCCCGGCGCCTGGCAGGGCATGGTGACCAATGTCGCCGCCCCCCACGCCCTCTCCCTGGCCTCCTCGGTCACGCACAGCTCCCGGGGCACGGCCGTCACCGGCCGCCTCCCCAGCCCGGCCGCCACGGTCATCGTCTTCGACGGTGTCCCGGCCAGCGCTCCCCCGGGCTCGGCCACGGTGGTCACGATCCACGAATCCATTTCCGCCGACTACCAACCCGACGCCGACGTGACGATCGTCCAGCACCCGGACGCCCCACACACCATCTCGGTGCACACCCCCGCCACCATGACCACCGCCCAAATGGTCACCACCCCGGCGGAACAGCATTACCTCAGCGGGGCCACGGCCCGGCGCTGAGACACCAAGTCCCCCAGTGGATTCCCAAGGTGTGCCGCTGCTCGAACCTGACAGTATGCTTTGCAGGCGAGCAGCTCAGGTATGGCTGGTCATTCGTTTCGGGGGAAGTTCTACATGCGTCACGGTTTCAACCGACCTCGGTCGGTCCGCGTCCGGCCGCGCGCGGCGGCAGCAGCGTTCTTACTGATCACAGCTTTGACGAGTACCGGCTGCGGGTCCGATTCCCGTGCGGCCGAAGCGAACTCGGTAGATCTGAGCGCACTCGACACCGGCAGCTACGTGACCGCGCCGACGCCGGTCACCGCCACCGACGCGAGCGGGCGCATCACGGAGGCGCTGCGGCTCGGGAACACCATGCCGCTGCCGATGGAAATCGATCCCGCGCTGACCCACGACGATGGTGGTGTACACCCCTTCGCCCATATCTCCGAAGTGCTTCGTCCCGAGATGAAGGGCGGCCATTCGGCGTTCGGTTGGCTCAATGAGGCGGCCTTCACCAATGATCCGGCCGGATTCGTGGCGGGTTTCGCGACGGCCGCACGCACGGACGAGGACGAATCCCTCGGGTACCGGCTCACCGATGTCGTCATGGTCTTCGACAACGACGGCGACGCCACCGCGGCCGCGGCGGACGAGGGGGCCAACGGTTTCCTGGACGTCGGCTTCGGGACGGGTGAGCCCGCGCAGTCGTCCGTGCACCCCGCCGCGCACCTCTCGTGGCTGCCCGACGACCAGTACCTCGCGACGTTCTACCCGACCGGGAAGTACCTCATCCTCACGCTGGTCAACAACGCCGAGAACTTCTACGCGAAGATCTCGGATCTCCCCGATCTGATCGCAAAGTCCGACAGGGCGATCGACGTCACCGCCGACAAGCTGAAATCGTTCCAGCCCACCGCGCCGGACCAGGTCGACTCGTTGCCGGTCGATCCGCAGGGCCTGCTGCGCCTCACCCTGCCGCGCCCGGCCGGGGACCAGACGGCGCACGCATTCGACGGCGTACTCGACAGGCACGGAGCCCTGCACACCGAATCCGATGTGGTGCTTGCCCGCTCGTTGTACGACAAGGCCGGGGTGGACGCGGTCGCCTACGGCGCAGGAGCTCTGTACCGGACCCGGGACGCGAACGCGGCGAAGGACTTTGTGAAGTCCAACGTTGACAAGTTCCTCCACCGGATCGATTCGCCGCCCGGGCTGCCGAGCGCGTTCTGCGTGAAGTACCACGGCCCCGATGTTCATGCGTTCCCGTTCACCTGCTCGGTCGTCTATGGACGTTTTGTGGCGACGGTGTGGTCTCAGCAGCAGCAGGACGTCTTCCAGCGCATCTCCGCGCAGTACGCCATGCTCGCCAACGGGAAGTAGGGGGAATCGTGAAGCGTCTCGGTGCTCGCCGTGGTTGCGGCAGAACAGTTCTCGGTGCGGTGTCCTTCGTCGTCGTGGCCGCCGTGACCGCGCCCGCCCTGGCCGGATGCGCCAGCGAGGTGTCCGGTACCGCGGCCGCCGCGGAGGTCGACGTCCGGGAACTCCCGGTCGGCAACTACCCGACCGACCCGCTCGACGTTCGGATGACCTACCGCCACAGCAGCGGCGAGGGATATGCGATGGCCATCGCGCGCCTCGCCGACAACATGGTCATCGGAGCGGACGTCGACCCGTCGTTCAGCCACAATCTGCTGTCCAAGTCGCTCACCTCGGCATCCAGCACCTATGCCATACTGGCCGACCCGGTTCGAACGGTGCTGGACGCCGGCAACATGGTCTACGGCTACTCCACCGCCTCCAGCACCAAACCGCTGGGCAAGTCCGGCGGTTTCAGCCTCTCCGGGAACTTCCAGCCCTTCGGCGGCGCGGACGTCGATCCCACCGCCAGTTCGTTCAACCTGACCGTGATCCAGTTCCCCGACCAGCAGAGCGCCCAAACGGCCGGACGGGACATGGAGGCCGCCGACTTCAACGTGGCCCCCGACCAGAACGTCCACGTCACCCTCACCGGGAACCCCGCCGCCATCGCCCATTGGCGGCCCGGCGTCCCATCGCTGGCGGCCGTCTTGACCGACGGCCCGTACGTGGTCGACCTTTTCGTCCAACAACCCACCGCCGACCTCGACGGCCTGCGCGGCCTCGCCGGCAAGATCCTCGCCGCCCAACTGCCCATGCTCGACCGCGCGCCCGCACTGTCGGCCAAGGAGATCTACCGCCTCGATTACGACCCCGACGACATGCTCCGCCGCACCCTGCACCCCAGCTCCTTGATCAACCCCAACCCGGACACCGAGATCACCCACACCGCCCGCGGCTACCTGCACTACGTCGACGACCAGACAACCTGGAAACCCTTGCTGGACAACAACGGCGTCGACCGGGTCGCGGAGGCCGACAAGGGCAGCCTCCTCTTCCGCGCCCACGACCCCAAGTCCGCCGCCGCCCTTTGGACCGCCATCACCGCCCTCACCCCCACCCCCGCCGAGGCCCCCGCCAAGGTCCCCGACGTCGCCTGCGCCGACAACCACGACGCCGCCGCCAAGAACACCGACAAGGACTACAACGCCTGGAACGTCGATGACAAGTACATCTGCACCGTGCGCTACGACCGCTACGTCGCCCGCGTCGCGAGCAACCAGCTGATCGACGCCCAGCAGAAGGCGGCAGCACAGTACGCCCTGCTCGCGAACAGTCAGTACCTGTGAGATGCCACCCAGCCGATTTACAGGGTGCGCCGCACATCCATACCTCCCAGTACACTCTGCACACCAGAAGCAAGGTGACACTGGCTATTCGGTTTCGGCGGGGGGAATGCTCGACATGCGTCATGGCTATGGCCGACTACGGTCGGCCCGCATCGGGGTGCGCGCGGCAGCGACGGCGCTGCTCGCGGTTTCAGTGTTGGTGAGCGCCGGATGCGGGTCGGAATCACATGCGGCCGAAGAGAAGACGGCCGATCTGGCCAAGCTCGACACTGGCAGTTACCCGACGAAACCGCAGGACCCGACCACCTCGGATCCCGCCAAGCGAGCCCGCATCCTCGAGGCTGTACGGCTCGGCAACCTTCTTCCTCTCGCCTCTGAGATTGATCCGGCCCTTACACACAACGGGTCCGGTGCAAACGTATTCACCGGGCCGAACTCGTTCGGCGGCTATCTCAACATCGATCATTTCGGCGATGACACACCGGGATTCGTTGCCGGCTTCGCTACCAGCGGACGTCCTTCGGAAGATGTCTTCGTCGGATATACGCTGACAAATGCCGTCATGATCTTCGACAGTGACAGTGCAGCCGCAGCCGCGGCGACTGCCCTCGCACGGAGCGGCATGACGCTGGAGTTGCCGAACACTACGGCTGATCCTGTGCAATCGAGCCAACATCCAACCGCCCAAATGATCTGGGCTCCTGCCGAACAGCGGCTGGCCTCTTGGTATCCCACCGGGAAGTTCGTCGTCTTCACGATGATCAATGAGATCGAGAACGCCGTCGTCCAGAACGATCTCCACGTCGCGCCCGAACCCGCACCACTTGCGGTTGCCGACAAGGCCATCGACGTCACCACTGACCGGTTGAAGAGCTTCCAGCCGACACCGCCGGACAAACTCGCCGAGCTTCCACCCGACCCCGACGGCATGCTCAGACTGAGCCTGCCACGACCGGCGGGCGATCAGACGGCTGATGCGTTTACCGGGACGCTCGACCAGCACGGCACGCTCCACATTGTGGGCGATACAGCCGTATACAAGGCACTATTCGAGAAAACGGGGATGGATGGCGCTGGTTACGGTGCGGGAATCCTGGTTCGCACCAGGGACGCGGCCTCGGCCGAGACCTTTCTCGACACCACATCCACTTCGCGGTTCAAGCATCGGATAGAGCCGCCGACCGGACTTCCTGCTGCACGCTGCGTGAAGTATCACGGCCCCGACGACAACGCGGCGCCATTCACTTGCTATGTGACATACGGGCGGTATGTCGCAACGGTGTGGTCTCAGCAACAACAGGATGTGTACCAACGGATTTCCGCGCAGTACGCCATCCTGGCGAACAACAAATAGGGGGGCTTGTGAAGAGGCTTGTCGCTCACCGTTTCGCTGGTAGAGCAGTCGTCGGAACGATCGTCGTCCTTCTAGGCGTGGCATCACTCTCGGGATGCGGGAGCCAGACATCCGGGAGCCCGACCGCAGGCGAGGTCGATGTACGACAACTCGCTGTCGGCAACTATCCGACCGACCCACTCGATGTCCGCATGTCTTACCAGCACAGTGGTGCCAGCGGGAAGAAGATCGCCCTGGCACGGCTGGCTGACAATGTCGTCATCGGCGCCGACGTCGACGCGAAGTTCAGCCACAACGTTCTGGCGCTGTCATTGGACTCGACCAATGCGACGCTCAATTCGGTGCTGGCCGGTGCGGTGCAGCCCGTATTGGAAAGCAACGGCTTCATTTTCGGCTTCTCGGCAGCCGCGAGTACCCGCGAGCTGTCCGCATCACGCCTGCGCGACCATTCGGGCAACTTCAATCCATTCAACGGTGCCGCGAGTGATCCGGAAGCAACCGCCTTCAATGTCACTGTGCTGCAGTTCCCGGACCAGCAACGTGCACAGGCCGCCGCCGATCAAATGGAGGCCGCCGACTTCGCGGTCGCGGCAGATCAGAACGTTCGCGTCACGCTCGCCAAACAGCCCAACGCGAAGGCCCATTGGCGACCGGGTGTCCCGTCGATGGCTGCCACGATGGCGTACGGGCAGTACGTCATGAATGTCTATGTGGCACAGCCCAAGCCTGATCTCGATGCGCTTCGTGGACTCGCCGAGCAGGTCTTCGCGGGGCAGCTGTCACTGCTCGAACGGGCACCCGCATTGTCGCCACATGAGATATTCCGACTCGACTACGACCCTGACGCCATGCAACGTCGGACGCTGCATCCCAAGGGATGGCTCAACCCCCACCCTATCGACGAAGCGACCCACACCCCGCGAGGCTATCTCCACTACGCCGACGACCAGGTGGCCTGGAAACAACTGCTCGACGACAACGGCGTCGACCGCATATCGACCGCGAGCAGCGGTGGCTTGCTATTCCGCGCTCATGATGCCGAGTCCGCTGCCAAGCTGTGGTCCGGAATCAACAGCGCGGCAGGTGCAAACGCCGAAGCACCCGCCAAGGTGCCCGACGTCTCCTGCACCGCGAAACCCGGAGACGAATCCGGCGCTTCATGGTGGGCCTCCAGCGTCGCGGGAACCAGCACCGCCTACGTCTGCACCCTGCACTACGACCGCTACGTCGCCCGCGTGGCCGGACCCCAATTGGTCGACGTGCAGCAGCGGGCCGCAGCACAGTACGCCCTGCTGGCAAATGCTCAGTACATGTGAGGAATTGGGATGAACATCGGACCGGGCACCATCATCCGCGGCTACCGCATCGAGCGCGTCCTCGGCGCGGGAGGCATGGGCACGGTGTATCTGGCCAAGCATCCGGAACTGCCGCGCTGGGACGCGCTGAAGGTCCTCAGTCCGCAGTTCAGCGCGGATCCGGAGTACCGGGCACGGTTCGAACGCGAAGCGAATCTCGCCGCGGCCCTGGATCACCCCAATATCGTCTCGATCTACAACCGCGGCGAGGACAACGGTCAGCTTTGGATCGCGATGCAGTATGTCGACGGCATCGACGCGGCGGCCGCTGCCGAAAGGAATCCGCAGTCGATCACGCCTTGGCGCGCGTTGCATATTGCTACCGAGGTGGGGCGTGGCCTCGATCACGCACATCGCCGAGGCCTGCTGCACCGGGACGTGAAGCCCGCCAATTTCCTGTTGTCGATGGGCGACAACGGTGAAGAAAGGGTGCTGCTCACCGACTTCGGCGTCGCCAAGTCCACCGAGGACACCAACGAACTCACCCAGGCCGGTGCCTTCGTGGCCACGATCGCCTATGCCTCACCCGAGCAGCTCAGCGGGCAGCGACTCGATCATCGTGCCGACATCTACAGCCTGGCCTGTTCGTACTTCCGACTGTTGACAGGCCAGAATCCCTACCCGGGAACGCAACCGGCCGTGGTCATGATGGGTCACCTCAACGAGCCGCCGCCGCGGATCAGCGCGGTCGATCCCAGTCTTCCCGCAGCTGTGGACGAAGTGATCGCGGTCGCGATGGCAAAGGACCCCACCGAACGATTCGATACCTGCCACGAATTCACGACTGCCCTGAAATCCGCTCTCGAGTACGGAGTTTCCGGCCTGTCCATGACGACAGTGCCTCACAATCGGTCCACCGTGGCCAGTGAGCCTCCGCCGTCAGTATCCGGGGTCGCGCCGAGATCCATGGCCCGTAAACGGCCCTGGCTCATAGGCGGAGTCGCCGCCGCTACCGTTATCGCAGTGGCCGCGGGGGTGGGCGTCTGGGCGACGCAGCACGATTCCACCGCATCAGCGCCCGGGAGCCCGATAGCCGATGCTCGCGCACAGAATCCAGCCTTCACCGGGAAAACCATTGTTGTGCTGGATATTTCAGGCGTGAGCGGACACTCCGCGACCATGGATGTCCAGTTGAAGCCCGGGCCTCAATCGAAGTTCCTCGAGGATTTGGGCTTCAATTACAACCCCAACTTTCTTCGCAGCGGCGATGAGCCGAACCCCCGGCCGATCACATCGGGGTCGAGTACGCAGTTCGACGCGATGCAGCCCATCAATTCCGGCTATCTCGTCGCCGTCCGCAGCGATACCGATGCCGGCGGCGGCGGGTTGGTGAACCTGCCGTCGGCCGTCACGGGTAGCAAGGCTTCCGTCATCGTCCTCGACGACCCGTCCGCAGTTGCCGCGATTCGTCAATGGTCGGACAACTCCGAACAAGTCCTCCTCGACAAGCTGCTACCGATCCTGCGCAAGAACGTCAGGTAGTTCGGTGCCGGCAGCTGCTGCCGAACCGTGGCTACTGGGTCGGCAGCGTGTCCCAACTCTTCAGCGCATCCTGCTTGGCCAGGGTGGGACCGGGGATCAGCTGGCCGATGATCTCCCACGGGGCCAAATGCGGCGTGCTGCCGAGTCCGAGGATCTGCGCGGTCGCCAGATCCGGGATGCCGTAGCGGATTCCATTGTCAGCGATGTAGAACAGATTCTCGCGCCGCTGGCTGCCCGGTTCGATGCCCGTGGTACGAACGAACTCACCGGTGGTCGGCGGCACGTACACGGCATCGACACGATCGCCGTTAGTTCCGTCCTTGGTGGCCAGCTCGACCGGCTTCTGCGAATCGGGGAGCGGAAGTCGGGTGCCGAGCAGCAATTGGACAGTCGCTCGGTCCGAAGGTCCTTCGGTAGCATCCGCCTGTTCCTTGCCGAGGCCGCTCTTCTTCGTCCAGGTGACGCAGGCTACCGGGTTGTCCTCCGCGGTAACGATCTTCGGCGTGGAGTTGGGGAAGTCGTCGACCGGCAGCGAATGCACGACCGGGATTCCGCTGATCACATCGGGTGTCACGGACTTGAAGCCGTTCATGCCCTGTGAGTTGTCGGAGCCGATGACCTGCGCGGTAAACGTGGAGATCCGCTGCACACCGTCCGCGAGCACAACATAGAGGTCGGATCGGTCAGAACCATCCAGAGCCGCGACCTTGATGATGCCGCCGACCGGCACAGTGCTCAGCTTGCCCATACCGTTCTCGCCGGTGCGAGGAATGGTGGGCGGGACCAGCGGAGGAACCTTGACGGCCGCACCGATCAGATCGGTCGTCGCAGGCCGAGGCCGCTTGCCACTCAAGCCGAGTGCTTGCGCGATCGAATCCTTGTTCCGATCGAATTCTGCGACCTTACCGTCGTAGACCAGATAGTCCTTGCCACCCTTGCTCGCCCAGACAGCCGTGCTCGAATCGGCGGCCTTGATCCGATCACTGAGCTCCAGGCTTCCGGAGATGACGGTGGTCTCCGCACCGGAGGAGGAGGCTGCCCCACCTGAGGCCGACAGTGGCACCCTGTCACACAACGTCCACTGGGACCTCTCGCCCTGTTCCGTGCCCGGCAAAGCTGCGGGCACACCCGGAATTCCGAGGATCGGCCCACGCGGTGCCGTGTTGAGCTTGCTGTCCTTGACCGACTTCGGGGTTTCACCTGTTCCCGAAATCAACCGTGCCGACGCGAGATTCAAGGTCGGATACAGGGTGATCTTGTTCTTGTCGTCTTTGTCCCGCACTACGACATAGAGTGCGCCGCTGTCCTTGCCCATCACGATGTTCGCATCTCCGATGGAGCCCTGGGGACGAATGAACGCCATGATCGCCGCGCCCGCGACCACCAGCAACGCGAGAACCGCTCCGACCATTAACGATCGGAACTGTGACCGCATCGGGTCGTGCAGCATCCGCACATCGCGGCGCACCAGCGCGTGATCGAGTCGGCGCAGCAGGAAGCGGTACCCATTGACCTGGGCACGGGTGCTCAATTGGGCTGGCACTGACCAAATCCTTCGTCGAACCGGGAACTACGGGCACGTAGATTACTGGGTGTCAGCCGACGACAGCGCACACCTCCTGATCGGAGGCGTGCGCTGTCGTGAGCGGCACCGACGTCCTCGCTAGGCGAAGGACTGGCCGACCTTGCTGTCCGCCGCGAGGGCGTTGTTCAGCGCATTCTCGACCGCAGTGGCAACAGCATCGAGCGTCGACAGGCACTTGTCGGCGTAGGCGTTGTCCCAGTGAGACTTCGCGGCAACAACCGCCTCCAGCGCGCCGTTCTCCGCGCCGCTGGCCGGGTTCGACCACGCCTGCTTCAGTCGCTCGCAGGCCTGGCCGAGGTCGCTGGAGGTATCGATGGCCGACGTGCCGTCACCGGCAACAGCGACCAGGTCCTTGTGAAACTGCCGAAGATCCGCCACGAGGGTGGTCATTCCAGCCTTGTCGTAAAGCATGGTGGGTTCCTTTCCAAGTATCCGAAAGTTGAAATAGCCAGCGTCGGCTAGCCGAGGTTCGTGAGGGCCTTCGCGAACTCGTCCTTGTTGGCGATGTCCGTGTGCGAGAACACGTCCGTACCCTGGCCGACCTTGTCCTGGAATTCATCCATGGCCGCGTTCAGCTTCTGGGACTCGTCATCCCAAGCCACCGCGGCGGCATTGAACGCGTTGGCCGCGTCACCCGCGAAGCTGCCCTTGGACGAGTCCACCCGGTCGGTGATCTTCTTCAGGATGTCCTTGATCGAGGCGACTACGTCCGCCATGTGGCTCTGGGCCGCCTTGGCCATTTCCGCATCATTTGCAACCATCGTCTGTACCTTGCCTTTTCTTGGGAATGGATAGGCGATGCGTTGCGCATCACCGGTTCGGGGTGACTAGCTGTGTGTGGGTCACAGGTGACTCACGACAGCCACCTCCCCCCAGGCAGCGAGTCGATCAAGGTCGAGATCGACTGCGCGATACGGTGATCACTGCCCGGTGTCAGCGTGGACCAGAGTTGCTGGTCCGGGGCGACCCCCGGTGCGGCCACGATGCGGCCCCGTGCGGTGTCGTAGACAGCGACGGCTCCGGGCGATCGGTCTGTGAGGCCGTCGGCGTAGGCGTAGGCCACGATTTCGGCGTAGGCGTGGGTGGCGGACAGGGCGAGGCCGTAGGTGGTGGCGTCGGTGTCGGGGACGCCGAGGTTGTAGACGGTGCTCGCGTAGTCCGCGGAAGTTGTTGCGGTGTCGAGGCGTTCGGCCAGGTCTGCCGATTCGGCGCTGAAGGCGGCCAGGTCGGCGGGCGGGCAGGGGCCGAGTGCGTCGAGGAGGGGGCGGGCGAGGGAGGCGCCGGAGCCGTCGGACCACAGGGGGTGGATGTCGAGGGTGTCACCGCGGCGGATGGCGACGGCATGGTCTTCGGCGCGGCGGGTGACGCAGACTCGGATGGGGCCATCGGCGGTGTGGACACGCATGGCCAGTTCACGGTCGGGCTGAGCCAGTACGAAAAGTGCTGTGGCGGTGTCGGTGTCGACATCACCGTGGGCGTCGACTATGCGGCGGGCGCGTAGGTCGGCGCGGGCTAGCTCCTGCGCCTGTTCCCATTCCTGGTACGAATCCTGCTGCGGGCCGATCGATAGCACCAGGGGTAGGGTCTGCACACCTAGGTGTCCAGCGAGTGCGATCACACCGTCGTTGGTGAGGGTTGTCATGACGCCGCCTCTTGAGCGGACTCTTTTGCGCCGGAGGCACTTTCAGATCCAGTACTACTCGCGTTGAACGCGATGTCGACCGGGGCGCGCTGCGCGGACGGTTCTATTCCGCCGAGCACGGCGGGCGCGACCTGCATACCGGAGGTGAGGCCCAGCTCGGCGTCGCCGGTGGGCGCACCCACGAGTCCGGCGCGCGGGATGTGCTCTTCGTCGTTGTCCTGGCCCGTACTGCCCATGGCGGTGGGCGCCATCGATGTGCCGGCCTGTTGAACCGTAACCGGCTGTGTCACAACGCGTTGCGTCGTCGTCTCCTTGGCCTCGACCGTTGTCGCGCGCACCTGGGTCAGCGGCATCGGCGGCAGGTTGAGCGAGTCGAGGGACAGGGTCGGCAGCGAGGTCGGCGCGATCGACGGCGTTTCCGGGGTCTCCACAGGTTCGGCCGGTTGCTCTGTAGGCGTCAGCCCTGCGGTCACCTGTGGCGGCGCCTGGTGCTCCCAGGGTTTGGCCAGCGATTCGGTGGCGGCCTCGTACGTCCGCATCACTCGGGCTGCTTCGGCTTTCGCCTTCTCGGCGTCGGTCTCGGTCATCGCCAGTCCGCCCAGCAGCGGCAGGCCGGCGGCCATACCGAGCTGCTGCATCAGTTGCTGGAGGTCTTTGAGCTTCTCGACCTCGTCTACGTCGGGCATGGTCAGTTTCGCGAGTTCATATGCGGCAGCGTGTGATTCCGCCTGTGTGGCGTTACCGGCGGCGGCCGCCGCGGACGCACCGAGCCAGTCCCGCAACGCCTTGATGCGTTCGATGAACGGCCCGCTGTTCTTGGATTCCCAAGCGCTGTCGAGGATTACGAGAATCCGCTCGTATTCGACGGCTGCAGCCGCGAAACCCGCGCTCAATCGCGTCCAGGCGAGACCGGCCTCGGCGGCGGGTACCGCACCGGCACCCGTCACCAGGTCGCGCGCCAGCTGTTCGGGCGGCCGGGATTCCCAAACCGTCTCGGTGAAGCCGGGTTTCGTCGGTTCCAGCATCGGGGAAGGTCTCTCCGCTCAGCCGGCGAAGCCGAGGACGGACTGCTCCTCGACCTGCCCGAAGGTGTCGAACTGACTACGCAGCGTCGAAGCGAGATTGCGCAGTTCGGTGACACCGTCCCCGCCGGAGGCCACGAAGGACGCGGCCACCGCGTTGAGCGTCTGCGCGGCGCGCTGTGACACCTCGTCCGCCCCGGCGGGCGCGAAGTCGAGCTTGACCTGCTCGACGCCCAGTCCGTTGGCGATACGGTCGGCGAGCGCGTCCAGCTGGGCTGCGGCGTCGCGCGCGGTCGAGGCGTCGAAGCGCAGACCGTCGAATGCGTTGGTGCTCATGCCAATCCTCCTGTTACCCCTGGCAATTCGGTCCCTACATCACAGTGATCTCAGAGTGTGAGCGCCTTGTCCGGCGGCTCTTCGATGGCTTCGATGGCGCCGACCACCGGCAGGACCACACCCTCGATGACACCGACCACCTCGTCGCCGTGCGCGCCGGTGACCAGGCCCGAGCGGTCCGAGGTGGACTCTTCATCGGCGGCGCCGGCCCGACCCGCGGCACCAGCGCCCGAGGCCATCCCCGGCGAGGTGGTGCCGGTGGTGCGGCCGGTCGCCTCGGTGGTGGTCTTGGGAACTCCGCCGCCGGAGGTGACCTCACCCGTCGGAATCCGGCTGGTGCTCGGCGTGTTCGTCGGTGTCGTGGTGGTGGGCGCGCCGCCGAACAGGGTGCTGAGCGGACTGCCGCCGCCACCGTCGGTCTTGGTGGTGTCCGGGCTGTCGGTCTTCGCGGCGTCGTCGGTCTTGGTGGTGGTGTTCGTGGGCGTGTTGGTCTTGGTGTTCGTATTGGTGTTTGTGTTCGTGTTGGTATTGCTGTTGCTCAGAGCCGAACTGATGTCGCTGACGCCGGTGGAAACAGCCGAAGCACCCTTCTCGACCAGCTTTTCCGCGACCGTCGGCGCGGCGCTGGCCATGGGCTGCAGCGCGGTGCCCACCATGTTCACCAGATCCGCGATATTGGATGCGATCGGCGCGCCCGCGATCATGATCTTCGTTCCGGCCGCGGTGATCTCGGCGGTGCTGCCCGCCAGCTCGGCGCTGGTCTTGGCCGCGATGGCCGTGCCTTCAGTGATCGCGTCGGTCGCGGTCGCGATCAACCACGGGATGCCGGCGGGAGTCGCCAGCATCGCGATGCCCGCGGTCACCTCCGCGACGAATTTCGCGATGACAGCGCTGATTTCGGCATAACCCTCGGCGACGATGGCCTCGGCGCTCAGCAGAATCCCGTGCTGCTGAGCCCCCTGCGCGGCCACCTCGACGCTGTTGGCCTCGACCGTCTTACTCTTATCCTCCGCGGCATGGGCGGCATCGCCGGTCCAGGTGTTCATGACCGTGTTCGTCGCCGACTTGCTTTGCGACACAGCGGAAGTCAGCGCACTGATCAGCGAGGTCAGAATGGTCGCCGGATTGAAACTGCTGTTGCTCAGGCTCCCCGTCCCGAACGACTGCAGCAAACTGACGACCGGCTGGATCAGACTCGTCACGTCGATCGTCGGCAGCGTGGGCATCTGTATCCCCGACAGATCCGGCAGGCTGATCGACGAAAGTTGTGGCAGCTGAGGCAATCCCAGATTGCTCAATACATCCGCGACCGGAGTATCGAGGTACTGACCGATCGGACTGCTGCGGAGCTCGTCCAGCACGGTCGGATTCGACGGGTTGGTCACAGCACCGTCGATAGGAAGCTCGCCGCCGAGGTCACTTCGTTCGCCCCGTAGGCTCCGACAGCCGCGTACGCCGTGGCCGCGGTGTCCGCGTGGACCGCCGCGATTTCCGCTGAGGACAGCAGGTAATTACCTTGCGCGACAGCGAACGCCGCCAGGAACTCCTGCCCGATCAGCCCGAACACCGGCACCGCCTGCGCGAGCGCGGTAGCCACATCAGCCCCGGCAGCCCCCGCGACCTGCGCAGCGATGCCCGCCTTCTGAGTGCCGTACGCCAAGATGGGCGCGAATTCCGCCGCCACATGATCGGCCATGAGTGTCCCTCCCACTACCTATGATCGTGCTCAGACTACAAGTGCGAAAATTCTTGTGCCAGACCGCAAGATGCAAACTCTGGCTCAAAGTTCTGTAAACAAACCGGCCTAGCCGGACATCTCCTCGTTGAACCGGTCGACGACCTCGGCCCGCCGCTCGAACGCCTTCCGCGCCGCCTGCGCCGCAGTCGACACCACAGCCTGCTCGAACTCGGCAGGCGTCATCCGCGAAACAGCGCTGGTGAACTGCAGATCCTTGAGCGCCCCGTTCCCGTCGACCTCGGCCGTCACGGCCCCGTCCTCGGAAGTCTCCCGCCCCCGAACCGCAGCCATCTGATCAGCCAAATCCTGAAACCGATACAGCTGCCGCCGAACTTGCTCCTGCAGCTCATCCATAGACGAAACCACGCGCGCCCCCTCTCACACCGTCCTGAGCCAACTCTGCGGCTCAGTATCGTAGTCCTGCTCCTCGACAATCTCCTGTCGAGCTACGTCGGCTTCGGTGGGCAGCCCGGTCCGCGCGAGCCCGGCAGCCCCAAGCCCGGCCTCCTCCAACTGCTTCCGCAGCGCGAGGTCAGCCCGATTCGCAGCCTTCTGGCACAGCCGCAAGACCTCCCCAGCGAGCTGACCCGGATCCCGGTGCAGCTCAGCGGATTCGACCTTCACGGCCAATGGCAACCCCTGATTGGTCGCCCGCACCCGAATAGACCCGGACGTGCTGGCAACAACTAGCGAGGCCCAATCCCCCTCGCCAGCACCAGAACTGGTCGCCCCCGACTCAGTCATGCCGAACTCCCTCCCAGTTAGCTATGCGTATGAGTATCACAGGCCGCTTCGACAAGCCAACAGCATTTCGATGCGCGGATGCGTTCACCCGCGCTCGTCCTTGATGGTCTGCACCACGGCGGCGACATAGTTGTTGACTACCGAGATGAATCTGGTCTGATCGACCGCGAGTGCGCGCTGGGGGTTCTCGACCATGACGTAACGACCGTCATCTTCGATATCGCGGAAACGCACGATGTGGCTGGTGATTCCACGCGGACCGAACACCGATCGGCCCTGCACGATCCGGACCTCACCGGCCGTCGTGATGGACTGCGCCATGAATTCCCGCGTGCGGGAGACCGCGGTGTCCGGTGCGGCGGCGACGGACGAACGGCCGAAATCGTGGTCCAGATCTTGCTCGCGTGAGGCCAATCCGATGTCGCCGAGGCGGCCCCGCTCGACGGAAGGCATGGCACGAACGATTTCGTCGGCGAGCTGGATGGGATCACATTCGGTCACCGTGTAGCCGCCACGTTGGAAGTAGCTCGTGCCGGGCGACTGTTTGATCACATAGCCCTTTGGTCCCTTACGCGTAGCGCGGGCCCGAACCATCGAGCCGATACCGAAGCGGTCCCGTTCATCCCATCCGTAAGCGGTCAGGAACAGATCGGGGTTTGCCATGGCGTCGAAAACGAGCTCGAAATTACCGCCGACCTTGTGGCTCAGGCTTTCCTGAGCCTCCGACTGCTCGGTGTCGAATTCGTCCGCGGTCTGCGTGGCCGAGGTGAACAAGAATGGCTTCGGCGGCGCTTGCCCCGTCCGATCCATCCAGAGGGCGTAGAACTCGGCCTCGGTGAATCGCCAGCTCGGCGTCATTTCTCCGCCACCGGGGTGACCGCGGCCGGAGCCTCACCGAGAACTTCTTCGAGATTGTCGAGGTTCGTGAGGAACTGCGGACGCTTGTGTTCCTTGCCCTGCCCCTGCGAACCCGCCGACATCGGCGAACCACCCATACCGCCGGTTGAGCCGCTGGAGGAGGCCGAGGACGTAGACGCCAGTCCTGCACGCGAAGTCGTGGTTTCCTCCGCGTCCGTCTCGGTCGTCGTTGTCTGGTTGGCGGAACGAGGAGCGATCTGAGTCTTCGGTGTCTGGGGCGACCCGGGGCTAGTGGGCGTGCCACCCGTGGGGCTGCCTCCGGTCGGGGTTCCGCCGGGTGTATCGGTGTTCGGAATCAAGCCCAGGTTCTGCAACTGCTGAGTGAGCTGATCCGTCGGATCGGTGGTCTTCGTCGTGGTCTGTGTTTGCGTCAGCGCCGTTTCGACCGCCGAGGCGAGCTTCTCGACGCCCTGCTCGGCGGCGGTGATGCCAGCCTGAAGCACCGTGCTGGCCTGCGTGATCAGCGTCTGGAGCGTCGTGTCAGTCGTTGTTGTCGGCGTGTCGGTCTTCTTGGGATCGGTGTCCTTCGGATCAGTGTTGGTCGGCTGTTGACCGTCCGGGTTGTCGATATTGGGTGTCTGGGTGGTCGGGGTCTGCGTGGTGGGAGTACCCGCCGGCTGCTTCGCATTCGGATCCGGCTGATCGGTGGGTGCCGGGTCCGGCGGCGTTATCGAGACCGCAGCCTTCGGGTCGGGGATGATGGGCACCGCACCGCTCGAGTCCCTGACGCCATTGCCGTACCACTCATCCCATGCCTGCCGCATCTCGTTCATCGCTTCATCGACGGAACTCTGCGAAATGGGCATCTCGACGGCCGATTCTCCCGCCGCGACAAGTTCGGTGGTCTGCGAAATACTCTTGTACGGCAAGAAATTCTGCAGCTTCTTCAGCCATCCCTCGGCAAAGGCGAGATTGACGCTCATCAAATCCATCGAATCGGTCAGAGTCTTCACATTGTCGAGGTAGTGCCCGATCCCGTCCCGCGCCTGCTTGGCAGCGTCGGAGGCCCAGATCTTGTCCCCGATCGAGTTGTCACCCTGGTAGCCCGTCAGATACTGGTCCTTGGCCGCGGAAAAAGTAGACGCCTGACTCTTGATGTAAGCGCTCGCGGTCTTCCAGTCCTGCGCATGCTGCGCGAGCACGCTGAGGATCGTGGAATCGTGAATATATTGCCAGTGATTATGGAAATCGTCCCAGCCGTATTGGCTGCCCGGTTCGGGAGTAATCTGCTTACCGTCCAACGCAATCCCCGCAGCCTTGGCAGCGGAGCTGAGCTGGCCCGCCTGGTCTGTGCTCTGGAGCTTGTTGGAGTAGTCGTCCTTCGACGTTCCGGACCACTCGTAGACGTTGCCCCTATTGGATTGCCCCCATCCCGGCAGGCTGACGGAGTCGACGTGCTGTGTCAGCGCGGCCAGCGGAGACGTCGCCAATCCCGGCTGCCCACTCGCGTGCATACCGGTGAATCTGTCGCGCACATTCTGGTCGAAGTTCACAGCTGACGTCTGATCAGCGTCCGCGTACGCCTTATTCGCCCCGACGAAGGCCTCACCCATACTGGTGAGAACTTCCACATGGTCCTTCGCGACCGTGCCGCCCAGACGCTGCGTAGCTGCATTGAGCTTGTCCGCGAGCATCCGCCCGGAGTCTCGCTGATTGAACGGTTGCAGGTTCGTCTCCGGCTGGACCAGAGCCATAGCCGCGTTCACGACCGTCAACATGTCGGCGGCCTGCTGCGCCATCGTCTGGGCGGCTCCGGAGTCGAAGTACACACCCTTCTGGCCGTCGTTTCTGAGATTGGTGAAGGCGTCGCCATCGGCCACGAAACGTTCTCCCTCCCCGTC
The DNA here is from genome assembly GCF_042754085.1 of Nocardia sp. NPDC059236. Classification (NCBI taxonomy): domain Bacteria; kingdom Bacillati; phylum Actinomycetota; class Actinomycetes; order Mycobacteriales; family Nocardiaceae; genus Nocardia; species Nocardia sp. NPDC059236. The sequence continues at coordinate 96,498 of NZ_JBHZAF010000014.1, forward strand.
CAACAGCGTTGCGACCCAACACTGATACGGCTTCGACTACACCGCGTTGCGTTACCCAGCCCCCGGTGACGATACGGCCCGACCGTACCACCGGCGGGAGATTGTGGTCATCCGGTGGTGATCACGCGTACAGCGAGATTTTTCTCCTCCGGACTGACCTCGCGGAACTGGAAGTCACGAGCGATGATGTGGCTCACCAGCTCTGGGTCTGGCGGAAAGGCGTGCTTGCGTAGGTAGTGGGATACCGCGCCGGACCCTCCCACCCCGACACGTTTCAGACGATCCTAGCCGGGCAGTCGCAGGGCCGCTGGCCAGCGGACATAGCTGTCGAATAGCGGCGTATCCGGGCGGTGACTAAGCTGCGGGCGGTTGATGGACGCTTGATTACAGGGGGAGTTCATGGTTATTGCCATTGTCATCGGGGTGGTCATCGTCGTGGCGTGGGGTGCGCTGGCGATCAGTGGCACTGCGAAGAACCGTGAGGCGCATGCGGCGATGGCGGCCGCGATGGGTGGTGTGCCCAGCTGGCCCACTGAGGTCTGGCGCGAGCAACACGCGAAGGTCGGGCTGTGCCCCTACCCTTCGAAGGCGAAATACCAGGAGCCCATCCACGGTCAGGCCCTCGGCTTCCCGTTCACCACATTCTTGGTCGAGCACGAGACCATGTACCTCAATACGATCAAGACCTGGCGACACACCGCGGCCTTGCTCGAAGGCGTCGATCCCACGGTGGACCGGCTGGACCTCCTGTCGACCCAGGGTGAGTGGCTTCTCGAGTTCAATAAGAAATCGGTCGAACACCGCCGATTCTCCAGCGGTGACGCGGAATTCGATCGCTGGTACCTCGGTCTGACCCCCAATAACCCTGATCATGCCCGGCAGCTACTGACGCTCCCCGTCAAGAAGGCGGCGTACGCGATCGTCCAGATTGCCCCTACGGCGCGCATTCGCGTCAACGATGGAGTACTGATCTGCTGGATCCGCGGCACCATCCCCCGTGATTCTGCCGCTTACCTGGAAGTCATACGACTGATGACCGAGCTCGCCACAGCCGTCAACCAGGCTGCGGCGCAGCTCAATAGCGGTGGTCAATACCGCGGGTGACACGCTCGTGCACCATCGTTGGAAGAACGTTTGACGACAGGGGGAATCATGACGCAGCCAGCCCTGCAAACCGATGACACACAGCGCATTTCGGAAGCGGCTGTGCGGGCGGGTCTGGGGAGGCACGTTCAGACCTACGGCGCGGTCACGATGGACTGGCGCGGCATCGGACGACTCGGGATGATATTCGTCGGGCTGGTCGCGGTGACGGTGCTGGGGTTCGCCGTGCGAGTCGAGTTGTTGGAAGCAGCGATGTACTTCGCGCTGATCGTGGGGCTGGCGGCGCTGTTTTCGATTGTGCACGGGCTCTTCTACGGGCAGCGGAATTCCGGCAAATGGCTGGAGCTCTTCGAGCATGGGCTGATTTTCGTGTCCCGGGAACAACTGCGGGTGGTTCGGTACGACTCGACGAGCGTGATCCAAGACCTGGTCGACCATCGCCGGAACGGGGTCACTACCCGGGTCACCTACGCCTATGAGATGCAGGACCTCGACGGCCGGCCTCTGCGTCTACGCGAGGGGATCGTCAACCCTCAGGAGTGGGGGCCGCGGATCCAGGAAGGTGTAGCCGTCCACCAGATGCCTACCGTCCTGGCGACTTTGGGATCAGGCCAAGCGGTGGAGTTCGGTTCGATCACCCTCAGCCCGGCTGGAGTAACCGGATACAGCACCCTGGTGCAGTGGGCCGAGATCACCGACGTTGACATCGCCGAGGGTCGGCTCCGCATCAAAACCGCGGCCAAACATCCCTCGATCGCCGTTCCGATCAGCTCGCTGACCAACTTCAACCTGCTGTATGCGCTGATCAAGCGCGGACGCGGGCTGTAGTCGCGTAGGTCTCCGTTGGAAGTTCGTTAGAAGTCGCCTAGTCCCGGTTTCTACCGTCGACAACGTACCCGGCCGAAGCACCGGATCGGGGTCGACGGAAAGGAACGGGCGATGGCGAATCGAATGGTGGCACAGACAACGGCACTGCTGATGGGAGCCAGCGCCGTCGTACTGACCGTGGCGTCGGGAATGGCTGCCCCGCAGGCAACCGCCGCCCCTGCGAAGCAAGCCGACTCGCAGGTGCTCGACTGCACCGGCCGTACCCCGTCCGCCAAGCCGACCAGACTGGAACCCGGCTGCTCCTCGGCCCACCAGTACCTCACCGACGTCACCTGGCAGATCTGGGGATCCGACGTGGCGGTAGGCGAAGGCACCTACCACGTGAACAAGTGCGACCCGTCCTGTGCCGCGGGCACCTACGAAACCCTCCACGCCTGGGTCGCACTCTCGGACCCGAGTCAGGGCATGTTCACAAAGGCGACGATCGCCGACAGCAAGGGCCAGTGGACCACGACGATGCCGGTGAAATAGCGGCCGAACCGCTATCGGAACTGGCCGTCCGCAACGCCTTTCGTGAACGCATCCCATTCGCCTGCGGTGAATGTCAACCGCCTACCGCGGCTGTCCGTCAGACTCGCGGCACCGTCGGCGTCCACCTTGATATCGAGCTCCGCCCCGACCGCAGCTGAGCTCCCCGCGAGCACTACGTCGAGTACCTCGGGCCAGAGAGCACCCGGTACCGAGACGATCGGCCGGGACTCACTCGGACCGGTGTATTTGCTGTCGCGGATCAGAACCGTCTGCGCAGTGACGCATACCTCGACACATTGGCCCCCGTTGCTTCCGCTGTAGCTGGACTTACGCCATAGGCGACCTGCGACCGGGGCCATGCGCCGACTCCCTTATTTCCACTCGGCCGCCCGGCTCCGAATCAGTTCGGCGGATTCACTTTTCGACAGTGCCGCCGCGCGGAGCTGGTCGGCCAACATCTCGTACACTGCCACCCCATCGTAGTCCTGCAGGTAGAGAGCGCCAGTCGGGTATTCGATGTAGCCGACTGTCTGCGCTTCGTCGAAGTACAGCAAGGTGAACTCGCCGACATTCCCGCCATGGGCGTAGGTCCTGGTCGGAAGAATCCGAATATCGATGTGGTCGTGCTCGATCAGGGTCAGCAGGTGGTCCAGTTGTTCGCGCATCACGCGCGGACCGCCAACCTCCCGGACCATAACTGCCTCCTCGATGACGGTACTCAAACCCATCGGGTCGGCGGTGTCCGCGACCCGCTGCCTCGCCATGCGGGCCCGGACGATCTGCGGAACGTCAACCGACGCCACCAGCGGACTGCCCGCGTGCAGCGCAGTCGCATAGCTCTCGGTTTGTAGTTGACCGGTGAAGGTCACCGTCTGATAGATGAACTGGCTCCGCGCGAGACCCTCGAGGCCGACAAACGTCTTGAACCAGTTGGGCAGCACCTCGGAAAACGGTGCCCACCAAGTCTTCTGGTCCGCGCGCCCGGCCAGCGATGCGAGCCGGTCGATCTGCGCCACATCGGCTCGGTACAACCTCAGTAGAGCGGTCACATCATAGGGCTGCTGCAGGTACTTCCCGGCCTCCATCGCAACGATCTTCGGCTGACTGCATCCGATCGCCTTCGATGCCTCACTCTGCTTCACCCGTGCCTGCTCCCGAGCGACCCGTAGCTCGTGCCCGATCAGAAACCGCAGCGCGGACGGGTCGGAACGCTCGTTCACCTGGTCCTCCTTGCAGCCTGCGACGAATCTCCCTGCCGACCAACATCATCGGCTCCAGCCCATTGAATCCGCTGATATATCAGCCTATTCTCAATGTGTGGCGTACGCCACACTAGCGTCAGTCCATATCCCAGATTGCTTGCATGACAGCCCAAACCGTCGAAAGGACGGCCATGTTCGAGCAGTTGAAGGTCGGCACCTGGGCCTGCATCGACGACCAATGTCCCATTCGTCCCGTCGTACACACCGAGGACGAGACAGTCACTCTCGTATTCGGCGAGCCCGGTGGGTTGGAACTTTTCGTCAGCGCGATGGCCCTACAGACTTTGCTCCGAGTCGGAGGCCACGCACTCGACCAGCTGAGCGCTCAACCCCGGTCTGTTCTCCTCATGGACCCGAATCATGAAGGGGAAGACCATGACCAGTGAAGTAGTCTTCCTCATCCTGGGTACTGGAATCGGTCTCATCCTCGGATGGATCGCCCCGGCGATTCGCTCCGACCACCGCCCCGCAGGTACCTCAGTCGCGGAAATACGCGCCCGCATCGACCGAGAATCCCAGGGCTGCCACGACCTCGTCACCTGACTGTCGGGAGCGATCACCACTTCAAGATCAGGGAGTCGTGGCCGTGGCCGATACGGCAGTTCGCCACGGCCAGAGCTCCCTGATCCTGGTAGGAGATTCGAGCGAAGATCGGCATGGGCCTACGACTACATCTTGTCCCACGGTCGTGCCCTCTCGACCGCGCTTCCGCTCTCATCCCAGATCTGCACGGCTCGCAGTCGACCCATTTCATCGAACTGCCTTTCCTTGGCGAGTCGACCGTTCCGATGCCATTCCCTGTGCACGCCTTGGGGTGTACCGAAGTCCATCTCCCCCTGGGACTTCAGCTGACCGTCTGACCACCACGCGCGCTGGAGTCCATGGCTGATCCCATCCACGTAAAAGGCCTGGGCCAAAAGTTGGTCACCGAGTGTCGTCACCACTTCGCCTGTGAAGGGCTCGCCCCGGTACTCGAGTCGCAGATCATCACCGGTGGAGATTTGGTGGTCGTCGTAGGTCCGATCGATCCGTTTCACGGCGCCCATGTCGCGGCCGCAGCTCTCGCAGCGGTCAATCTTGATCGGCGAGCCGGCGGAGATCGGCGAGCGTGGGCGCCTCCTGCTCCGGAATCGGATCGATCACACCGAATGTCCCAGGGGCATTGTCTGGTAGCGACCGGCAACGCCGAACCGCATCGAGCGCCGACAGACCAGCCATATGTGCATTGATGAGACGTGAGCGCCACAGTCCCCCCGCAACGAAGCCCGTGTGGCCGACCGCGGTGCGCGGGATGTACCCGGCGGCATCGTCACTCGTCGACGCCCACACGTACCCGACGATCGTGCCTTTCAGACTGACGGGCAGATAAATGACAGCCGAAGCGGTTTCCTCGGGGTATGTGGTTGTCGGAGAAGGCGCGATCGCGCTGAATCCTTCCGAGCGATCCTCCGGACTGCCACTTGGAAAGGTGCCGTCCTGGACCCATGGACCATCGCCCAACGGTTTATCAGGATTCAAGCGCAGCGCCAACTCCTGGATAGTCCGCGACTCACCTCGCTCCGCGTCACCAGCGATCGCACCGAGTTGGGGGTCCCCAGGCCTTCCACGCCAATACTCGATCGCCTCCGCCGGGGTGAGCCCCATACCGTAGGTCTCTTCGAGCCGATTGTTCCAGTACACAGCGAATTTCACACGATCGACCGCGGACGCGAGGTTCCGGAAGAACCCCGCGGACTTCCCGTCCTGTGACCCCCACAGGTAGCCGATCAGGGTGTCGCCTACCGTGATCGGAACGTAGAATACCGGAAGACGCGTCCAGGCGTCGTAGTTCGGCGCCATCGCGTCGTCCGCCGACACAAGAGGCGGGAGCGTGGCGGAGGCTCGGATCTCGCCGGACTGTGCGGTGTCCGCGGCGTTGTCGGGCCCGAAACCCTCATTGAACTTTGGACTGCTGTCGACGATTCGGTCCGCAGGCGGAACAGCGTCGCGGGCACGTACATCCTCGGCCATCTGCCGGTCGATCTCGTGCAACTGGTCGACGGTGACACCCAGTCTCGCCGCGAGCTTCTTGTCGATCTCGCTGTCGTCGGTTTCATCCGGCGGGGTCACCCAATGCGGAAGCGTCATGGCGGATTCCTGAGTTCGTTCAGAAGTACGCGGAAATCGCAGCGTCGAACTTTGCGTCAGACACGTCGACATCGGTTGCGGGACGGTAGTTTTGCGCGCGCACGTGATCGAGGAACGCAGACGGAATTGCGAGGGAGTAGTTCGCGAGATAATGGATCGAGTCGATGCGCCAGATCCACTCTCCGTCAGAAAGCAGTGATGGACCGTTACGGATAGTCTGGGAAACATCGACCAGATCCGTGACATCCGCCGGTACGTCGAAGACCGGCGTCGCCGACCTCATATACGCGACTACCAGATCTCGTTCCCCAACCACCTGGTCGGTGTACGAATCTCGCAACGACGGAAGCCCTTCCCGCGCTTTTCGGTACATCTCCTGGTAGATACCAACGGGCTTCAGACCGATCACCACCACACTCCTGTGTGCATCAGCCGAGATGTTCCGAGGAAGGCGTGCCCAATCCATGGTGGAACCATTCGGGCATGTGCTCGGCCGTGCGCGGATACCACTCGTTCTCGAGGGCAAAATCGCTGCTCGTCGGACCTTTCTTACTGAATCGAGGAAGTTGGTCACGGTTGTAGTCGATAACAAACCGGCCGGGCGGATCCAGTACATATTCGAACTCGACCCAGGTGCCCAGACCAGGCGCGTACATACCGTCTCGCAAATCTTGGAACTTTCGCCATGCGGTAGGCGGGAAGGAGAAGCCCTGCACAGATCCATCCGGCATCTTCACCCCACTCTCACGCTCAGCGTACCGACCGAGAATCCGACCGCGAACAATCAAGCGCGTCCATCCCATCGGCAGGGTCTCGAGTATTTCCAATGTGATGTCCGACAGCTTCTCCTGTTGTTCCATCGGGTTCAACGGCTGGTTCGACATCAGGCAAGTCCTCCTCGGAAACCGATCATCAATGCACAGCCTACTGTGTATCGCCGTCGGCCTCACGCTGGCGTTCCAGTTCCAGGCCGAACGCCACCCGATCCTGCAACCACTGCGGAACATGCTGCTCCGCACGTGGATACACCTCCAGGTCGCGCGCGTACATCAGCGGATGCAAGTCAGGTGACCACTGTGGATCATCGTCATAGTTGAACGAGATATCTGGTTCTTCCCCACGATTCAGCACAAACCTCGCGGAGAGCCAAGCTCCACGATCAGGCTCGTACATCTCGTTCCGCAGCCGTACCAGCAGATCGGTCACCGCCGGCTGGCTCACCTCGCCCGCGGACCTGCCATTGGCATCCTGCGCGGACACCGCGACTTCGTACGACATCACATTCGCCCAGACCTGCAGGGTAAGGCACGCCCAGCTCACTGGGGCCGCACGCTCCACTATCGCGCAGATCTCAGCGACCGTTGTACGGGGTGGCTGGTCCAAAGTTCGCCTCCTTGTTCGAGAACGCTCGTTCCTTGGTAACCACCGACTCCACCACGGGCTTACCGTTCAAACCAAGCTGCACGGTGCCGTCGGAATTGCGTGCGTAGGTAACCTCTTGCCAGCGCATGACAACCGAAGCCGGAACTCCGTCGGCTTCTCTGATCATCTTGACCTGATAGTTTCGAATATCCTGATGATCCTGACTCGCGAATTCGACGAGCTGGTTCTCCTTTGCCCGCCACGATGCAGCATGAACCCATCCGTCTCGATCATTTCCGGAGTTCGATGCTGCCATCTGCGGATGCATGTTCAGATATTCACCAAGACCACCGAGCTCATTCGCGAGCAGGTGCCCGCCCGCCCACTTGATACGAGCCTTCGCTCGTTCAAGGAGGGTCAGCGTACGCCCGGGAGGGTTCTTCGGGAAGGCAGCTTCCCCTTCCTGGTTGGCACGCTTCTGCGCGCCTTTCTTGCTGTCGTCGTCGCGATGGTTCTTGTCCTGCCCCCGCGCTTCGACATCTCCAGTGAGTCGATCCGTCTGGCCATGCTCGTCGGTATGGAAGTTCAGTAATTTCTCATTGTTATGAAAATTTGGAACCTGATATTGAACGTCCGGTAGCAATGGGAAGCTCAGGTCGGGGTTGAATCCAGACCATTTTCCCTTGCCATCGACGGCCATATCACGTGCACCAGGAGTAGCCTCAACCCATTTGACGACACCATCACCGTCGGTGAAAAATGTTGTGCGAGTGCCATTTTGGTTGACCACAGGGTATTCCGTCCACGGGTGGAGCCCGCCGTCCCCGGCCAAGTCACCCAGCGGCTCAGGTATCGGATCCGGGCTCTCATCCGGCCGAAGTCTGTCAGGCTCCGTGTTGCCGTCCGGCACATTATCACGGTCACGGTGTGGCGCTCGGATCTCTTCGTGCACATCGAGCGGCCGCCGCGGCGCGTGCGGATTCTCGGGATCCGGGGGTCGGTGACTAGGGCGATTCCATTCCACGAATCGCTCGTTGTACTTCGGATCGCCCGAATCGATGATCACATCGTCTTCGAGGTCCGCGTACCTCGAAGAGGCCGAATCGCCGTCGAGCCCGTGTTCATCGTGCGGCGAATCAGACTGCTCGTCGTGCGGCGAACTCGGATGCTCATCGTGCGGCGAACCCGAATGCTCATCCGCTGTCTCATTGCCGAGAATGTCCCAGCCATCTCGGGTGCCCCCGCCTCTGGGCAGGTCCGCGTCGACAAGGGGATCCGGCTGGTGGACAGTGGGTTCGGGGGTTCTTCCGTCCGGCCCTTCCGGGTGAAAGGTCTTCCAAGTGCCTTCGTTGTGGACGACCGCTGGAGAATCCGGGTGAGCCTTCACACCGACCAGATCGGACGGGGCCCGGACCGGGACACCCAGTTCATGAGCGATGTGTTGGGCCCAGCCGATTTCGTTTCCGCTGTGGCAGGAGATGAGGCGGACCGGGGTCCCCGGTACATAGTCCGGGTTGTTGCGGATTGCTTCTACGACCTTTTGCGGGTCGATCTCGTGGCCGCCGTCGGCGGTGGGGCGGCCGAAGCGGTCGCCGTGGAGGATTACATCGTGTTCGCCCTCGTTACGGAGGTTTTGGAAGACTCGCTCTACTTCGGGGGAATCGCCTAGTGAGGTGCGGTCGGTTCCGTAACGGACGGGAGGATCCTCGGGGACCAGGTCTCGAGTGTTCGGAGCATGGGTAGCCTCGCTATCGCTGGGATGGGTGTTGGCATGCTCCGGCGAAGTTTCGTGAATGGCTGTGTGGCTGGGGGTTTCGACCAGATAGATGCGAGTGACGCCGAAGAGGTTGGCGTTGGGGTCGTGGACTACGCCTCGGACTTCGAACGTCGCGTTGCGGTCGAACAGGATCTCCTTCTCAGCGGGACGGGCCGAAAGCGGGCTGACTTCACGACCATTCGTCGAGTGCATGATGAATTCGACATTGCCGGTGAAGATTCGGTTGCGGTCGGTCGAGGTACTGGTGAATGAGGGCTCACGAACTGTGGCGCCCTTCACGTAGCGAGCGAGGTCCTCGGGTGAGAGGTTTGTGCCTCGCCATACCGTGCCTTCGAAGGTAGGAAGCTTATCGAGCGCCGAGGAGATATGGTCTGCGAGTTCCGCTTGATGGGGATCCAGGTCAGTGCCACTGCGAAGGCGCTTGTTCAGATCGGCGTAGACGCCCGCGTCGGGGTCGGTGTAGCGGTGCAATGCATCTTGCTCGTGTGGGGTGAGCTCCGATGGAGCACCGGCTTTCGGCAATTCGTGAGCGGGTTCCGAGTTCGGCTCGTCAGCTGACGAATGTTCCTTGGATGGCTCGGTATGATCGGCGGCCTCTGAAGGGTGCTCAGTCGAGTGCGTCGGAACCGCGCCATGACTTTCAACGTCCGATGGGTGTGGCAGTAGGGCCTTGTAGTTTTCATTCAGATACTTCGCGAACTCGAGGTTGTACTCGTTGAACAGTCGCATCGCAGTCACCGCTGTCGAGCGGTCGAGCATTCCGAGTTTGTCCATCAGGTCGCCGAGTCCGAGTCGTAGTCCGGGTAGTTCGGCGGTGCGAGTCGGATCGTTGTAGGCGGCAGCTATGTCGGCGATGCGCTCATGCATCTCGTTGAAGCGGTCGGCCAGATGCGGTGTGAGCGTCGAGGGTCGATCGGCAGGATCGGTCGGCACATGTTCGGGTCCGTTGTCTTCGGCATGCGGAGCCTCTTGCGGGTGCTCCGGCTCGACCGGATGCTGCGTCTCGTCGCCCAGCCGAAAGGGAACGTGGTCTTCGTCGGGTCCGTCCGTCGGAGGATGAACCGGATCCGCTTCGGGCTTGTCCGTCGTCGAGTTCGGATCGTGGGCATCCGTGACTTCGACGTGCGGCTCGTGGACGTAATCCGCCGGTACGAGGGTTCCTTTGACCAGGTAGTCGACGTACCCATCGTCGTATCTCGCGCCTTGCGGATCCTCGATGACATCTGTGATCAGGAAGCGGGATTCACGCTGGAGGATGAGTTCGTTCTCAGGTCCGGACAGTCCCTTGTCGCCGACCCACGCGCCCTTCGATCCAGCCGGAACCTCTAGTTCCATACGGACTTTGAGCCTGAATTCTTGAGGCGGGGTCGGTCCCAGACTGGTCGACATGTAGCCGTGGTCGTCCTGGACCGTGCCCTTCAGCAGTTTTGGATTACGACCGTTCAGTGGCCGGCCGTCGGGTCCGATGAGACGGTCGAGACTCCTCATGCTGATACCGCGCGAAACCTCCACTCCCTCGGGAAGCGGACGATTCGTTGCTTGGTCGAGGTGAGCGACCTGAGATCGAAGGATGTCCATCGTCGGGTCACCACCGAAATACTCACGCATCGAAGGCAGCTTGCCGGAGTTACGCCACAGCTCCTGGAGCCGAGCGTGCGGATTGTCCTCGTTGAGGATGCTGTCGATCGCAGCGCGCAGGGGCGGATCGAGATTCGGATCGCGAGGATCGGGATGCTCCGCAAGCAATCGCTCGAGCACTTCGATCTTCAGCATAATCGGGCTGCCGCCGGTGAGCCGCATCAATTGCCCGTAGTGGACTTCGTCCTCACCGAGCTTGGTGAGCAACTTCACCGGGTCCGCCGCGCGCAAGAATTCATTGATCCAAGACTTCTTGGTGTATGCCTGCAGCTCACGTAGTTCAGGGCCGGACATCATGTCTCGGATAGGACCGAGTATCTCCTCGCCATAGTGGCGGGCAGCATCAGGTGTGTCGAAACGCCGGATCGAATCGTGGGCGGGACCACCGACCTCATGATCGGTCGGATGGGTGAATTCGTGGGTGATTGGTTCGTGCTGGGGCTCGGGGTGCTGCCCTTGATGCGCGGGTTCGGAGCGTGAATCCGGCTGGCCTATACGGGCTTCCGGGCGAGTATCGCGGACATTCGCCGGAGTGGTCTCAGGGGTTCGTTCGAGCGGATGTACCGGGTTGCCATGGGAGTCGTAGACGATGGCGTGGGTGGATTTGACGTTGGTGTGGTCCGGGGGGAAGGAGTGGGGGCCGCCGGGGACGGCGTTGTCGTGGACGACTAGTCGGCCGCCGTCGTTGGTGATGGTGTAGGCGTGGGCGCCGATGTCGTTGGCGTCTGTGGGGCCGTGGAATTCGTCGACGACCAGGGCGGTGGCGCCGTCGCCTAGTCGGTGGAGTTGGTCGGCGATCGAGCCCAGGGTTTCGTGGCGGTCGAGGTGGGCGCCTGCGGCGTTCTCGAGTTCGGCCGCGGTCATGCCGTGTTCGGCGATGTGAGCGTCTTCGGGGACGTGGACGTCGGGGTTGCCGGTTAGCTCGTGGACCTGGCGGAGGGCCTGGGGGCCGCAGTCGTTGACCTGGGAGTGCGTACGATCAGGGGCGACCGGGGTTGGGTCCTGGGTGCGGTGCTGGTTGACCAGATCGTCGTAGCCGTACGGGTGTTCGCCCTGATGGACATTGGGTTCGGGAGCGCGGAAGCCCGCCGGGTCGTGGGGCAGGGAGCCGATGTTGCGCTGCCACGCGTTGAGGTCGTCGCGGCCCGGGCGAGGGTATTCGGGCAGGGTGTGGGGGCTCTCGCCGTTGGCGATACGGGCGAAGTTGTGCAGGGACTCGGTTGGGACCGTGGCGCCCTTGTCCAGGTAGTTGTAGTAGCCCGTATGGGTCGAGATGTCGCTGAGTGTGTGTATGCCGCCGGGGAATTGGGCGGCGATGCGGTTGGCGCCGAATGCCGAAATGGCGGGGTCCATTCCCAGGCCGTTGCCGAGACCCGGTGCCATGCGGCTGATTTCGCCGTGTGCGTTGGCGCCGATCCAGGTGACCGGATCGCGCGAGGAACTGGCGACGAAGATGTTGTGCGCGCCGATGCCGAAATCCGCGGCGTGCCCCACCGGTCCCGCACCGGGCGATCCCAGCAGCGTGATGGTGGAGATGTCGCCGGACAGGCGCCCGCCCGCGCCCGCGAAGGCCGTGGTGGTGGAGCCATAGCTGTGGCCGAACAGGTGCACGTCGGGTGTCGGCGAGCCACCGGGCAGGGCGGCGTCCGAGCGACGGGATTGACTGAACGCGGCCACATCTCGGGCGAGGAGTTGGCCTCCGCGTGAAGCCAGCCGCGCGTCGGTCATCTCGCGCAGGATCTTCGGGAATCCGCTCGGCGCGTCATAACCGATCCACGCGATCGACGCGACCTCGGCGGGATCCCTGTTCTCCGAAGTGGCCCGGTAGTGGTTGAAGGCGTTGTCCAGGTTCGTTCCCAGACTTCGCACCGTGGTCGTGATACCCGGAACGTGGAACGAAACGGTGGACGCGTGCTGGGTATCACCGAATGCGACTACCGCGCGACCCTCGCCGCCGAACGCCTCCGAGTCGTAGGAGAGCACCTGTACCGGCGGCTCGTGACCGGCGTTCTTGTCCGCGAAGCTGCGAGCCAGATCGTCCGCGTGCTCGAGGGCTTCCACGGTGGACCGCAGGTTCTTCCACTGCCGGACGCTCTCCGGATCGGTGAACCGGGTGAGGAACTTGTCGACCCGCGGATTCTGTTCGCGTACCTGGTTGATGTCGCGCGCGATCGCCAGGCGGTTGGCTTCGTCGCGGATGTGCGGTGGGATGCCGTCGGCATTGCCGAGCTCGTGCGGGTGGACGCGCAGCATGGCGCCCTGTTGCTCCGGGGTGAGCGAGTGCCACCACTCGTGGTTCTCGGTCGCTCGATCGTGCGCGGCCGCGACAGAGCTGTCCTGTTCGTGCGCAAGGTGTTCGGGCGTCGCCTCCGGGCCCAGGCGATCCAAGGCTTCACGAGCGTGCGCGTGCTCGGCCTCGGTGACCGGCGAATCCTTCGGCAGCACAGGATGTTCGGGGTCCCGCGGGAGCGCGGGCGTGGAATCGTGCGGCGGCGTCGTATGGGTGGCCGTCGGGTCGGGTGCCGGACCCGACGCCGGGTGATTCGGGCCGCGTTGGTCGTTGGGTCCCCGGTTGTGCTCTGTCGGAGACCCGGACGGATGATTCGACTGCCCATCGGGCCGCGGTTCCCTTCCGCCCAAAGGATTCTCGGGTCGCGCGCCGATTCTGGAAGCCGGACCGCTACCGGCCCCCACCAGATCCCTGCCGTCCGGCCGGCCGGCCGCCGGTTCCGCTGTCCGCGCGGACTGGCTCAGATCCGTGTGCTCGCCCACGCGAGTGGGAACGTCCTGCCCGGTGGCCCTGGTACTCATCGTAGTCAGCGCGGCACCGCCATCGCGTGCCGGGGCGGCCGTGGCTCTCGGTTCGGCAGCCTGCGGGGTCTGTGATCCGGGTGCGTCGGCACGCGCCGTATTCGAGGTGACCGGTGTTTCGGGTTTCAGCGCAGCTGGTGTTTCGGTGCGCAGTACACCGGGCGTCTCGGCGCGCGGCGCGCCCGCGGGGGTTACCTGACGCTGATCAGCCGAAGCCGGTGACTGCCCGGTGTTGGCGGCCTGCGGACCGTCCGCCGGACGCGCCTCGACAACCTGTGGGTTGTGCACCTGCGCTTGCGCATTCGGTGCGGCTTGCGGCCCGCCGGCCGGAGTTTCGTGCTGGTTCCCGTGATCGGTCAGTTGCGCTTTCGGCTCCACCGATTGGGGATGCTCGGCCGCCGGAGCACCATCTCGAGCTGCGTTCTCGGCGGGCAAAGGCGTCTGCTGAGGCTGCTCACCGATCGACGGCTTGCCGGTTTCGATCTCAGGCGTCTTGTGCTGCTCAGTGATGCCCGACGGAGCGCCGTCGGTCTTGGCTCCCGCAGTGGACAGCTTCGGCTCGCCGCCCTTCCAGGGCGACGGGACTTCGTGGGCGACACCGGGCAGCGTGCCTCCCGCGATACCCGCGGTGACCACACGGGGGTCGAATTCCCAGTTGTGCGTAACACCACCGCTGACGACCCAACCGCCCAGACCGGCCACACCACCGGCGACTCCACCGCCGAGGAAGTTAGCGGCCTTCTGCGTCACCATCTTCTGGGCGACGTCCTTCGACAGCGGGCTCAGCAGCATCTTCGGGACGTATTTGCCGACGGGAGCGGCGATCAGACCACCGACAGCACCACCTGCCGCTGACAACCCCAACTGCTTGTAATCGATACCGTTGCGGCGTCCGAATTCGTTCTGATAGGCCTGGATCGCACCGTCCTGCAATCCACCCAGCGCACCACCGATGAGTACCTGCTTCAGAATGAACTTCTTCAGCGCGATCTCACCGGCCTTCTCGGCTTCCTTGCCGAGGAAGTCGATCGCGCGCCGGGTAAGGATCCGCACGGTGATCCGGCCGACGCCGATGATCGCGCCCTCGGCCATCGGCGCGGTGGGCGGAAACGCCCACGCCGCCGCGATATCCGCGGCCAGCGTGATCAGCGTCGTGTAGAACATCAGCTTCGTGTATTCGAGCTGTGTCCCGGTGTTGTTCGCGGTTCCCGCAATCGTGTCGAACCAGTCCGCGAGCTTGTCGATCGATTGGTTGCCGGTCCGCATGTCCGACAGCTGAGCGATGATCTTGTCGCCGCCGTCACCCGTCGGATAGGCCTGGCGCACCGCCGCGATCGCGGCATCGATGTCGGCATCGATACTGCGAATATCCTTCGCGGCACCGGTCCAGTCGTCGGCAATCCCCCACATGAGGTCTTCATTGCCTTCGGGCCATTTCATGCCGACGAGCCAGCCGAGACCTCCCGCCGCGGGCGGCTTCCAGATCATCGCGGACCGCCTGCGACGAGAATCACTCGCGCAGCGGTGGCTTCAATCAGACACCCCCGTGACCCCACTATCGCCCCCGAATACGCGCTGATCTGTATTGCTGATTCGCTGTCCAGCAGCGCATTCGGCGCGCGGACAGTTCACGATCTCGCGACACGCTGCCACAGAACGCGCCGACGATCAACTGGGAAAGCGACCGCCGTTATCGATCGGCTAGGGTCGGCAACGGAATCGGGACAGCCGCCACCGAAGGAGTGTCACCGTGCGATCACTGTGGTTCATTCCGCACGGCATCGCCGTGGTCGGGCCGGAGGAGAGCACCGGATATCGGGGCGGGGTCTCCTCGACGCTGAAGCCCATCGGCAAGGCACAGGCCGCGGCCGTCATCGCGCACGGGCGCAGGCGTGCCTCGGAATTGGTCTCGCTGTTGGAGGGCGCGGGATTCACCGCCGACGGTGACGGCTCCGAAACCTGGAGCGCGAATGCCTTCGTCGGCGAGGGGTTCAACCGGGTCGACAAGGGATCCAACGGCCGCCTCCACGAGATCACCGCCGGATTCTCGGGCCCACCAGCGGAATTCGATGAGCTGGTGAGCCGTTTCGTCGCGATGCCCTCCGATGTCGTCGGCGAGGTCGAGAACCGCACCGCGACCCACCGCAGGACTTGCCGTGTTCGGCTGGCCGACGGTTCCGGACACAGCGGCATCATCACGCTCGTTCAGCCGAAGGATTCCCGACTGCTCACCGCGGGATTGCAGGTGACCGGCGGGCCCTACTTCTACGGTTGGGCCAAGCGCCCGGCACTCTGGCGGATACCGTTCACGAACACCTCCGACCACTACCGGCACAGCGAGAAGAACCGGCAACGCGAGGCGGAACGCCTCGGGTTTTTCGATCGCCGTCCATGGCCTGTGCACGCGGCAGCTCCGGGCGGGATGTCCGCGGCCGAGGCATCGAGCCGAATCCGGATGTATCTGATCGGTGCCGGCGTGGATATCGAGGCCATGGGCTTCGCCCCGCAGCGCATCGACGGTGGCTGGGACGTCGTTCTGTCGGGCAGCCCGACGGCGACGCTGGATGCTCTGCGCATTACCGACGAGGGCTACGTAAGCTCCCGCGAACTCTGAGCTAACCACACCCCGGCCGACACCGACACCTCGAATGTGTAAGGTCGCACAGGTATCCGACCGGGGTGAAAGGCGCGGGACCGGTCGAGGAGGGGAGTCGGGACGTGAGCAGACCTCAGGGCGGGAATCCGGACGACGAATTCATGAAGTCGTTCATGGCTGGGTTCGCGGAGTCCAACGCGGAGCCGGACATCGGATTCAGCCTGGTTTCGCATCCCGGTCCCGAAGCGGTGGCCGATGAGCAGGAGATCATCGAGCGAGCGCGGGGATTGACGCATCGGATCGCCCAGGAACTCGCGGCCGCCGCACCGGAGGGTTGGGAGCGAGTCGACGCGACCTTCGCGTGGACCGTGACCGACAAGACCTGGAGCATCGTGTATTCGGCCGGGGAGCAGGCGGTTCAGGTCGAACCCGCGCAGTCGGTCCTGCAATTGGTGCAGGAACAGCGCGACGTCGCGGCGGGGATGAGCGAAGGACCGTGGTGGCGGATCCGAATCAGCCTCAATAACGCGGGCCAGATGCAGACCGACTACGACTACGGCGACGAGCCGTTTCCGGACAACCAACTATTTCCGGCCGAGGCGTATCTGGCCGATCTGCGCGAGTACCCGCGCAACCGACTACCCGTTTGGCTGGCCGCGTACGTGAGCCACGGTGGACGCCTGATGCGCTCGCCGCGAGTCGCCGCGGAGCAGGCTCGGTCCGATCGCGCGAAGGAGATTCGCGGCCAGGCGACGACCGAGGTCTTCCCGCCGCTACCGCTGATGTGGTCGCACTGGACCACGCTCGCAGCGGTATTCGTCGCTCTCGACGCACCGAACGGCCCCCGGATGCTGCCGTCGCTCGCCTGGTTCGAGGGACCGAATCGCAGTGGGAGCACGCTGTACGTGCTGCCGGGAGATCGGGCGGTCATCTCGGGCGGTGTGCTCAACGCACCCGAACTCGATGCTGTCTACAACGACGGCGCTCTACTACCCAGCTTGTACGCGGGCGCACCGGATTGGGTGACCGACGCGGTGTTGAATCCGCGGGCGGCCACCGGGCAGCTGACCTTCTGCTACTGGTGGGAGGACGGACAGTGGTTCCGGGGGGAATCGCCGGACGGTCCCGGCATAGCTGGCGCCGTACCCGGTATCTGGACCACCGACTCGACCATCGACGTGATCCTGCAGGTCATGACGTCCGCCGGGAAGACGGTCACCGATGCCACCAGATCCGCTGTCGCGACGCTGGTTTCGGCGGCACAGGCGGGACTGGTGACCTACGAGACGGTGGCCGCGGTCTTCGATCCGGCCGAGCACGACGTGGATTCGGCCCTCAACCAGTTCACGCTGGCGGGCCTTCGGACCTTTGTCACCGCGCCGCCGCTGAGCCGGATCGACGCCATCGAGCAAGTCAGCCGATTCATCCTGGCGCGCGGTACCGACACCAGTGGCTACCCCCTCGACCAGTTGACCGCCGAACGAATCGACAACGGCTGGATGGTTTTCGTGCCCACCCGACCGGGCGAGATCATGATCGGTCGCGCGATCTACTACATGGCCGACGACGGCGTGATCGAACCGTCCTCGTCCTCGGTGCCGCCGACGGTCTACATCGCGGGGTTCACTCAACGGTTTCAGGAACGGATGCGGCAGCGCGGCTGACGCGCTGACCGGCTGCTATGGGGAGGAGTAATACCTGATGACAGACAAACTCGACGTCGATCCCGAGCTATTGAAGAAGGCGTCGGCCAAAACGGACCTGGTCAACAGTCGGCTACGCGGGGTGGTGGACGGTCTAATGGCCAGCACCGGCGGCAAGGGCGAACCTTGGGGAAACGACAGCTACGGCACGGAATTCGCCGGGACCGAGGACGGGTCCGGCTATCTGGCCGCCCGCAAGACGCTGAAGGGTCTCTCCGAGACCCTGGCCAAGAACGCCGAGAACAACTCCGACGGGCAGAACCAGTCCGGCAAGAAGCTCGACGGTACCGATCAAGGTAACGCCGACGCGTTCGGCAAGTAGCCATGGCCAATGAGAGCGTGAAGGCCGAATTGGCCTCGATGCTCGACGAGTTCCAGCAGCAGATGCGGATTCTCGGCGAGATGCAGCAGAAACGGGCGCAGCTCATGGCCACCGGGTACGCGCTGCAGAAGCGGGTCACGGTGGTGGTGAATGCCGATGGGACGGTTATCGAGACCCGCTTCGACGACGATCTCGAGGGCCTTTCGCTCCACGAGTTGAGCAAGGCCGTCACCGAAGCCGCGCAGGCCGCGGCCATCGAATTGGGCCGCAAGAGCGCCGAACTCACGAATCCGATTCAGGAACGGCGCGGACGGATGCCGAAGATGTCGGACCTCATCGAGGGCCTGCCGGACCTCACCAAGCGAATCCCCGAACCCATCCCAGCCTCCACCGCACCCCCGAATTCGCCGGAGCGACACCAGAACAGCGAATCGATCATGACCTTCACCGATGTCGAAGATCTGGACGACATCACCCCCGGCCGGATTCGCGCCGACGACTGGTGAGGCTATGGCGTTGCTTGTCTATTACCGGCAGGTGCGCGATGAGCCGGACGAGGCGGAGTACTGGTTCGGGCCGAGGCGGGAGGAGATGAGTCGGACCTTGATCATCGATAAGGTTCGGCGGACGGCCTGGACCGATGGGGTTGAGGACATGCTGTTTCGGGCGGCGGCGGGGCACATCTTGTATCGGGAAGGGCGCGAGAACCTATGGCCTACACACGGAATGAAGGCTTCATGAGTGGGCCTGAACCAGTGCCGGGGAGCGCGGGACAGGTGGGTGGAGCACGGGGCGTCGGACGGATCACCGGGGTCTTGCTGCTTGCGGCGGCGGTGTTGACGTTTGCGATGTTCTGGCTGCCTGTGATGTCTATTGGGCTGCATGGCAGTTGGGACATCTATGTCTGGAAGAGCAACGGGCATGGGATGCGGGCTACTGACTACTTCACTGCTGTGCCGTATGTGCTCATGGTGATGGGTGGCGGGGTGGTTGGGACGTTGCTTGCTGCGGGGGTGGGGGCTCGGCGGCGGGTGTTGTTTTGGGCGGCGGCGTTTGCGGGTGGGCTGATGGCGCAGATGGCGTCGGGTGATGTGGTGGGCTATGCGCGCCAGTTCGGGGATCATGTGTCACCGGGGTTCGGATTCTGGGTGATCATGCTGGTGATGTTGGTTGGCATCGCGGCTTTGGTCAGTGGGTTGCGGGATGCTGCGGTGGCGGGACGTGGGGCGGCGCAGGAGCTCGGTGGTGGGGCGGCGGATCGGGTGGGGGCCGTTCTCCTGCTGGTCGCGGCGGCGGTGAATCTCTGGAGTTCGTTCCCCGCGTTGGTGCGACGTTCCTCCCATGTCATATCCATATGGGAGGGCAATGACGGCTCTGTTCCGTTGCCCGCCGTGCATTTCTCAGTGGGATTGATCGCCGTCGTTGTCGTGGCCATCGCCTTACTGGCCGGCGCGGGGGTGCGGAACGCGGCCGTGCGAGCGGCCAGTGGTGCAGCTGCCGCGTTGATCTTCGCGAATGCGATCAGCGGGCTGAGTATCGCGTTCGCCCTGGGGGGACTGAACTTCTGGGAGTACGCGGGTGCCGGGTTCTGGTTGACGATGCTCACGCTGTTGCTGTCCTTCGCCGCGACCGTGGCGGGGCTGGTGGCGCAGTTGGCGCGGCCGCGGCTGATGGCTCAGCCGAGGCCGGGCTATACGCCGGGGTTCGTGCCGCCACCCGGCGCGAACCCATTCGCACCGACTCCCGGATCGAATCCTTTTGCGCCTGTGGCGCAGCCCGTACCCGGTTCGAATCCGTTCGCGCCCGCGACGCCTTCGCCGAACCCCTTCGCGCCCGCGTCACCCGCACCGAATCCCTTCGCGGCCGCCGTTCCAGCATCGGAGGTCGAAGCAACCACCAGGATTGCGCCGGAGCCGGCTGCTGTGCGACCGCCGCGAATGGCGAAGGTTTATGACGGCAAGGACGCTGACGGACGTCCGGTGGCGGATCGTCCTGCGGTGGAGGGAAATACGCGGACTGCAGTGTTGGCGTACTTGGAGTCTGCGCCGATTGTGCTGGCGGCCAGGAGTTTCGAGCAGGATGAGTTCGCGCCTGCGGATCGGGATGTGCCGCTGAACTTTCGGACGGATGGCGTGTGGGTTTGGGCGGGGGCGGTGGCTCATTATCTGCACAAGCACGATCTGCCACCGGAGCTGGAACTCGTAGAGCACATTACGAGTCGTGGATTTCGAGTCGGCGAGGTCAGCAATGCCGCCCAGGACGTGGCCATTCGTGTGATTACCGGTAGCTGAGCGGGTCAGGACTGGATCGGGTTGCCGGACTCGTCCCACTTACGGGTCGCGATGGGGTCGCCCTCGTCGTCGAATTCCTGCTCGCTCGCGAGTTGGCCATTGTGGTGCCAGGTGCGCCAGATGCCTACCGGCGTGCCGTAATTGACTTGACCTTCGGACTTGAGGGGGCCGTCGGCCCACCATTCGCGATCGGGGCCGTGGGGGATGCCGTCGACGTAGAAGACCTGGAACAGGAGTTGGTCGCCGATGGTTTCGACTGCCTCACCGGTGAAGGGCTCACCGCGAAACGTCAGGCGGAGATCGTCGTCGGTTGCGATCTCACGGCGACTCACGCGGTAGTCGATCCTGTTCATGTGTCCCTCTCGCCGGCGGTCTTCGCCCAAACCTATCGAATCGCCGGTCAGCGGTCGGCGAGGGCAGCGGCGTAGGTGTCGCGGAGGGCTTCCAGGCGGGGGCGAGTGAAGCGGCCGGGTTCGGTGTTGTAGGTGGTGCGGCCCTGCGCGGAGGTGAAGGCCGGGGCGGGGATTCGGTCGGCGGTGGGCGGGAGGAATTTCAAGGTCTCCTCGACCGCGGCCAGAGCGGTGGACAGGGTGTGGCGGGCGGCGCGCTCGGCGCGGGCATCGAGGCCCGCGGGCGTGGGCGGGACCTGACGGATGCAGACGTCGGAGTACCAGAGCCACACGCCGGGGTCGAGGAGTTCGGAGGGGTTGTCCAGGCCGAAGCGGACGGAGTCGGCGGGCGGGGGCAAGACCTCGGCGGGGAGGCGGAACTCGTAGGCGCGCGGCGTGCCGCACGACGGGCAGTCGCCGGTGTAGCGGCTGGCCAGGTCACCGTCGACGGTGATGACGGCGCTGCGGAACTGGCAGCGGGTCTCGCCGCAGGTGGGGCAGGGTTGCAGGGTGAGGTAGAGACGGGCCTCGGCGTTGGTTCTGGCCAGCGGGAGGGTGTCGGGCATGCGGGCTCCTTCGGCCGGGTACGGGTGCGGGATCGATCTTGCCAGGCGGGCGGCGGCACGTCTTGTTCATGTTGTGTTCACTGATCGGTTGTGGGACAGTCGATCTTATGGCCGGGAGATTGCAGGTCCATCCGGAAGCGGTGCGCGATGCCGCGGGTTTCGCCGGAGACATCCGAGCACGATTGCAGTCGATGGCCGACAGTGCCCGGGAGGCGGTCTCGCCGGGAGCCGCGGCATGGGGCGATGACGATTTCGGCGGCAAATTCGCCGACGGCGCCAAGGGATTCGCCACCAGCAGCGCGAACCTGGCCACCGGCACCGAGAACCTGGCGAACTCCTTCGACAATCTGCACGGCGGGCTGACCAAATCCGCCAATCAGCTCGACACCATGGAGCACGGCAATTTCGACACGTTCGCGTAGGTCGGCGAAATGACCGGGCACAACGGGGAAGTCGCGAAGGCCGGAATCGTCGAGGAACTCACCACGCAGTTGCGGGCGATCGCCGAGGCATCACGCCAGCGCACCCAGCTCACCGCCACCGGCACCGCGGCGGGTGGACGTGTGCGGGTCACCGTGAACGCGGACGGGGTGGTGATCGCGACGCGCTTCTCCTCCGATATCGGCGAACTGACCTACGACGAAATCGCGAAGGCGACGACGACCGCCGCGCAGAGCGCCGCGCTCGACGTGGCGCGGCAGGGGCGAGAACTGTTGCAGCCGTTGCGGGACGAGCGCGCACGCATGCCCAAACTGTCGGATCTGATCGAAGGCATGCCGGATCTCGAATCCCGGGCGCCGACCATCGAACCCGCCTCGCTCGCTCCCCCGCAGTCACGGGAACGACTGTCTCAGCTTCGCGAGGCCGCGCCCGACTTCGGCAATGCCGTCGGCTACGAGGCGTGGGCCGAGGGGCAGGAGAATCGGGGAGCCACCGACTCGGGGTGGTGAATTACTCGGAGGTCCCGCGCAATTCGGGATAGTGGGTGCGCTGGTATGGCGACAGCTCCGAGATCAGGAGCTGGCCTGCGCCCTGGCAGATCGGGCAGACTCGGGCCCCATAGCATTCGGGACACATCTCCCCGTCGGGCAGCCGACCCCGGCCACCGCATTCCGGGCAGAAGCCCAGGCCGCCGCACTCGTAGCAGAGGACGAAGCCGGGAGACAGGGTCTCGGGAGTGCGTACCGGGTCCGGCAGCCGGAACTCCTCCGGGTCGCGGAGCGCCAGCGCCGGGGTCCGGCCGCTGAACATCACCGCCGAAGTATGGTCGCCCACACGCACTTCGATGTCGATGCCGTCACGCTGACCGGTGACCACCACGGCGGGTTTCGGACCGGTGGAGTCCTGCGCCTCACCGACTTCCCAGCCCGCCGCGCCGAGGAGAGCGGCCGCGCGCCGGGCGATATCTGCGGCCGAGACGGTCGCGGGACGCTCGCCGCGGATCAGGCCCGAGTACTGGTAGCGCGGCGGCTCGCTCCATCCGACGATCGTCGGCTCGTCGAGAAACAGCAGGCGGAGGTTGGTTTCCGGGGCCAGGTCGGTGATGAGCTCGACCAGCTGCGCACGCAGGACCGCACCCAGCCGGTCCAGTTCTGCCCGCGCTCCCGAAATCTCGCCCATGCGGCCTCCTTCCCGCCGGACCCTATCACCGCCGGGTGTACCCGGGCCGGTCACCGGCAACTCATCTGGCGTTCGTGTTGAGTTCACCTGCTTCCTTGTGGCACAGTCGGTCTCGCCAAGATCAGAACCGACCGGCGTGAGGTGGCCTGTGGCGCTGGAGTTTCCATCGTGGCTCGAATGGCTGAGCTGGTTGGTGGGCTCCGAATGGCCGCATGGCAACGAAGACACCATGTGGCAGATGGCCCGTGACCTGGAATCGGTTGCGGGACAGGCCGACGACCTACTGCAGGACCTCGACCACCTGCTCGGTGCGCTCGACAAGGCCTATCCGGACGGCACCGGCGGCGAAGAGATCATCAAATGGCTAAAGCCGCTGCGCTACGGGGACGACTCCGGGCACGGCTCGGTCAAGGAATTCGGCGACAACTACCGCCAGCTGTCCACGGCCGCCGACGGATTCGGCGATCAACTGCAGTCGGCCAAGCTCAACTTCTATATCGCGGGCGGGTGGCTGCTGGGCGAGCTCGCCTGGGCCGCGGCCACCGGGCCGTTCGCGCCCGAATCGGAGGCCGCGGTATTCGCCTCGGCGCGCATCGCGTTCCGTGAGCTGGGCGAGGGGTTCGTCAGGCGGATCGAGAGCATGATCGAAGGCCGGATCACCAATGCGCTGCTGAAGCAGGTCCTGCCGAAGCTCATCTACGAGATCGGCCAGGGCGCGGTGACTTCCGTCATCCAGTCCACCGCGCAGGAACTGCTGGTCGAGTCCATCCAGAATCTGGACGGGCACGGGCACGGCTTCGACTGGGGCGCGATCGGGAAGAACGCACTGGTCGCCGGACTGTCCGGCGGAGCGGGCGGCGCGATCGGCTTCGGCGCGAACCACGCCCTGCCCACCGAAATGGGCGGCTGGAAGGGCGCGTTCAACGGCGCGCTCACCGGCGCGACCGCCGGGGTGGGCGGCGCCGGAGCGGGCTGGCTCGCCAATGGACTGGTCAACGGCGACTGGAGCTTCGACCCGCGCTCCATGACCGGCGGCGCGTTCGGCGGGGCGGGACCCAGCGGCCTGCACGGATACAACGGCGACACCAACCACAACGGCCCGATGCGGGGGCACGACACCGGCGACGGCAGCACGCATCTCCCCGGTGAAACCACCACCAAACCCGCCACATTCGACCAACCGGGCACCACCCCGGACGGGCACACCCCCGGAGCCGACGCCAACGGAAACGGGCACAATACGGCCGGGGACCCGAGTGCCGGACAGCACGGCACTCCCGCGGACCCGAACGCCAACGGACAGCATGGCACCCCCGCCGACCCGAACGCCAACGGACAACACGGCACCCCCGCCGACCCGAACGCCAACGGACAACACGGCACCCCCGCCGACCCCAGCACCAACGGACAGCACGGGAATCCGGGCGATTCGACCGGCGAGCGGAGCGGCGACAACAGTCAGCAGGCCGGTGGCCCCCAGCTGCATGCGGCCAGTGCCCCGACGGCGGCCGACCCGGCACCCGTCGACCATGCACACGACCAGCAGGCCGACCACGGTGGCGACTCCAACCGGTCCGACAACAACGGCTCGTTCACCTCCGACGGCAGGCGCGAGCGACTGGACGCGAACGCGCAGGACAACGGCGGCGCAACTGATTCCCCGTCGCAGCGTTCGGCCGACACCCAGTCGGTCGGCGACCACTCGGGCTCGCCATCCGGCGACGCGGCGCGGCCCGACGCGAGCGGCACTCCGGAGCATCGTGCCGGAGACGCGACGGCCGCGATGGATCCGGCTCGTACACATGACACCGGGGTGGATGCGCGCACACCGGAATCCGTCTCGGACCACACCTCGGATCCGTCCAGCGGTGCGAATTCCACGACCGCGACTAACTTCTCGAACGACGGAACCACCCGCGCCGACGGCGAACCCGCCAAGGGCGCGACGACCTCGTCCACGCACGGCGCACCCGGCGAGACTCGCGCACCGGCGGGCGACCCGGCCAAATCGCCTGTCGCACCGCGCGATCCGCTCCGGATCCCGACGGATGGCAGCACCGCCAGGCCGGCCGACGGCACGGCGCCCAAGCCCACGGACGGCAGCTCGCCCAGGACCCCCGACACTCGCGCCGGGGTCGACCGCGCCACCCGGCCGGACGCCCCGGTGCAGGCGACCCGCACCGGCGTCGAACCGACCGCACCGCGCGCCGAGCCGGCCACCGGCGACCACGAGCAGCACGTGGACGCGCACGCGAGCGGACCGAACGATTTCCTGAACCTGTCCGGCGAGCCCACGCGCCCCGGCGATCACCACGAATCGCCCGGTGATCACGCGAATTCGCCCAACGCGCACCCCGACGGGGCGACCATCCTCCCGATTCCCGTCGACCCGCCCCAGCACGCGGACCGCGCCCGACCCGCGGACCCACGCAGATACGACGTCGCCGCGGCGGGTCCGGTCGGCGATTTCCATGGAGATGCCCGTACCGAGGGCGATCTCACGCCCGATGTCGTGCACAAGCAGATTCAGGACAATCTGCGACTCATCGCCCCCGAAGGGGTGGCCTGGAATCCGGACGAGAACCACTTCGTCCTGTCGAACGGGCGCATCGTGCGGATCGAGGTCGGTGAGACCTCGAACGGGCATGTGGCCGAATTCGGGCCCAGCGCGGACGGTTACGACGTGCGGGTGTCGAACAAGGCTCGCAACGAGGACGTCGTGCGCGCGCTCGCACACGAAATGGCCGAGATCCGCCTGTCGCAGGACGACGACATCCTGATCGATCCGCGGGACGATCGGCCCACCCGCATGTCCACGCACCTGGGCGGCCGCTTCGCCGAATTGCGCACGCTCACCGCCCATATCGATCGGGCCGTCATGGATCCGGCCCGGGCCGCCGAGCTGCCCGGGCTGCGCCATGACCTGCACGATCTCATGGACCACCTCGGATTCCACGATCCGGCACACGCACCGACCGTGGAACGCTTACTGGCCGCGCACGATCCGGACCTCGCGCACCGGATAGCGCTCGAACAGGCGGGCGTGCTCTCCGATCGGCCGACCTTCAACCAGCACCTCACCGAGGACGAATTCCAGCACGCCGCGGAGAATCATCTCGCCCGGCTGCGTGAACTGATGACCGGCGAGCACGCCGGCGATCTGTTGCGCGCCGAGGAGCAGGGCTTGAACGGCCGGATGCGCGAGGAGCTTTCGCGGCGCGTATTCGAGCGGCTCTTCGAGGAGGAGGCCAGGCCCGCCCGGGGCCAGGTGCCCGGCCTGCTGAAGGCGCTCAATCCAATCAATGCGGCCATCAACCATCCGACCCTGCGCGGCCCGGAGCAGGCCGCTGCCATCCATCGGACCATCGACGGCTTCCACGACGGCATGCCGCAGGCGGCGCGCGATGCCCTCGGCCCGGAACGCTTCGCGCAGATGCACGCCGCCGCCGATGCTTTCGCGACCGCGCCCGACCGCATCACCGCCACCATCGATCACGCGACCGGGCGGATGGACGTCGGCGGCGAGCACACCACCCTCACGGACTTCCTGCGCGGCATCGACCGCGCCAACCGCGCGGCGGCCGAGCACGGGCTCAATGTCGAGTACACGGTCGTCCTGCACGATGCGGTGGACGGCCTGTCCACGGTCGAGGTGATGCCCCGCCCGCAGCCACAGCATCGGCTTCCGCTGGAGCAGTATCGGTTCGGCGAGCACAACGAGCCCATCGAGCGCCAGCCACGGCCCTCGGTTCCCGCGGCCGCGGCGGGTGGTCACACCATCGATGTCGGTGTCGGCCGCGGCGCATTCGCGGTCGAGATGACCCCGGCGGCCGACCGCGCCGGCGGCGGGCTGATCATCAAGACCGAACTCGCGGATGCCGCGATCGGCGCCCAGCGCCGCCGTGATCTGGGCCTGCTCGACGCCGGGCCGCTCATGGAACCCGGCACCGTCATGGTGTACGGCGACATGCTGGGCAATGGCCACCTGCTCGGCGGTGATATCGCGCGGGTCTTCATCAACAATGTCAGCGCCAAACTCCCGGATGCGGCGTATCACGCCATCGCCGGGCATCTTTCGGAGATCCTCGCGCCCGGCGGACGCGTCGAGGTCCAGTGGGACATGAAACCCGACAAGGTCGGCGGCGATCCCGGTACTCGCTACCACATTCTGGGCACCAAGCTGTGGGAGGCGCTGGAAGGGGCGCACCGGGAAGGTGCGAACCCGTTCGAGCTCATCGAGGAAAAGGATTTCGAGCATCCCGGAAACCGGGACTACTACTACACAATCGACGCGGGCGGCAGCAACAAGTTGCCGCACGAGCGGATGGCCGAATACTCGCCGCCACAGCCCGAGCATCGCTGGACCATCTCCTACGAGCCGGACGCCCCCGGGACACACGAGCACGGGAACGCGAGCCCGATCGGCGACTTCCACGGCGATGCCCGCGAGGGCACGGAGCACCTCCAACCGGAATTCGTCCACGAGCAGATCCGGGAGAATCTGGGGCACATCGCCCCGGAGGACGTCGTGTGGAACCACGACGAACAGCACTTCCGGCTCCCCGACGGCCGCACCGTCGACGTCCGGGCCGGCGCCACCAGAGACGGCAACGTGGCCGAATTCCATGCGCGGGCAGACGGTTCCGGCTACGAGGTGGTGCTCTCGGAACGCGCACGCGACGTGGACGTGCCGCGTGCGCTCGCACACGAACTGGCCGAGATCCGGCTGGCACAGGACCCGCACATCCTCGTCGACCCGCACAATGATCGCCCCTCGACGATGACCAGCCACCTGGGCGGCCGGTTCGCCGAAATGCGGGTGCTCACCGAGCACATCGACCGCGCGAACGCCGATCCGGCGCACGCGCACGAACTTCCGCGTTTGCGCCGGGACCTGCGCGAGCTCGCCGACCACCTCGGCATGCACGATCCCACCCATGCCGACACCGTGCGCCGACTGCTGACCGAGCACGATGCTCAGCTCGCGCACCGCTACGAGCTCGAAGAGCACGGCGGGCACGATGCGGGTCACGCGCACCCGAATATCCCTGAGGCATACCTACATCCGCAGACTGTGCACACGCACGATCATGAGGCGGCCCCGACCACCACGGACACCAAGCCGCTCGCGGACCTGAACGAGCATCCTGGTGGCATCGGGAAGATCGGCGAACTCATCGCCACCGTCGACGGCAAGCCCGTCGAGGAGCATGTCGACAAGATCGCGCGCGAGCGGGCCGCCAAGATCCGTGCCGCCGCCGATGAGTTCTCGCAGCAGCCGGGCGAGAAGCCGGTCAAGACACAGAAGCGAGTGGCCAAGGCTCAGGCCGACGGCACCTACGTGGGTCCGAAGTCGCACGGCAACGTCACCGCCGCGGTGGTCGACCTGCGGACCGGTATCGCCTACGAAGGGATCAACGGCAAGCAGAACGAGGTCGTCCCGAAGGACGAGCGCCATCCCACGCTGCAGGCCAATATCGACGCGATGAAGGCCGCCGGGCTGGCGCGGCCGGAGGGTGGCTATCCCAACCTGAGCCGCGACGGCCGACCCGAGAGCAAAACCTATCCCGGCTACCCCGAAGGGGTTCGGCCCTACCCGCACTTCGACCGGCCCTGGGGCCACGCCGAAGTCAAGGCCGCCAATGCGGCGCTGTGGGCGCGGGAGCGGGCGAACGTGGAACTCCGCAGGCAAGGGCTGCCCGAGATGCCCACCGGCCCGGAAGCCCTGGGCGAAATGTATTCCCAGACCTACAAACCGTTCGAGGGCGACGCACCGAAGGCCACCCCGTACTGCGCCAACTGCAACCACAGCATGGGCGAATGCCACAACTTCAGTGGCCGCTACGCCGACTTCCCCTCGGGACCCGAGAACCTCGTCGATGAATACCGCCCATCGCACGCTGCCCTGGATCCGCCGGGTGGACCACCCGAACCCCGCGGGCTCCCGCCGACAGCGGAACCCGTTCACTCCGTTGAGGCTTCACACACCGGCGAGCCGGTCGAGCCTCCGCATGCGGATCCGACGGCCGAGCACGGCACGGCGAGTCCGGTCGGCGAATTCCGCGGTGACGCGCGCCCGGCCGGGATGCCGGATCTGACACCGGAATCCGTGGTCGGCAAGGTCGAGGGCAATCTGCGGCTCATCGAGCCCGAGGGCGTGGCGTGGAACCACGACACCGGTCGATTCGAGATGACGCACGACGGCCGCCCGATCGACATCACCGTGGGCGTCGGCCCGACCACCGGCAATGCCGTCGCCGAATTCCACGCGCGGACAGACGAATCCGGGCACATCACCGGGTACGACGTCAAGGTTTCCCCGCATGCCCGGGACCAGGATGTCGTTCGGGCCGTCGCGCACGAGCTGGCCGAGATCCGGCTGGCGCAGGACGAGAACGTGGTCATCGATCCGGTCGACGATCGACCCACCCGGATGACCTCGCATCTGGGCGGCCGCTTCGCCGAACTTCGCGTGCTGGTCGAGCAGATCGGCGAGGGCGTCGCGGCGCGTGCCAAGCCTCATGTCATGGATCCCCTGCGCCGCGATCTCAACGATCTGATGTACCACCTCGGATTGCACGATCCGGAGCACGCGCCCACCGTGGAACGGCTACTGGCCCAGCATGATCCGGACCTGGCGCGGCTGATCGATCAGGCGCGCATACCGGATCCGGGCATCCTGCGACCGGGACCGGTCGATCACCACGCCGCGCCCACCCCGCACGATCTCGGCCGCATCCGCCAGTTGCGCGAACTGGCCGAAAGGCTGCCGGAGAACCACGCCGCCACTCGTCGCGAAGCGCTGGCCCTGGTCGAACAACTCGGATTGCGGGAGGGCACACCGGGTGCGGCCGACCGGCGACGGATCATCGCCGACTACCTGACCGAGCATGCGCGCGGGCACGTTGACGAGCTGCTCACCGACGTCGGCCGTCGCGACCCCGAATTGTCCGCTGCTGATCTGGAATACGTCGAGACGGTGCGCCTCGAACGCCGGGCCGCCGACGCGCTCGATTATCTGTCCATTCCCACCCACGGCGCCATCATGAAGACCCACCTGGTCTACCGAGCCGAGATGGCCGAGCATCTCGCACAGGCACACCATGCGACGGGCTCGGGACCGCTGCGGCTCGTGGGCGACCATCACATGGTCGAGGATGTCCGGACCGGGGAACGCTGGTTCCGGTGGCCGCCGAGTACGGAGGAATATCCCGACCACACGCCGGTGCCGGACATCGGGCTCCCTACCGATCCGGACCACCGGCTGCCGACCGATCCACAGCAACTGCACCACGAGTGGCAGACTCTCTCCCCCGAGGAGAAGGACGCCTGGCATCGCGCGGACCCATTCATCGGAAACCGCGACGGCATACCGCATGCCGACCGCGATCGGTACAACCGGCAAACCTTCGATATGCTGCGGCACCAGGCCGAGCAGGAGATGCTGCGGGCCCAGGCCGAGCCGGAGACACCGCAGGTGCTGGCCGAGCGGAAGCGGATCCAGGACCGCCTGGACATCATTCGGGATATGCGGGAGAACTATCTCGGCCTGCCGGCCGAGGAGGGTATGCCCGCCGTCCACCTGTCGTATATCGACGAGAAGCTCCAGTACATCTACTCTCTGGGCGATCCGGATACCGCCCAGAACGTGGCCATTGAAGTGGCCGGTGCGTTCCGGCGGCGCAGTGGTGTCGGCTACGCGCTCGAGACACTGGCGCAGGTGCGGCAGGCCGCCCTGGCGATCGATCCGAACGCGGAGACGTCGGTGATCCTGTTCGGCGCCTACAACAATCCGAATTCGCTGGTCCAGGGCATGCATTCCGGGCACGCCGAGGGCGGTGCGGCGAAGCTGCGGGAGTTCCACGACGGGCTGCGGGCCACCCATCAGGGACCGCCCGCGAACACCACCACCATCGCGCATTCGTACGGTGGCGTCACTGCCGGGCACGCGGCCGGGCACGGATACGAATTGAATACCGACGCGCTGGTTTTCATCGGCAGCATCGGCACCGGTGTCACCAATGTTGGGGATCTGCGACTGACCGGCGTCGGCCCAGCCGAGATCGGCGACCACGTCTTCGCGACCATGGCCGAGTACGACTCTCTCGAGCTGATGCCGCCCACCCACGGTCCCAAACCCAGCGATCCGGAGTTCGGCGCTAGGGTTTTCGAGTCCGACACCAGGCCCACCCAGACTCGTCTGGGCTGGAATCCGGACGACCATGGCGGCAAGAACTACTTCAGCGCCGCCCACGAGTCGTACCGGATCCTGGGCATGATACTGACCGGCAATGCGCACCGGCTGCGCTGAGCGCGCACCCTTCGAATCGAGGAAACGAGGACCGAATGCCAACGGCGACAACGCAGAGTGCCGCCCGCGCACAACTGTTACGGCACCTCGGCGAGACGTTGCGCGCGCTGCCCGCGGAGCTGTCGCTGACAGTCCGCCATCCGGACCTGCCCAAGGCGGTGTTCCATCGCGGCGTCACGCTGACCTGGGACGACAGCGATCCCGACAACCCGCTGCGATTCCTGGACATCAGGTACTGGGTGCTCGGCACCACGCCCGAGACATCGGATCGTTATTTCGATCTGATGCTGCGGGCTTGGAGCGAACTGGGCTGGCCGACGAGCTCCGAGCCCGACGAGTTCCCGCGCGTCGGGTACGCGCGCACCCCCGACGGGTTCGGTTTCGCCCTCACCCAGAGCGTGAACGGGTACCTCAGCCTGGCCGGATCGACTCCGCCCTTCGAGTCGGAAGCGGAAGCGGCGGAACCGCTTCCCGCCCACCTCGAGCATCCGTAGGCGCAACCCCAACTCTCGGGGGCTCTCAGGGGTTCACCCCTGAAACCCCTCGAGACCGCTGGGGCTCCGCCCGCATCGAGCACCCGATCGGACCCCCGCGATCACGCGGTCCGGCACCGAGTTCTGCTCAGAGGTTGGTGAAGTCCGTGGAGTTGTCGGTCTCGACCTGACCGAAGGTAGTCGCCTGATTGCGCACGACGGCGGCCAGCTTGCGTAGCTCGTCCACGCCGAGACCACTCTGCGACACGAAGGATGTGCCGACGGCGGTGAGCGTGTCGGCTGCGGCCAGGGACACCTTGTCGGAGCCGGCGGCGGGCACCGAGAGCGCCGGGGTGTCCGCGCCCAGGGCGGTTTCCAGGCGGTCGGCCATGGCTTCCAGGTCGGCGGCGGCGGCCAGCACCGTGTCCGCGTCGAAACGCACACCGCCCAAATTGAATTCGCTCATTGTCCCTCCCTTTCCGGGCGAATCCTACCGTGTCGCCCGGACATACAACGACCCGGTTTCGGTGCCCTCGGCGATCACTGGGCCGGGCGCGGGCCGTTGGTGCCGACCGCGCCGACCACCGGGACACCGGTGTAGCCCAGCTCGCCGACGACCTCGTCGCCGTGCTCGGCGGTGACCATGTTGGTGCGCACTTCTTCATCGGCGTCACCGGCCTGTGCGGCCGCGCCGGCGCCCATGGGCGGCACCATGCCACCACCCATGCCGGGCGCGCCGGTGGCCGGCATCGGTGCGGGCACGGGGACCGGCGGCGTGGTGGTCGCGCTCATGGTGCGGGGGCTGGCCTGGCCGAGCGGCGTCGAGGACGTGCCCAGGCCACCCAGACCGCCCATCGGCGCGAGACCGCCACCACCGAGTCCGCCCGAATCCGTCGGCGCGGCAACCGGTTCCGGATCAGGCGTCGGCTGCACGTCGGAGGTCTGGCTGATGGACTGGAGCTGCTGCAGCTGCTGCACACCCGTGCTCGCGGCGCTGCTCAGCGGGGAGATCAGGCCCAGCAGCTGCGACACCTGCGAGAGCGAGTCCACGCCCTTCGGGGCGTCGGTGACCTTCACCTTCTGTCCGGCCGTGGTCATATTGGCGCTGTGCACCGTCATCTCGGTGCGGGTCTTGGCCACCACCGCGGTCGCCTCCGCGGCCGTCTCGCTGGCCAGGGACAGCAGGAACGCCTGCCCGGGCGGGGTGCCGATGAACGGTGCCGCCACCGTGACACCGGTGACGAACTTGGTGATGATGGCCGACATCAGGGCCGCGCCGGTGGCCACCGAGGTCGCCGCGCCGGCCATGACCGTCTTCTGGTGCAGGTTCTGGCCTTCCAGCTCCAGCGCGTTGGTCTGGGCCGCGGTGCCCTTCTCGGCCGCGCCGGTCGCGCCGGAGCCCTGCCACGAATTCGAGCCGGCCAGCGACATGACCGACTGGGCGATCGACATCACCTGCTGCAGCGCGCTCGAGACGCCGGAGAGCATCTTCGACGCGTCCAGCCCCTGACCCAGCTGGCCGGTGCCGAACGCGGACGCCAGATCGGTGAGCGGCTTGGTGAGCGCGGTCAGATCCAGGGTCGGCAGCGGCGGCATATCCGGCAGCGGGGGCATGGCCGGCAGCTGTGGCAGCGCGGGCAGGCCCAGCGTCTGCAGGACATCGCCGACCGGGCTGTCCAGCAGTGGCGCGAAGTTGGTGTCGCGCAAGGCATCCGCCACCGACTGGGCGCTCGCCGCAGCAGGCGTGGCCTGCACGGCTCCGGTCGAGCCCTGGTCGAAGGGCGTACTCACAGGTCCCGCGATAGGGAGAGGAAATCGACTCCGGCGGCGTCGTCGACGGCTTCGTAATCGGCCGCCGCCTCGTAGGCGGTGACCGCCGTCCCCGCGTGCACGGCGGCGAGTTCGGCGACCGACGTCAGGTGATTGCCCTGTGCGCCTGCATAACTCAGCAAGAAGTCCTGACCGATCAGCCCGAACACCGGCACCAGCCCGGCGACCGTGGCGACCTGGTCGACCGCGGCGGCACCGGCGACAGCGCTCGCCATCGTGGCCGAGGCCTCTCCGTAGGCGCGAATCGCGTCCGGTGTGGCAACGAGGTGGCTCATGAGACCCCCATCAGGAAGATCATTTCGAATTGAACTATACAGAGCGGATATTCGCCCGGTATAGCGAAGAGTTCACGAACAGCCCAACGATCCGGTGAACGCCAAGTATTCCGCAGGTTACCCGGCTCGTAGCGGATGATGTTGCCGCACCGTGAATTTGGTCATCGGCGGGTCGTCTTGTCCATGGTCTGTTCACCGGTGGCGTTCCAGCGCTGCCGGACCAGCACCCGGCCCTGGTCGTCGAGCACCACCCGCTCCTTGAGGTGGCCGTTCTCGTACCAGTACTGCCACTCCCCCACCGCGGAGCCCATGCGGGTCACGCCCTCGGACCGCTTGCTGCCGTCCGGCCACCACTCGTGCTGGGGTCCGTCCTCGACGCCGTCGTCGTAGGTGAACAACAGCACCAGTTGCCCGTTGTCCGCGTACTTCTCGACCTCGCCGGTGTAGGGCTCGTCCTCGTAGCAGATGCGCCCGTAGTCGTCGAGCTCCACCTGATCGCGGCTGATTCGCATCGTCTACTCCGTCGCGGGGGTCATGACACGGCCGGTCGGCCTAGGGTCGAACGGGACCACCCTAACCGGATGGGCGGGCGCGGACCGGATCGGCTCAGATCGGGCGCAGCCAGCTGTCGGGTTCCGTCTCGTACTCCTGTTCCTCGACATATTCCTGGCGGGTCACCTCCTCCGTGGTCGGCAGGCCGGTCAGGGCCAGCAGTTCGGGCGCCAGACCGGCGGCCTTCAATTGGGCGCGGCGCTCGATCCCGGCGCGGGCCGCGGACTGGCGGCACAGGCGCAGGATCTCCGCGGCCAGCAGCTCCGGGTCCTCGCGCAGACGATCGCGTTCCACCGAAAGCGCCCGGGGCAGGCCCTGTTCCGTGGTGGTCACCACGATCGAGCCGGTCCGCGAGGACAGCGTGAACTCGGTCGGGAAGTCCGAGGATGCCACGGGCACGCTGTTTCCTTCACTCATCGGCGATCACCTGCACCACCTCGGTGATATGGGCATTCAGGGTGGTCACCAGGCGGCGGCGGTCGGCCGCGGCGGCCACCGGGGGATGCTCGCCGGTGACCACATAGCGACCGTCGTCCTCCAGGTCGCGCCACTCCAGGCGGTAGCGGGCGATGCCGCGCGGGCCGAAACGCGAACGGCCCTGCACCACATCGATGGTGCCCATGGTCGGCGCGGGGGCCGCTAGGAAGTCGGCGGCGCGGGTGACGACCGTGCCCTCCAGGGTTTCGTGCGCGGGCGACATGCCGAAGTCGTAGTCGGTGTCGTCGGTGTCCTCGGTCTCGGCGAGCACCAGATCACCGAAGTCGCGGCCCGCCGGGGTGTCCGGCAGCGCCGCCACCACCCGTTCGGCCAGCTCCTCGGCATAGAACTCCGAGAGCGTGAAACCGCTGCCGTGCCGGTAGGTTTCGCCCGGATGCTGCACCAGCAGATAGCCGGCGTCGCCCGACCGGACGCCCAGCAGGCGGATGCGGGCGGACGCGGAGAGCAGCTCCCGGCCGTCCCAGCCCTCCACCTCGACGCGCACCTCCGGCATCAGCATCGCCTGCAGCACCGCGGCGTAGTCGGCCTCGCGGGTCCGCAGACTCTCCCGGGCGCGCGCCATGTTCGCCAGATGGTCGTCCCACCACTCGGTTCGGCTGGCGAAGGTCAGCGGGTACGGCAGGAACTCCTCCTCCAGGCCCTGCCACAGCGACAGGAACTCGAGATCGGTGAACTTCCAGGTCCGAAGCACGGATTCAGCCCTCGACCACGGGCTTCGCGACGATGGGAGCGGTGCCCATCGCCTCGTCCAGGTATTCGCTGGAGTCCAGGAACTCGGGACGCTTGTGCTCCTTGCCCTGGCCACCGTGCGCACCGCCACCGCCGTGGCCCATGCCGCCCATGCCGCCACCGCCCATGCCGCCCGCGGCGGAACCGGAAGCCACACCCGCGCGGGCGGCTCCGGCGATACTGCCGTCGATCGCTTCCTCCGCCGCGGCCGCACGGGGGAACAGCCGGGCGTTGGCCACCTCGGCCAGCGGCTTGATCGGGGAGCCGCCCGGGCCGCCACCGCCGGGGGAACCGCCCCCCGGCGCCTTGAGATTGTCGAGCAGATTGGTCAGCGGGGAATCCTTCAGCGCGTCCTTCAGGTCCTGTGCCTTCTTCTGGTCGGTGGTCTGCGACCCCTGCGACGTCATCGACTGCAGCGCACTCTGCAGGCCCGAGAGCGCGGACTGACCCGAATTCGACGAGGAGCTCGGATTCGACGAATTCGAGTTGGTGCCATCGGGATTCGAGCCGTTCGGTGACGTGCCGTTCGGGTTCTTACCCGTCGGGTCGGTCTTGCCGCCGTTGGGATCCTTGGCGTCCTTGCCGTTGGGATCCTTGGCATCCTTGCCGTTCGGGTCCTTGGCGTCCTTGTTCTTCGGATCGTCCTTGCCCGGATGAGCGCCCTTGGGATCGGTCTTGCCGCCCGGCTTCTTCGCGCTCGGGTCACCGGCGCCGCCCCCCGGACCGCTCGGCGAAACATTGCCGCGCGGGCCGCCGCTCTTGTTATAGGGCCCGGGCCCGGTGTAGTCGTTGCGCGGGGATCCCGAGTTGTCGTTCTTCGGCGGAGCGGTCGGATCCACCAGGATCGGAATCGTGGTGCTGGAGTTGCCGATTCCCGGGATGTACCACGCGGTGAAGGCGGCCGTGCCGGTATTGATGATGTAGGTCTCGGTCGAGGTCCCGCGGTAGCTGTCGTCCCAGATCGTCGGCATGGCCGCCTTGGTCTGGCTCAGCCAGGTCGCGGTGTAGAGCAGGTTCTCGGATATCGCGTACAGATCCGTCGAGAACGCCTTGGCCTGGGCCTCGAACTGCTGCGATGCCGCGACCGCGGCATCGGCGCCCTTGCCCGTCCAGTGGCCGTCGGACTCCAGGCGTTTGACGCAGCCGGAGAGGGTCTCGAAGGACGAGGAGATCACCTGCGCGATCCACTTCCACAGCGCGCTGCGGTCGGCGATCGGCGTCGGATGGATGCCCTGGCCCACATCGAAGAACCATTTGCCGTCGTGATGGGACGGGTCCTCGGAACCGATGGCATCGGTGTAGCGGCCCGAGGTCGCCTTCCCGACCGCGGCCATGTCACCCATGCCGTTCGCGTCGGAGGGTGTCGGGGAGGACGAGTCCGACCAGCTGTCCAGGGCCGTCGCGCCGTCGAGCGGGATGCCGTCGAACGTCATGTCCTTATTCGCCTGGGTCTTGATGGTGTCGAAGTCCGACTTCGATTGGTCGTCGGTCATCCGGTAGGTCTTGCCCGCGGCCACGAAGGTGTCGCCCATGGAGTTCAGCATCGTGATGTAGTCGTCGATGATGCCGCCGACCCGCCCGCCCTCCTTGGCGAACCGGTCCTCCAGGTTCAGCGCCGACTGCAGGATGCTGTTGTCGCTGAAGCCCGTGTACTGGTTGAGAAGGTAGGTGTAGCCCTTGGCC
This sequence comes from Nocardia sp. NPDC059236, assembly GCF_042754085.1. Classification (NCBI taxonomy): domain Bacteria; kingdom Bacillati; phylum Actinomycetota; class Actinomycetes; order Mycobacteriales; family Nocardiaceae; genus Nocardia; species Nocardia sp. NPDC059236. The sequence continues at coordinate 133,776 of NZ_JBHZAF010000014.1, forward strand.
GCGTTCAGCGAGGTGATGGCCTCGGCGGCGTACTTGGCGCCCGCCTCGGCCGAACCCGGATCCAGCTGCAGGCGGTCGTGTTTCGCGTGCGAGTCCACGGAAAGATCGCGCCAAGGGTTGTAGAACTTGTTGCCGTCACCCATGTACCGCTCCTAACTCGACCAACGCATGAAAGATTACGGGCCGCCGACACACATTCCCCATTCATCCGACCCGCTTCACTGCGAATGTCGTTGGCGGAAACGCTTTTCCAGGCCCGGCAGGTAGACCGACGCGGGCATGCTGGAGGTCGTCGCCTCCACCACGCCATCGTCGGCGACGTAGTAGAGGGCACGGTCGATGACCGGCTCCTCGGATTCGGTGGGGACATAGACCATCCAGCCGACCGGAAGGCGTTCCGCGCGCAGCCGATCGAGCGGATAGGCGGTGGTGTCGATGTCCTCGGTGCGGAGGTGGTGGCGCACGGCGTCCAGCGCCTCCGGCTCCGGCAGCGGTTCCGGGCCGATGCGCGACACCCCGGCCATGGCCAGCTGGTAGTGGGCGGCGTCCAGATCGCGCTCGCCGAACGCAGCCTCCAGCACGGCCTGGGTGACGTCCCGACGCTCGGCGGCGGCGACGAATTCGGCCACCGCGGAACGCTGTTCGTCGGTCGGGTCGGCAGCGACCAGATCGCTGATCACCCCGACGACGGTGGCGGCGGTCCAGATGCCGGGAACCGCGGGGGCGAGGTCGGCGGCGGCCGGTGACGCGCCGCGATACCAGCGGCCGCGCTCCCACCAGTAGCAGAAGGTCAGCATGCCGCCGCTGGCCCGGGTGTTCAGCACCGGGTTGGCGACCCACGCCGGGGCGCCGGCGTACAGGTTCGGCAGCGGGGTCTGATTGTCGTAGGCGGCCGCCAGTTCCGGGGCGTTCCAGACGCCACCGGACAGCACGGCGCGACCGCCGGGCAGCAGGTAGAGGGACGCGCCCGAGCGGCGCGAGCCCTCGAACCAGCCGAAGGACGGGAGCACGCGCGGACCCCATTCGGAGCCGACCGCCACGAACGCGGCGGCGATGGCGGCCCAACGCGCCCACAGCACCGGCAGATTCGGGAAGTCGTTCTCCGAAACCGTTGGGAAATAGCCGGATTCCCGATCGGCGCGCGCCGCGGCCGCGGCCTGGTGCGGTGTCCGGGACTGGCGGTCGTCGTGGCGCAGCAGGGCGGCCAGCCAGGTCGGCAGGCTGTCGCGGGGGAAGGCCACCAGATCGGCCAGATAGTCCTGGGGCGCGAGCATCTGGTCGGCCGGAAAGGGCTCGTCGCCGTAGTCGTGGTCGACGGTGAGCTCGCCCGCCGCGGTCACCCGCAGTTCCAGCCGCCACCACGGGTCGCCCAGTTCGGCTGCGAGCCTGCGGTGTTGGACCACCAGGTCCATGATCTCCGGGGTGGCGGGCAGCTGCGCGTGGCGCTGCTCGTCGTCGGAGTAGTCGATGCGCGCGCGGTGACCGCTCACGGTGAGCGAGAAGGCGGCGTGCACCCGCGTCCAGCCCTCCGGGCCCTGGTCGCGCAGCTGCTGGGCGATGCGGTGCGCCAGGGCGCGGGCCCGCTGCGGGATATCCGGTTCGGCGGCGGTCATGCTGAAGCCGATATCGGGGGCGGCCTCGGCATCGGGTTCCTCGACGCCGATGACGGCGGCCAGACCGTCGAAGTCCGGGGCGTCCTCGCCCGGGGCGGATTCCGGTGTCGCGGCCGGGTTTCCGTTGTTCTCCTGCGAAATCGTCACGCGATCGTCTCCTGTGCCGCCACTAGCTCTCGGTCGCCGCATCGAATTCGGCGATCCGTCGGGACATCTCCGCGCGCCAGCGATCGGCATTACTGCCGTCCAGCTGGCCGGCGAAGGATCGCTCGGCGGCGGCGATCATGGCGTCCGGGATATCGGGGTGGGAGCGGGCGATGGCCCACAGGGCCTCCTTGGTGGGAGCGTCGAGGCCGGTCGCGCTGCGCACGCCGAGTCCCTGCCGGGCACCGGCCAGCGCGGACTCGAAACTGTGCCGCAACTGCTCCTCGCTCGGACGGCTACCGCGCACGTCCACCCTCCTCCGTCGAAAACCAACCGTCAGCATCACATATCGCGAATGTCCGTGCGGTTGCCGAAACCATAAAAATCGGCGAACTCACACGTTCGAGTGCTGGGTGGTCATCCGAAGATGCCCGCCCGGCGGTCCGGATCGGCGAGGACGTCGCGGATCAGCAGGCCCAGATCGGCATCCGCGGGCACACTGCGATAGCGCAGCTCACACTGTGCGGTTCCGGCCACGCCGACCAGCAGTCGGTTGTAGCCGTGCTGGGTGCGCTCCCAGTGCACGTCCGCGCCCAGGCGGTCCACCTCGAAGGCCTGATCACCGATGCGCAGCACCAGACCGGAGTTCCGGTCACGGTAGAACATCACGGCCAGACCTTCCACATGGTCGTAGACGCCCGCCAGCGAGCCCGCGCCCACCGGTGCGGATTGCAGGGCGCCGGTGCCCGGGTCCAGGGTCGCGAATTCCCCGAATCCGGAATGCGACCGGAGGTAGATGCCGTGGCTGCCGTTGCCGGAGCCCGGTGCCGTGGCGCGCGGGAAGCGGCTGGTGTTCTTGCCGCGGCTGTTGCCCGCCGCACCCTGCTGGCCACCGGGCGCGCCGCCCATGGGGCCGCCCGGCATTCCACCGGGCATGCCGTTCGCGCCGGATCCATTGGCGGGTGCGCCGTTCCACGGCGTGCCCGGGTCGGGGCTGGACGGTATGAAACCGTTGGGCGGCCGGCCGTTCGGGGTGGACGGGTGGCCGCCCGGGCCGTTCGGACCGCCGGGGGCGTGCGGGCCGTTGCCATTGGGCCCCGCCGGGGTGTGCGGCGCACCGTCGTGCTGCTGCGGCCAGCCGCCCGGATTCTGCGGTGTGCCAGCGGTATTCGAGGGGTTCTGGGACTGCGGCCAGCCCGGCTGACTCCACGGCGTGCCCGGGATCTGCGGCCGGCCCGAATTGTTCGCGGGCGTCCCGGGAACCTGCGGCCAGCCGTTCTCGCCGTTGGGCAGGCCCGGGATCTGCGGCCAATCGCCCGGCGGGGTCGGAATGTGCGGCGGGGTCGGCTGGGTGGGCCCCTGGGGCATGCCGGGATCGGTCGGCATGTGCGGGGCGCCGCCCGGAGGCATCGAGCCGCCCGGGCCCGAGCCCGGACCGCCCGGATAGTTCGGGCCGCCGGGGTAATTCGGGCCACCCGGGTAGTTGGGGCCGCCCGGATGGTTCGGGCCCGTCGGCTGATTCGGTCCACCGGTCTGGTTCGGATCACCGTTGTCCGGCGGCAGAGTCCACGGGGCAGCCTGCTGGGAGGGCTGCGGCGTGTACTGCGGGAACGTCGGGTTGAACGGGTGCACCGGATGCGGCACGTGCGAGCGCCAGCCCGGGTTGCGCCATTCGTCGCGCGGCTGCGGCTCGGGCTCGTTCTGGTCCGGATCGCCGGGATCGCCCGGAGGCGAGGCGTTTTCGGCCTCCGGCTCGGGTCCGACCTGTGGGCCCTGCTCGGCCTCCGGCTTCACCAACGGAACGCGATGCCCGGGCTCCTTGCCCTGCGCATCGCCCTCGGCCACCGGCTGTTGCTGCTGCTCGGCCTGCTCCTCGACCACCGGCTGCGGTTGGGCCTGTTCCACAACAGGTTGCGGTTGGACCTGTTCCTGGACCGGTGTGCGTTCGGGCAGGCCCGATTCGTGCAGGATCACCGGCGGTGCCGGGGTTGCAGGTTTTTGCGGCTCGGGTTCGAGAGCGGCTCCGCCGTCACCGGTTTCGGGGCCGCCGGGCTTGCGGGGACTCACGCCCGGGGTTGGGTCGTCGCCGCCTGGCTCACGGTTTTCGGGCGGCGTGCCGTCGGCCTCGTCGTCACCGGGTTGCGGCGCAGCGGATTTCGGCGGCTCGGCCTTGGCGACGGGGGGCTCCTGGCCGAGAGGGGTCTCGGTGTCGCCGATGGGATCGACATGCGGTTCGATCTCGTTGCCCGCCAGCCGGTAGTCCTTCGGGGTGTAGGGCAGTCGGCCGGTGTAGCTGGGGACGCCGTGCAGCATCGAGTGGCAGTTGGCGCAGGCCGCGGAGGGATCACCGATGTTCCAGGTCTTGGTCTTGGTGAGCCAGCGCGGGCTGAAGCGAAGTTCGCCGAGTACCTCGCGGCCCAGGGGCGGCGGCGTGGAATCCTCGCCGTGCTGTGCGCGCCATCGGGCCTCGTGGGCGCGCTGGCGCTCCCACAGCAGTTCGTTGACCGCCTTCACCTCAGCGTGCCGCAAGGGCGCGTCGAAGTGTGCACGGCCCTGGTTGATGACGTCGCCCTTGACCGGCTGCCCCTTGGCATCCCGGATCTGGTTACCGTTCTCATCGGTGAGCTTCGCCTGCAGGATCTTGCCCTCGGACTCCATGACCGGGTGCTGCCAGTCACCGAGCGCACGGAAATTCTCGCGCAGCAGGGGGTGCAGGTGCTCGTCGTCGATCACGTCGAACGGGAAGCCGTTGATGCCCTCGGTGATCAGGCCGGTCCGCAGGTCGATGGCGAGGGCGCTGACCGGACCTTCCAGCTGCTTGCCGCTGTAGCGGTATTCCGCGTGGTGCTCGGCGCGGGCCCGGGCGAGATCCTCGATGTACTCGTGCACGGGCTTGCCGTCGATGGCCCGAATCAGTCCGTCCCGCAGTAGAACTCGGCTGCTGTCGTGCGGATCGATCTCCTCCACGATCGCGCCGCGGGCCTGGTCGGCGAGATACCCGGGATCGTCGATGTGCTGGGGCCGACCGGGATCGGAGAGGTCATCGGTCAGGGTGACCGGATGTTCCATCGGCTCACCGGCGGTCGGGGCCTTGTACGGCTCGCCCCCGGAGTGATCGCCGGAACCGTGGTCGTCGTCCCCGTCGGCCAAACCGCCCGGGGTCTCGTCGCCGCCCGGCGGCTTCGACCCGCCCCCTTCCTGATTCGGCTGCGGAGTCTGCTCGCGCTGCTCGGTCGGCGGCTTCTGCTCGTGTTCGGTCACGCGCTTTCCGTGCTCCGTGCCCGAATTCTCGTGTGCCGCCGCGGCACCCAGCGCGGGGTCGTGCTTCGCACCGCCCAAGGGTAGGGTGCGCGCGAGCGGCGGGGTCCCTCCGTCGGGCAGGGTGCGCTCGTGAGCCGGGATGCCACCGTCCGGGAGGGTTCGGGTGTGGGTGGTGGCCGGCTCGGGCTCACCCTCGACCCAGCGGGCGAACTCGTCGGCGCGGTGGACGCGGGTGACGGCATCGCGCAAGGCGTGGAAGACGTTGTGGGGGTCGACGTTCGCTACCAGCGCGGCCCGCGGATCGAGTCCGGCGAGGGTGGCCTCGTACCGGGACGGGGTCAGGTCGGCTTCGGAGACCTCGAGGCCGGTGCGGCGGTGCAGCTCGCCGAGTGCCTCGGTGAGGGCGGCGTGGGCGGCGGTGCGCGCCCGCTCGGCGGCCGCTGGCAGCGAATCGCCCGCCGCCATGGATTCCACCTCGAGACGGCGGAGTTCGGTCTCCCAACGGCCCACCCGGTCGTGGGCCTCGTGGTAGCGGTCGGCCGCCTCGGCCAGCGCAAGGCGGGCGCGTTCGTCCACCGTCATGTTCGCGTGCAGCTTGGTGGCCAGCCCCTCGCGCGTCTCGCGGACCCACTCCGGGGTGAGCTGATCGTCGGTGTACGGCAGGCCGGACGCGGCCAGATCACGATTGGCCGTGGCGGTCTCGAGATCCCTTCGGGCCGTGTCGAGTTCGCGGTGGGCGCGGTCGCCGGGGGTCTCGTTCGCCAGGTGGCGGGCCGGGGCGTCGGTCTCGGCGTGCGCCAGGAACTCCTGCGCGGTCCGGTAGCGCTGCACCGCGTCCCGCAGCCGGGCGGTCTCCTCGGTCCACACCGAGTGCTCGCCCGCCGGCACCCGCAGCAAGCCGTCGACCATGGCGATCACCCGGTCCGGGGTGCGGCCGCCCGCCGCCGGGTTCTCGGCGATCTCCCGTTGCAGATCGCTGTGGGCGGCGTCGACTTCCTGTCGCCACACCTCGACCGGAGTCTGTCCCGGTCCGGCCGCGGCGCGGTCCACGGCGGTGCCCAGCTCGGCCTCGAGTTGGGCGACCCGGTCCGCGGCCTTCGTGTAATCCGCTGCGGCCGAGGCCAGATCGTCGATGCGCTGCCGCGCGCCCGGCAGTTCGCCGCCTTCGTCGCGAGTGCGGGCCGCCAGGTAGTCGACGGTGCCCGACAGCCGGCCCGGCGTGAGATCGGAATGCTCGATGGCACGGTTGTTCTCGAGCCATACCCGGCCGATCGCGTATTCGCGGTGGGCGTCGGCCTGCTCCAGCTCGGTGCGAGCGGTGGCCAGCTCCGCGGCCACTTCGCGCGGGGACCGTTGCGGCGCTTCGATTTCCGGCGCGGTCAGGCTGTTGTGCTCGGCGGCCAGGCGCTCCAGCTCGTCGATATCGGCCGTGCGCGCCCGCACCTCCTCGCGCATGGTGTCGACGACCTTGGACATCTGCGACAGCGACAGCCGTTCGTGCTTGTCGATCTTGCCGTCGCGGTAGGCCTCGAACACCTCGGCCAAGCGGGCCTTGCGGGCGTTCTGCAGCAGGTCGACGAACTGCTCGTGGGTGAGCGGCTCGCGCCCGGTGGGCATGCTGTCCCGGTAGGCCTGATAGCCCGCGTCGACCTTGGCGGCCTCGTGCGCGGCGTGCAGGGCATCGCGCATCTTGTCCGGGGACATCCGGTCGTGCAGCCCGCGCTGATGGGTCTCGTAGAGCTTGACGGTGCGATCGATATTGAATCTGTCCACCCCGAGCAACCGCGACCATACGTCCGCCGCCCCCGACGGATTGTCGGAACGCGCCGGCTCGAACAGGGATTCGTGCAGCATGGCGCGCAGGCGCGCGGGGGGCTTCGGATCGTGGATCGGCAGCACGCCGGCGGCCAGGCGCGGATCCTGCGACGGATCGAAGCGCAGGCCGTCGCGGAAGGGATCGAGTTCGCCCAGCTCCCCGACATAGTCGGCGAGGGCCGCCAGCAACTCGGGCCGATCCTCGGAGCGCTTCAGCACCTCGTTGATCGCGTGCGCCAGCTTCTTGGGGTCGGTGCTCTCCGGATCGGACCGGTAGTCGACGACCAGGCCGGTGGCCTTGTCCTTGGCGAACTTCTCGGCGGACAGGTCCTTCGGGTCGAGGCCGAGCCGGATGGCCAGCCGGTCACGGGCGGCGAGCACGGCCTTCTTGTCACCGTCGCGCAGCACATTGGCGTAGTCGATCAGATCGCCGATGCCCTGCTCGCGCCGCAGCTTTCGCAGCCAGCGGCGGACCGCGTTCACATCCGGATCGGTCAGCGCCTGCGCGATCCGCTCCGGGGTGAGCTCGCGGGGATCACCCAGCCCCACCCGGTTCGCGAGCTGGCCGAGCGGCTTCTCCATCGCGTGGAAGTTGTCGATGGCGTCGGTGGTGCGGACGAAGTCCGCCATGCCCTCGATCTGCGCGGCCCGCAGGGCATTGTCGTGGCGCAGCGCCTCGACGGTGGCCCGGAGCTGTTCGGGGCCGAGCTCGCCGTATTCGATCGCGAGCCGATCGGCGAGCGCATCGCGTTCCGCCCGAACGACATTCGGATCACGCGGGACGGTGTGCTCGGTGTTCTCGATCGTATGCGGTCCCGCCTCTTCCAGCGGATGGGACACCACTCGCCACGGCTCGTCACCGTCGCGGAGCATGAGCACGCCCAGTTTGCCTTCGGGAGTGTCGATTTCGTGATAGCGGGCCTGCGGGGTCGCCAACGAGTCCAGTTTGGCGTTGCCGTGCCCGTCCACGTCGATGGCGAGGTACTCGGGACGCATCGCGCCGGAGTTGAGGCGGTCGGCGAGCTCCGGGTGCTCGGACAGGGTCCGGATCAGCTGGATGTCATGATCGCGGATGCCGCGAATCACCAGGAGCCGCTTGGGATCTCCGGCATGCTCGCCCGGCGCGAGACCGACGCCGCGGTCGACCATCCCGCCGTCGAGGGTCTCCATCCAGGCGCGGATGTGGCCGTCGGCGAAGTCCGTGGCGCGGTCGACCATGGTCGAGTCGGCGTCGAGGTAATGATCCACCGCGTCCGACAGCCGGTTGAGCCGGTCCAGATCCTCGCGGGCCTGCATGCGCAGCTCGGCGAGGGTGTGGTCGAGGTGCTCGGGGGTGAGCAGGTCCAGGTCAACCCCGAGCATCTGTGCCCAGTTGCCACGTTCGTCGCGCATCTGGTCACGCTGCAGGGCGTGATCGAACAGCTGGCCCACGGGGCTGTGCTCGAGATCCGCATCGGGATCCTCGAAATCCCGGCCGGGCTCACCGCCATTGGCCGCGCCCTGCCACTCCAGCGCGGTGGTCTCCGGAATGCCGGCCTTGCGTTCCAGCGCCCAGATCTCCTCCTGGGTCAGGTCCTGACCGCGGATCTCCTCGTGCAGGGCAGCCAGCCGCTGCTCGGCCAGCACGGCCTGATCGGCGTGATGCATATCGAGCTGATAGCGGCCCAGCGGATCCTTGTCGAGGAAGCTGACCGGGCGGAACGGAACGCGGGCGTCCTCGAGGTTGAACCGCTGCGCGGCATCGCGCAGCGCCTCGATCGCACCGGCGCGGCGCACGAGTTCGTAGGTCCGCTCGTCCACCAGGCGGCGCAGCGTCGCCGGGCTCGCGTCGGACAGGCGAACGCCCTGTTCCCGTGCCGTTTTCACCAGATCGGTGAGCGCGGCGTCCCGGGCCACGATGGCCTCGGCCACCGGCTGCGGCAGGGCCGCACCCAGCTCGCGTTCGGTGATCGGCGGCAGTTCGGGCGGCAACTCGGCGGGCGGCAGCACCTCCTCCACGTGGGCGAACTCGGGGTGGCTCTCGAGGAACAGCCGCACGCTCTCGTCGTGCTCGGCCACTTCCTGCCAATGCCGGGCGTTGTCGGTCTCGCTCAGCCAGGGCTGGTACTCGCGGCCGTCGCGGGTGTGCATGGGCAGCACTTCGGGCGAGATGTCGGCGACCAGGCGGCTGAAGCGCCGCACGAACGGCAGCTTCTCGCGGTCCTTCCACAGCGTCGCGGCTTCCTTGACGATGCGGATCGGGTTGAACTTGTCCTTGGTGCCGATCAGCACCTCGTTGTGCGAGGCGTAGCCGACCTCGACCGCCCAGAAGGCCTGGTACTTGCTGTCATTGCCGGACCCGGAGGGGTACTTCGGGGCATGGCCGAGGTAGTCGCCGGTCAGGCGGTCCCACAGTTTGCGCAGTCGGCCGCGCGGGGCCTCCGGCTCGCGGGGTGCGACGGGTGCGTGCGGCTCGGGCAACGCGGGCCGCCTCACGACCTCGGCGACGCGGGTACCGTCGGGGCCCTCGGCCAGTCGGACGAAGACGCGGTCGCCCTCGGCCTCCAGCACCAGGTGCGGGCCCTCGACGGGGTCCGGGCGGTAGTGGCTGACGGCCACCAGGTCCGCGACATCCGAGGCGCGGCGCAGGGTTTCGCGCATGAGGTCGTCGAGCACGTCGACACGGGTCGCGGGCTCGAGGTACGCGGTGTCGACGCCGAGCAGGCGGGCCCAGTCGTCGCGCTGCTCGGCGAGCCGGGCGCGCTCCTCCGGCCGGGTGGCCTCGTCGTGCAGGTGCAGGACGTGGGCCAGGGCCTCGACGGCGCCGGCGCGCAGGACGTTCCGGTACTGCATCTCACCGGCCACCCGCGGCAGGTCCGCCACATCGTTGTCCGACAGGCCGAGGCGGGAGATCAGTTCGGCGCGCAGTTCCTCCGGTGACATCAGACGGGCCTCGTCCGATCCCCCGCGCTCCACCTGCGACCACGGCTCCAACGGGAGATCGCGGACCGGGGTCGTGAGTGCCGGATCGCCGGCGGCAAGTTGGGGATGCTCTCCCTCGTGCGGCTGCGGGCCCGCGAGATCGTCGCGGGACATGGGCGTGGGCGGACGATTGTGGTCCGGGTCGCCGAAATGCCCGTTCTCCCGGGCGGTTTCGGCCAGCCGCTGCAGAGCGCCGAGCGGATCGCGCTGATGGGACAACGCCTCCCGGAGACCGAGGGCATCCGCCAGGCGGACCGCGTAGGCCCCCTCTTCCATGCCGCGCGGACGACCGGTCGACAGCACCTGATGCTCGCTCAGATGCTGCGCGACCACCGCCAGGGCGGGCGAGGCCGCGACCGGATCGATCACCCGATCACCTTCGTGCACCGCGACCGGCATGGTCTGCGTCGTCGCCTCGTGCAGCGGCACGGGCGCGTTCTGCGTCGCCTCCTGCTGCACCGGCGCGGTCTCGGTCGTTCCCTCGTGTCCCTGGACCGGCGCGGTCTCGGTCTTCGCTTCCTGGACCGGGTCCGGCGTGGTCTGGGTTTGCTTCTCGCGCACCACGACCTGCGTGGTCCGCTCCTCCGGGGTGGAGGTGGCCTTGGGGTCGTTCTCGGCACGCGGGGTGCTGGGATCCTCGCCGCGCGACCAGGCTTGACGCGGATCGGGGCCCCGCGGGGCCGCAGGACGCGGCGTGGTCGGCTCCGACTTCGCGCCCGGCGCACCGGGTTTGGTGGGATCCGACGGCGGGACCGCGTTGTTGCCTCCGGTCGGTGGTTCTTCCTCGCCGCCGGTATTGGGGTCGCGCTGGAACGGGCCCTCGCCTCGGGACCAAGCCGCGCGCGGGTCGGGGCCGCGCGGGGCCGCGGGACGCGGCGTAGGCGCGGACGGGCCACCGCCGCCCGGGGGTCGGTTGGGTTCGCTGCCCGCGGCGACCGGGGTGCCGGGCTCGTCAGGGGGACGGACGGGTTGGACGGTGATGGTGCCGTCGTCGGCCACGCGGACGCGGCGGTAGTCGATCTCCGTGCCACGGGCGGCCATATCGTTGCGGATCTTGTCGCCGATGACCACGCCCGGGTCGTCGAGGGGGCTGACGACCAGGAGCTTCGCCGGATCGCCGACCAGGCCGACGCCCTTGCCCACCACCGTGTCGGCCATGGATTCCAGGACCACGTCGGCGGCTCGGAAATGAAGCTGCGAGCGCAGATTCATCGCCTCTTCGGTCTGGTTGTGCAACCGGGTGAACTCGCTGCCCGCGATGGCGCGCAGGCGGCCCAGCTCGCCGCCGCGCTGAATGGCCGCAGGGCGTTCGACCTCCATGTACTCGGCCAGGCCGTTGCCCGCGCCCGGCGGGACATTGCGCTGCATCACCTCGGCGACACGGGCCTCCTCGGCCGTGAGGGCCTGGGCGACAGCGCTTTCCAGTTCCCGCGCCGACATACCGGTGGGCTCGATGCCCAGGCCGCGGGCCAGGTCGTCCAACGTGGCGCGGGTCTGCTCGGCCGCCTCCCAAGCGTGGGTGGCGCGCTCGTGCAGATCGAGGATTTCCGCGCGGACCTGTGGATCCTCGATCACGAAGTGCTCGGCCGGACCGGCCGGGGGCCACTCCCCCGGAGCCAGGGTCCGTTGCTCCTGAACAGGATTCGACTCGGCTGCGGGATCCTTGCCGCCCACGGGGTCGGCATTACCGGCGGGGCCCTTCTCCTCGGTGCCGTTGGTCGGGCCGTGCTGGCCCGCGTTCGGATCGCGTTCGAAGGGGCCCTCGCCACGCGACCAGGCGGTGCGCGGGTCGGTCGGGGTGGGGCTGTGGGGGCCGGGATCGGTTGCGGGGCGGACCTTTTGGACGGTGATGGTGCCGTCGTCGTCGACGTGGACAATGCGGTCCTCGACCGGAACGCCCCGCGCGGCCATGTCTTCGCGGATCTTGGGGCCGATCACGACGCCGGGATCGTCGTGGTGGGTGACCACCACGAGCCTGGTCGGGTCGGAGGCCAGGCCGACGCCCGGGCCCCTCCGGTCGGAGGTGATGTTTTCCAGGACGTCGTCGACGGCCATGAGGTGCGCCTGCTCGCGCAGGCGGGACGCCTCTTCGGTGTGCGCGCGGTAGGCGTCGCGGTGTGCGCCGGTGATACGGCGGATCTCGGTCAGCTCGGCGCGGCGGATATCGGAGGCCGCCACCTTCTCCCAGTACGAACCGTGGTTCCCGGCGGGAACGCCCTCGGCCTTCAGCATCTCCTGGAAGTCCGCGATCTCGACCCTGTCGGCATCGAAGATGTAGTTCGAGAGCTCGCTCGGCGTCATATCAGCCAGGCGGGTCTCCAGCTCGCGCAGGCGTTCGGCCCGTTGTTCCGAGGTCAGGGTCTCGTCGTTGCGCAGGGCCTGCATGCCCATCTCCCGCGCCAGGTCCCGCAGCCCCTGATGCGCGGCCGCGGCCGCGCGGTCCGCCTCGACCGCATTGCCCATGAGCTCGGTGATGCGGGCCTCGACGCGGGCGTCGACGGGCACGTGCTGCTCGGGGAGTCCGTCCGGCTCCCAGCCCGCGGCCGGGTCCGAACCATGGTGTCCGCCACCGGAATCCCCGCCCCCGGAGTCGGTACCGCCGGGATCCGACTGCTGCGGATCCGACGGGTCACCCGGACCGGAGGGATCGGTCTTCGCACCGGAGCCACTCGGGTCGCCAGGGTCATTCGGGTCGGACTTCGCACCCGAGTCACTCGGGTCGCCGGGATCGTTCGGATCGGTCTTCGACGTCGAGCCGCTCGGGTCGCCGGGATCCGATTCGGGCGGCTTGCGGAACGCCTCGCGCGGGTCGGTGGGCTTCGTACCCGACTCGGGCTCGGTGGTTTTCGCGTACGCCTCGCGCGGATCGACGACCTGCGTGGTCGATTCGGGTTCGGGCGGCTTCGCGTAGGCCTCGCGTGGGTCCGGGACGGGGTCAGGCGGGGTGTGCTCCTTGATGAAGTCGTTGAAAGCGTCCGCGCGGTGGAAGTTCTCGGCGGCGGTGCGCAGGGCCGTGACGGCGTCGTGGCGGTCACCGTCTGGGTGCGGCGGGACAGCGGCGTCGAGGGCCTCGAAGGTGATCCGGGCGTTGTCGACGGAGGTCAGGTCGGAGTCCGAGACGCGCAGACCGGTCTCGGACTCCAGCCGGGTGATGGCCTCGTCGAGGGCGGTGCGCGCGGAGTCCAGGGCGCGGGCCGCGGCGGCCCGCGGGGTGTCGGCGGCAATGGCCGCCTCGGCCGCGAGGTGATCGACCTGGGCCTCCCAGCGGGAGACGCGATCCTGGGTGTCGAGATGGTGTTCGACGGCCTCGGCCAGGGCCAGGCGGGCGCGCTCCGCTGGCGTGAGCTGGCCGAAGGTCCTGCCGCCCAACTCCTCCCGGGTCGCCTCCACCCAGGCGCGGGTGAGCTCCGGCTCGGTGACGGGCAGGCCCGCCATGGCATTGTCGCGGGCCGCCTCGGCGAGGGCCAGATCCTGCCGCGCATACCCGAGTTCGCGGGTGGCGCGCTGTTCGGGCGTCTCGGCCGCGCGGGCCGACTCGAGCGCGTCGTGTTCGGCCGCGCCGAGGAAATCGCGGGCGGTCTGGTAGCGGTGCACCGCGTCCCGGACCGGGATCTGCTCATCGGTCCAGAGCGAGGCGGAATCGCGGGGGACATTGGACATGCGCTCGACCTGGCGGATGACCCGATCCAGATCGCTCGAATTCCAGTTGCCGGAGGCGGCGTCGACCGCGTCGACCAGTTCGGCACGCGCGGTGTCGACTTCGCGCTGCCATACCTCGACCGGTGTCTCCAGCGGCCCGGCATCGGCCTCGACCGCCGAGCGCAACCGCGACTCCAGCTCCCGCACCCGGTCCTGGGCCTGGTTGAACTCGTGCGCGGCGCGCGCGAGATCATTGATCCGCGGCTCGAAGTTGGGCAGCGTGCCGCCCTCGTCCGCATTGCGGGTCCGCAGGTATTCGGTGGTGCCGTGGATCCGCTCGGGCGTCAGATCGCTCTCGGACAGCGGCCGGTTGTCCTGCAACCACATTCGGCCCATGGCGTGCGCGCGGTTGTCACTCGCGATGAGCAGCTGGTGGCGGGCCTCGGCCAGATCCGCGGCGAGTTCGCGCGGGGTACGCGGCGATTCGGGGGTCCACGGGGTGGTGAGGTGATTGTGCTCGGCGGCCAACCGGCCCAGCGCGTCGATATCGGCTTCGCGAGAGCGGATCTCCTCGCGCAGGCCGTCGATGATCCCGGACAGTTCGTTCGACTTGGGATGCTCGTGCTTCTCGATCTTGCCGTCGCGGTAGACCTCGTAGACCTCGGCGTAGCGGTCGTGCCGAATCTCCTTGACCACCTCGAACAGCTCGGCCTCGGACATCGGACGCTGTCCGGGCTCCATGCTCGCCACGTACTCGGCGTGCACCGCATGCTTGTCATCATCGGTCAGTGCGCGCTTCTGGGCGTCGGTCTGTTCGCGCTCCAGCACCGAGCGCAGCACCTTGTCCATCTGGGCGGGCGAGAGCCGGTCGTGCAGGCCGGGCAACTCGTCGCGGTACAGCTTCACCAGGCGGTTGACGTCGTGAACGTCCACCCCGAGCAGCCGCGACCAGACGGCCTCCGCCCGTGACGGATTCTCGGCGACCAACGGCTCACCGATGGACCCGCTCATCAACCTCTTCAGCAACGCGGGGGCGTTCTCGTCGTAGATCCGGACCACACCGTCCGCGGCGCGCGGATCGGCGCTCGGGTCGAAGCGCATCCCCTTGCGGAAGGGATCCAATTCGGCGATGGTGTGGGCGTATTCGGCCAGCGCGGCGAGCAGCTCGGGCCGATCGGCGGACCGTTCGAGTACATCGTTGATTGCACGGAGCACGGCTTTGGGCTTGGTGCTCTTGGAATCCGGCCCGTAGCCGACGATCTCCTTGTTCTCGTCCTTGACGTGCTTCTTCCCGTACAGGTCCTCGGGGTCGACGCCGAGACGCTCGGCCAGGCGGTCCCGCGCCGCCAGCACGGCCTTGCCGTCGGTGGTGTCGCGCAGCGTCTTCGCGTAGTCGAGCAGATCCTCGAGCCGCTGGATGCGCGCGGCCTTCTTCACATTCGGATCGCCCATGGCCTCGGCCAGCCGCTCCGGCGTCAGATGATCCGGATCCACGCCGATGGAGTGGGCGAGGTTGTTGAGCCGGCGATCGAGCTCGTGGAAGTTCTCGATGGCATCGCCGCTGCGGATGAAATCCGCCATGCCCTCGATCTGCGCGGCGCGCAGGGCATTGTCGTGCCGCAGCGCCTCGAGCGTGGCCTCGAGATGCTCGGGGCCCAGCTTCATGTGGTCGATCGAGAGTCGCGCGGCGACTTCGTTGCGTTCGGCGCGAACGACATCCGGATCGCGGGGCGCGCTCCGCTGCGGTTCGGTCACGACCGTCTCGGCCTCGTGGGCCACCGTCGCCGGATCGTGCGTGCCCTGCTCGGGCTGCACCACCCGCCACGGCTCGTTGTCCTCGCGCACCATGAGTACCGGGGTGCGTTCGCCGTCCACCTCCACCTCGTGGAAGCGGGCCTGCGGAGCCTCGGCCTCGCGGACCACGATGTGGCCGTCCGCGTCCAGGCCGATGACGCGGTAATCCAGTTGCAGCTCACCGCGATTGAGCAGTTCGCCCAGATCCGGGTGGGCGGCCAGCGCATCGGCCAGACGCGCCTCGTGGTCATTGTCACCGCGAATCACGACCAGGCGGTTCGGGTCGCCGGGGCGCTCGCCCGGGCGCAGGCCGACACCGTCCTCGAGCATGGTGCCGTCGTGGGCATCCAGCCAGGCGTGCGCGGTGCGATCGCCGAGCTGATCGGTCAGGTCGCGAGCCTCGGCGTCCAGGCGCAGGAAATGCTCTGCCGCCTCGGCGAATTCGTGCAGTCCGGCGGCATCGTCGCGCACCTGCATGCGCAGGTCCGCGATGGTGTGCGCGAGCCGGTGCGGATCGTTCGCGGTCGGGGTGAGCTCGTCCAGGCCGACCCCGAGCAGTTGCGCCCAGTTCGAGCGCTCCTCGCGGATCTGATCGCGATTCAGGGCGTCCTCGAAGAGACGGCCCTCCTCGCTCTGCACGAATTCCGGTTCGGGATCGTCGAAGTGGCGGGCCCACTCACCGCCATTGTTGACGCCGTGTGAATCCAGCGCGGTGACGCGGTTCTTGCGTGGCAGGTAATACGGGTCCGGATCGTCGGGAGAGACGCCGTCGCGCGCGCGGCGGGCATCGGCTCGCTGCTGCTGGGCGTCGCGCTCCCTGACCTCCCACAACTCACGGACGTAGCGGCCCAGCGGATCCTTGTTGGTGAAGCTGACTTCCCGGAAGGGAACGAGCGCCGCCTCCTCGTTGTAGCGCTCGGAGGCGTCCCGCAGGGCCTCGATGGCACCGGCGCGGCGCATGAGCTCGTAGGTCGCGTGATCGACCGCGCGGTGCAGGGTGGCCGGGTCGGCATCGGTGAGGTCGATGCCGTGGCGGTGGGCCAGCCGCACCAGGTCGGCGAGGGCGGCGTCGCGGGCGTCGATCGCACCGACCAGCGGCTGCGGCACGTCGTCGGCCAGCTGCCGTTCGGGCGGCGCCTGCAGTTCGGAGTTCGGATCCCGCTCGGGCGCGGGGGGAACCTCGTAATCGTCGGGGTGATTCTCCCGGTAGAGATCGATGCTCTCCTGGTGGTCGAGCCGCTCCTCCCAGCTCCGCTGATGATCGACCTCGGTGCGCCAGGGCTGGTATTCGCCGCCGTCGCGGGTCCGCATCGGGACGATGTCGGCGGACACGTCGGCGATCTTGCTCGTCAGATGCTTGAGCAGCGGCATCTGCTCGCGCACCTTGAGGATGGTGGCCGCCTCCTTGGCGATACGCGCCGGGTTGGCCTCCTCGACCTCGTGCACCTCGACATGGGCGATGTCGTGGATGACGTCGCCGGCGAAGTTGATCAGCTCGCCCTGGCCCTTGCTGTCATTGCCGGAGCCGGAGGGGTACTTCGGATAGTCGCCCTTGAAGGGGCTGAACAGCCGTCGCAGGACGCGCTTCACGATGCCCGGCTTCTCGGGCTCGGGCGTGGGCTCCTTGGGCGGAGCGGGCAGGTCGGGGCGGTCGACGACCTCGACGTGGCGGTTGCCGTGCTCGTCCTCGGTGACCTTCACGTGCACCCGGTGACCGTCGGACTCCAGCACCAGGTGGTGACCGGCGGCCGGATCCTCGACATGGTGGGTGGCGGCCATCAGGTCCGCGACATCCGAAGCGCGGCGCAGGGTTTCGTCGCGCAGCTCGGCGAGGGTCCGCGCGGCGTGCTCGGGCAGGACGCGGTCGGGGTCCACGCCGAGCAGTCGCGCCCATTCGTCACGGGTGTACGCGAATCGCCGGCGCTCCTGCGGGTTTCCGGCATTGGCATGCCAATCGACCGCGTCGCTGAGCGCCTCGATCGCACCGGCGCGCAACATGTTCCGGTACTGCATGTCGCCGACGACCTGGGACAGGTGCTCGGGGCTCAGGTCCTCGGGGGTCAGCCCCAGCTCGGCGGCGAGCTCTCGGCGCAGCTCGTCGAGGGTGAGGGCGCGCGGTTGATCTTGCGCCGGAGAACGATTCACCTCCGACCACGGCTCCAGCGGCCGCGGGTCCGGCTTCGGACCCGGGGGCAACTCGGTGCGCTGCCGGGAGTCGAAGCGCTCCTGGTTCGAGATGGGGGCGTAGTCCTCGGCGCGCATGGGGCGCGAGGGCACATCGCCCTCGGGGTCGCCGAAATGGCCACGGGCGCGGGCCTTCTCGGCGATGTCGCGGAAGGCAGAGAGCGGATCACGGCGGCCGCCCACGGTCTCGCGCACGCCCAGGGCCTCGCTCAGCTGGCGGCCGTACTCACGCTCGGCGGGGGTGTGACTGCGGGCGCCCATGGGGGGCTCGTTGCGCAGCAGGTAATCCGCGGCCGCGCGCAGGGCCGGAGAGGCGTCGACCGGATCCTGCGGCACCGACGAGCCCGGCCGCGCCAGCTCCTGCGTCGCGGCGTTCGGATCGTGAACCGGCAACTCCTGCGTCGCCGCATTCGGATCATGAACGGGCAGCTCTTGTGTCGCGGCGTTCGGATCGTGAACCGGCAACTCCTGCGTCGCCGCATTCGGATCATGAACGGGCAGCTCTTGTGTCGCGGCATTCGGATCGTGCACTGTCGAACCCTGCGGCGGCAGCTCCTGCGTCGCCGCATTCGGGTCATGGACCGTCGAACCCTGATGCGGCAACTGCTGAGTTGCCGCATTCGGATCCTGGGCCGACGAACCTTGTGGCGGGAGTTGCTGGGTCGTCGCGTTGGGGTCCGAGGCATTGGGGTCGGGTTGTTCGGGGCGGCCACCGGCCCGCTCCCAGGCGATATCGGCCTTGTGGGCGAAGATTTCGGCGCGGGCCTCGGCGTCGGCGACGTCAGCGTCGAGGTCGCGGCGGGCGGCGGTGCCGGGCTCGAAGTTCTCGGCCGCCTCGCGCAGGAATTCGGCATTGCGGCGGTACTCGCCCGCGAGCCAGTCGGCGTTGACCGCCAGCTGGCGATCCAGCCATTCGCTGCGGGGCGGCGGGGTGCCCTCCTCGTCGGGGAGGCCTTGGCGCTGAGCGGGTTCGGCGGTGTGGGTGTCGTCCGCGCCCGAGTGGGTGCCCTCGTGGGTCGTGCCTTCCATCCGCGCGGTGTGGGCGTCGATGAGGGCCTGGCTGAGCACCTTCGACTGTTCGGAGGCGGCCGCGCCATTGAGGACGTCGTCGGTGTACGCCTCGGCCAGCGCCTCTTCCGGATCCCAGTTGCCCTCATGGTCGAAGGCGGTGCCGGGCTGGTCGTTGAACCATTCCTCGAAACCGTCGAGGGTGCCGCGGGTTTCGGCATAGTGGCGCAGCATGGCGTCGAACGCCTGGTGCCGGGCGTCGAGGCCGCCCGAGAAGTCCAGGGCGTGCGCGAACTCGTGCACGATCGTCGAATACACCGGCCGCTGCGCCGATCCCGGGGCGAGATGCCCGGCGTCCTCGGCCTGCGCCACCTGCCGGGCGAGCTCGGCGGGATCGTCGGCGAAACGGCTGTTCAGGGTGATCCGGTCGGTCTGGATCCGACCGTTCTCGATGCGTCCGGGCGTGGTCTCGGCGAAAACACCCGACTCCTCGATGGGTCCGACGTGGACCTCGCCCACCCGGGCGCCCGGGACGGCCTCGAACATGTCGTCGACGGCGCGGGCGTACTCGCGTAGCGCCTCCACGTCGTAGTGGTCGGCGAAGCCCTCGACCTCCCGGCCGAGGCGCTCGTCGTAGCTCGTGACCTTGACGCCGTGATCGTCCCGGAGCTTGTCGGCGATGCCCGTGTGGTCCAGGGTCGACCAGGTGTCGTCCGGATGCGGCGACCAGTCCGGGGCATGATCGTGCCCCTCGGAATCCGGTGTCGCACGGTCGTTCTCGTGCTGCGCGCCGGAATCGTGCGCGGCCGGATCCTCGACCGGGTGCGGCGCCGCGAACGGACCGCGACGCTGGGCCGGACCGTCCTGGCGCGGCTGCTCGGCGGGCGCCTCCTGGGCGCGCGGACCCGCCTCCACCGGATCGGACCCGCGGCCGGTGAACCGGTCGGCCACGCGCTTCCACAGCGGACGGTGCGGCTCCGGGTCGGTGGGGCGCAGCGGGGCCGAGCCGTCCAGCAGCATGTCGCGAATCCGGTTGGACAGCTTGACCGGATCCCGATCGCCCATGCCCTGGAAGCGATGTGCCAGCGCGTCCGAGGCACCGCCGCGCCCGGTGGGCCCGGGCACCCGCCAGCCGCCCTCGCCGTCACGTTCCAGCCACATGTTCAGGGTCGTGGTGCCGACCTTGAACTCGTGCAGGTCGTAGCGGTCCGGCGCGCGGTACCGGTAGTTGTCCGCGCCCAGCGCGCCCAGCGACACCCGCCGGGTCATCAGGTCGTGGGCGACCTGCGCCGGATGCGGATAGCCCAGGTAACGATTGCGCTCGACGACCCGGTGACCCTCGGTCACGAAGTTGTCGGACAGCTTCAGCGCGTGCCGGTCCGCACCGCGCGGCAGCTTGGCGCCCGGACGGTGGGCCAGTTCGAAGGCGCCGTCGCCCAAACCGCGGATCCACTCGTCGAATCCGACGTGCACCCGGCCGTCCTCGCGGTAGCTGAGGTAGTGGGCGAGCATCTCGCCCAGCGCCTCGCTCGTCGACGGGCGGCGCATGGGCCCTTCGGCCTCACTGGCGTAGATCCCGCGCACCGTCCCGTCGGGGGCGACTTCCCGGTACTCGATCCGGGTCCAGGTGTCCCACAGGGAATTACGCAGCCTCGGATGCGATTCGCCCAGCTCCTGCAGGGCCCGCATGTGCCCGCCCTCACCCGCGTACACGACCAGGCTGCGGGCGCTGCCGGTGGTGTTGAGGGCCTCGACCACATGGTCGGTGAGGCGCTTCGAGCCACGCTTCATCTCGCCGTCGGAGGCGCGCCGGGACATGGCCCGATCCGCCTCGGCGCTGTGCCGCGGTTCGCCGGGACCCGGATGGTGCACGGCATCGCCCGGATTGAACAGATCGTGCAGGTTCGGGTGGCCCCAACGGGATTCGCCGGGCTCGCCGAAGGAGCGCACCACGTCCATGACGGCCTCGGCGCGCGACAGACCAACGTCGTCCAGGTAGCGGCGCAGCGCGGTCAGCCCGGCCTCCCGCACGCTGGACTCCGAGGCGTGCGGCCGGCTCGCGGCCTCGGTCTGCGCGTGCCGGTAGGCGTGCTCGGCCGGACCGACCGGGATCGGGGTGCCCGCCTCGCGCATGGCGCGCAGCTGCTCGATCTCGTTCTCGTAGCCCTCGGCCCGATCGCGGATGGCCTCCGCGGTCTTGCGCGGCGGTCGCGGCGGTCGCACCGGATCCTCACCGGTCGGGATGCCGTGGGCGCGATCCCAGGCCGCGGCGTGCGCGGTCGCGGGATCGCGACCCTCCACCCGCGGGCCGTCCCCGGCCAGCCGGTACATCACCTCGCGCACAGCGGCGCGGTAGGCCGCGGCCTCGAGCATGCGCTCGGTGACCTGGTTCGAGTCCTTGTAGGCGTCGCGGACCTGGCTCAACGCCTCGTCGCGGGCCCGGCGGTAGGCGCGCTCGAGCGGATCGGACGGCCGCGTCCGGGAACGGTCTCCGCCGCCCGCGGTGCGGTTGTGCTCGTAGCCCAGGGCGAGCGCCTCGGCCTGCCGGGCCAGCATGCTGCGCACATAGTCGTCACGGGCCAGGGTAAGGCGCTCCAGCGGGCCCTCGGCCCGGGCGTACGCCTCCGCCTCGGAGGCCGCGCGGACCAGCTCCGCCGCGTGCTCGACCGGGGACGACTGGCTGTGCAGCACAACGGTATTGGTGGCGGGATCGTATCCGGCCAGCGGACCGCGATCGGAGCGGCCCTTCTCGCCATTGCCGACGGCGGCGGCCGGATCGTCGGTCATGCGGATGTCGACGCCGTGCCGGTCCAGCGTCTCGAGCGCCCAGCGCGAGATATCGCTGCCGTGCTCGTGGCTCATCGCGGTCTGTTTGGCGTGGAAGACCTCGTCGGCGGCCTCCGGGGCCCGATCCTGCTGGGGGCGTGCCGATTCGGGCTGGTCCGGATGCGCGGGTGCGGACTCGTGCGCGGGATCGGTGACGTGACTCGGGGCGGGCGGTTCGCCATAGTGCCGGGCGAGCGCCTCCGGGTGATCCTCGCCGGGGCCGCCGGTGAAGCGATCGTCGGCGAGCAGCGCCTCGACACCGGCCTCGTGGGCTATGCGACGCGCCTGGTCCTGCGACAGTTCGGGATTCGCGGCGCGCGCCTGCTCCACGGCCTCGTCGGCGGCGCGCTGATAGGTGTCGCGGACGCTGTCCATGTAGGTGGCGTCGGCGAGTTCGCTGAGCGGGCCGCGCGGCGGCTCGTATTCGGCATCGCGCAACTCCTGCGCGAATTCGGCTTCCCTGGCGAAGGATTCGGCCGCGCGCCGCAGCTGCTCGGGGCTGCCGGGTTCGGCGGCGGGGTGCGGGGAGTCCAGGTGCGCGGCGGCGGTCACCAGGGCCGCGGCCTGATCGAGCTCACCGCGCTCGTGGGTGTCGATGGTCAGTTCGCGCCGGACCGGATCGTAGGAGTCGACGTGCGGTGCGCCCGCGCCGTCGACCATGCGGACCGAGATCCCGGCCGCGCGCAGGGTGTCGAGGGCGGCACGGCCGGTGTCGGTCTGCGCCAACACTTCCGCGACCGACACCAGCCGCGGGTCGGTGCCCTCGGACAGGTAGCGCGAGTCCACGTAGTGCGAGTCGCTCACGACCGGGTAGACGAGCTCGCGCACGGCGCGCTGCTCCGGGCGGACGGCATCCGGATCCGGCGAATCCGGTTCGCGCCGTGTGGGTTCGGGGCGTATGGGAGTCTCCGACATCGTGGTCTTGCCGGTGTGATCGGCGGTCTGCTCGGAGTTGTCCGGCTCGCGTTGCGCGCCGCTGTCGTCGGATTCGGGGCCGCCGGGTTTGTGCGGGGTCGCGCCAGGGGCCGGGTCGTCGCCGCCGGGTTCGCGGCCGGTGGTGCCCGAACCGTCGGGCCCGTCACCGTTGTCCGGGTCACCAGGCTTCGGGGCCTCGGACGCGGCGTCGACGTGCGGGGTCTCGATGGGATCGCGGTGCGGCGCGACCGTGCCGCCCTCGGCCTCGAGGCGGTAGTCCCCCGGGACGAACAGGTTTCGGCCGCTGTAGCTGGGGACGTCGCGCAGCATCGAATGGCAGTTGGCACACGCCGGGGCCTCGCCGCCGAGGGCGTTGCGTTTCGTGTCGGCGAGCCAGCGCGGGTCGAAACGCAGCTCCCCGAGCACATCCCGACCCAGCGGCGGCGGGTCGGAATCCTCGCCATGGGTGTTGCGCCACTGCTCGTCGTGGGCCCGCTGGCGCGCCCACAGCAGCTCGTTGACGGCCTTGACCTCGGCGTGCCGCAGGGGTTCGTCGAAGTGGGCGCGGCCCTCGAAGACCACCGGCTGGGGTTCCGGCTGGCCCTTGACCTTCCGGGTGGCCGGTTCGTCCTCGGCCTTCAGCACCGGGTGTTTCCAGTCGCCGAGGGCGCGGTGGTTCTCGCGCAGCAGCGGATGGAGGTGTTCCTCGTCGATCAGGTCGGTCCGGCTACCGTTCACGGCCTCGGTGATCTCACCGGTACGCAGGTCGATCGCGAGGGCGCTGCACGGCCCGTCGCCCTCGAGCCGGTTCGCCGCGTGAATCTTGGCGCGGGCGTTGGAGAGATCGCCCAAGTACTCGTGGACGGGCTTGCCGTCGATCGAATTGATAAGGCCGTCTTCGCCCTTGGTGACTCGGGTCGTGTCGTTCGGATCGATCTGCTCGAGCACCGCGCCCCGGGTCTTGTCCTCTTCGAATCCGGGGTCGTGGACGTGTTGCGCCGGACCGGGATCGGAGAGTTCATCCGTCAGGGTGACCGGATGCTCCATGGGCTCACCGGCCGTCGGGGCCCTGTATGGCTCGCCTTCCGCGTGGTCGGTGTGGTCGGCTTGATGGCCCCCGCCGCCGTCGTGTTCGTCATCGCCCGGCTGATGGTGGTGCGATTCGGCGGGCTCCGGCTCCTTGCCGATGCGGGCGAGCTCCTCGGGGGCGACGGTCTCGTCGACCTTCGGCCGCTTGCCGGAATCCGTTGCGGCCTGCTCGTTCTCGGGGTGCGCATGGGGTGCGAACTTCGGATCGAGACCGTGGCGGGTGCGCATGCTGAGCGGATCCAGCGCCTTGCCGTCCGCCTTGAACATGATGGCGTGGATGCCCTTGGTCTCCACCGGGACGATGGGCGGGTGGCCGTGCTCGCGGCCCGCGGCCGGATCCTTGACCATGATCTCGCCGCCCTCGTTGACCAGCAGGTAGGCGTGCGCGCCCACGCCGTGCTCGTCGGCGGGACCGGCGTAGTGGTCGACGACCAGGGCGGCGGAACCCGGGCCCAGCTCACGCAGGCGGTCCGCGATGGCGTCGTGGTCGGCGTAGGTGCGCAGCTTGCCGCCCGCCGCGGCCACCAGCTGCTTGGCGGTCATGCCTTCGGGGCCGATCTCGTGCTCGGGCACGATGATCGAATCATTGCCGGTCAGCTGTCGCGCCAGCTCCAGCGACATGGCGCCGCAGTTACCGGGCTGCTCCTCCTCCGGTGCGGGCTCCGCCGAATCATGGTGCGCGGCGGTCGCATCGGAGGGCTCGTCCAGCTTGCCCGGGTGCTCGGCCGCACCGTCGCCGCGTTCGGGCCGGCCCGCGCGGCTTTCCGCGGGCGGCTCGGTGTGATCGTCTCGGCCGCGGGATTGGTCGCCGGTGGTCTCGTGCGGGCGTCCGCCTTCCGGCGTGTGCCGGGTGGTGTGCTCCGCGGCGCGCGGGACCGGGTGGTCGCCGAGCGGGAGCGGGGCGACGAGGAGAGCGTCGTCGGGTGTGCCGGAGTCGTGGTGGTCGTCGGAGGGCGTGCCGTCGTGCTCGCGCTCGCCCGGTCGCGCCGAGCCGTCCCCGGCGCGGTGTTCACCCGCCGGGCGGGCGGTGTGCTCGTCGCGCGGACGTTCGGCGGGCGCGTGCTCCTCGGACGGATCCTGCCGCGGTGCGGATGATTCCGGTCGTTCGGCCGCTTCGGAGGGCTGATCCTCGCGGCTGCGCGACTCGGCTTCGGCGGGGCGGCTGTCGTCGCCGTTCGGGCGGCTGTCGTCGGCCGCCGGAGCGGAATCGTCAGTGCGCGAATCTGTCTCGCGCTCCGGCGCGGGCATGTCCTCGGATTCGGGACGTGCGGCGGGCTCGGACTCGTCGGGACGCGAACCCGAAGGCTCGTGATCCGTTGCGGCCGGGTGCTCCGGATCATCTTGGGCGACAGCCTGATCATCATGAACGACAGCCGGATCATCATGAACGACAGCCGGATCATCATGAACGACAGCCGGATCGTCATGGACGACAGTGGGGTCGTCGTGGTTGACAGTGGGGTCGTCGTGGTTGACCGCGGGATCGTGTAGCTCGTCGTCCGTGCGCGGAGTGCCGGAGTCTGCGCCCTCGTGGGTTGCGCCCTCTCGCGAATCCGGCTGTTCCGCAGGGTGCTCGGCGGGAGCGGTCGCGTCGTGAGTGGGGGTGGGCTCGGGAGCCACGCCAGCGCGGGGGTCGGATTCCACCGGGGCCTCGGGCTGGGACGGATCGGGTTCGCGCCCGGGTGCAGGGTGTTCGGTGTCCTCGATGGGAGCGGAATCGCGCTCGGCCACAGGGTGATCGGCGTCGACGGGCGTCGTGCCGCGCTCCGGGGTGGTCGGCTCGTGGCCGGGCTCGGCGGAGTTCGGGTGGGCTGCGGACGGTTCCTCGCCGGGGCGGGCCTCGGGTGCGCCCGAGCGGGCGTCGGTGCCGGTCTGGGGGCGGGCGTCCGTACCCGCCTGGGGGCGCGTCGATTCCGGGCGGCCGTCGGGCCGAGCGCCCGCGGGGTCACCGGCGCGAGCCGGGGCGGGCCGGTCCCCGGAGCCACCGGCGCGCGGCGTATCCGAGCGCGGAGCGTCGGAACGCGGTGTCTCGGAACGCGGTTCCGGTGCGGCACCGCCATGCTGGGGGGCCGCGGTGTGGGCGGCGGGTGCGGCGGAGGCCATGACACCCGGGCGGTCGCCCGCCACGGCGGGCGCCGCCGGGGCGGCCGTGTTGGAGGCGGCGGCGATCGGGGTGTCGGTCGGACCGGAGGCGGGCGCGGCACCGGACGCGTCGTGCGGGGCCGCCGCCGGGGCGCTCTGGGGCGCGAGGCCGTGGCTCGACCCGTTCGAATCGGACTGGGGCGCGGAGGCGGGCGTGTCGTGGGGGCCTGAATCCGCCTGCGCACCCGCGTCACCGGCGCGCGAGCCGGAGTCCGAGGGCTGGGCACTGGAATCCGAGGCGGTGGAGGTGCTCGAGGACGCCTTCGGGTCGGCGGCGGGGGCCGACGAAGAGGCGCCCCGCGAGTCGGCGGGCGCCGAGGATTGCGCCGGGCCGGACGACGATTGCGCGGGGCCCGACGAGGTCTGGGCGGCGGGAGCGGCGGAGTTCTGGGTGGGGCCGGGGCCGTTGGAGGTGGAATCGGCAGTGGGGGCGGGGGTTTCGTGCTTGCCCGCCTGGACGCCGGAATCGACCGAGGTGCCGCTGGTTTCGAGGGCGCCCGCGTGCGGTTGGCTGCCGTGGGTGTCGCCGGAGGTGCTGTCGGCGGGGGTGTGGGAGGTGGTGTCCTGCGGTGTGTGGGCCTGGCCGTGGTCACCGCCGCCGGTGGCCGACGGATCGTCGGTCGGCGCGCCACGGTCGGACGCACGGCCGTCGCCGCCGCCGACGCCACCGGTGTCGCCGCCCTCGGGATGTGCGGTGCTGCCGTCGCCGGTGGGCCGGGCATTGGCGGTGGGATCGCTGCTGTCGCCTTCGAATCCGGCCGCGTGCGTATTGGGTCCGCCGGTGTCGCTGGTGCGGCCGCCGTCGCCGCCACCGGTGTTGCCGACATCGCCGCCACCCGTGTGGCCCGTATCGCCGCCGGTGTGGCCACCCGTGTCACCGGGATTGACGCCCGAACCGTCCGGGCGCGCACCGACATTCGCCAGATCCGAGGGCACGCCCGCCTTCCACGCGGAGACGCGCGGCTCCCAGAAGCTATGGGAGGCAGTGTGATTCAGTCCGGACAGGCCGCCATTGGAGACACCGGCGGTGAGCATGCGCGGGTCGAAATTGGTGAAGGCGTTGCCCATGTTCTTCCAGGCGTCGCCCCAGCCGTGCTGATAGGCGTCGAGCCCGAACTGCGCGCCGGTCCCCGCCAGAAATCCCGCTCCCGCACCGGCCAATCCGGCGCTGGTGCCGGTGATGGCCGCACTCAGGTAGTGGTTCATGGCCGAGCCCTCGAAGTGCTCGCCCAGCGCCTTGCCGACCTTGCCACCGGCGATACCGCCCGCGGCCGAACTCACCGCGGTGACGCCGATCTTGCCCCAGTCGAAGCCGCTGCGGTGCCCGGCCGCGATCTGGTAACCCTCGATGCCCACTTCCTGGAGCACGCCCAGCCCGGCGTCGAGAACGAAGTGCCGCAGCATGAATTTCGCCAGCGACGAGCCCACCAGCTTGCCGACGTACTCGGCGATGCGCTCGACCGCCTCCCTGCCGATGATGCGCACGGCGATGCGGGTGGCCGCCTGCGCCGCCGCCTCCGCGGCCGGCGCGGTGGGCGGGAAGATCCACGCCGCGGCCATCTCGAACGCCAGCATGGCCAGCGACGAGTAGAACATCAGCTTGGTCGACTCGATCTCGGTGCCGGTGTCGTGCACCGAATCACCCAGCTGATCGAAGAAACCCGCCAGATCCAGGATGGAGGTGTTGCCGTCCTGTTTTCCGCCGACGCCGGCCATCAGATCGAACTGCTTGGCCATCTGGTCTCGGCCGTCACCGTCCACGTACGCGGCCAGCGTGGCGGATTTGGCCGCGTCCATACCCGAGACCTGGTCGCGCAGGCCGTCGGCCGCGGTCTTCCAGTAAGTGGCCAGGTCCCACATCTGGTCTTCGTTGCCCTGGGGCCATTCGACCCCGACGATCCAGCCCAGCCATTCGAGTTCAGAGGGCAGTTCGAGAGCCATGGTCGGCTACCTCGCCCGGCGCGGTCGTATCACCATCCGGAATCGGTGGCCCCGCCCCGTCGCGGCTGCGCCGCATCGCTATTCGCGTTCGAAGCCTGGTAGCCGCCCAGGCGCTCCGCGGACTTCGGCGGCGCGGTCGACACCACTGGCGGCTCCGGAATCGCGAGTTCCTTGCTCAGATCGGGCATGCCGGGCACCAGGTCGGCGAGGGTGGGCAGACGCTTGCGGTTCTGCGAGACCGGCGCCATGATGTCGCGGCCGCGGCGGGCCACCTCGGCGGCCGCCTGCTGGGCGGCGTCGGTGACCGCGCGGGCGATCTCCGGGTAGTCGAGATCCTCGATGTCGGAGGAGAATTTGGTCTCGATCACGGTGCCGTCGGCGTTCACCGTGACCGTCACCCGCTTGCGGACCGTGACCGAGGCGGTCAGCGCCGCGCGCTCACGCTGCAGTTGGGTGATGAGGCGCATCTGCTCGCCGAAGCCGTCGAGGATCTCGGCCAGCTCGGCCTTCTGGCGTTCGTTGCTCATTGCGCGGCCTGCTGGAAGCCCTCGCGGTTGGCCTCTTCGGTCGCCTCCAGCTTGTCGGCCGAATCCTTCTGCGACTTCGAAAAATTCGCGAAGGTCCCGGCCATATTGGTCGCGCCCTCGAGAATGTTCTTCTTGCTGGCCAGGTAGCCCTGGTCGCCATTCGCGAACTGGTTGCCGAGCGAATCATTGCCCCACGGCGTGCCGAGCGCGTCCGCCTGAGCGCCGAAGTTGTTCACCACGCCGTTGATGCCATCGCGGACGTCGCCAGTGCGCTGCGACGCCGTGATCAGCAAATCATGGTAGGACTCCAACCGACTGCCGCTCATGATGTCGACCTTGGCAGCCCAGGGCAACCAGACCGTGGCCGGAATGTTAACGGACAGTGCCGATTCGAGCGCGAGGGCACGAGCCGCGGCTACCGCGCCCTCCCCCTCGATCACATCTCGTCCTCGCCCCGCCATTCCATCTGCTGCAGTATGCGATCGATGCAGCCGCCGAGATACTCGGCGAACCGTTGCCCATCGACGCCGACGGCAATGGGGGTCTCGGGATCCAGGTCGATCAGGTAGCGACCGTCGTCCGGCAGATCCCGCCACAGCAGGGTCGACAACGTCATCCCGCGCGGGCCGTATTTCGATCGGCCCTGCACCACGCGGACGGCTCCGGTCAACTCGGCCGGCGTGGAAAGGAATGCGAGACTGCGCGATTCGAGTGTTTCCTCGAAGGTGTCGAAGGCTCCGGACTGCGGGCTGGCGTACGGATCCGGCTCGGACGCCTCCTTCACGATCGAGACCGCGGGCCGCCAGCCCGCCTCGCGATGCGGCAGTTGCGCAATGAGCACCGCGGGCATGAGCTCCGGTTCGCACTCGAGCATTGTGATATTCCCGCTGTGTTCGAGCGTTTCCCCGGGCTCCTGCTTGATCACGAAGGCCCGTCGACCGCGCCGTGCGGCGTGCAACCGCATGCGGCGGGCCGGATTGTCGAAATCGTCGTCCACCCAGGCGTGTACGCCGACCCACACCTCCGGACGTACGACCACCTCGAACCCCACACCGAAGTCCTGGCCGAGCTCGGCATCGAGCTTGGCGCGAGTCACCGCGAGTTCGCGCTCGTAGTCGTTGGCGAGCATGGTGCGACTGGTGTAGACCAAGGGCGAGGGCATCCGACCGTCACCGAAGCGGTTGCACAACACCTTGAATTCGAGGTCGGTGAACTCCCATTTCACGACTCGATCACCGGCGCATGCGCCTCGAGGGTGTGTGCCAGCGAATCGACGAAGTCCACCGGCGCGGGTTCGGCCCCGGCGGTCACGCCCTCGGTCATCACCGCCGCGGCGGGTGCGGCCGCCACACCCAGAACGGGTTGGGCGAGTTCACCATCCAAGCCCGCACGGCTGAACAGGTTGGTGAACGACGGCTCCTCCGGCGCGAACGGCAACGCGCCCGGCGCCAAGGGCAGCACGCCACCCGGTGTCAACGGCGGCACGCCACCCGGAATCGACGGCGTCGCCACCACTTGCCCGGAGGCGGGGGCGATCGCCGCGCCACCGGCGGGCGTGGTATCGCCCGGCAGCGCGGCGGCGGGCTGCGCGGTGTCCGTCGGCAGACCGAGCAATTGCTTCAGCTCGTTCAGCTTGTCCGGCGACCCCTCGAGCGCGGTGAGCGCATTGGTCACCGTGTCCTGCGGAACCCCCAGCGCCTCCGCCAGTTTGGCGATATCACCGGTGCCGAGCGCGGATTGCAGCTGCTGCAGCGTCGTGCCCAGGGACGACAGACCCTGCAGGCCGGTCGAGCCCGCACTCGCCAGCGAGCTCAGCATGCCGGCGATCGACGACAGCCCGTCCTGCCCGGAACTGCCGCCGCTCGAGGTGTTGGACGCCTGCGGCACGGACGTGACGGGGACACCGGAATTCGGATTCGTGCCGGATGGGTTGGCGCCGTTGGGATTCTGCCCGCTGGGGTTGGTGCCGTTCGGATTCGACCCGGCCGGGTTGGCGGCATGCGGGTCGGGCGTGTTCTGCAGAGGCGGAATGTTCGGGGGCTTGTACTGGCTGCCGGTGTTGGCACCACCGGTATTGGCACCGCCGGTGTTGACACCACCAGCATTGGCACCGCCAGTGTTGGCACCGCCAGTGTTGGCACCGCCGGTGTTGTCTTTGCCGCCGTTGTCTCCGCCGGTGTTGTCTTTGCCGCCGTTGTCTTTGCCGCCGTTATCTTTGCCGCCGTTGTCCTTACCGCCGTTGTCCTTACCGCCCTTGTCATCGCTGGGCTTCTGCGGTGGCAGCATCGTCGGGGAGCAGATCACCGGCAGCGTCGCCGCGGTGTCCTGCAAGGGATCGTGGTAGGTCTGCTGCCACTCGTCGCGGTAGTCACCCATCTGACTCCGGCAGTGCGGGGGCTCTTTCGGCGTCTGCGGCATGCACTCCGCCGTGCATTTCATCCAGTTCGCCGTGTAGTTCAGCAGTTCGCCGGTGGTTTTGACCACGTCGGCAATAGCGCCGAGATCGGTGACATATGTCTTCACCGCGTTCTGAGCGGCTTGCACGCCGCCGGTGTCGTTGGGACTCGACCACGACCCGCTGAGCCCCACGATGTTGTTGTGGAAGTCGCTGGCGTGGCGCTCGATCTGATCCCCGACCCACTTCCACATATCCCCGGCGCTGGCGTAGGGACCGGGCTTCATGGCCTGACCGAGGTCGTAGAGGTCCTTCCAGCCGAGCCACTCCTTGTGCTCGATGCTGACGTCGACCCCCTGCTTGGCCTTCCCCGTATCCTTCTTGAACTTGTTCAGATCGTCGGGGAGGTCGGTGTCGTCATCGACATCGTCGGCGCTCTTCTTGCCCGGCGGCTTCAAGCCCAGGTCGCGGGCCGTCGTCGGCATCGGCGTGTTCTGGTACCGGAAATTGTCGGCCGAAGCATGGTCGGCAGACAGATAGGCACGGCCGGCCGCCTCGAAGGTCTTACCCATGTCGGTGAGGATGGCCACGTGCGTGTCGAGGACGTCGAACAGCGTCTTACCGGCGGCATTGAACGCGTTGGTCATCAGACCGCCCGAGGTCAGCGTGCCGATCTTCTCGAGCGACTCGAGACCCGCCCCGCCCGCTTGCTGCTTCAGATAAAGGAACAGATCGATCATGCCGGCGACGTACTGCGCGCCCTGCTCTGCGGAACCCGGATCGTATTTCAGGGCCCCGGTATCGGCCTGACTCCTGAGTCCCGGCCAGGCTGTCTTGTCTTTGTTATCGTCTGCCATCGGTAACTACTGTCGCTCCGCCCAGTTTTCCGCTATCCGTGCCAGCACAGCCTACTGTCGTGAACTCCCGATGGCGCACAAGGAAATTCGGGGCATGTGTGGCTGCTCGAGGATAGCCCCGCGGGCGCGAACGGGCAGTCTGAGAAGATCGACAGTCATGCGGGTACTGGTGCAGCGGGTGACATCGGCGCAGGTGAGCGTGGACGGCGAGGTCGTCGGGCGGATCGATCCCGCCGCGCACGGCGCGCCCCAGGGATTGGTGGCGCTGGTCGGGGTTACCCACTCCGATACCGAGAGCACCGCGAAAACGCTGGCCGACAAACTGTTCCGACTACGGATTCTGGACGGGGAACGCTCCGCCGCCGATCTGTCCGCGCCCATCCTGGTGATCAGTCAGTTCACCCTCTACGCCGATACCACCAAGGGCCGTCGCCCCTCGTGGAACGCCGCCGCTCCCGGGCCGGTCGCGGAACCGCTGGTGGACACCTTCGCCGCCGCCCTGCGCGCACTCGGTGCGACGGTCGCCACCGGACGGTTCGGGGCGCATATGCATGTCGAGCTCGTCAACGACGGCCCCGTCACCATCCTGCTCGAAAGCTGACCAGGGACAACAACGCCTGCGGCTAGGGTGGCGGGCATGCTGCTGTGGATCAATGGGCCCTTCGGCGGAGGGAAGACGCACACCGCGTTCGAGTTGCATCGGCGGTTGCCCGGGAGTGTGGTGTGCGATCCCGAGGAGGTCGGATTCGGGCTGCACCGGGTCATCCCCAAGGAGTTTCGGCCCGACTTCCAGGATCTACCGGCCTGGCGACAGGGCGTCTTCGAGACACTCGATCTGGTGTTGAGCAAGCACGGCGGGCCGGTGATCGCGCCGATGACGGTGGTCGAGCCGGTCTACTTCGCGGAAACAGTCGGGCGGTTGCGCGAAAAGGGTCACGACGTACGGCATTTCGCGCTCATGGCGCGTCCGGAGACGGTGGTGCGGCGGCTGCGGGAACGGGCGCTGGGCGGGCTGCGGCACGAGAGCTTCGCCATCGACCGGGTGGATCATTGCCTGAATGCCCTGGCCCGACCGGAATTCGCCGAACACATCCACACCGACGAGCTCTCGCTGCGTGAGGTCGCCGACCACATCGCCGCCGCCTCCGGCCTTACCCCGACCCCGAACACCGACAGCAGACTGCTCACCGAGCTACGGCGGATCCTGGTGGGGGTCAGGCATATTCGACTGTTCTGAACCCAGCTGTCAGCGGACCCACTTCGAAGTCAGGCCCGCGACGATGGAACCGTCGAGGTCCGAGAGGCTGTCGGCGACGAAGGCTCGAGCGAAGTCCGAAGTCTGCCAGCGGAAGACGACCGGGTAGGCAATGAGGGCGGACAGGACCACCTCGGCGACCTGGTCGGCGGTTTGGGCGGTGCTGTAGGCGCCGCGGGTGCGGTTGATGTAGGCCTGGAGCGCGGGGGCGTAGGGACCGGCGGCGTCGATGGCGGCGGGGATGTCGAGTCGCGCGTTGTTGACGAATTCCGTTGTCACCGCTCCGGGTTCGATGACACTCACCCCGACGCCGACCGTGGCGGCCACCGGCTCCAGGCTCTGCATGAACCCCTCGACCGCGAATTTCGCCGCGCAGTACGCCTCGTTGAACGGCTGGCCGACCGCGCCGCCGACGCTCGTCACCGTCACCACGCGGCCCTTCGACGCGCGCAGATGCGGCATGGCAACCTTGGTCACCTCCACCACTCCGAAGTAGTTGACTTCCATGGCCCGGCGGATGTCCGCCATCGGCAGGTGCTCCAGGGTGCCGAGCACCGAGATGCCCGCATTGTTGACCAGGGCGTCCAGCCGGCCGTAGTCGGCGACCACGCCCGCCAGGCACTCGGCGATGGAGGCGGGGTCGGTGACATCCAGGCGGCGCACGTCGGCCCCGGTTTCCTGGACCCGCCCGGCCTTGTCCAGATTGCGCAGTGTCGCCACGGTCCTGTACCCCGCCCGCACCGCCGCGGCGGCGACCGCCAGCCCGATCCCGCTGGAGGTCCCGGTGATGAGAACAACCCTGTCGGCCATCACTCCATCGAAGCAGAACCCGCCCCGGGTCCCCGCCGCCACGCCCGGCGGATCAAGACGTGGGCGTGAGCAGCTTCAGGACCCGCTCCACCAGGGCCGTGTCGCAGTGCTCCACCACCTCGGTGATCAGGCCGTCCGCCATGGTGAACAGCAAGCAGTAGGTCTGGTGGTAAGGCTCGCCGGCGAGAGTGGTGGCGTAGCCGCGGGCCTGGACCACCACTCGGTCGCCGTCGGCCAGGATCAGATCCGCCTCCATGCGGTAGGCGTCGGCGAACTGGCCCATGAGGGGACGCAGGAGACCCTGTACCACAGCGGTTTTCGGCCCCCAGGTGCCCGACCAGGACCACGATCCGGGAAAGGTCCAGCGGCAATCGTCGGCCATCGCGTCGGTCAGGGCGCGACCGTTGCCCAGGGCCAGCTGCTCGAAGACGGCCCGGATGAGTTCTCGGTTGTCCGTGTTGCTCATACGGTCGACGCTACGAGCGGTGCGGGCATGCGAACAGCGAGAATCCCGCATACCAGGTATCACGAACTCGCATAGGCCGGAGGCGGAAACCACCTGCGGCAGATCCGCTTCGGTCAGATCGATTGCGGAAACCATTGGCAGACTTCGCGAATCGGTCATCTCGAGGGAACCATCGGGGGATACCGGCTGACAGAGCGGGCCGGAAACGACCGCACCCGCCTCAGCCGGGCTGAAGCGGGTGCGGGAAAAGCGGTGCGCGGAGCCTACTCCGGGCGCAGGGTCAGGATGCGCGGGCCGTTCTCGGTGACCGCGACCGTGTGCTCCCAGTGGGCGGCTCTGGTGCCGTCGTCGGTGACGACGGTCCAGTTGTCGTCCAGCTCATGGGTTTCCGTGGTGCCGAGGGTGAGCATGGGCTCGATGGCGAGGACGGAGCCGACGCGGAGTTCGGGGCCCTTGCCGGGTGCGCCCTCGTTGGGCAGGAACGGGTCCATGTGCATTTCGCGACCGATGGCGTGGCCACCGTAACCGGAGACGATGCCGTACTTGCGGTCGTGCAGCTTCTCGGCGGCGTAGGTGCCCTGCTCGATGGCGTGCGAGACGTCCGAGAGCCGGTTGCCCGGGAGCATGGCGGCGATGCCGGCCTCCATGGACAGCCGGGTCGCCTCGCTGAGCAGGCGGTCCGCCTCGATGATGGTGCCGACGCCGAAGGTCCACGCCGAATCGCCGTGCCAGCCCTCGAGGATGGCGCCGCAGTCGATGGACACCAGGTCGCCCTCGGCGAGGACCTCGTCCTTGGACGGGATGCCGTGCACCACTCGGTCGTTCACCGACGAGCAGATGGAACCCGGGAAACCGTGGTAGCCCTTGAAGGACGGGATCGCCCCGGCCTCACGGATGACCTGCTCGGCCACCTCGTCCAGCTCCCAGGTGGAGACACCGGGCGCGGCGGCGGCTCGCACCGCCACCAGCGCCCGGCCGACGATAGCGCCGGCCGCCGCCATGGCGTCCAGTTCACCGGCGGTGCGGAAGGGCACCACCCGCTTGCTCTTGCGTCCGAAGACCATTCAGCGACCCAGGGCCTTCAGCGCCCGTTCGTTGACCTCGGCGACGTCGCCGACACCCTCGACCGAGACGACCTGCCCGTCGTAGTGCTCCAGCAGCGGCTCGGTCTCCTCGCGGTAGACGCGCATGCGGTTGCGGATGACCTCTTCGGTGTCGTCGCCGCGGCCGCGGGCCAGCATGCGCTCGACCACCACGTCCTCGTCGACCACGAAGGAGATGACGGCGTCGAGCTCCTTGCCGGCCTCCTTGAGCATCTTCTCCAGCGCCTCGGCCTGATCCACGGTGCGCGGGTAGCCGTCCAGGATGAAGCCGTTGACGGCGTCCGGCTCGGCGATGCGCGCCTCGACCATGCGGTTGGTCACGTCCGACGGGACCAGGTTGCCGGCGTCCAGGTACTGCTGCGCCTCGCGGCCCAGCGGAGTCTGCTCCGCGATATTCGTGCGGAAGAGGTTCCCGGTGGAGATGTGCGGAACACCGAGCTTTTCCGACAACAGTTCGGCCTGGGTGCCTTTACCGGCACCGGGCGGTCCGAGCAGTACGAGTCTCACTTCAGGAACCCTTCGTAGTTTCGGTTCATCAACTGGCTCTCGATCTGTTTCACGGTATCGAGGCCGACGCTCACAATGATCAGCACGGAGGTACCACCGAACGGCAGGCTGGACACGCCTCCACCTGCGGAGCCGATGCCCAGCAGCAGGTTCGGTAGCACAGCAACAGCGCCGAGGTAGAGCGAGCCGGGCAGGGTGATCCGGCTCAGGACGAAGTTCAGGTAATCGGCGGTCGGCCTGCCCGGGCGGTAGCCGGGGATGAAGCCGCCGAACTTCTTCATCTCGTCCGCGCGCTCCTCCGGATTGAAGGTGATCGCGACATAGAAGTAGGTGAAGAACACGATCAGGGCGAAGTAGATCGCCACGTAGACCGGGTTACTCGGGTTGACCAGGTACTTCTGGATCAGCTCCTGCCACTTGGCAGGGTTACCGGAACTCTTCTGGGTCAACTGCGCCAACAGGTTCGGCAGATACAGCAGCGAGGAGGCGAAGATGACCGGGATGACACCCGCCTGGTTCACCTTCAACGGCAGATAGGTCGAGGACCCGCCGTACATCTTCCGGCCGACCACGCGCTTGGCGTACTGCACCGGAATCCGGCGCTGGCCCTGCTCGACGAAGATGACGCCGACGATGACCACGAATGCGGCGAAACCGACCAGAATGGTGGTGAGCAGGCCACGGCTGTCGTAGATCTGCTTGCCCTGCGACGGAACTCGCGCCGCGATACCCGCAAAGATCAACAGCGACATGCCGTTACCGATGCCGCGCTCGGTGATCTGCTCGCCGAACCACATGACCAGGGCCGCGCCCGCGGTCATGACCAGCACGATGATGATCATGCCGAAGATCGAGGTGTCGTCCAGGATGTCCTTCTGGCAGCCACGCAGCAGCTGACCGCGGGAGGCGAGCGCGACCAGACCGGTCGACTGCAGCACGGCCAACGCGATCGACAGATACCGCGTGTACTGGGTCATCTTGTTCTGACCCGACTGGCCTTCTTTGCGCAGTTCCTCGAACCGCGGGATGACGACGGTCAACAGCTGGATGATGATGCTCGCCGTGATGTACGGCATGATGCCGATCGCGAACACGGACAGCTGCAGCAACGCGCCGCCGGAGAAGAGGTTGATCAGCTGGTAGATACCGGCGTCATTGCCGCCGTTGACCAGGTTGATGCATTCCTGAACGTTCTTGTAACTGACGCCCGGCGAGGGCAGCGACGCACCGAGCCGGTAGAGCGCGATCAGTCCCAGCGTGAAGAGAATCTTCCGCCGTAAGTCCGGGGTCCGGAAAGCCGACACGAAGGCGGAAAGCACAGATCCTCCTGGCTAACGACATGGGTCAGGCCACGGATTCAGCGATGGGCTGGTTTAGCCGAAAAACGCCGAGAACCATGACGGTGTTGGCAGACAACACTTGAACTCTAACAGCGGCACCGGGCGAGCTCGCGACTCGCCCGGTGCCATTGCTATTTCAGGTTACCGTCAGGCCAGCTCGGTGGCAGTGCCACCCGCCGCAGTGATCTTCTCCTTGGCGGCGCCGGAGAACTTGTCGGCCGAGACCTGAACGGCCACAGCGATTTCGCCCTCGCCGAGCACCTTCACGAGCTCGTTCTTGCGAACGAGGCCGTTGGCGACCAGCTCGGCCTTGCCGATGGTGCCGCCCTCGGGGAACACGCGGGCGATGTCACCGACGTTCACGACCTGGTACTCGGTGCGGAACGGGTTGGTGAAGCCCTTGAGCTTGGGCAGACGCATGTGAATCGGCATCTGACCGCCCTCGAAGCGGACCGGGACATTCTTGCGGGCCTTCGTACCCTTGGTACCGCGGCCCGCGGTCTTGCCCTTCGAGCCCTCACCGCGACCCACACGGGTCTTCTCGGTCTTGGCACCGGGGGCAGGACGCAGGTGGTGCAACTTGATGGTCATGCGGAAACCTCCTCAACAACAACGAGGTGGCGCACGACGTTGATCAGGCCGCGGTTCTGCGAGTTGTCCTCGCGCACCACGGTCTGACGGATACCGCGCAGCCCGAGGGTGCGCAGCGACTCCCGCTGGTTCGCCTTGGCGCCGATGCTGGACTTGATCTGGGTGACTTTCAGCTGTGCCATATCAGGCTCCCTGTCCCGCACGCGCACGCAGCATGCCCGCCGGAGCCACGTCCTCGATCGGCAGACCGCGGCGCGCGGCAACCTCTTCGGGACGCTGCAGCATCTTGAGGGCAGCAACGGTGGCATGCACAACGTTGATGGCGTTGTCGCTACCGAGCGACTTGGCCAGAACATCATGGATACCGGCACATTCGAGCACGGCACGGCACGCGCCACCGGCGATCACACCGGTACCGGGCGAAGCCGGACGCAGCATGACGACACCGGCAGCCGCCTCACCCTGAACCGGGTGGGTGACGGTGGAGCCGATCATCGGAACGCGGAAGAAGTTCTTGCGAGCCTCTTCGACACCCTTCTGGATGGCCGCAGGAACTTCCTTGGCCTTGCCGTAGCCGACGCCGACGAGACCGTTGCCGTCACCGACGATCACGAGGGCGGTGAAGCTGAAGCGACGACCACCCTTCACGACCTTGGAGACGCGGTTGATCGCGACGACGCGCTCGAGCTGGTTCTTCTCGGCGGCACTGTCGCGACGGTCGCTACCGCCGCGGCGGTCGCGACCGCCACCGCGCTGATCGCGGTTGTCGCTGCCACCATTCTGTCCGGCGGGACCGTTTCCGCCGTCGCGCCGCTGACGTCCCGGCATCAGACGTTCCTTCCGTTCGCAGTGTTGATCATCAGAACTTCAGCCCACCTTCACGGGCGGCGTCAGCGAGAGCCGCGATACGGCCGTGGTAGTCGTGACCACCACGGTCGAACACGACCGCCTCGACACCGGCAGCCTTGGCGCGGGCGGCGATCAGCTCGCCGACCTTGGCGCCCTTGGCGGACTTGTCACCCTCGAGAGCACGCACATCGGCCTCGATGGTCGACGCGGCGGCAATGGTCTTGCCGGCGGAGTCGTCGATCAGCTGGGCGTGGATGTGGCGCGAGGAGCGGTTGACCACCAGGCGCGGACGCGCGGTGGTGCCGACGACCTTCTTGCGCAGACGGAAGTGACGACGCGTCTTGGACAGGCGGCGCGCGGTCGAGGCGTCCTTGCCGATCGGCTTGCGAGCGGCCTTCTGCTTTTCGGTTTGTGCCATGGCTTACTTACCCGTCTTTCCGACCTTGCGGCGAACGACCTCGCCGGCGTAGCGGATGCCCTTGCCCTTGTACGGATCGGGCTTACGCAGGCCGTGGATCACCGCGGCGATCTGGCCGACCTTCTGCTTGTCGATGCCGGACACCGAGAACTTGGTCGGGGACTCCACCACGAAGGTGATGCCCTCGGGCGCGTCGACCGGAACCGGGTGGCTGTAGCCCAGGGCGAACTCGAGGTTCGAGCCCTTGGCCTGCACGCGGTAACCGACGCCGAAGATTTCCATCTTCTTCTCGTAGCCCTGCGTCACACCCACGATCATGTTGCTGATCAGGGTGCGGGTCAGACCGTGCAGGGAGCGGTTCTGGCGCTCGTCGTTGGGACGAACCACCTCCAGCTCACCGGACTCGGCCTTGGCGACGGTGATCGGCTCGGCGACCACGTGCGAGAGGGTGCCCTTGGAACCCTTCACCGTGATGCTCTGGCCGTCGATCGTCACCTCGACGCCGGCGGGAACCGGGATCGGCTTCTTACCGATACGCGACATTGTTCCTACCTCCCTTACCAGACGTAGGCGAGGACTTCGCCGCCCACGCCCTGCTGCTTGGCCTGACGGTCAGTGAGCAGACCCGAGGACGTGGAGATGATCGCCACGCCCAGGCCGCCGAGCACCTTGGGCAGGTTGGTGGACTTCGCGTAGACCCGGAGGCCCGGCTTCGACACGCGGCGCACACCCTGCAGGGAACGCTCACGGCTCGGGCCGTACTTCAGGTCGACGATCAGGGTCTTGCCGACGGTCGCATCTTCGGTGCGGAAGTCGGCGATGTAGCCCTCACGCTTGAGGATCTCGGCGATGTTCGCCTTGAGCTTCGAGTGCGGAGCCTTCACCTGATCGTGGTACGCCGAGTTGGCGTTGCGCAGACGGGTCAGAAAGTCTGCGATCGGATCAGTCATGGTCATGTGTTTGACCGGTACCTTCCTGCCGCGGTTCCCATTCAGCACCGTCTGAGATCGGCGGTCGTGGGCCTACGACAATTCGGGGCGGTCCAGCCGGGAACGCCCGACTGGAGAAAACGCTTGCGCCCGGAGCAAAAAGCCGCGCACGCGAGGCGCGTGCGGACACAGGTGTGCCCGAGCAACCGGTCTAGTGTAGACAAGGGCTGATCAGCGGCCAAATCGAGGCCCCCGTCACACCCGCCGGCGCCCGTACCCGACGCCGCAGATCAGTGGGCTGCGCCGAGGCAGAGGGCCCGGGGGATGTCTCCGGGGCGTTCGTAGGAGTAGGTGGCGATGGAGCCCTTGATGTGGTCGCACATGGACTTGTCGAGGAGCGAGGCCAGGAGTTTGTATTCGGCGTCGGGGCCGGCGCAGGGGGTCAGTTCGACATCGTTGGCGCCCGACTTCCGCAGGCAGTCGCCTTCCTTGGCGTTGTCGACGGTGCGGGTCGCGTCGGAATCCTTTGCGATCAGGCAGAAGACGATGCCGGTGCCGAATGCTCCGATACCCTTCTTGGCCTTCAGCAGGTAGCTGTAGGTGGTCTGGGTGCCGGGGACGTTCTTGCAGGCCATGTCGGTCATGAACTCGGACCCGTCGGGGCGGGCCAGGACGCGGTAGACGGCCGTGCGGTCGCCGCAGTCCACCTTCTGCACCGTGCTGCCGCCGGTGTCGGTGAGGCAGTCGCCCTTCTGGGCCGCGTTCGCGGCGTGTGCCGGGTCGGCGCCCTTGATGCCCACGCAGATGGAGCCGCTTCCCTTGTCGGTGTAGACGTATTCGGTGCCCGCGACGTCCACGCAGCGGTCGTGGGTCTTGCCGGTGCCGGCTCGGTCGAGCACGACGAATCCGGCGTCCGACGAAGAGCAGGAGACCTTGTCGAAACCGTCGTCGCCGGCCTTCTTCAGGCAATCGCCCTGCTGGACGGCGCTCGCGGAACCGCCGATCAGACCGCACCCGCTCGTGAACAATGCCAACAGCAGCGCCGAAACGGCCACCACCCAACGCATTCGGAATCCTCCCCCGATTCAAACCGTCGATCACGACGAATCGCCACCGTAGCGTTCTGCGGCTACGACCACCAATCGCCGAACGCCGCTCCACCCCGCCCGGCCGGGTGGAGTGCGGTTAATCTGACGATTCAGCATGCGAATTCGATGAAATGGCAAGGGAGTTGGGCCGGTGCCCTACGTGACCACCGACGACGGAACCAAGGTCCACTATCTGGACACCGAGACCGACGGGCCGGCGCTGCTGCTGGGGCACGGGTTCTTCATGGACGCCGAGATGTGGCGGCCGCAGCTGGACGCGCTGGCCGACCGGTATCGGGTGATCGCGGTGGATGCGCGCGGGCACGGCGGGACCGAGGATGCCGGGAATCCGTTCACCTATTGGGATCTCGCCTGGGATGCGTGGAAGGTCGTGGATGCGCTCGGCCTGGATCGCCCTGTCCTCGGCGGACTCTCGCAGGGTGGATTCACCGCGTTGCGGATGGCGCTGCTGCAGCCGGCGCGCACGCGCGGGCTTGTACTGATCGGCACCACCGCGGCCGCCTACACCGAGCAGGAACGGGAGGGCTACGAGCGGGTCATCGTCAAGAGCTGGGTCGGGGGCGCGGTGCCGATCGACGACATCGCGCTGCCGATGGCCGCGGTGATGATCGGGGGCGACCGGGATCGGCATCAGCGGCCGTGGGTGGAGAAGTGGCGGGCGAGTGACCGCGGGCGGCTCGCGCAGGCCGCGCGCTGCCTCATCGATCGCGAGGCCATCACGGAGTTGCTCCCGGAGATCACGGTGCCCGCGCTGCTGCTCCGTGGCATCGGCGACCAGGCCTTCAACCATGGGCACCTGCAGAGTCTCGCAACAGGATTGGGTGGTCCGACACGGATGCGGACGATTTCTGCCGACACGGTCACCCATATCTGCAACCTCACCCATCCCGAGCTGGTGAATCCCGAGATCAGCGAATTCCTGGACGGCCTGCCCGCCTGATCAGTCTCCGTCGCCGGCCGGGAAGCCGATGGCCAGCCAGCCCGAGGCGGCCGGAATCACCGATTCCCGTACCACAGTCATGGTCCCGGTGGCCGGCGACCAGATCCGACGGGTGCTCTCGGGCCGCCGGACATAAACGGCGCCCGATGCCCAGAGCCGGCGAAAGTCGCCATGGCTCGCCAGGAGTTCCCGGATGATCTCGGCGGTGATACCGGCTTCGGGGGCGACGGCGGAGTAGTGGCGCAGCAGGCCCACGACGACCGTGGCCTCGAATTGCCAACCGGGCAGCACCAATTTGGCGCGCGGATCGCCGAACAGCCAGTGCGGCATGGATCTTGCCTCGGCCAGCCCCGGCATCAGCCGGCGATAGCGATCGTTCGCGGCGGCGACGCCCCAATTCACCACCCAGGCCGCCGGAATCGAGGTGAGCTGGTCGAGCAGCGTCGCCACGTCCTGGGCCGAGGCGGCCTCACCGAGGGTGAACCCGGGCCGCCCGCCCAGCGCCCGCAGGTGCTCTCGCTCGTGTTCGTCGTCGCAGACCGCGTCGGCGAGGGCGGACAGCGCCCGATCTCCGACACTGACCTTGTCGCCCTGCTCGAGCTTCTGCACGGTGCCGAGGCCGAGGTGCGCGTGCTGCGCGAACTCCCGCTGCGTCCACCCACGCCGCAGCCGCAGTTGCTTCACGAACGCAGCCAGCGTCGGCATCTCGACCTCGGTCTCATCGCCCAACTGCATCTGTGAACCCTTTGCACCGGTGAGAGACTCGACTCCCCCGGATTGGGGGTAGAGCGCCCGAGGCTACCACCAGGTTGGGACAGCCCATGATCTTGCTGGAGCAATCGCCGCATTGGAAAGATTGGTTCCCGGCGATGCTCTGGCCGCACTTTGGAGGGGACGGTCAGGTTTCGCCCTCATTCGAACCACCGGCGGCTGCAGGGGACCGGCACCGTAGCGAGAATCGCGGGGGTCAGGAGATTGAGCCGGGTGCCGAGATCCATTGGGTGGGCTGACCGGTCACCTCGGCGACGGTTTCGAAATCACGGTCGCAGTGGAGGATGGTCAGGTTCTGGGCTGCGGCGGGTCACCGCGACCAGGAGGTCGGCGACGCCTGCGCTGCGCCTCGATGATTGATCCGACATCAGCCGGACAGTTCCCCGAAGGACTGTTGGATACGCGCGTTCTCATCGACGTATATCTCATCGAGGATTCCAAGCTGCCTGTGCGACCGCGGATCAGTACGGTGACCCTGGCCGAACTCGGTTTGGGGATAGCTCTCGCGACCACACCTCGAGC
This sequence comes from Nocardia sp. NPDC059236, assembly GCF_042754085.1. NCBI lineage: Bacteria > Bacillati > Actinomycetota > Actinomycetes > Mycobacteriales > Nocardiaceae > Nocardia > Nocardia sp. NPDC059236. The sequence goes on from NZ_JBHZAF010000014.1 coordinate 176,497, forward strand.
ACTGGCCCTGCAAACGGAGCGTCTACTAGCGATCGAACACGGCTTCGACGCGCTGCCGTTCTGCACCGCGTCCGCTCGACGGTTCACCTCAATGGCGAAACTCGTTGTCGCATCAGGCCGTAGCTCAAAACCCCGCAAAATGGATTTGATGATCGCGGCCATCGCCTCGGCGAATGACCTGCCTCTGTTCACCCGCAATGCCGACGATTTCAAAGGATTGGAACCGCTGCTGACCGTCGTACCGGTGTAGGTGGCGATGGAGCCGGAAGCGTTGCCCAAGCAACGTTGGCGCGAAGAACGCCGAAGGCCCCCGCCGAGTCGGAACTCGGTGGGGGCCTTCGGGTTCGGTATTACCAGGTCACCAGGACCGGCAAGTCACCAGGACGACTTGTGGACGCCCGGGAGTTCGCCGCGGTGGGCCATCTCACGCAGGCACACGCGGCACAGGCCGAACTTGCGGTAGACGGCGTGCGGGCGGCCGCAGCGCTGGCAGCGGGTGTAGGCGCGCACCGCGAACTTCGGCTTGGCGTTGGCCTTGTTGATCAGAGCCTTCTTAGCCATGGATCAGTTCTCCTTGAACGGGAAGCCGAGGTGCTTGAGCAGGGCCCGGCCTTCTTCGTTGTTGGTGGCGGTGGTCACCACGGTGATGTCCATACCACGCGGACGGTCGATCTTGTCGACGTCGATCTCGTGGAACATGGACTGCTCGGAGAGACCGAAGGTGTAGTTGCCGTTGCCGTCGAACTGCTTCGGCGACAGACCGCGGAAGTCGCGGATACGCGGCAGCGCGATCGAGATCAGACGGTCCAGGAACTCCCACATCCGGTCGCCGCGCAGGGTGACCTTCGCACCGATCGGCATGCCCTCACGCAGCTTGAACTGCGCGATGGACTTGGTCGCCTTGCGGATCTCGGGCTTCTGGCCGGTGATCAGGGTGAGGTCGGCGACCGCACCGTTGATCAGCTTGGCGTCACGGGCGGCGTCGCCGACACCCATGTTGACGACGACCTTCACCACGCCCGGGATCTGCATCACGTTGGCGTAGTTGAACTCGTTGTTCAGGGCCGGCTTGATTTCCTCGCGGTAGCGGGTCTTCAGGCGCGGCTGCACCTTGTTCTCAGTAGAAGTCATCTCAGATGTCCTTCCCGTTGCGACGGGAGATGCGGACCCGCTTGCCGTTCTCATCGGTGCGGTAGCCCACGCGGGTCGGCTTGCCGTCGGAGTCGACGACCATCACGTTGGAGGCCTGGATCGGCGCTTCCTGGGTGACGATGCCGCCCGAGCTGGCGCCACGCTGGTTCGCGGAGTTCGCGACGTGCTTCTTGATGCGGTTCACGCCCTCGACGAGGACCTTGCCGGTCGCCGGGTAGGCCTGGATGACCTTGCCCTTGGCGCCCTTGTCCTTGCCCGAGATCACGATGACCGTGTCGCCCTTGTGCACCTTCATGGTTACAGCACCTCCGGGGCCAGCGAGACGATCTTCATGAAGCGCTTCTCACGCAGCTCACGGCCGACCGGGCCGAAGATGCGGGTGCCACGCGGATCGTTGTCCGCCTTGATCAGCACCGCAGCGTTCTCGTCGAACTTGATGTACGAGCCATCCGGGCGACGACGCTCCTTGACGGTGCGCACGACGACGGCCTTGACGACCTCGCCCTTCTTGACGTTGCCGCCGGGGATGGCGTCCTTGACAGTGGCGACGATGATGTCACCGATGCCGGCATAGCGGCGCGACGAACCACCGAGAACGCGGATGCAGAGGATCTCCTTGGCACCCGTGTTGTCGGCGACGCGCAGCCGCGACTCCTGCTGAATCACTTCAGCTCCTCCTAGACCTGGACGATATGCACGCCGGATTGCCGACCCGACGGGCATGGTCAGTTGCCCTTCAGCTGAGCCAATGGCCCGCTCCGCGGGTACGCGGGGCAGCGCCTGCCAGCGGTTTTTCACCGAACAGGAGAACAACCACTGTGGGTTCGCGGCCGAAGTGCGGGCATAGCTCCCGCAGGCAACCGGAACAGTTTAGCGAAGACCCTGTTCAGGGTGAAATCGGGGGCGGAGCAGATGGCTCGGCGCGGATTCAGATTTTCCTCAGTCGGGTCAACTAGCGTCGGCGCGAGCAACGTCCGAGCTGTTCCGATCATCCGGTAGAGGAGATTCGCGTTGTCCGAGCGCCCCATCGCTCTCGACCGCCGTACGTTCCTGATCGCCCTGGGCCTGGCGCCCGCAGTGGCCGTATTGCCCGCCTGCTCCCCGGACTCCCAGTCGTCGAAACCGCCGACGGGCTCGGACATGTCCGGGTCGGATCCGACGGTGCGGCCGCAGGACGATCTGTACCGGTTCGTCAACGGGAAGTGGCTGCAGGAGTATCAGCTGCCGCCGGACAAGTCGTCGTTCGGGACCTTCGACGACGTGCAGGAGCGGGTCCAGGGGCAGCTGAGGGAGATCATCGAGGGGATCCGCGATCCCAAGGCCGGGTCGGACGAGCAGAAGATCCGCGACCTCTACGACGCGCGGATGAACCTGGACGAGATCGAGACGCTCGGCATGACGCCGCTGCAGGATCTGTTCGATCAGATCGACAAGGCGGCGACCAAACCGGATCTCGCGCATGTGATGGGCGGATTCACCAATGTGGGTCTCATCGGCCTGAGCGTGGGCCCGGACCCGAAGAACTCCAATGCCTATCTGCCCTCGGTCGAGCAGTCCGGGCTCGGTATGGGCGAGCAGTACTACCGCAAGCCCGAATACGCCGCCCGGCTCGCCGCGTACCGGACGTTCATGCAGCGCCTCGCCGCCGGAGCCGGGTTCCCGGACCCGACCGCGCTGGCCGACCGGGTGGTGGACCTGGAGACCCGCATCGCCGGATTCCATTGGGACAATGTCAGAACCCGCGATACCGACGCGACCTACAACCTGATGACCTGGACCGAGCTGACCACGCTGGGACCGCAATTCGACTGGGACCCTTGGCTTTCGGGGAGCACAGACCGGCCGAAGACCATGTTCGACAAGGTCGATGTCGCTGAGCCGTCGTTCATGACCGGCGCGGGGCAGCTGTGGGCCGACGTCGACCTCGCCGCCTGGCGCGAGTACCTGAAGCTGAGCCTGGTGCGCGCGTACGCGCCCTATCTGCCCAAGGCGATCGCCGACGCCAATTTCGATTTCATGGGCAAGGTGGTCAAGGGGCTGCGGGAACAGCCGGAGCAGTGGCGGCGGGCCGTGGAAACGGTCAACGACGCCGTGGGCGAAGCGCTCGGAAAGCAGTACGTGGACAAGCATTTCCCGGCCGAGGCAAAGAAGCGGGCACTCGAGATGGTCGACGATCTGCGCGCGGCGTACCGGGACAACTTCCAGAATTCGACGTGGATGTCGCCACCCACCCGGGACGCGGCCATCGCGAAACTCGGGAAGATCAATGCCAAGATCGGCTACCCGGACAAGTGGGAGGATTACTCCAAACTCACGGTCACCAGGGGCAGGCTGGTCGAATCCCTGCGCGCCTCGGACGCTTTCGAGGCGAAGCGGATGTTCGATCGGCTGGGGACGCCGGTGGACAAGTCGGAATGGATCATGCCGCCGCAGACGGTGAACGCCTACTACAACCCCAGCGGCAATGAAATCGTGTTCCCCGCGGCCTTTCTGCAGCCGCCGTTCTTCGATCCGGATGCCCAGCCCGCGGTGAACTACGGTGCGGGCGGTGCGGTGATCGGGCACGAGATCGGCCACGGGTTCGACGATCAGGGCTCCAAGTACGACGGGGACGGCAATCTGAAGGATTGGTGGACACCGGAGGACAAGGCGGCCTTCGCAGCCAAGACCAATCAGCTGATCGCGCAGTACAACGCGCTGGTGCCGGCGGGCCTGCCGCCCGATCAGCACGTCAACGGCGAGCTCACGGTCGGCGAGAATCTGGCGGATCTGCGGGGACTCGAGATTTCCCTGTCGGCCTATCGGATGGCCGAGAAGCGCAAGGGGACGGATACTCCCGACTATCGGCCGATGTTCGAATCCTGGGGCCGGACCTGGCGCACCAAGATGACCACCGAGGCGCTGCAGAGTCAGATCGCGTCCGATCCGCACTCCCCGGCCGAATTCCGGTGCAATCAGGTGGTTCGGAATCTGGGCGAGTTCTACAGCACCTATCACCTGAAGGACGGCGACAAGGAATACCTGCCGCCGGACCAGCGCGTCACCCTCTGAGAATCCGACAACCCGCGCGAGGCCGCCGTCCCCGGTAGCCTCGCGTCGGTATCGCAGCTTCGGGGAGAGGTAGTGCCTGTGAGTTCGTCGGATCGTCCGGCCGGTATGGACCGTCGTCGTTTTCTGATCGCGCTCGGTCTCGCGCCGGCCGTCGCCACGCTGGCGGCGTGTAGCAGCGATACGAAGAACACGGTCACCTCGACCCAGCTCACCGGCCCCGACATGTCCGGGTCGGACGCGACGGTGCGGCCGCAGGACGACCTGTACCGGTTCGTCAACGGCAAGTGGCTGCAGGAGTACCAGCTGCCGGCGGACAAGGTGTCGTTCGGGACCTTCGACGATGTCGCGGATCGGGTCCAGGGCCAGCTGCGCGAGATCATCGAGGACATCAAGGATCCCAAGCCGGACACACCCGAGCAGCAGATCCGCGATCTGTACGACGCCCGGATGGATGTCGACACCATCGAGCAGCTGGGCCTCACGCCGCTCGCCGACATGTTCGCCGACATCGACAAGGCCGCGGGCAAGCCGGAGCTGGCCAAGGTGATGGGCGCGCTGCCGATCGGCGGGCTGATCGGGCTGGGCGTCTCGGTGGATCGGAAGAACTCCAGCGCGTACATCGCCTCGGTCGGTCAGTCCGGAATCGGCTTGAGCGAGCAGTACTATCGCAAGCCCGAATACGCCGACAAGCTGGCCGGCTACAAGGCCTATCTGGAGAAGATCGCGACCGGGGCCGGATTCCCGGACCCGGTGGCCATGGCGGGCCGGGTACTGGATCTGGAGAAGCGGATCGCGGCCGGATTCTGGGACAACATCAAACTGCACGACACCGAGGCCAGCTACAACAGGATGTCGTGGACTGACATGGTGGCGCTGGCGCCGCAATTCGATTGGGATCCCTGGCTTTCCGGGAATACCGATCGGCCCAAGAGCCTGTTCGCGACGGTAATCGTCGGCGAGCCTTCGTTCGTCACGGCGGCGGGGCAGCTGTGGCACGACGTGGATATCGCGGTGTGGCGGGACTACTTGAAACTGGCGCTGGTGCGGGAGTTCGCCCGGTTCCTGCCGAAGACGCTCTCCGACGCCAACTTCGAATTCTTCGGCACCGTGATGAGCGGGCAGCAGCAGCGGCCGGAGCGGTGGAAGTCGGCGGTCGGCACCGTCGACAGCACGGTGGGCGAGCAGCTCGGAAAGCTGTACGTGGCCAAGCATTTCCCGCCCGAGGCCAAGAATCGGGCGATGGACATGGTGGCCGACCTGGTCGCGGCCTACCGGGACAACTTCACCAATTCGACGTGGATGTCGCAGCCCACCCGGGACGCCGCGCTGGTCAAGCTGGGCAAGATGGGCGTGAAGATCGGTTATCCGGACAAGTGGGAGGACTACACCGGGCTGAAGATCACCCGCGGCCAGCTCATTCAATCCCTGCGCGCCGCCAATGTTTTCGGCGCCAAGAAGATGTTCGACAAGCTGGACAAGCCGGTCGACAAGACCGAGTGGGGTATGACGCCGCAGACGGTGAACGCCTACTACCAGCCGGTCAACAATGAAATCGTGTTCCCCGCAGCCTTTTTGCAGCCGCCGTTCTTCGACCCGAAGGCCGAGGCGGCGGTCAACTACGGCGCGGGCGGCGCGGTCATCGGTCACGAGATCGGCCACGGCTTCGACGATCAGGGCTCCAAGTACGACGCCGACGGCAACCTGAAGGACTGGTGGACCGCCGAGGACCGGGCGAAGTTCGACGCCCGCACCAAGAAGCTCGTCGACCAGTACAACGGCCTGGTCCCCCCGGGTCTCGACCCCGCGCACCACGTCGACGGCACCCTCACCCTCAGCGAGAACGTGGCCGACAACCGCGGCCTGCAGATGGCCTTCGCCGCCTATCGCATCAATCAGAAGCGCGCCGGCGTCGAGAACCCCGACTATCAGCCCATGCTCGAATCCTGGGGCCGCAACTGGCGGTCCAAGCAGACCCCGCAGTACACCGAGAATCTGCTCGCCAACGACTCCCACTCGCCCGACGAGTTCCGCGCCAACCAGGTGGTCCGCAACCAGGCCGAGTACCACGCGGCCTTCACGACCAAGGACGGCGACAAACTCTTCCTGGCCGAGGACCAGCGCGTCACCTTCTGACCCACCCCGATCGCGGCGGGATCCGGTCGTTCAGGCCGGATCCAGCAGTTCCCGGGGTGCGGCCAGACGCCAGGAGTCGGTGACGATGGCCGTCAGTTCGTCGTGGTCGTCCAGGGCGGCGAGTCGGACCCGCACCCACGCGTTCCCGGCCTCGTGCGGGGCGATCCAGAATTTCTCCGGCTCGGCCTGCACCAGTTCGTCCCGATCCACGATGGGGCACCGGACCGCCATGGAGGCCTCGTTCTCGGGCAGGGTCAGGAACAATTTCCCGGCCACCCGGAATGTGGGCATCTGCCATTCGAACTGCTCGGTGGTGCGCGCCAGCGCGAGCGCCACCGCCCGCACCTGATCCCCGGTCGCCGTCATGATCTCGATGCTCCCAGCCCCGTATGACACCCGGACTAGCGGTCCCCGGCCGGGGTGCCGAGGATCATGCTGCCCACATTGCATTCCTCCAGTTCGTCGGCACCGGTGGCGGCGGTGAAGGCGGCGGTGTCGGAGAAGCCCTGGGCCACCGCGCCGAGGTTCATGGCGGTGGCGGTGAGGTAGAGGGTCTGCATGAGGACCCCGACGTGTTTGAGGATATTGGCGTAGGCGACCGACTCGTAGGACCACATGACCCGGCCTGCTCGAGCCGAGATCAGCAGCAGCAGTTGGGGTTCGGCGGCGTTGGCGAGGGTGGCCGTGGTGGTGCGCAGGAGTCGCTGGACCGCGGGGGATTCGGCGGGGGCGACGGGGCGCAGGGCATGCTCGAAGGAGTCGTAGTGGTACATGCCGGGGGCCAGGCCCTCGACAGTGCGGACCACCGGATACAGCTCCAGTTCGTGGACGCTGCCGCCGGAAGGGTAAGGACGGGAAGGGAGTTCGCTGCCATCCCGGGTGGACTCCACCGAGCGGGTGCGGGCACTGCGGTAGAGCAGTTCGGCCAGCTGGGCGATGGTGATCGGCCGGGCGTCGTCGAAGGACCGGCAGGAGCGACGGTCCTCGAGGACGGCGGTGAGGGCCGGGTCGGTGGCGCGGAGGGTGGCGAGGTCCGGCGCCGGGAGCGCGATCGGGGCGCCCGGGTAGGGCGCGCGCTGCGCCGGGCGTTGCGGGAATTCGTCCTTCGCCCATGCCGTGGGGCCGAAGTTGTCCCAGGTGACGGTGCGGGAGCCGAGGGTGCTGCGCCGGTGGAACCAGAGGTCGGGGGCGCTCCAGCTGCGGGTGGTGAAGTCGCGGTCCTCGGCGGTGGGGTCGGCGGTGAAGCCGCCCCAGCGCAGGTCGGCGGTGATGCGGGCCGAAAGGGACTCGGGCAGGCCGAGTTCGGTGGGATCGGCGCCGGCGGCGAGGGCCAGCAGGCGGGGGTCGTGGACGCGGAGGTCGCACCACGAGGTGGGGTGTTCCAGGACCAGGCCGTCCGGATCACGGTGGATGACAGTGAATTTCGAGAGGACCGTGCGCGACCCGCCTCCTGCGCTCGGACGGGCGGGCGGGGTGGTGAAGGGGCGCAGGGTGTAGAGGTCCCGGTCGCCGTCGCGTACGGTGATCTCCAGCCAGCCCGCCCCGGCGAGCCGGTCGAGAAGGGTTGCCACCGAGTCGGATTCGGACGCGAGCTCGCTCGTCGTCGCCGGACCCTGATTGAGGGTCTTCAGCGCCTGGCTCTGGGCCGGGGTCAGCCCGGTCAGCTTCTCGTTGTGCGGCGGGTTCAACAGGACCGCGCCGCCGGGGACGGTCAGGCAGGTGACGCCGGGGCGGAGGGCGTAGCGGATGTCGTCGGTGCGGATCATTTGGCGGCGTTGGCGAGAGCCGGTTCGAGCTTGTCGAGCAGGTAGGGCAGGGCCAGCGGGGTGGGCTGGTTGATGGCGCTGATCTCCTGGACGGTGAGGAAGACCGCCGAGTTCTTCTCGACCGAGGGCAGCGCGCCGAATCCCGGCAGGCCGCGGTACTTCTCGTCCATGCCTGGCGAGTAGCCGGCCAGCAGCAGGTCGGAGTCGAGTTCGTCGAGGCGTTCGGGCGAGAGGGCCAGGCGGCCGCCGGAGCCGCCCTGGTCCACCAGGTGCTGCGGGATGGTCATGCCGAGCTGGGTGAACAGGCGGCTGGACCCGTCCTTGGGGTCGGTGAGCACCATGAGCTGCGACGGCCCGGCCAGCCAGGAGCTGATGAAGGTCTTGTTCTTCAGGCCCGGATTGCGTTGCGCGATACCGTCGATGCGGCCGTTCAGGTCGGCGACGAGCTTGTCGGCGGCGTCGGTCTTGTGCAGCACCCGGCCGAGCGCGCGTACCTGGTCGGCCCAGGGCGTGACGGCCTCCTCGGTGAGCCCGGGCAGGGTGGGCGCGACCTTGGACAGGTCGCCGTAGGTCTTGGCGTCGGCGATGAACGGATCGGCCAGGATCAGGTCCGGGTTCAGCGCGGCCACCTGTTCGGCGAGGTTGCCGGTGGTCTGCAGTGCGGTGGACTTTGCCAGCGCGGCCGGTTCCCACGGCGGTGCGCCCTTGCTGAGCACCGCGATGTTGTCGATGTAGCCGACCGGGGTGACGCCGAGCGCCTGCGCGGTGTCGAGCCACTGATTGCCCAGCGCCACGATGCGGGACGGGGTCCCGTTCACGGTGGTCTGCCCGAGGGCGTGGGTGATGGTGACCGGTTCGCCGCCGCCGGCGGCAGAGTCGTCGGACTTCGATCCGCAGGCCGCGACGGCGAGCACGCTCACCACGGCCGCAATGGCGGCTCGCGCGGTGATCGATCGCCCGCTACGCGCGGTGAACGCCGACTTCATCGTGACTCTCCTGTCTGCCGATGCCCGCCCGTTCGGAGTGAGCGGTAGGTGAGCCTAGCCTAATTTTCTCGACGGGTGGGGACCGTTGTCGCCGATTCGATCCCCTAAGGGGTGGTCGATCGTGCCCTCGATCGATTAGGTTAGGGTTGCATAAGTTAGAACCCGGGGGTTTGGAACGATGGAGCGAGCGGTGCCGGAAATCTTGTCCGCCGTCGAGCGTCATCGGCTCGTGGACGAATGGGCCAATGGCGTCGAACTGTACGACGTGCCGTCGGTCTCCATGCTCATCGAGTGCGGGCGCCGCGTGCCCTCGCTGCGGACCGCCGTGCGCTGCGGCGATCACATCCTCACCTATGCCGAACTCTTCGAACGCCTCGACGGCGGCGTCACCGGGACCGCCGGGCCCACGCTCGACGATCTGGCCCGCGTGCTGTGCGATATCGCCGCGGCCGCCGAATTCGGCGCGGTGCTGGCCGAACTCGGGCCGGACGGCACCGGTATGAAGCCGGTCGCGGTGGCCGCGGCCGCCGACGATCGCCGCGCGGTTGCCGCCGATCAGCGCTCCTGCCCGATCGACCGGGCCTACGGCTCGCCGGATGTGCGGCTGCTGGCCATCCGCTGGGACACCACCGACGCCGCGGTGGAACTGCTGGCCACGCTGGCCGACGGCGCGACCCTGGTACTGGCCACCGCCGCCCAGCGCGCGGACGCGGCCGCCCTGGCCGAGCTGATCGCCCTGAGCGCCTCGACCCATGTGGTGGCCGACGCCGGGACCCTCGCGAACCTGGCCTTCCTGCCCTCCCCCGCTCTGCCGACCGTGCGGCGCTGGGATGTGTTCGGAAATGACTGCCCGGCCGCGCTTTCCGCCCTGCTTCGCGAACTGGCCCCCGGGTCGTGCGCCGGATTCGCCTACACCACACCGGAATACGCGGGCGTCGCGGCACGCGGACCGCTGGACGGCTCCGGCCGGGTGCGGCCGATTCCAGGCGCGCGGCTGCTGGTGTTGGACGAGTCGCTGCGGCTGGTGCCGCCGGGACACTCCGGGCGGGTGTACATGGGTGGTTCCGCGCTGGCACTGGAATTGGACGGTGCCGCCGAGGGTTTCGTGGACGACCCGTTCGTGCCCGGCGGCAGGCTGGTGCGCACCGACACGCACGGCGGCTGGACCGCCGACGGCTGGCTGCTGCTGGACATGATCGAATCCGTGTCTCCCGCAGCGCCTTCGGCCACCGAGCCGATCCCCGCGCCGGGCCGGGACGACACCACCGGCTACGCCGCGGCCTGACGACCCCGCACGTATCCTCGGCCGACCGCGCAGCTTCTCCCGCGGTACCGGCCGCCCGCCTGCTCTCCTGCGGCGGACGGCACTTACCGCCCGGGTGATCAGGACACGGCGACTGCCAGGGCGGCCAGGCTGCGCTGCCAGAGTTCGGTCAGGCGGCTGGCTTCCGCTGCGGTGAACAGGGTTTCGCTCCAGCGCCAATTGGTGGTGAGCTGCGGTCCCTCCGGGGTCGAGCCGATGCCCGCGATGACATCCAGCGCGTAGCGCAGGGGTAGGTCGGGTTCGGGGTCCAGGGGCAGTGCCTCGTTGAGCGGGCCGGTGAGCAGGGACCAGGATCGGGGGTCCTGCCCGCTGAGGTCGACTCGGCCGAGGTAGTTGAACTCGATCTGGGGGTGCCGCGCGGCGGCCAGTTCGGGCACGCGGGCGGTGTAGCGGAGCAGGCCGTAGTCCAGCCCCTGGCCGGGGATGGCGGACAGGTGCGCGGTCACCGACTCCAGAAGGGCGCGGGCCGCGGCCGGATCCTGTTCCGCCCGTTCGGCATCCACCGTCTCGCCCGCGCCGAGGCGGATCGGGAACACGGTGGTGAACCAGCCGAGGGTGTTGCTGGTGTCGGTGCCGAGCAGGTCGTCGGCGCGGCCGTGGCCCTCCAGGGCGAGCAGGGCGCCGTGGGAAGGATCCTGGGCGCGCTCACGCCGCCAGCTCGCCAGGGTGATGGTCAGGGCGGTGAGCAGTAGTTCGCGCGCACCCTCGTCGCGGGTGAGCGCGGCGAGCAGGCGGGCGGTGACCTCGACCGGCGTCACGGCGGTGGCGACCCGGAGGGCGGACCAGGTGTCGGTGTGCGGGTAGGGGATGCGGCGGCCGATGGCGGGGTCGGGGGCGGCGAGCTGGTCGCGCCAATAGTCCTGCTGTGCACGGACTTCCGCGGACTCGGCCCGCTCCGCCATGCGGCGGGAGAACTCGCGGTACGAGGTGGATTCGGGGAGGGCGGCGCCCTCGTTCAGGGCGGCGATGAGCAGGTGCCAGGAGACCACGTCCACCGCCAGGTGGTGGATGGTGAGCAGCAGGACATCGCCGTGCTCGGTGCCGGAGAACCAGACGGCGCGCACCATATCGCCGGTGCGCGGGTCGATCTGGTCCATGACCGTCCGGGCCGCGGCGTGGACGGCCGCAGCGGTGTCGGCGGGATCGACTGTGTGCGTGAGGATGTCGGCCGCGCGGACGGTGCCCGGCGCGGCGGTGACCAGGCGCGGGCCGTCGTCGGTGTCGACGAGGCGTGAGCGCAGGGTGTCGTAGCCGTCGAGAACGGTCTGCAGCGAAGCCTCGAGGGTGTCGCGGTCGATGCCGTCGGGCAGCCGGAGCAGGGCGGTCTGGGTGAAGCGACGGTAGTTGCCGTACTCGTACATCCAGTAGACGACCGGAAGCGGCTGCACTGCACCGTAATCCGCCACCCGCTCCGTGATGGTCGAGTCCGCGGCGTCGAGGGCGGCGGCGAGTTCGCGCAGGGTCGGGGTGGCCAGCACCATGCGCGGGGTGAGGGTGAGGCCGCGGCGGCGGGCCTTGTTGACCAGGGATATGGCGACGATGCTGTCCACGCCGAGGGCGAAGAAGTCGTCGTCGAGGCCGGGGCTGCGGCCGTCGAAGAGTTCGGCGAGGACCTCGGCGAGCTCCTTCTCGGTGGCGGTGCTCGGCGCGGCGCCCGATCCGGTATCGGCGAGGGCGGCTTCGCCGAGCCGCGTCAGCTCGGGGCCGTCGAGTTTGCCGTTGGCGTTCACCGGCAGCCGCGGCAGGGCGAGCACCCGGGCCGGAATCATGTAGGCGGGCAGGCGTTCCGCGAGCGCGGCGCGGGTGCGCGCGGGATCGACGGACTCGCCCCGCTCCCCCACGACGAAACCGACCAGGCTCGCCCCGCCCGCGCGGCGCACCACGGTGACGGCGGCGGTGTCCACGCCGGGCAGTCGTCGCAGGGCGGTCTCGATCTCGCCGATCTCGATGCGGTAGCCGCGCACCTTCACCTGCGCGTCGGCGCGGCCCAGGTAGCCGAAGCCGCCGTGGGGCAGGCGGCGGACCAGATCGCCGGTGCGGTACATGCGGCGGCCGGGCCGGAAGGGGTCGGCGACGAAGCGGTCGGATGTGGTTGCGGCGCGGCCGATATAGCCGCGGGCCAGCTGCGGCCCGGACAGGTACAGCTCGCCGACGACGCCGCCGGGCACCGGGCGCAGCCTGGAATCCAGGACGTAGCCGGACATTCCGGCGTTCGCGGTGCCGATGGTCGGGGTGTCGAAGTCCGCGACCGGGGCCACCACGGCCTCGACGGTGGTCTCGGTGGGTCCGTAGCAGTTGTAGACCGCGGTGCCGGACCGGCCTTCGGACGGGGCCAGCGCGCGCAGCCGCGCCCACAGCGCGGCGTCGATGGCCTCACCGCCCAGCGCCAGCACGGGCAGCTCCCGGTCCACCAGCCCGGCGGCGTTGAGCTGCGCGAACATCGACGGGGTGGTGTCGATCATGTCGATGTCGTGGGCGATCATGCCCGCGCACAAGCGCTGCGCGTCACGCATTTCCGTGGCGTCGAACAGGTGGATGGTCTGCCCGGCGAGCAGGCCCACCATGGGCTGCCAGGAGGCGTCGAAGCTCAGCGACCAGGCGTGCGCGATGCGCAGCGGCCGGCCCAGGCGGGCCATGGCGGGCCGATAGACCCGGTCGCGATGGTCGGCGAAGTAGGCCATGAGGGCGGCATTGGTTCCGGCGACGCCCTTGGGTTCGCCCGTCGAGCCGGAGGTGAAGATGAGGTACGCGAGCTGGTCCGGGTGGCGGACGACGCGCGGGAGTTCGACAGGGGCGGCCGAGGGCTGTTCGGCGGCAAGGGGATCGCCGAGGAGCAGCACCGGCACCCGCTGCTCACCGACGACAATGACACCTGTGCCGGACTGTGGGGCACCGGCGGTTTCGAGCAGGCCGCGGGTGTTGTCGTCGGTGACCACCAGCGTCGGCCGCGCCTGCCGGAGGATCGATTCGATGCGTGCGGCCGGCAGCGTGATATCCACCGGCACATAGGCTCCGCCCGCTGCGAAGGCCGCGAGCACCGCGACGATCGATCGCACGGTGCGTGGAAGCACCAGCGCTACCACTGTTTCCGGGCCGACACCCTGCGCGGCGAACTCGGCGCCCAGCCGGACGGCCGCGTCGTGCAGGGCGCGATAGGTGTACCGGGAGCCGGAGCTGTCCTGGAGTGCAACGGCTTCCGGCGTGGCGGCCACCTGCCGCTCGAACAACTCCCAGACCGAGGCAGCGTCGGCGACCGCGGTCGTGGACCCTTCCGTCATCGCGGCGGGCGAGACGGGGCTGATCGGCGCTGCGGACATCTCCTGCTCCGACGCGGTGAGCACGCTGAGCGAATCGGGTGTGGCCGTGCCGGTTTCCGGTAGTTGCCGCAGCAGCGCGAGCAGCCGCTCGCCCAGGTCCGCGGCCGGGAAGTAGGGCAGCGCGGCGGGCATCACCTCGAGCTGGACCAGCAGCTCGTCGCCGCTCATGTGCGCGACCACCGTGAGCGGGTAGTGCGCGAGGCTCTCCATCTCGATCGGACGGAAGCAGGCGCCGTCGGGGGCCGTGACGGTGCGGATGGCGTCGTCGATGGGGGCGTTCTCGAAGACGAACAGCGTGTCGAAGAGGGTGCCGTGCCCGGCGGCGCGCTGCACGGCCGACAGGCTCAGGAAGCCGATGTCGCGCATGGCGGCGCACTCGCGCTGCAGGCGGGCGCACTGGTCGGCGATGGAGGTGCCGGAGTCCAGATGGTGGGCGACGGGCACGGTGTTGATGAACAACCCGACCATGCCCTCCACGCCCGGAAGCTGGTCGGGCCGACCGGAGATGGTGGTGCCGTACACGATGTCGCGGCGATCGGTGAGCCGCCCGAGCAGCACCGTCCAGGCGAATTGCACGGCGGTGTTGAGGGTCAGCCCGTGCGCACCTGCCCAGGTACGGACCCGGTCGGTGTCGGCAGCGGACAGCAGCAGGCGGGTCTTCTCCGGCACGGCGTTCGGGCCGACCGGCGCGCCGTCCGCCAGCATGAGCGGACCGCTCACCCCCGCGAGGTAGTCGACCCAGCGCCGGGTGACCGCGGCGCTGTCCTGTGCGCCCAGCCATGCGATGTAGTCGCGGTAGGGGCGCGGTTTCGGCAGTGCCGCAACGGATCCGCCGGACCGGTAGACGGCGAGCAGTTCGGTGAAGAACACCGCCACCGCCCAGCCGTCCATCAGGATGTGGTGGGCGGTGAGGATCATGCGCCGGGTGCCGGTGTCCGGCACGGTGAGCAGCAGGATGCGCAGGGCCGGACCGCGGCTCAGGTCGAACGGCGCGTGGCGTTCGGCCGCGGCGATGGCGTCGAATTCCGCCGGCCGCGACGGCTTCTCGGTCCAGGGCAGTTCGGCCTGTGCGGGCACGATCTGCACCGGTCGCGGCACGTTCTCGTCCCAGAAGGCGGCGCGCAGGTTGGGATGCCGGTCCAGCATGGCCTGCGCGCTGCGCCGCAGCAGCTCGGTGTCCAGCGGTCCGTCGATGTCGACCACGAACTGCATGGTGTACAGGTCGAGGCCGTCGCCGCTGAGGCGCGACAGCGAGAACAGCCCCTCCTGCAGCGGGCTAAGCGCCAGCACGTCCTCGATCTGCGGTGGCGCGGTGCGGTTTTCGGTGGTGGTCATCGGGCCTGCCAGGACGAGGTGAGGGCGGCGAGGGCGGCGGCGTCGAGGCCGGAGGCGCTCATGGGGGCGGATTCCTCCTGCGGAATCGACTCGGCTTGCGCGGCAACGGGTTCGGCGGCGTCGACCGCGGCGGCGAGTTCGGCGATGGTGAGGTGCTCGAACACCAGCTGCGGGCTGAGCGGCAGGCCGAGTGCGGTGGCGCGGGCCGACCACTGGATGGAGATGACGCTGTCGCCGCCGAGGGCGAAGAAGTTGTCGCCGGCCTCGACCTCGCTGATATCCAGCAGCTCTTCGAGCAGTTCGATGAGCGCGCGTTCGGTGCGGGCGTGGTCGCCGGTGGCGGCGGCGCGGGTCGCCGCGGCGGGCGCGGGCGGGGCGAGCAGCCGCTCCAGCCGGTCGACGGGCAGCACCTCGAGCTCGGCCACGGTGCGGTCGGGCGCGGTGGCGTACGCCTCCAGGGTGGTGGCCAGCGCGGTCGCGATGTGCTGCACGGTCTCCGGGTCGTACAGGTCGGCATTGGCGACCACGCGCACGGCCAGGCCGCCGTCACCGGTGACGTTCACGGAGATATTGAGGTCCAGGAAGGAGACGTCGAAGTCGACCGGCAGCACGGTGGCGGTGGTCGTGCCCGCCACGGCCAGGGTGGCGGGCGCCCAGTCCGCGCCGCGGAAGTGCAGCATGCTCTGGAACAGCGGGTTCCGGGAGCGCGAGCGCGGCGGGTTGAGCGCCTCCACCAGGCGTTCGATCGGAAGTTCCTGGTGCGCTTGGGCATCCAGGACCACGTCGCGGCCGCGCAGCACGGTGTCGCGCAGGGTCGGGGCGCCCGACAGATCGTTGCGCAGCACGGCCATATTGGCGAACAGACCGACGAGCGGGGCGGTCGCATCGTCGACGCGGCAGGCCACCGGGGTGCCGAGGGTGATGTCCGTGCCGCCGCCCAGCTTGTGCAGCAGGGTCGCGACGGCGGCCTCGTACACCATGAATTCCGTTGCGCCGCAGGCCTCGGCGAGCGCGGCCAGCCCGGAGCGCAGGGCGGCGGGCGCCGCGAAGGTGGCGACTTCGCCGCGCTTGCCGAGGACCGCGGGGCGCGGCCGATCAGGGGCGACATCGATCTGGTCCGGCAGACCAGCGAGGGCGGCGCGCCAGAAGTCCAGCTGCGCCCGGCCGTAGTCGCCGGGCAGGCCATCCGCACCGGAGGCGAACGCATCGTGCTGCCACAGCACGTAATCCGGGTACTGCACCGCAGGCGGGGTCCACTGCGGCGCCCGCCCGCCCTCGACCCGCGCACGGTAGGCGGCGACCAGGTCCTCGAGCAGGATGCCCAGCGACGCGTGGTCGGCCACGATGTGATGGACCAGCAGCGACAGCACGTGCGTGCCCGGGTCGATGACCAG
Organism: Nocardia sp. NPDC059236; assembly: GCF_042754085.1. Taxonomy (NCBI): domain Bacteria; kingdom Bacillati; phylum Actinomycetota; class Actinomycetes; order Mycobacteriales; family Nocardiaceae; genus Nocardia; species Nocardia sp. NPDC059236. Next base: position 192,955 of record NZ_JBHZAF010000014.1, read on the forward strand.
CAGGCGGGCCCGCAGCAGCGGCTCGGCTTCGACCGTGAAGGGGTAGCGGCCGATCTCGGCGAGCTCGTCCGTCAACCGGTCGGCATCGATGCCGGTGATCTCGAGCTCGACCGCCCCGGCGGCTCGCACCACCTGGTACGGAACGCCGTCCTGCTCACCGAAGCCGGTGCGCAGCGCCTCGTGCCGGGCCGCCACATCGGCGAGCGCGGCCCGCAGCGCGGCGATATCGATGCCGCCGTCGAAGCGGACGGCGAAGGGCAGATTGCCGACCGCGCTCGGGCCCTCCATGCGGTACTGGAACCACATGGCCAGCTGCGAGTAGGACAGCGGCAGCCGGTCCGGACGCGGGCGCGCGGTGACGGCCGGACGCCCGGAAGCCGGTGCGGTGACGGTGGTCTCGACCGTCTCCACGTCGTCGTCCATGGCATCCAGGTCGATGCCGAACTCGTCGCGGAACCGCGCGACCAGCCCGGCGGCCAGCCCGGCCGGGGTCGGGGTGTCGAACACGATCCGCACATCCAGCTCGACACCGAATTCGGCGCGGATCTGCGCGACCAGGCGCGCGGCCAGCAGCGAATGCCCACCCAGTTCGAAGAACGAATCGTCCGCGCCCACCGTCGGAATCCCGAACAGCTGGGTGTAGATCGCGCACAGGCGGCGCTCGGTGGCGGTGGCCGGCGCGCGGTGCACCCGCTCGACCGCGGCCGCCGGCGCGGGCAGCGCCCGCTTGTCCAGCTTGCCGTTGACGGTCAGCGGGATCTCGTCGATGACGGCGAAAGCGCTGGGCACCATGTACTCCGGCAGCGCGGCGGCGGCGTGGGCGCGCACCTGGTCCACCTCGACCGTCGCATCGGCCGCGGGCACCAGGTAGGCGGCGAGCTGTGCGCCCACGGCCGGATCCTCGGTCACGATCACCACGCAGTGCCCGACACTCGGATGCGCGGTCAGCGCCGACTCCACCTCGCCGAGCTCGATGCGGAAGCCGCGCACCTTGACCTGCTCGTCGGCGCGGCCGACGAAGTCCAGTTCCCCGAACTCGTTGCGGCGGGCCAGATCTCCGGTGCGGTAGAGTCGCGCGCCGGCGGTGAAGGGGTCGGCGACGAAGCGGCTCGCGGTGAGTGCGGGCCGGCCCAGGTAGCCGCGCGCCAATTGCGCACCACCCAGGTAGATCTCGCCGACCACCCCGGCGGGCACCAGCTGCAGGGCCTCGTCGAGCACGTAGGCGTGCACGTTCTGATTGGGTACGCCGATGGGCACGATCCCGGTGCCCTGCGGGCCCGCCACCGGCTGATGGGTCGCGCACACCACGGCCTCGGTCGGCCCGTAGTGATTGCGCAGTTCGGCGTCGAAGACGGCGGCGAACCGGTCGGCCACCTCACCCGGCAGCGCCTCGCCGCCCACCGGGACATGGCGCAGCGCCCGCCATTCGCTCACCTCGGGCAGCAGCAGGAAGGTGCCGAGCATGGACGGCACCATGTGCAGCACGGTCACGCCGCGGCGGGTGATCAGGTCTGCGACATAGCGGATGTCGCGGAAGGCATCGGGTTTCGGCACGATCAGCCGCGCGCCCAGCGCCAGGGTGACGAAGATGTCCAGCAGGGAGGCGTCGAAGCTCACCGAGGACGATTGCAGCAGCCGGTCATCGGCGGTCATGCCCCATTCGGCGGTGAAGCTCACCACGTGCTCGGCGATGGCGGCGTGCGAGACCGGGACGCCCTTGGGCTTGCCGGTCGAACCGGAGGTGTAGATGACGTAGGCCAGGTTCGCCGGGAGCAGCGGGCGGACGCGGTCGGTGTCGGTGGGATCGGTGTCCGGCAGCCCGGCGGCGGCGTCCTCGGCGGCGTCGAGTTCGACGCGGCCCAGCACCAGGCGCGGCCCCGCGTCGGCGATCAGGTAGTCGATGCGGTCGTCCGGGTAGGCCGGGTCGATGGGCAGGTAGGCCGCGCCCGCCTTGAGCACGCCGTAGACGGCCACGATGAACTCGATCGAGTTGCTCATGCGCAGGGCGACGATGTCCTCGCTGCCGATGCCCTCGCGAATCAGCCAGTGCGCCAGGCGGTTCGCGCGGCGGTTCAGGTCGGCGTAGGTGAATTCGAGGTCGTCGGAGACCAGGGCCAGGGTGCCGGGTCCGGCGGCGACACTGGCCTCGAACAGGTCGACCATGGTGGCCGGGCCGGCCGGCACGTCCGCGCCGCGCGACTGTTCCAGGATGGCGAGGCGATCGTCGCCGCCCAGCATGTCGAGGTCGGCGAGCCGGCCGCCCGGGGTACTCAGCGCCCGATCCAGCAGTCGCACATAGTGTTCCAGCATGCGCTGCACCAGCGGCCGGGGCAGCACGTCCACCTGGTATTCGGCCTCGAGCATCGCGCCGGGCGCGCTCTCGGTCACGACCGCGACGGCCAGGGGGACCTGCGCGGTGGGGGCGCCCAGTTCGTCCAGCTGGGTCGAGGTGACGCCGTCCAGTGCGAAACCGTCGGCGCTCTTGCGGACGCTGAAGCCCAGGCGCACCAGTTGATCCATGCCGTCCCGTCCGGCGACGCGTTCCGGGTTCACCTCGCGCACCACCCGGTCGATGCCGACGGCCTGATGGGCGAAGGCGTCCAGGCAGGTGCGCTTGGTGGCCGCGACCAGGCCGGTGAACGTCTCGGCGCGGTCGAAGGTTTCGCGCAGCAGCAGGGTGTTGCCGAAGTAGCCGATGAGCTGCTCGGCGGCCGCCGACCGGCGATTGGTGACCGGGATGGAGACCAGGAAATCGTCGGCGGCGGTGTAGCGCTGGATCAGGGCGGCGAAGCCGGCGAGCAGCACCATGAACGGGCTGGCCGCCTGCTCGCGGGCGACGACGTCCACCCGCTTCAGGAGATCGGCGGGCAGCGCGACGGTGCAGCGGTCGGCGCGCTTCGACGGCGCGACCACGGCCGAGCCGGGCAGTTCGAGGGGTTCCGGCAAGGGGCGCAGGGTGTTCCGCCAGTGGGCGATGTCCGCCTCGTCCTCGGCCGGGGCGTCCAGGACCTCGAGATCGACGAACTGCGCGGCTGGGGCGGCGGTCCGGGCTCCGTTGTAGGCGGCGTTGAGGTCGGTGAAGAAGACGCCCCAGGCGTCGTCGTCCCAGCAGCTGTGGTGTGCGGCCAGCAACAGCACCCACTCCGCTGTTCCGGTGCGCACCAGCGTGATTCGCAGGGGCAGCTCGGTGGCGAGGTCGAAGGGGCGGCCGAATTCCCGGCGGGCCAGCACCTCCACCCGCACCGGGCGGGCGGACTCGGCCAGGTCGGTCAGATCGTGCGATTGCCACGGCAGCGTGATGTCGTCGGCGAACACCTGGAACGGCTCGCCGTCCGCGTGGGTACCGAAGGTGGTGCGCAGTACGTCGTGCCGCGCGAACACCGCCGCCACCGCGGTCCGCAGGCGCTGCTCGTCGAGTGCGCCGGTGAGCCGGTACGCCACACAGATGTTCAGCGTGGTGTCCTCGGGGTCGCGCGTCTGCAGGAACCACATGCGGCGCTGCCCGGCCGACAGCGGCCGCTGCTCTCCGGCCCGGGTGCGGCGCACCGGCGCGGCGGTGGCGGCGGCGAGGCCCTGCTCGGCGAGCCTGCGCCGCAGCAGTTCCCGGCGGCGGTCGGCGGCGGAGGTTCCGGCCACGGTCACGGTGGCATCGGTGTCTGACATGAAATCTGGCCCCTAGCCCTAGTTGGTGTTCTCTGCCATCAGCAGCACGACATCGTCCAGCGACGCGCCGCCCAGGATCGCCGCGACCGGCAGCTCCCGATCCAGCGACGCCTGAACCCGCTTGCGGAAGTCCAAGGCCTGCAACGAATCCAGGCCCAGTGCGACCAGCGGCGTGGAGCGGTCGATGGTGTCGCCGGCATCGATGCCCATCACCCGCTCGAGTTCGGCGAGCACCTGGTCCGCCAGCGGACGGCCCGGCGCCGACGCCACCGGCTGGTGATCAGCGGCAGGCGCTGACGGATTCGTCTCTGTGACAGGCTGATTCACGCTCACATCCGCAGCTGCCGTATCCGCGATGCGCGATGGTGTAATCGTCTCGGGCTCCGGCACCTCCGACAGCACAGCAGCCTGGCCGAAGGCTCCCATGACGTCACGCAGGAACGGCCAGTCGGCGGAGATCACCACCGCGTCGGTCGGCTGCCCGGTAAATCCCGCGGCGATGGCGTCGGCCGGATTCATGGGGTACACCCCGGCGCCCTCGACCCGCGCCATACCCGCCGCGTCGAGCGGACCCGCGACACTCCACAGACCCCACTCCAGTGCGGCGCAATCGATCCCGCGTTCGCGCAGGCGGCGGGCGAGAATATCCAGCATCCGGTTGGTGACGGCATACAGAATCTGTCCGCGCCCGCCGAGTGTCGCGGCCATGGACGAGCACAGCAGCACCCGGCCATTCGGACGCAACGGCACCGCGTCGAGCACCGCCTCCAGGCCCAGCACCTTCGACGCCGCGGCGGTGGCGACCATCTCGGCGGTGATCTCCTCGATCCCGGCGTCCACATAGTTGACCGCCGCATGGACGAGCAGGCTCACCGGCCGCTCCGCCAGCCCTGCCGCGAGGCGCGCGACGGCGTCCGTATCGCTGACATCACAGGCCGCGACCACGATCTCGGTGGCACCGTGCGCACGCAGTCGCGCCACTTCCGCGGCGGCCGAACCGGATTCGCCGGACCGGCTCACCAGCGTGATCCGCCCGGCGCCCTGCCGAGCGAAATGCTCGGCGAACAACAGCCCGAGCTTGCCGGTGCCACCCACGATCAGCACATGATCGAGTTCAGCGGCCTCCCCTGGCGCAGACCCGTCTGCGACCAACCGCTTGACGAACACCTTTCCGCCACGCAGCGCCACCTCCGGCTCACCCGCCGTATGCAGCGCCGCGACAACCCGATTCGCCTCCCTCGCCCCCGCATCGGCCGCAAGATCCAGATGCCGGAACAGCACCCCGGGCTTCTCCACTCCGACACACCGGAACCCGGACGCCACGGCCCCGTGGAACAACTGCGGCACCGCATCCTCCGGCACCACGACCTCGCCCCCGACCGTCACCAGCCAGACCTCACCGCCCGCACGCACATCCGACACCGCGGACAGCCAGGCGCGCGCGACGAAGAACTCCGTCAACTCCGCCACCGCGTCCGCGGCGGTCGACTCGGGCAGCGCGGGCCACAGAATCACCACGCTGTCGAAGTCCGCCTGCTGCGGCGACGCCTGACCGGTGCCGATGCCCGAGGCGACCGCGGTCGGCTCGAGGGCGGTAGCGGTGGCGCCGTAGCGGTCTGCCGCGGCGAGGAGGGCGGACAATTGGCCGGCGCAGAGGCCGGTGGGGTCGAGGAAGGCCAGGCGGCGGGGCGGGGTCAGGGAGCGGCGCTCCCAGGGGGTCCACTTCTCCACCAGGCGTTGGGGTTCGGGGACGGCCGGGGTCGGCGGGTGTACCGCCTCGGGGGCGTAGCCCGGGTCGGCCCACAGGCGCTTGGGGTTCATGACCGTGTGGGGGAAGTCGCGCAACGGGAGGGCCGGGGGCGCGTCGGTGCGCAGGGCGGTCCAGTCGTAGGCGAGGTCGTGGACGGCGATGGCGGCCAGGTTGCGGGTGAATTCGCGCAGGGAGGTGGCGGTGCGCAGGGAGGTGCCGAGGACCTTGAAGTCGCGGGGGCCGCGGGACGGGTCGCGCGGGACCAGGGCGAGGTTTTCCTGGAGGGCCAGTTGCAGGACGGGGTGTTCGACGACCTCGATGAGGGTGTCGATGCCGTCGGTGGCGGCGGCGACCACGGCGCGGTCGAAGCGGACCCGGTTGCGCAGGTTCCAGTACCAGTACTGTTCCTGGATCAGGTCTGCGGTGATGGGGGTGCCGAGAGTCGCGCCGTAGCAAGGGATGTCGGTGTCCATGAAGGTCGGGTCGCTCAGCTCGCCGCCGAGGAAGCCTTCGAATTCTGCGCGCAGCTCCGCCACGATCGAGGTGTGCGCGGGGTAGGCGACGCCGATCTCGCGGGCGAAATGGCCGCGCTCGGTGGCGGTGGCGACCATGTCGGCGATGGTGTCGCGGTCGCCGGAGATGGCCATGATGTGCGGGGCGTTCACCACCGACAGCTCGGCCCAGCCCGAATGGCGGGCCAGCAGCGCCTCGCAGTCCTCACGGTTCATGGCCAGCACCGCCATGGCGTAGCCGCGCGGCGAGAGGCGCTCCACCAGGCGCGCGCGGTGGGTCACCACCAGCACGGCGTCGCGCACCGACATGACCCGCGAGACCGCGCCCGCGGCCAGCTCGCCCTGGCTGTGGCCGATGGTGGCGGCCGGGCGCACGCCGGCGGCCTGCCACATGGCGGCCAGACCGGCCATGTGGAACATCAAGGCGGGCTGCACCTCCCACACGGTGTCCTGGTACGCGCCCGCGGTGCCGAGCAGATAGTGCAGCGGCTGATCGTGGCCGAAGCGCTCGGCGTGCACGGCCGCGCACTCGTCGACCGCGGCCCGGTAGTGCCGGGACTGGTCGTAGTACAGCGCGCCCATGCCGGGACGCTGACTGCCCTGACCGGGGAACACGAAGCCGATCCGGCGCGCGGTGGCAGGCCCGTCACCCAGCACCACCGCGGAATGCGAGGTCCCGCCGGCGACGGCGCGCAGGGCATCGAGCAGGTCCGCGCGCCCGGTGACCATGGCCAGCGCCCGGTAGCGGCGGGCCGTGCGGGTGCGGAACAGCATGTCCGCCACCCCATCCGGGGCAACGGCGGGCCGCTGCTCCAGGTAGGCCAGGATGCCCGCCGCCTCGGCGCGCACGCCGTCGGCGGTGTCGGACGAGAGCAGGACGGGGATGCTGCCATCGGGCAGCCGGTGGCTACACATCGCTTTCCTCCAGCTCGGGCAGGCTCACGAGGGCATGGGCATTGGTGCCCGCGACACCGAACGAGGACACGGCCGCGTATCGCATGCCGTCCACGGCCGGCCAGGGTTCGAGTTCGGTGGCGAGCCGCAGAGTGGTCTCGGCCCAATCGATTTCGGCGGTCGGCCGGTCGGCGTGCAGGGTGGGCGGGATCTGCCCGTGCACTCCTGCCAGCAGCACCTTGATCAGGCCCAGGACCCCGGAGGCGGCCTGCGCGTGACCGGCATTGGACTTCACCGAGCCCAGCCGAGCCCCCGCGGCGGACGGGAGACCGTAAGTGGCTGCGAGCGCGGCCAATTCGAGCGGATCGCCCACCGGAGTGCCGGTGCCGTGCCCCTCGATGAGCCCGACCTGTCCGGCGGAAATCCCGGACGCGGCCAGGGTGTCGCGGATGAGCCGTTCCTGCGCCGCGGCGCTCGGCACCGCGATCGGCGCGCCCTTGCCATTGTGGTTCACGCGCGAACCCAGCAGCCGCCCGTATACCCGATGCCCGAGCGCCCGCGCCCGCGACTCCGGTTCCAGTACAACGACTCCCGCTCCCTCACCCCACAGCGTGCCGGTGGCGTCGGCGGAGTAGGACCGGCAGTGGCCGTCGGCGGCGAGCGCATTGTTCTTGGAGAACTCGTAGAACGCGCCCGGCGAACCCATGACGCACACCCCGCCCGCCAGCGCCCACTCGCACTCCCCCGCCCGGATGGCGGCGGCCGCCTGATGCACGGCGGTGAGCGCGGACGCGCACGCGGTGTCGACGGTGACCGACGGCCCGATCAGGCCCAGCCCGTGCGAGATCCGCCCGGCCACCGCGCCCAGCGCGGTGCCGGTGGCCCGGTACCCGCTGTACTCGTTGACCGAGGCCACCCGCGGCCCGTACTCCATGACCGAGGCGCCCATCCAGCATCCGCCCGAATCACCGTCCACCGCACCGGGATTGATCCCGGCCTGCTCGAGTGCCCGCCAGGCCACCCGCAGGCCGGCCCGCTGCTGCGGATCCATGGCCACGGCCTCGCGCGGAGTGATGCCGAAGAACAGCGCATCGAAGTCGGCGGCGCCGGTGAGGAACCCGCCGGCGTCCGGCACCGCGCCCCAGCCCTCGTGCCGGTCCAGGGTCAGCAATTCCGCCAGCGGCCATTCCCGATCACGGGGAAAGGGGCCGAGCAATTCCCGCCCGGACGCCAGGGCCGCCCAGAATTCCGGCAGGGTGTCGATGCCACCGGGCGCCTCGATACCCATGCCGACGATCACAATGGGATCGCCGGAATCCAGCGCGCTCACGCGACGACGCTCTTCTCGCCGGCCAGCAGTTCGGCGATGCCGTCGACATGATCGTTGAGATAGAAATGCCCGCCCGCGAACAGGGTCACCCGAATTCCGCCGCGGCTGTGACTTTCCCACGCGTACAGATCACGCGGCGCGACGAATTCGTCCTCGTCGCCACCCAGCACCAGAATCGGCGTGTCCACGGCAATATCCTGCGCGCACGAATACGCGTCGAAGGCACGGTAGTCGGCCTTCATGACCGGCAGCGCCATCCGCAGCACCTCGCGACTGCCCAGCACTTCCGCACCGGTGCCGTTGAGCGCCGACATGTGATCGAGCAGGGCCTCGTCCTCGGTGGGATGCCCCGGCAGCGCGGCGACCCGGGCGGGTGCGGCAGCCGAGGAGGCGACCAGCAGTCGCACGCTCAGCCCCGCGGCCTCGGCCAGGCGGGCGAATTCGAACGCGATCACCGCGCCCATGCTGTGCCCGAAAATTGTGAGGGGAACACCGGTTTCATGCGCGGATTCCCGGAATTCGGCGAAGGCTCCGGCCGCGATGTCGGGCAGCGTTTCCAGGGCTGCCTCGCGGGCCCGGTCCTGACGGCCCGGGTACTGGAACACCACGACATTGAATTCGGTAGCCAGCGTCTTGGCGAAAACCCGATAGGCGGAGGCGCCCGCACCGGCGTGCGGGAAGATCAGCAGCGGTGGCGCGGATTCCGCACTCGGGGCCTGAAATTGCCTGATCCAGCCGAGTTCCCGTGGCATTTCCCGCATCTCTCCTACGCAACTGCCCGACCGCATTCGGCGTCGGTTCCGCTTGTCCCCCTTGCAATGTCCGGGCAACCGTAACACCACCTACTTAGTATAGGCTAGCCTTACCAATCAGGGTGATCAAGCTAACCGACGAACGGAGCGCCACAGCGATGAATCGGACGACCTACGTCCTCGCGCGCGAACTCACGGACCTTCCCGACCACATCCGCCGCGCGCCCGCACCGGTGCTGCCCGAATTCGCCGCACCGTTCACGCTGCGGCCGGTGGACGTCGACTCCCGCGACCCGGAGACCATCACCGAGTGGATGCACCGGCCGCACCTGCTCGAGACCTGGGAACAGGCCTGGGACGCCGATCGCCGCCGCGCCGACTGCGCCGCCCAGCTCGCCGGAACCTTCTCCCGCCCATGCATTCTCGAATACGACTTCGCCGCGCTGGACCGCCCCGACCTGGGCAACCGCGAGGTGGCCTATGTGGAGTTGTACCGCCCCGCCAAGGACGAGATCGCGCGCCTCTACGACGCCGACGCCCGCGACATGGGCTTCCACATCGCCACCGCGGACACGACGCTGCTGGGCCGCGGCGTCATATCGGGCTGGATGCGCCTGCTGGGGCAGGAGATCCTGGCGGCCGAACCCGAATGCCGCCGGCTGCTGTGCGAACCCGATCATCGCAACACCCCCATGCGGAAAGCGTTGGAGAAGATCGGGTGGCACTACCTGGGCGACTTCGACATCCGGCCGGATCGGCGCATCTCGCTCTACGCGCTGCCGCGCAGCGCCGCCGACCTGCCCGAGATCCGGTAGCGCGGTGCGGGATTCACCGCCGGCTGCAGGATCCGGTCCGAAAGCTCGCCCAGGCAACTGAGATTCGGGAAGCCCGGACCCTGCGCCATGGCGGCCAGGTTCGGCAGGTACAGCTTGGCGTCCAGCCCGGACACCGCGAGGTCGAAGCCGATGGCCGCCTCGATGCGCGCGGTCTCCAACGGGCCGCCCACCGCCAGTTCGAGCAGATCGGTTGCGGCCGAATCGAACAGATCCAGGAACCACAGCGGCTGACCGCCGGTGGCATCCACCACCAGATCGAAGGTGTGCACCTGATCGGCGCGCAGGTCGTTGCGCAGGGTGAGGGCGACCCGGTCGTCCTGGTCGGCGAGGTTCACCACCCGGCCCTGCAGATGGTGAACCCGGTTGTCCCCCAGCAGGCTTTCCTGCACCCGCACCGAGAACACCCCGCGATCGGTGCGCCGGATGACATCGCGGCGCTCGGCCATACCCAGGCCCGCCCACTTGGTCGGATCGCTGTAGAGCGAGTTCTCGAAATAGCTTTCGCCGCGTGTGTACAGCGTCGCCTTGGGTGAGATCACCGAGACGGTGAGCATCTCGTGGCGAACCAGTTCGTCCAGCGCCGAACCCGCGGTCTCGCCGCCGCCGATCACCGCCACCCGCGAGGACGGGGGCAGTTCGCGGCGGCCCGCCAGCTCCCAGAATTCGGAGATGCTGAGCACCTTCGGGTGCTCGGCCAGGGCCCGGTCGCTGCGGCCGGGTCCGGTGATCATGACCGCGTCGCAATCGATCTCATCCACGTGGCCGGCGGTGTCGTCTGCGCGGCCGGCAGTGTCGGCGACCGACACCAGCCAGCCGTCGGCCGCGGCGGCGATGCCGGTCACCGTGCCCTGGACCAGATCCAGGTCGATGCGCCGGGCCACCCACTGCAGGTATTTGGCCCACACGTGATGCTGCGGGCTGGGCCGGCCGCGGTCGATCCACTCGGCGTAGGTGCCGTGCTCGACCAGGAAGGCGGTCCAGCCGAAAGCCCGCATGGCCGCGTCGATCTCGCGGTTGTGGCCGCGCGCCCAGGTCGAGCGGTACGGGAAGCCGACGTCCTTCTCGGGGCTGGTGCCCAGGCGGTGCCGGCCGTCGGTCCAGCCGCCGGTGGGTAGCCAGTTGCCGCCGACCGTCTGCGCCTCGACCACGGTCACCCGCGGTGCGGGCAGGCCGAGTTCCCGCAGCACATGCGACTTGGCCGCTACCGCCAGGGCTTTCGGCCCCGCACCGACCACCAGAAGTGTCTCCACCGCTTCTCCGTCCCAGTTGCTCACTGTTGTCCGCCTCGCACAACCCACCAACTACCTTAGGTTTGCATAGCCTTACCTTATATTGCTTGGCAGCGCTTGCGAAGCGCTCGTGACGAAAACGATTGGACTGGAAACCATGCCCCGTACCTCGCGCCTCCTCGGTGCCGCCCTCGCCACCGCCGCCCTGCTCGCCGGAACCGGCGTCAGCGCCGTCACCGCCACGGCCGCACCGGCTTTCGCCCCCGTTCACACCGCCGCCCCGAGCACCGGCGACCTGAAGGCCAAGCTGCAGACGGCCCTCAACACCGGCGCCCCGGCCGGCACCCGGGCCGCCGAGCTCGAGGCCGGCGAGGCCGGACTGCCGCTGCTGGACCAGATCGGCACCGCCATGAACGCCGCCCCGCCGAGCTTCCGCTGGACCATCCTGGGCCCGGTCACCGAGAACGGCGACACCCTCTCGGCCACGCTGCAGACGGCCGTGGACGGTTTCGATCCGTTCACCTTCCCGCTGACCTGGAAGCTCGTCGACGGCGATTGGAAGCTGTCCCGCGAGGGCGAGTGCACCGTCGCGAGCGTCGCCATGCTGCCCTGCAGCCTCTGACCCGTCGACAATGACTCTCACAATTCGAGAGTGACCCACTCCGAACGGCCCCGGACTCGCGCGGAATCCGGGGCCGTCCGGCTACGCGGGTACCGGCGCCAGACGCCAGCCGGAGGCACGGGTGCGCTCGGTCCAGAAGGCGGCATAGCGGCCGCCGAGCGCGAGCAGCTCGGCGTGCGTACCGCGCTCGACGATGCGACCGCCGTCCATGAACAGGATCTGATCGGCGTGCGCGATGGTCGCGAGCCGATGCGCCACCACGAGAACGGTTCTGCCACGGGTGAGTTCGTGCACACCGCGCACCACCGCCGCCTCGTTGTGCGGGTCGAGGGCGCTCGTGGCCTCGTCCAGCAGCACGATCGGAGCAGCCTTGACCAGGGCGCGGGCAATCGAAACACGCTGGCGCTCACCACCGGACAACGCGGAGCCGCCCTCGCCGACCGCGGTCTGCCAGCCGTCGGGCAGCCGGTCGGCGATCTCGTCCACCCGCGCGACCCGGGCGGCCGCGAGGACCTCGGCCTCGGTCGCGTCCGGACGGCCCGCCCGGATGTTCTCCAGCACAGAGCGATCGAAGAGGTAGACGTTCTGGAAGACCAGCGCCAGCTGGTTCAGCAGGGTCGCCGCCGGCTGCTCACGGACATCGTGACCGCCGACCATGACACGACCGGAATCGGTGTCGTGGAAGCGGGCGGCCAGGCGCAGCAGCGTGGATTTGCCCGCGCCGCTGGGGCCCACGATGGCGGTCGTGGTGCCGGGTGCCGCAGTGAACGAGATGTCCTGCAGCACCGTCCTGTCCGGGCCGTAGCCGAAGCTGACCCGATCGAACTCCACCTGCGGGGCACCCGGCGGCACCGGTGAATCCGGCTGCGGCAGTGCCGGTTCCGTCAGCAGCGCGCTCACCCGGTCGGCCGCTGCGGCGGCGGAGCGCAGGGCGCCACCCAGCTGCGCGGCCTGGGTCAGCGGCTCGATGAAACGGGAGCTCACCGCGATCAGGGCGATCGCCGCGGCGGCGGAGAGTGCGCCGTCGGTGGCCCGGCCTGCCACCAGGTAGACCAGCACCAGGAAGACGGCCTGCACCACCAGCGAGAACACGATCAGGCCGGGCACCGCGGCGATCAGCAGGCCATCGGCGGCCCGGCGCTGGCGGGCCAATGCCGCGTCCAGCGCGCGATTACCCGCGCCGACCGCGCCCAGCGAACGCAGCACCGGTTGCGCCTGCGCGAATTCCAGCACCCGGGCGTTCGCCTCGGCGGCGGCCTCGTGCATGCGCTCATCGGCGGCGACATAGGAGCGGTTGGCCCACAGATTCACCAGGAACAGCACCGGGGCCGTCACCAGCATGGCCAGCGAAATACGCCAGTCGACGACCAGCATGCCCACCGCCACACCGAGCGGAACCAGCACGCCGGTCAGCATTTTCGCCAGCAGATAGGCGATCAGGCCCTGCACCTCGCGGACGTTCTCGACCATCACCCGCGACAGCTCGCCCGCGTGCCGGTCGTCGAACCAGCCCAGTGGCAGGGCATTCAGGTGATCGCCGAGCCGGGTCTGCAATCCGTGCTGCATGCCCACACCGACGCGCAGGCCCAGCACCGACTGCAGGTAACCGAACACCACGACCCCGGCCACGGCCAGCGCCAGCCACAACGTCCACAACCAGGCCCGGCCCAGATCCTTGTCGAACAGGGCCTGCAAGACCGGCACCAGCAGCACATAGGCGGCGGCCTGCGACAGCGCCTGGACCACGATGGCCAGCAGCAGTCGCGGTGTCAGCCGCGCGAACTCACCCGGCACGAGGCCGAGCACCTTGCGGATCATCGATTGCCCTCCTCAGCAGCGGCGGACAGGCCGGCCTTCGTCCCGGCCCGGCCGTCCCCGAGATCGCCTGCCACCGGGTCGGTTCCGTCCGACCACGCGCCCGAAGGCCGATCGGCACTCCCGGCGGCGCGGTCGGCGCCGGCGACGGCCTCCAGGGCCGCCTCATTGATTTCCCAGAGCCGCTGGTAGACCCCGCCCGCGGTGTGCAGACTGGCGTGGTCACCCTGTTCGACCAGGGTTCCGTTCTCCAGCACCAGGATTCGGTCCACGCCGGTGATGGTGTGCAGCCGGTGCGCGATGACCAGCACGGTGCGACCGGCCACCAGTTCGGCCAGCGCGTCCTGCACCGCCGCCTCGGATTCGGGGTCGGCGAAGGCGGTGGCCTCGTCCAGCACCAGGATCGGGGTGTCGGCCAGCAGGGTGCGGGCGATCGAAAGCCGTTGCGCCTCACCACCGGACAGCACGGCGTCCACCCCGATCTCGGAGTCGTAGCCGCGCGGCAGCGCCAGGATGCGGTCGTGGATGCGGGCCGCGCGGGCCGCGCGCTCCAGGGCCGCGGCATCGGTGCCGGGGCGGGCCAGGCGCAGATTGTCGGCGATGGTGCCGCGGATCAGGCGGACGTCCTGGAAGACGAATCCGACCGTGCGATAGAGCTCTTCGCTCGGGAAGTCGCGAATATCGCGGCCGCCGAGGGTGATCCGGCCCGCGTCCACGTCGTAGAAGCGCGGCAGCAGCTTGGCCAGCGTCGACTTGCCGGAACCGCTGGGGCCCACCAGGGCGGTCATGGTGCCGGGCGCCAGCTCGAGGTCGAGGTCGCGCAGCACCTGATGGTCGGCGCGGTAGCCGAAACTCACGCCCTCGAAACGGATCAGCCCGGCGGGAGCCTGCTGCGGTGCGGAATCGCCCGTGCCGGACGCCAATTCGGCGGTCTGCAACAGATCGTGCAGCCGCAGCGCCGCGTCACCGGCCGTGCGCAGCGCCTGGGTGCCGTAGCCCAGACCCAGCAGCGAACTGCCCAGGCCGAGCCCGACCAGCAGGAACGGCAGCACATCCAGCGGCTCGATCCACTCGAGGCCCACGCCCGCGAGCCCGGCCACCACGACCAGCAGCATGACGAACACCGGCGACACCACTGTGTCCGAGATCGACTGCACCGTCATCACCGGCAGTTTCAGCCGCCGCAGCCGCTCGGTCTGCTCCTCGACGGCGGCCCGGAACTCGCTGTGCGCCCTGCCCGCTCGCCCGAAGGCCCGCACCACCTGGATGCCGTCCACGAATTCGACGGTCGCGGCACGGGTGCGCTGCTCGGCGGCGTTATAGGCCAGCAGGCGTTCGCGGCCGGGCTCGTCCAGCATCGCGCGCATGCACAGCGCGTAGACGACCAGCGGCAGCAGCAGGATCAGCGTCAACCGCCAGTCCACGGTCGCCAGGTAGACCAGGGTGACCAGCGGGACCGTCACCGAACCGATGAAGTCCAGCCGCGCATGCGCCACCAGGTAGTGCAGCGCCTCGACATCGTCCTGGAGGTACTTCTTCACCTCGGTGGAGGTGCGGGCGCCGAACCAGCCCAGCGGCACCCGGGTCAGCTTGTCGGCCAGCAGCCGGCGCAGGGTCAGCTGGTAGCGGGCGTCCACGGCGTGCGACCAGGTCAGCGCGACCGCCTGCAGCACCGCCCGGGCCACCAGCACCAGCACCGCGATCAACAGCAGCCGCCACACCCGGTCGGTGCCGGGCGCATCCCGCAGCAGCTCACGGCAGGCCGAGACGATCAGCAGGAACGGCAGCACCGAGCACACCGCGGCGACCGCCACGATCAGCCCGGCCACCGTGAGCGGGTCGCGCACCGGGGCGAGAATCTCCTTGCGCGCGGCGGCCTCTCGCCGCCGGCGCGCCTTCACCTCCGCTTTCGCGTCGGGCCCGCCCGGGTCGGCTGCCGCCGGGCCCGGATCGATGGCGTGCGCCTCGACCGCGGGCGGTGACTCGACCGTCATCAGTCCGCCTCCCACCTTCCTCGGTCCGGCGCTCCCACGAACACCGGCGAGAAGATAGGTTAGGCTAACTTTTGCTGAACGACCATACCGTCGGTCAGCGCGGCACCTTTCCGGTCAGCTTCTTGCCGCTCGCGTCGTGGACCATGCACGTCGCGCGGCCATTGAGCTTGTTCCACTGGGTCTCGTTGGCCGGGTAGAGAATGAAGGTCTCCAGCTGGTCGTACATCGAGCTCTTGCTCAGCTGCTTGTCGATCTCGTCCAGGCAGGCGTCATTGGCCTGCTGGAACGAGGCATCCAGCGAACCCGGCCAGGAACCGGTCAGATGCACCTGGGCGATCACCTCGGCATCGTGCGCGGAATCGCAGGGCAGCACCGTCACCTTGCGAATGTGGTTGTTCTCCTCGACGGTCTGCAGGCAGTCGCCGACCTTCACCTCGTCGACCGAGATGGAGGTGGGCGAATCCGGCAGGGCCGATGCGCGGGTCGTATTGTCCTGTGACGCAGAGGTATCCGAGCTGTTCACCGCGCCCACGGCGAACAGGATCACGACGATCAGCGCCCACACGCCGGAGGCGACCAGGCCACCGATGGCCAGCCCCTTGCCGTTCTGATTGCGCTGCTTGATCTGGGTCAGCGCGATGATGCCGAACGGGATGGCGAGCAGACACGCGCCGAGGAGGCCGAGGATCAGGGCGGCGATGGCCAGGCCATTGGTGCCCTGCGGAGGCGGCGGAGCCATTGGATAGCCCGGCGGCATCGGCTGATACCCGGGCGGGTAGCCGGGCTGACCGCCCTGGCTGTAATCCCACTGACCCGGCTGGCCGTAGGCGGGCTGAGCGTATCCCGGCTGCGGCTGGCCGTATTCCGGTTGCGGGGGTTGTGGAATCTGGCCGTAGTCCGGCTGACCGGGCTGGCCCGGATACCCTTGCGGCTGTTGGTCGTTCGGGTACACGAGACCCCCGATCACTCGTTTCGACCCGGACATTCCGGGCGTTGGCCAACCGTACCCCCTGGTCCGGACAAACTCGGGGACTAGGGTTTGGCGAGTGAGACGCAGGCAGCAACCACCGCTACCCAAGCGGCACGGGCTGGACCCGGCCCGGTTGCGGCTACCCGAGGACGGCGACTGGGCGACCATTCGCGACCACCTCGTGGAGCGATTGCCGCGGGTACGCCCCGAACGCATCGACGAACTGCTGTCCACCGGCGGCATCGTGGATCTGGACGGCCCGATCACCCTCGACACGCCGTACGCCCCCGGCGGCGCGGTGTGGTTCCACCGCGATCTGCCGGACGAGACCGAGGTTCCGTTCCCGATCGGCATCGTCTACCGCGACGACGACATCCTCGTCGCGGACAAGCCGCACTTCCTCTCGACCATCCCGCGCGGGCAGCACATTCTGCAGACCGCCCTGGTGAAACTGCGCCGCGACCTGGACCTGCCCGATCTGGTGCCCGCGCACCGGCTCGACCGGGTCACCGCCGGGCTGGTGCTGTTCATCGTGAATCCGGCCGTGCGCGGGGCGTATCAGACCATGTTCCACAAGCGGCTGGTGCACAAGGAGTACGAGGCCGTCGCGCGCTTCGATCCGGAGCTCGGACTGCCGCGCACGATCATCAGCCGGATCGTCAAGGAGCGGCAGGTGCTGCGCGCCTACGAGACCGCGGGCGAACCGAATGCGGAGACCCTCGTCGAATTGACCGAGCAGCGGGACGGATTGGGGCGCTACCGGCTCCGGCCGCGGACCGGGCGGACGCATCAGATCCGGCTGCACATGAACAGCCTCGGGGTCCCGATCCTCGGTGACGACTTCTATCCCGAACTCACCGACAAACCGGTCGACGACTACACCCGGCCACTGCAACTGCTGGCCTCGGCACTGGAATTCATCGATCCGATCACCCGGGAACCGCGCCGCTTCGACACCGCGCGCACGCTGCAGGCCTGGGACGATCCCGAGGGCTGGGCGAGCGGACGAGCGCCGGCCGCCGGGTATTCCGCATAGCGGGATTAACCACAATCGAAGGCCGTTCCAAGAATCCGCTCGTAGACTGGCCGGGATGTCGCGAAACGATAACGGCGCGGTCGCGGTGCTCCCTGACCCGCCCACGCTGCCCGGCCACAAGCTGCACGCCTACGTGGATGTGGCCGTCGTCGTTGTGGTCCTGATCTGCACGAATCTCATCGCGCACTTCACCAACCGGTGGGCCGGCATCTTCACGGTGCCGATTGCCGCACTGGTGCTGGTCGCCCTGGTGCGCCGCCGCGGGCTGGGCTGGGAGGACCTCGGCCTGTCGCCGCGACAGTGGCGGCGCGGGTCGCTGTGGGCGCTGGCTGCGGTGGGCGTGGTGCTCGCGGCCGTGGTCATCGGCGCGGCGCTGCCGATCACCCGCCCCTTCTTCCTGAACGACCGCTACGCCGCGGTCTCGGGCGCGCTCATCGCGTCCATGATCGTGATCCCATTGCAGACCGCGATCCCGGAGGAGCTCGCCTTCCGCGGCGTGCTGCACGGCACCCTGGACCGGGTGGCCGGGGCACGCGGGGTATTCGCGGCGGGATCAATGCTGTTCGGGCTCTGGCACATTGCCTCATCGCTGGGATTGACCAGCGGGAACAAGGGACTGACCGGATTCCTCGGCGGCGGCCCGGCCGGACAGCTCCTCGGCATCGGGCTCGCGGTCCTCGCGACCGCCGGGGCGGGCGTGGTCTTCACCTGGCTGCGGCGCCGCAGCGGCAGCCTGCTCGCGCCCATCGCACTGCACTGGGCGGTGAACGGCGCGGGCGCGCTGGCCGCGGCCGTGGTCTGGCACGTGACCGTGCACTGACCGCGGCCGGGCGCGCGAACGCAGAGGGGCCGACTGACCTGGGAACAGAGGATTATGGTCAGCCGGCCCGGGACGGTTCGGCGGGTCGGGCCCACACCGAACCGAGTCTTTTACGAGCCGGGGGAAGCTCTGCTACGAGCCCAGGAAACCGAGCGGGCCCGCGCCGCAGGTGGCGCTGCCGGTCAGGGTGGGCTCGAGGACGTTCACCTTCAGCTCCCAGGCCGAACCCTGCAGGGTCGACAGGGTGTGGGTGCCCGCGCTGTGCGGGGTCCACTGAATGGTGGCCTGCCCGTTGCTCGGGGTGATCGGGCTGCCCGAGATGATCGCGCCATTGTCGTAGAACCAGGCCTGGATCCAGTTGTCGTAGGTCGCGGTGATCTGGTACACGCAGCCCATGTAGATATTGCGGGCGTTCACCGACAGGCCGGTGGGTACGGCCGAGGCGGTGGAGGCGGTCAGGCCCACGGAACAGGCCATCGCGGCGACGGCGGTGAGGCCGACGCCGGCCCGCCGGGCGATGCGCTTGCTCAGGGACACTGTCATGTCTTCAACTCCTTGGTGCCAACCCGCTTCGATGCGGTCCGGCGAACTGTATCGGTTGTCCAGTTCATTGCGTGGCACTTTTGAGAAAATACTGAAACACGTTTCTGTCAGACGCGGTCCCATGCAGGTCAGCGGCATGATCGCAGCAACGAGATCGGCCCGCCTCCCCGGAGGAGAAGCGGGCCGAACCGTTCGGAGCAAACTCGGATCGTCAGCGGCGAGCGTCACTCACCACATCGGACGGCGTCCATTCCGCATCCCACTGCGGCTGCTGCTGTTCCGCATCACCGCCGTGGCCCGGCCACCAGGCGCGGCGGCCGATCAGCGCGGTCACCGCGGGGGTGAAGAACATCGCCATGACGAACGCGGCGATGGCGATGCCGACCGAGATGGCGAAGCCCATCTGCGACAGGGTGTCGTTGCCCGCCAGCATCATCGAGGCGAAGGTACCCGCCAGGATGACACCGGCCGCCGCCACCGTCGGGCCGGTGTGACGCAGGGCCAGGGCGGCCGCGCGGTGCGGGTCGTGGCCCTCTCGCGCCTCCTCCCGCAACCGGGCGACCATCAGGATGTTGTAGTCCGTCCCGAGGGCGACCACGAACAGGTACATGATCAGCGGCAGCGTGAAGATCAGACCCGAATCCCCCTGCAGATGCTGGAAGACCAGCACCGCCGAACCCAGCGTCGCGGCGAAGCCGAGGAACACCGAGGCCATCAGGTACCAGGGCGCCACCACGCTGCGCAGCAGCAGGGCCAGCACGATCATGATCAGGATGGCCGCCACCGGGAACACCACCATGTAGTCCCGGTTCATGGCGTGCTGGAAGTCGACGAACACCGAGGTCATGCCGCCCACCACCGCCGAGGTACCGACCGGGGCCGCCGCATGCGCGGCATCCCGGAGCGGACCCTTCACGGTCTTCAGGGCCGCATCGGATTCCGGCTTGTCGGACAGCGTCACCTGATATTCGGCGACCGTCTTGTCGGCCGACAGTGCCGGCCGCGGACCCACCTCGCCCACACCGTGGACGTGCAGTGCCGCTCCGAAGGCGTTCAGCTCGTCGGCACTCAGCGCGCCGTGCTCGCTGCGCAGATACACCTGCGAGGGCTGGGTGCTGCCCGCGGGCATGCCTTTGAGCAATTCCTTGCCGTAGACCACGGATTCGGAGCTGCCCGAGGTCGAACCCGAGCTCAGGTCGAAGGTCGGATTGAAGCCGAATGCGAAGACGCCCAGGGCGATCAGGACACCACCGGACGCCACGGCGAACAGGCCCGGCCGCTTGCCCAGCGCGCCACCCACGGCCGCGAACCGAGCCCCGGTCGGCTCCACCTGCCAGGCCTTCGAGGGCCAGAAAACCTTGGTGCCCAACAGGGAAACGATCGCGGGGATGAGCGTGAGCCCGGCCAGCAGCGCCACCGCGACCGCAATGGCCAGGGCGATACCCATGGACCGGAACATGCCCAGGGTGGACAGCGTCAGCGCGCCGAAGGCGATGATCACCGCCGCGGCCGCCGAGGTGATGGCCTCACCGACCCGGGTGACCGCGCTGACCACGGCCGTCTTGGCGTCCTCACCGGCGCGCAGGCGCTCCCGGAAGCGGAACATCAGGAAGAGGATGTAGTCGGTGCCGACGCCGAAGAGCACCACGACCAGCAGCGACTGCACCGAGCTGTCGATCTTGAGGTCGAAGGTGTTGCTGGCGATCGCGATCAGACCGCTGGCCAGCGGGGACACCGCGATGAAGATGACCAGGATGGGCAGCAGCGCGATGATCGGGCTGCGGAAGATGAGCAGCAGCAACACCAGGATCAGCACCACGGTCGCCACACCGATGATGATCAGGCCCTTGGTACTGGAATCCTGCTGATCCAGGGTCTGGGCGGCGGTGCCGGTGATGCCGGCCTTCAGGTCGGTGCCGTTCACCTGTTCCTTCAGCGCGTCCCGGAGGGACTTCACCGCGTCGGACTGGTGGGTGTCATTGGCGCTGGTGACCTTGGTCATCTGCACCGCGACCACCTCGACCGCCCGGTTCTCCGCCGGGGGTACCACCTGGATTCCGGTGACATCCTTGATGTTCCGTTCCGACAGCTTGGTCGCGGCGGCGGCCACCGCGGTCGAGTCGGCATCGGTCATCGGGGCTCCGTCGGAGCGTTCGAAGACGATGAGCGCAGCGGGGGTATTGCTGTTGGGAAATGCCTGCTGCTGCAACTTCGCTGCCTGGATGGATTCGTAATGCGAAGGCAGGAAGTCGGATTGGTCGGTGGTGGCGGTGAGCTTCGGCGCGGTGGCGACGACCGCGACAATGGCGATCAGCCACGCGGCGATCACCAGCCACGGGAATCGGACGACGAAGCGCCCCAAGCGGGAGAACATGCGGGAGAAGTCCTTTCCGGGTTCGGCCGCGTTATTCAGATGTCGAGGACCTGCGAGGAGGGGTTCTCCACCACGTCGGCGACGATGCGATAGACCTTCGCCGGAATGCGGTCGCGCAGTTCCGTGAGCGAGTCCACGATCTCCAATGTGAAGTCGCCGTAACCATCCTCGCCCAGGCCGAGGAATTCGCGCCAGTTCTTAAATCCCTTGGCCCAGTCCGTGAATACCGCAAGATCCGACTGGTCGGAACTGTGCCGGGCGGTGAGGAACTCCTCCTTCCGCTCGCGCGCGGCGTTCTTGGAGGCCTGGGCGAAATCCGACCACTCGACATAGTGCCGGTGGACCACCAGCTTGCCCTTGCGGCTCAGGAAGACCTGCACGGACTCGCTGCCCTCCTTGGTCACATGCTGGGCCTCGGCCAGCAACCGGCCGACGAAGCGCTGGGTGCGGCCACCGCCGGGGCCGACGCGCAGCGTGATCTCGCGCATGCCCTCGGGCAGCGGGTCCGGCACCAGATCGGTGCCGGTGGCGGCCGGGGCCTCCGGGGCGTCCTGCGGGTCGGCGTCGTTGGACTTGTCCATATCGAGGGCCATGGGGTGCTCCAAATCATCAGTGAATGCGCATATCGGCATGCATGTACAGCACGGCGCTGTGGGTCGATACCCGCTGTGCCGCTGCACTTCTCAGGGTTCCGGACGGTCATTCCCCGTCTTCAGCCACTATAAGTAGACGTATACGTATAGCGCAACCCTGACTCGACCCTGAACTTTCTCCAGATGCTTCCCTGAGCATCCGGACACGAAAGAGCCCGCCTCCCGAACGGGAGGCGGGCCCTCGTGGGTCGTCCGCGCGGAGCTGCGCGCTAGCGCCCGCGCCGCTTGCCCGGCTTCTTCGCACCGCCCTGCTTCGGCTTCGCGGCGGTCTGCGGCTTCTTCCCCCCGGCCTGACTGCGCGTCCCGCCCGCCTTGGCCACACCCGTCCGCTTGGGCGAATTCTGTTGCCGCGCAGGCTTGTCCGGCTGCTGCCCGGACGGCGAACGGGAACTGCGCTGGGAGCGGCCGCGCACCACACCCACGAACTCCTCCACCAGCTCGGTGGTGCGGTCGGCGGGCCAGGCCAGCGCGATCTCGGTCTCGGGCACATCGGTGACGGTCCGGTAGACCAGGTCCTTGCGGTGGTGCAGGCGGGCGATCGAGTGCGGCACGATGGCCGCCCCGCTCACCGCGGCCACCAGCTCCATGGTCATGGCGGCGTCGTCCAGGTCGGCCGCGTCCTGCATGCGCTCATCGGCCAGATCGGCCGTGGCGACCTGATCGAACAGGGCGATCGGATGATCCTTGGGGACGACCACGACCGGGACCTCGCGGTAGAGCGGAATCGCGCTCACCCCATCGCGATCGATGGGTAGCCGCACGAAACACATGTCGACCGCGTCCGTGCGCAGGGCCTGCTCCTGCTCCTTCATCGGGATCGGCGTCAGCTCCAGCGCGACCTCGGGGAACCGCTCGCGCCAGATGCGCTCCCATTTGGTGACGGTCACGCCCGGGACGAAGCCGACGCGCAGGCGGTCCGCCGCGGCCGGTGCCGGCTCCGGCTCCGCGGCCGCGGCGGCCGCGATGAGGGCGCGGGCCTCGTCCAGCAGCACCCGCCCGTCCTCGCTCAGCTGGGTGGGCTGCGCGCCCGGCACGAACAGTCTGGTTTCGAGCTCTTCCTCCAGCTCGATGACCGTCCCGCTCAAGCGCTGCCGCGAAATACCGAGGCCACGCGCCGCCCGGGCGAAATGCAATTCCTCGGCAACCGCGACGAACCAGCGCAGGCGCGTCAGATCGATGGACTCCAACCGGCTCATGGCGTCCACGGTATTGCACCGGCCAGCAGGTTCACCCCACCCGCCCGATACCCTTGATCGGTGAGCCCGGACAAGAACCCCCAGACCATGAAGCCGCTCACCGCGGCGAACAAACTCGGCATCTACCTCCCGGCAACCCCCGCGGAGTTCCGGAACTCACCCGTCACCCGCGCCCAGCTCGAGGAACTGCGCACCGATCCCCCGCAGTGGCTGCTCGAGCTGCGGGCCAACGGCCCCTTCCCGCGCGATGTGGTGGCCCGCAAGCTGGGCATCTCCAACTCCGGTCTGGCCCGTGCCGCCGTCGCCGACGCCCTCACCGCGGACGAGATCGCGGCCCTGCTGGCCGACCCGCCCGAATGGCTGCTCCGCGAACGGGAGAATCTGGTCGCGGTCCGCAAGGAAGCCGAGCGCGTCAAGGAGAAGGAGGCCGCCCGCCGCGCCGCCTCCAACCGCCCGCCCAAGAACCGCTTCGGCAACTGAACACGACGCCCCGGCCCGGTCATCTGCGCTGAACTCCCTTCCGCCACCGCCGAATCGGATCAGATCCGGCGCAGCACCCGGTCGACCAGGTCGGGGGCCGCGCCGAGATAGTTCTCGGGGCGGAGGAGTTCGGCCAGTTCGGGTTTGGTCAGGTGCAGGGCGATATCGGGGCATTCGGCGAGGATGTCGGCCAGCGGCCGGGTAGTGGTCCGCGCCTCGAAAGAGGCCGCCTGCAGGGCCTTCTTGGCGATCGGCTTGCCGAGCAAGGGGGCCAGGCGAATCGAGAGGCGTTCGGCGACGATCTGACCCTCGGTGAGCGAGAGGTTCTCGGTCATGCGGTCGGCATCGGCCATCAGGCCCGCGGCGAGTTCGACCGCGGTGTGGGCGGCGCCGCCGACCAGGAGCAGGCATTCGCGCAGCGGCTGCCATTCGGCGTGCCAGGCGCCGGCGGGACGCTCGTCCTCGGCCAGCAGCGCGCCGAACAGCGTCGAGGCCAGCGCGGGGACCTGCAGCGCCGCCGCACGAATCATGGTGCTCAGCACCGGGTTTCGCTTCTGCGGCATGGCCGAGGATTCGCCGCGGCCCGGGGCGGCGGGCTCGAGCAGTTCGGCGGTCTCGTTGCGGGACTGGGAGATCACGTCCACGGCCAGCTTGCCCAGGGTGCCGGAGGTCAGGGCCAGCGCCGCGGCCAGATCGGCGATCGGGGTGCGCGCGGTGTGCCAGGGGGTGGCGCTCACGGTGAGGGAGAGTTCCGCGGCGAACTCGCGGGTGAGGCGCTCCATGATCTCGCCGGCGGGCGCCCGCGACAGTTCCGAATCCGCGCAGCGCGCGCATTCGATATAGGACGCCAAAGTGCCCGCCGCGCCTCCCAATTGGACCGGCAGTGTGCCGCGCACGCGGTCCAGGCGTTCGCGGGCGTCGAGCAGGCCCTGCATCCACACCGCCACCTTCGCGCCGAAGGTCGTCGGCACCGCGTGCATGGCGAGGGTGCGGCCGGCGATCGGGGTGGTGCGGTGGCGGTGGGCCAGCTCGGCCAGGGAGCCGACCATGGTGTCCAGGTCCGCGATGAGCACGGACAGCACCCGGGCGGCGATCACCATGGTCGCGGTATCGAGAATGTCCTGGCTGGTGGAGCCGTAGTGCACGTAGTTCGCACTCACCGGATCCACGTCCGCCACCGCGTCGTGCAGGCGCTCCACGAAGGTCACCACCGGATTCGCGGCGCCGCGCGAGGCCTGCGCGATCTCGCGGGCGTCGAACGCGTGCTCGCGCACCGCCACCGCCAGATGATCGGTGACGGTGTCGGGCACCATGCCCAGTCGGGCCTCGGCGCGCGCCAGCGCCAGCTCCACCTCCAGCATGGCCTCGATCCAGGCGTCGTCGCTCAGCAGGGACTCCACCGGCGTGCCCACCCCGACGGGGGCCAGCAGACCACATTCCAGCGCCATGTCATCGTGCCTTTCACTGTCGTGCTGGAGTTCGAAATGCCGCTGCACCCCATGCTGATCCGGCGGGATCGCCGGGCCCTCGTACCGGTGGGCGGTGAGGATCTCGCGGGCGATGGCATCGCCGTCGGCCAGCGTCACCGAATTGACCCCGGGGCGCGCGCCCGCCGCCGTCACCCAGCGCACCGCCTCGGTCGGCACTCCGAAGGCGTAGCGGCGCGGGTGGATTCGCCCGATCGTGTCCACCGGATGGAACGAACCCGGCGCGAGCGCCAGGCCGCCGGTGCGGTAGCGGCTGCCGTCCGGGGAGGCGATGACGTAGCCGCGCACCTCCTCGCGGTGCAACAGGTTGCGCAGCAACGGATCCGCGGTGCGATGCAGGTCCGGTGCGGGCATCCAGGCATCGATGAGAGTCTGTGCCGACGCCACCGAATCACCCACCAGGGGTGAATCGGCGACGAAGCACTCGTGCCTGGTGTCCGCCCGGACCCGCATGCCGGGACCGGCGACTCGCACCACACCCGCGCGAATCAATGCCGCCAGTTCCGAAATCCGGTGCGCCGGTGGCCCGATGGACAGGAAGGCGTTCATCGGCGTGTACCAGCGATCCAGGTCGTCGCGGTAGGAGGAGCCCGTGATGCCGCCGTGGTCGACCACCAGCCGGACCTCATTGCGCAGGTCGCGCAGGACATCCAGGGCCGCCTTCACCGGGCCGTGCACATTGCCCAGGCGGGCCTGCTGCACATCGGCGTCGAGGTAGGCCAGCAGCCAGGCGTGGAAATCCGCGGGATCGGTGAAGCAGCGACCGCCGGTGGGATCGGCGAGTGCGCTCCAGTCCCAGCGGTCCTGCGAGGGCACGCCGAAGCGGTTCAGCAGTTCCTCGGCGTCCGCTGCAGTCGGGGCGATCAGGTAGCGGTCGCGGAAGGAGGCCAGGCGGTGCGGGCTCACCCGGTCCGCGATCAGGCGGGTGTAGTAGACCGATTCGACCTCGCGCGCGATATGCGGCCAGACGTCGCGGCGGAAGGAGACGTCGCCGAATTTCCGTGCGCGGTGGCGTAATCGGGCAATGCGGTCGGCGTTGAGCAGCAGCGGCTCGTAGCGGCCGGCCACCCCCTTCTGATGCTCGCCGCGCGCGTGATGCGGGACGCCGCGGCGGCAGCCGGTGACGATGAGCGGCTCCCGGCCCGAGGCGACGTACTCCAGCCCGGCCTCGGACTCCTTGAACCGGCCGCCGCGACCCACCGTCAGCAGGGCGAGGTAGTCGAAGAAGGTCAGGCCCAGGCCGCGAATGATGACCGGGTCCCCCTCGGGAATGCGGTCCAGATCCACATCGGCGGCATTGCCGGGCGGAATGTAGGTGAGGCCCAGGCGATCCGCGGTGTCGGCGAGCGAACCGCACGTGCCGGGCGGCGCTTCGGCCAGGTGGCCCTGGGTGAGCACCACCGCGTGCAATCCGCGCACGTGTTCGCCGGTATCGAGTTCCAGTTCCTGGAATCCGCCGGGGCCGTCGCACATATCCACCACGGTTGCCACGATTTCGCTCACCCGCACCCAATCGGCGTATCTGTCGCGGGTGCGCTCGAAGGCCCAGCGCAGGTAATGGCCGTAGAAGGCGCGTGGTGGATAGCTCTCCGGGGAAATCCGCAGGGCCGCACCGAAAGCATCGCTGGGCAGGCTCGCGAAATTGCCGATCTTCGCCAGAAAGTTCGACCATTCGTAGAGGCTGGGCCCGCGTTCCACCGGGCCCGCCATCTCGACGGTGTCGTCGGTGAATATGGTGACCTGCTCGGCGACCGTGTTCATGAGCAGGTGCGCGGGCTGGCCGGTGCGCCAGACCGCGCCGGTACCGACCCGCGTCGCATCGATGAGCACCAGTTCGACGCCGGCCGAGATGCCTAACTGCCGAGCGTTGGCGCAAATACGTTCGAAAACATTCAGACCCCGCGGTCCCACTCCAACAATGGCGATCCGTAAAACATTGTCGAGCATGCAAACTCACCGATCGCGCTCGATTAGCCGTGCCCGAATCCGGGCACGTCGGCGAGGTTAGCGCGGCGCGGACAAGCGCTCAAGAATGGACGGTACGGTACGCCTGGTTCGTCTGGAATGTCGAAAACTGCTGTGCGGCACGGCGCTCCAGCGCCTCCGACAGGCAGGCCAGCAGCAGCGCCGAAACCGCCAGCGCGGCACCGACCCAGTTCGGGGCGGTGTAACCGAATCCGGCCGCGATCACCAGCCCGCCCAGCCACGCCGAGATGGCATTGCCCAGGTTGAACGCACCGATATTCATGGCCGAGGCCAGCGTCGGCGCCGCGTGCGCCTGATCGAGCACCCGTTTCTGCAACGACGGCACGGTCGCGAAGCCGAGCACGCCGATCACGAAGATCGTCACGGCGGCCCCGATCCTGTCGTGCGCGGTGACCGTGAACAGACCCAGCGCCACCGCGAGCCCCGCCAGCGGCGCGACCAGCATGAGCATCGGCGCCCGGTCGGCGAACCTGCCGCCCACCAGGTTTCCGGCGAACATGCCGAGGCCGAACAGCACCAGGAGCCAGGTCACCGACCCGTCGGCGAAACCGGTCACCTCGGTCATCATCGGGGCGATATAGGTGATGGCCGCGAACACGCCGCCGAAACCCAGCACCGTCATGGCCATGGCCAGCAGTACCTGAATGTTCTTGAAGGCGGCCAGTTCGTGCCGCAGGTGCACGCCCTCCGGCCTGGGCAGGTCCGGCACCAGCTTGGCCACGCCCACCAGCCCGGCCACGCCCAGCGCGGCGACCACCGTGAACGTGCTGCGCCAGCCGACGGTCTGGCCCACCAGGGTGCCCAGCGGCACGCCCACCACATTGGCGACGGTGAGGCCGGTGAACATCAGGGCGATGGCCCCGGCCTTCTTGTCCGGCGCCACCAGATCGGCGGCCACCACCGAGCCGATGCCGAAGAACGCGCCGTGCGCGAGCGAGGCGACCACCCGGCCCAGCAGCATGACCCCGAAGACCGGGGCGATGGCGGACAACAGGTTTCCGGCGATGAACAATCCCATCAGCAGCATGAGCATGCGCTTGCGGGAGATCTTGGTGCCGAGCGCGGTCATCACCGGCGCACCGAGCATGACGCCCAGTGCATAGCCGGTGACCAGCCAGCCGGCGGCCGGGATGGAGACGCCGAAGTCCGCGGCGACCTCGGGCAGCAGGCCCATGATCACGAATTCCGTGGTGCCGATCCCGAAGGCCCCGATAGCGAGGGCGAGCAGCGCGAGTGGCATGGACACACCTTCCGAGCAAAGAGTTGCAAGAGCACTTTACGTGCGCCAACAATAGTTGCAGACGCACATTACTTGCAAACGCTGGCTATTGCAGAGTTGGTCTATCCTGGTGGGAGTCCCTCCGACCCGAGGAAACGCGATGACAGCCACCGATCCCGCCATGACCGCCCTGGCCCAGGGCTGGTGTGCCCTCTCCCTGCTGCACGGCACGATCGAGGCCCACATCGAACGCGCCCTCCAGTCGGCCCACGACCTCAGCGTCCGCGAGTACTCCCTGCTCGACGTCCTCTCCCGCCAGCACGACGGCGACGGCGGCATGCTCCAGATGAAACAGGTGGCCGACGCCGTCGTCCTCTCCCAATCCGCCACCACCCGTTTGGTCACCCGGCTCGAGGACCGCGGCCTCCTCACGCGTTACCTCTGCCCCCACGACCGCCGCGGCATCTACACCAAGGTCACCGACGCCGGCCACGAGCTCCTGGAGGCGGCCCGCCCCACCAATGCCATCGCCCTCCGGGAGGCGCTCACCACGGCCTCCCGCAATCCCGAACTGGCGCCGCTCGTCCACACCCTCGAATCCCTCCGCACCCCAGCCTGATTCCCGGGACCGACCCGCGTCGCGGAAGCCTGCGATAGCTGTCCGCAAGTAGTCGGCTACCTACATCACGCAGCGAAGGGTCGACTCGTGGGTTGTCGATCTTGTTGTGCCACAACGGACTCGGTCCGCCGCGCGGGCGATGACCAGCACCATCCCGCTGCGGGCGATGGCATTGCGCGAGCCGCATTGCCCGTTTTGCCAGGTTCGGGTAGTCGCGTACCCGTGAGACGCCGGATACCAGCGATGAGAATCGGTCTTGTCGATTCGCATCCTGGTCGGCGTCGGCCGTCCAGGCGGGAAAGAGGTTTCCGATGGGTATCGCGCAGAACGACCACCGCGGCGTGACAGTTCGAGTATCGATGGCCGCCACGGAGATCGACGACGAGCGTTTGGACCGGCAGACCCGGATGCTGCGGGCGGAGCTGGCCGCGATGGACGGCGTCGAATCGGCCGCGCTGGCACGGGACAGCGCCGGAACGGCACCGGGTACGAAGGTGGCCGACCCCGTCACGATCGGCGCGATCGTGCTGGCGCTGAGTGCTTCCGGCGGGGTGTTCACCACCCTGATCGAGACGGTGCGGGACTGGCTGGGCCGCCACCCGGGCACCCACCGGGTGACGGTCACGATCGACGGCGAGAGCATCGAACTCGAGGCCGCGAGCGGTGACCAGCAGCGCGCACTGGTCGACGCCTATATTCGCCGCCACGGCGGCGTCGCGGCGGGGTGACGGCAATGACCGGCCGATTCGCCCTGGTAGTGGCGACCTACACGTTCCACGATCCCGGATTGCGGCAGTTGACCGCGCCCGCGCACGATGCCGAGGCACTCGCCGAGGTGCTGGCCGACCCCGCGATCGGCGGGTTCGAGGTCACCACCTTGATCAACGAGCCGCACCACGTGGTCGGTGCGGCGATCGGCGATTTCTTCTCGGACCGGCGGCGCGATGATCTGACGCTGTTGTACTTCAGCGGGCACGGACTCAAGGACGACGCCGGCAAGCTCTACCTCGCCATGACCGACACCCGCACGCTCAACCCCCTGTTCACCTCGGTCCCCGCGGATCAGATCGACTACGCCATGACCGGATGCGACTCCAACCATCAGGTGCTGATCCTGGACTGCTGCTACAGCGGCGCCTTCCCCGTCGGCACCATCGCCAAGGCCGACGACCAGGTCCATGCCCTGGAAACCTTCAGCGGCCGCGGCCGGACCGTGCTCACCGCCTCCGACGCCACCCAGTTCGCCTTCGAGGGCAACACTCCGCACGGACAGGCGACGCAGTCGGTGTTCACCCGGCACCTCGTCGCCGGTCTGCGCGACGGCGGCGCCGACCTCGACCAGGACGGCGACATCACCGTCGACGAGCTCTACAGCTACGTCCACGACCATGTCGTCGCCGAACGCCCCCGCCAGCGGCCCAAGAAACAAGACAATATCGAAGGCCGCACCCTCCTGGCCCGCAACCGCAATTGGCAAGTACCGCAACATATTCGAACCGCACTCGACAGTCCGGCCGTCCGTGATCGGCGCAACGCGCTCGATGACCTGGACCAGCTGCACCGCACCGGCGGCGCCATTGTCCGGTCCCGCGTCCGCGACGCCATCACCCGACTCCTGGACGACGACAGCCGCGCCATCGCCGCAGCGGCCGCCCACTGGCTCGACACCAACCCCACCGGCACGGCAACGCCGCCGGCCGGTGACGGCACCGACACAGCCATGAAGCCCGACCCCTGCCCGGTCGGCGAGACCATCCCGGCAACGCCGCCGGGGCGCGGCACCGACGCCGCGGAACACGAAGACGCGCCGACCATCGCCCAGGTGTTCAGTGAACCCGGGCCGCCTCTCTCACCGGAACACCGGACAATCGAACGCTGCGACAGCAGTGCCCGACGCAGGCTCCGCGACCGGAAATGGGTCATACCCCGGAAATGGGCCATACCGATGACAGCCGCCGCTGCGACGATCGCTTGTGTAGTCGCGGTGGGCGGCTGGCACCTCGCCCAAACCGGCGTGGCCGGGCACCCCATCGCCGGACAAACAGCACTCCGAGGGCCCGACATCGACTTGCTCAAACTGATCGGCTCGAACGGCAGTCACCGCCGCAACTGCTTCCACATCGACCCGGACCCGGGCCAGATCGCGCATATCGCCTGTGAAACCACCAAGGCAGCGGGCGCGCCCTTTACGCAGTTCTACCGATTCTCCAACGCCGACAAACTCACCGACTTCTTCCAAACGATCGGTCGGACATTGCATACCAGCAACTGCCCGGGCGACCCGCCAGGACCAGACGCGCCCGTCTTCGACAATCTGCACAAACTGGTAGGGCGCAAGACCTGCGGCCTCGATCATTCGGTCAGCCCGGCCGCGTCGGTGCTGAGCGTGACGGACGAACCCGACCTCGCGATCGCCATTTTCGCCTACCTGCCTACCGACTGGACAGCACCTCTCGCCGAACAATTACGCGACTACGAGGCGGCCCGGGGCTACCGACAGTTCCTGGCGCCGGACGTGGCGAACGACCCGGACGTATTCACCGACGCCGACAGAAACCTGCTGCCGCTTCTCGGGCAGGACTTCACCCCCACGAACTGCCGACACGCAGACCCATCACAACCCGCGAACGCGGAAATCGACTGTGACACACCGGTGAACTACCCCAGCGCAGGGTTCCTGAGCTATCCCACCGCCAACGCAGCGAGAACGCTGTACCAAACCGTGGTCAACCTGCATTCGGGCCACGCCTGTGACGGTCGGCCGGGACAGGACAGCATCTGGACCCGAAACAACCAACCGATCGGCCGGTTTACCTGTTATCCGTTCCCCGGCGACCCGATCCACCCCGACGACCACCAGCCCTGCCTGCTCGCGGCCCTCGACGGCCACCCCGTCGTGGCCCTGTACTGCGCCAAGGCCGCGGGAGCACCCCCGACCGCGATCACCACCGAACCAGAGCTGCTCGCCTGGTTCCAGAAAGAGGCAGGCTAGTACCGCAACGGCACCGGGACTCACATGAGTCGGTATCTGCAGCGGCGGTAGTACGACCAATTCGGGACGCCCGCAACAAGTTCCGGACGTAGGTTCGGGGCATGCCTCTCGGACATCTCGGGATCAATGTCAGCGATCTGGCGGGTGCGCGGATGTACTACGACGAGCTGATGCCGCTGCTGGACTATGAACCGCTGCTCGCCGACGACACCCAGTTCGCCTACTGGCCCGCGGCGCAGAAGATCGGTACCTACGTGTTCTTCTACCCGGCGGCGTCGGGCGAGTATTCGCGGGCGCTGCCGGGACTTCAGCACCTGGCGTTCATGGTGCCCACGCGCGCGGCGGTACGGCGAGTGCACGAGTGGGCGGCCGGGCGCGGAGACGAAATCCTGCACGCGCCACAGGAATTCCCGCAGTACCCGCCGCCCTATTACGCGACGTTCTGGACCGGCTTCGACGGGATCATGCTGGAGGCGGTCTGCCACAAGGACGCGTGAGGGCTCTGGAGACGCGTAGGCCCGCTCCGGGGGAAGCGGGCCTACGAGTTTCGGTTCGACCGCGCGTCAGCAGTAGTAGCAGACACCGTTGGCCGGGAGTTCGGTGAAGCAGGAGTTGCAGACCGCCTTGCGGGCCTCGGGTTCCGGCTTCGGGGTGAAGACCGGGCCGGCGGGAGTGACCCGGCGGGGCGCGCCGCCATTGCGCGGAATCAGGGGCGGGATGCCGCCGTCGGAGGGGATGTCCGCGCCGTAGGCGGCGTAGCACTGCCAGCGGGCGTAGGCGGCATGCACCTCGAGGTCGGCCGGGACGGGCAGGTGCGCCAGCTCCAGCACGTACTTGTAGCTGTCGCTGACCTTGTGGTTCTGCTTGACGCACAATGCCGTCAGCGGCGGCTCGCCGGCATTGTGGCAGCGGCGGGCGACCTTGCGCAGGATGGCGTCCATCCAGGTGCGGGTGGGGGCGTCGGTACGGATGCCCGACATCTCCTGCACCCGCTCGGCCAGCTCATTGATGGTCACGAAATGGCCGTAGCCGGAGGCGCATTCGGCCAGCACCTCGTGGGCGGCCAGAGCCCAGCCCACCGCCGCATCGCGGAATGTCACCGCGGTCCGGTCGTCGATCCGCCAAGCCCCGGAAGTTGTCGCAGCATCCCTCATAGCCAGACAAAACTAGCGCTTCACCGGGGCGACACGCCAATTCCGTTCGGATATACCGGGTTTCGGTTTGATCACACTCGGGCGCGGGCACGCATAGAACCTATCGACCCACAGAAAAACACTTGGAAAAAAGAGATAAGGCCCGCTTCCCGAATGGGAAGCGGGCCTTACGCTTACGACCGTTTCAGTCGAGGAGCAGGCTTACTTGGCCTTCTCCAGGACCTCGACCAGACGCCACCGCTTGGTGGCGGACAGCGGACGGGTCTCCATCAGCTGCACGCGGTCGCCGACACCGGCGATCTCGTTCTCGTCGTGGGCCTTCACCTTCGAGGTGGTGCGGATGATCTTGCCGTAAAGCTTGTGCTTCACGCGATCTTCCAGCTCGACCACGATGGTCTTGGTCATCTTGTCGGAGACGACGTAGCCGATGCGCACCTTGCGCTGGCCCCGCTCCTCCTGCTTGGCCGGCGTCTTGGCCGGGCCCTTGGCGTCACTCATGCCGCGTCTCCCTTGCCTTCAGGACCGGAGGCCAGGCCGAGCTCGCGCTCACGCATGACCGTGTAGATGCGCGCGATCTCGTGGCGGACCACACGCAGGCGCCGGTTGTTCTGCAACTGGCCGGTCGCCATCTGGAAGCGCAGGTTGAACAGCTCTTCCTTGGATTCGCGCAGTTTCGCGACGAGCGCGTCATTGTCGAGCTCGCGGAGCTCTGCGGCCGGATTGGCAGTAGCCATCAGAACTGCTCCTCTCGGGTCACGATCCTGCACTTCATCGGGAGCTTGTGCATCGCGCGGCGCAGGGCCTCACGAGCGGTCTCCTCGTTCGGGTAAGAAAGCTCGAACATGACCCGACCGGGCTTCACGTTCGCGATCCACCACTCCGGCGAACCCTTACCGGAACCCATTCGGGTTTCGGCCGGCTTCTTGGTGAGCGGGCGGTCCGGGTAGATGTTGATCCAGACCTTGCCGCCACGCTTGATGTGGCGGGTCATCGCGATACGAGCGGACTCGATCTGACGGTTGGTCACGTAGGCGGGCTCCAGGGCCTGGATGCCGAACTCGCCGAACGAAACCGCGGTGCCGCCCTTGGCCATACCGGAGCGCTTCGGGTGGTGCTGCTTACGGTGCTTGACCTTGCGGGGCATCAACATAGGTCAGCCCTCCTGGTTCTCTGCCGGAGCCTCCGCGACAGCAGTCGCGGCACGCCCGGCCTCAGTGCTGGTCGCGGTGGTGCCCTGGGCACCGCTGCGACGGGGACGGCTCGGACGCTCGCGACGCGGGCGGTCGTCACGCTCGCGGCCGGACGGGGCCACCGCGGTGACCTCACGCTTGCCGCCGACGATGTCGCCCTTGTAGATCCAGACCTTCACGCCGATGCGGCCGAAGGTGGTCTTCGCCTCGTACAGGCCGTAGTCGATGTCGGCGCGCAGCGTGTGCAGCGGCACCCGACCCTCACGGTAGAACTCCGAGCGCGACATTTCCGCGCCACCGAGACGGCCGGAGCACTGCACACGGATGCCCTTGACGTTCGGCGAACGCATGGCCGACTGGATGGCCTTGCGCATCGCGCGACGGAACGCCACACGGTTCGAGAGCTGCTCGGCCACACCCTGAGCAACCAGCTGCGCATCCGACTCGGGGTTCTTGACCTCGAGGATGTTCAGCTGAACCTGCTTCTTGGTGAGCTTCTCCAGCTCGGCGCGAATGCGGTCGGCCTCGGCGCCACGACGGCCGATCACGATGCCCGGACGCGCGGTGTGGATGTCCACACGCACGCGGTCACGGGTGCGCTCGATCTCGACCTTCGAGATGCCGGCCCGCTCCATGCCGGTGGCGAGGAGCTTGCGGATCGCGACGTCTTCCTTCACGTAGTCCGCGTACTGCTTGTCCGCGTACCAACGCGACTTCCAGTCGGTGGTGATACCGAGGCGGAAGCCATGGGGATTGATCTTCTGTCCCATTTACTTTGCCCCTCCCTTCCGGCGGCTACGAGTGGCAGCGCCGGCGGTGGGCACGCTCTCGACCTCGATGGTGATGTGGCTGGTGCGCTTGCGGATCCGGAACGCGCGGCCCTGGGCACGCGGCTGGAAACGCTTCATGGTCGCGCCCTCGTCGACGTACGCGGTCGAGATGACCAGCGTGGCCGGGTTCAGGCCGAGGTTGTTCTCCGCGTTGGCGGCGGCCGAGGCCACCACCTTGGCGACCGGCTCGCTCGCGGCCTGCGGCGCGAACTTCAGGATGTTCAGCGCATCCTCGACACGGCGGCCACGGACCAGGTCCACGACTCGGCGGGCCTTCATCGGCGTCACGCGAACGTGCTTGGCGGTCGCGCGCGCGGTCGGGTTCTGAGTTTCAGTGCTCATCGCCGCTTGCTCTTCCGATCTTCCTTGACGTGGCTCTTGAACGTACGAGTCGGCGCGAATTCACCGAGCTTGTGTCCAACCATGTTCTCGGACACGAACACCGGCACGTGCTTGCGGCCGTCGTGGACCGAGAACGTGTGGCCGATGAAATCCGGGATGATGGTGGAACGACGCGACCAGGTCTTGATGACCTGCTTCGTGCCCTTCTCGTTCTGGACGTCCACCTTCTTGAGGAGGTGTTCGTCGACGAACGGGCCCTTCTTCAGGCTGCGTGGCATGTCTAACCTCCTCCTTAACGCTTCTTGCCGCGGCGGCGGACGATGAGCTTGTCGCTGGGACGGTTGGGCTTACGGGTGCGGCCCTCGGGCTTGCCCCACGGGGAGACCGGGTGGCGACCACCGGAGGTCTTACCCTCACCACCACCGTGCGGGTGGTCGACCGGGTTCATGACCACACCACGGACGGTCGGGCGAACGCCCTTCCACCGCATACGGCCGGCCTTACCCCAGTTGATGTTCGACTGCTCGGCGTTGCCGACCTCGCCGATGGTGGCGCGGCAGCGCACATCGACGCGACGGATCTCACCGGAGGGCATACGCAGGACGGCGTAGGCGCCTTCCTTACCCAGCAGCTGGATGGACATGCCCGCGGCACGAGCCAGCTTGGCGCCGCCGCCCGGACGCAGCTCCACCGCGTGGACGGTGGTACCGGTCGGGATGGAACGCAGCGGCAGGTTGTTGCCCGGCTTGATGTCCGCGCCGGCGCCCGACTCGATCTTCGTGCCCTGGGCGATGCCCTTGGGCGCGATGATGTAGCGCTTCTCGCCGTCGGCGAAGTGCAGCAGCGCGATGTTGGCGGTGCGGTTGGGGTCGTACTCGATGTGCGCGACCTTGGCCGGGATGCCGTCCTTGTCCAGTCGACGGAAGTCGATCAGACGGTAGGCGCGCTTGTGGCCGCCACCCTTGTGACGAGTGGTGATGCGGCCCTGCGCGTTACGGCCACCGGTCTTGGTGAGCGGACGCAGCAGCGACTTCTCGGGGGTCGTGCGGGTGATCTCGGCGAAGTCCGAGACCGAGGCACCGCGGCGACCCGGGGTTGTCGGCTTGTACTTACGGATTGCCATGAGTTCTTCTCTACTTTCTGGAGCTCCAGCCGCTTACGCGACCGGGCCTCCGAAGATCTCGATGGGCTTGCTGTCGGCCGAGATGGTCACGAGCGCGCGCTTGGTGTCCTTGCGCTTGCCGTAACCGAAGCGGGTCCGCTTGCGCTTGCCCTGACGGTTGGCGGTGTTGACGCTCGTGACCTTCACACCGAAAACCTTCTCAACGGCGATCTTGATCTGCGTCTTGTTCGAGTCCGGGTGCACCAGGAAGGTGTAGGTGCCTTCTTCGATCAGTCCGTAGGACTTCTCGGAGATCACCGGCGCGAGCAGGATGTCGCGGGGATCGGCGATGGTGGTCACTTGCTCTCCTCCTGTGCAGCTTCGGCGGGGCCGTGCACGAAGGCGTTGAGCGCCTCGACCGAGAACACGATTTCGTCGCTCTTGAGAACGTCGTAGGTGTTCAGCTGGTCCGGGGCGATCGGGTGCACGCCCTGCAGGTTCGCCACGCTCTTCCACGCGGTGACATCTTCACGGCCGACGACGACCAGGATGTTCTTCCGCTCCGACAGCTCGGCGAGGAAGGACTTGGCCGACTTGGTCGACGGGGTCTGTCCCGAAACCAGTTCGGTGATCACGTGGATGCGCTCGTTGCGAGCCCGGTCCGACAGAGCGCCACGCAGCGCGGCGACCTTCATCTTCTTGGGCAGGCGCTGGGTGTAGTCACGCGGCTGCGGGCCGTGGACGGTGCCACCGCCGGCGAACTGCGGCGCACGGGTCGAACCCTGGCGCGCACGGCCGGTGCCCTTCTGGCGGTACGGCTTCTTGCCACCACCGCGGACCATGCCGCGGGTCTTGGTGGCGTGCGTGCCCTGGCGAGCCGCGGCCTGCTGGGCCACGACGACCTGGTGCATCAGCGCGATGTTCGCGGTCACGTCGAAGATCTCCGCGGGGAGCTCGACGGTGCCCTCGGTCTTGCCGCCAGCGGCCTTGACCGTGAGCGTCAGGTTGGTCTTGGTCTCGGTGCTCATGCCCGGGCACCACCCTTCACTGCACTCTTGACGATCACGATGCCGCCGGTGCGGCCCGGGATCGCGCCCTTGATCAGCAGCAGGCCGTTCTCGGCGTCCACCTTGTGGACCGAGAGGTTCTGCGTGGTGACGCGGTCGTTACCCATGCGGCCCGACATGCGCATGCCCTTGAAGACACGGCCCGGGGTGGAGCAACCACCGATGGAACCCGGACGACGGTGCACAGCCTGCGCACCGTGCGAGGCACCCTGGCCACGGAAGCCGTGGCGCTTCATGGTGCCCGCGAAGCCCTTGCCCTTGGAGGTGCCGGTCACGTCGACGTAGCCGCCTTCTTCGAAGACGTCAGCGTTGAGCTCCTGGCCGACCTCGAGGTTCGAGACATCGGCGAGGCGGAGCTCGGCGATGTGGCGGCGCGGGGTGACGTTGGCCTTGGCGAACTGCCCGGAGACCGGCTTGTTCACCTTGCGCGGGTCGATGGCGCCGTAGGCGACCTGGACGGCGGAGTAGCCGTCACGCTCGACCGTGCGGATCTGGGTAACGACGTTCGGGCCCGCCTTCACGACGGTCACGGGAACGACGCGGTTCTTCTCGTCGAAGACCTGGGTCATGCCGAGCTTGGTGCCCAGGATGCCCGCGGCCGGACGGCTCTTGTTGTCAGTCATATTCGAAGTCCCCGTCACTGAATGTTGACGTCGACGCTGGCCGGCAGGTCGATGCGCATCAGGGCGTCAACCGTCTTCGGCGTCGGGTCGAGGATGTCGATCAGCCGCTTGTGCGTACGCATCTCGAAGTGCTCGCGCGAGTCCTTGTACTTGTGCGGCGAACGGATGACGCAGTACACGTTCTTCTCGGTGGGCAACGGCACCGGGCCGACGACGCGGGCACCGGTACGGGTCACCGTCTCGACGATCTTGCGCGCAGACGCGTCGATCGCCTCATGGTCGTAGGCCTTGAGCCTGATGCGGATCTTCTGTCCCGCCACGCTGAGTGTCCTTTTCTCCGCTTACGTTGTGGTCCAAGAGCTTTCGCTCTCACACCACCCTCATTTGCACAGCCCGAACACACGAAGACGCATCAGCCACCACACGACCGGCCACCTGGGCCCGATCCATCGCCGCTGTTCATCTGTCATGGTTCATCCGGTCCACGCGGTCGGGCGTGTCGCTCCGCCGCCCATTCCTCGGCCCGGACCAAAATCCTGTAAGCCTCGGAACATTGTTCCGGACGCACCCACGCCGCAATCCAGCGGGGTGCA
This sequence comes from Nocardia sp. NPDC059236, assembly GCF_042754085.1. Classification (NCBI taxonomy): domain Bacteria; kingdom Bacillati; phylum Actinomycetota; class Actinomycetes; order Mycobacteriales; family Nocardiaceae; genus Nocardia; species Nocardia sp. NPDC059236. The sequence goes on from NZ_JBHZAF010000014.1 coordinate 231,628, forward strand.
AAATTGGGTCTTGCTCACCCACGACCAGCGCCGATCCAACGGAAAAGACGCAACCCGGTGTGGGCAACCCGAACAGTATGCCTCGAGTCCCCAGCCCACTTCAAATCGCCCCCTCCCCCACCCCGGACTCGATGGCCCTGGTCACACCGGGTCGAGCCGCCCGGCCCGGAGAGCGCGATGGCCGATGCGGAACCCTGCTCCCGCACCGGCCATTTCACACCTCAGCGGTCGCGAAGGTACTGGAGGTAGTAGTCCCAGCCGCCGAGGTCCTGAATCAACAGGAAGTTGCCACCGTGATGCACGGCGGGGTCGACCAGGGCCAGGCCGACCTGTCCTCCGGGAGTGTCGGCGGCCTCACCGACGACCTGGGTCAGGCTGCCGTACAGCTTGCCGTCGACCATCGGAATCTCCGAGTAGTACGGGTCGAGGGCGATCCGGTTGTTGGCCCGGTTGATCTGGTCGATCGCCGCCGGGATCCAGGTGTTGGACAGGGCCACGGTCTCGTCGTGGTCGAGGTCCACACCGACGTAGATGCCGCCGCCCGGATTGATGTACGGCGTGAAGGCCGCAGCCGAACCGGCCGATGCGGTGGCGGCGAGGGCCGCCCCCGCGAGTGCGATGCCAACGGTGGCCACCGCGGTGCGAATACGCATGATTTCGAGAACTCCTGATTTCCCCGATAGCCGACCCGTGTGGCGTCGGCTCCCAGCCGCACCTCCGGCGCGGCCAATCCAGATAACAAGCAACCAGTTGGTTTCGCGCGGCGAGGCAAGCCGCCTACCGATTCGCTGACCTATTCGCGGGAGTCCGAGAGCTGGACCGGAGGAACGCTTCCTCATAACTTACTTTTGAGTAAGATACCGGTATGGCCAAAGAGACCGCTACATATCGCGGGTGGAAGAAGCTTCCCGACAATCGGATCGGGCACACGTTGTTCTCGCTCGGGATGGTGGCGCGGGTGCCGTATTTCGGGACCGTGCTGCCGAGCGTGGTGCGGCTGGAACCTGGGCTGTGCGAGGTGACCGCACCCAAATGGTTCGGGATTCACAATCATCTGGGGACGTTCCACGCGATCGCGGCGTGCAACCTGGCCGAGGTGGCGATGGGCATGCTGTCGGAGGCGACGGTGCCGGAGACCCATCGGTGGATCCCCAAGGCGATGAACGTGCAGTATCTGGCGAAGGCGAACTCGGGACTGCGGGCGGTCGCGAAGTTGCCGGAGGTTCCGGATTTCTCGCAGATCACCGAGGGGCGGGATCTGGTGGTGCCGGTGTCGATCTTCGACCGGTCGGGCCTGGAGGTCGTGCACGCCGACATCACCACCTGGGTGACGCCGAAGTAGTCACACCCGACTGGAAGTGACTCACCAGCCGACGCCGAGGAACCTCACAGCCACCATCAATAGCGTTGCGGCCATGACAGATTCAATTCCCGCCGCGGACAGTTCCCACCCCCTTCCGGGACGACGCCGGCCCGGTCGTGTCACCCTCTCCGTGGCCGGCGCGGCGCTGGCCCTGGCGGCCACGCTGGGCCTGGCCGCCTGCGGGTCCAGCGATCAGAACTCCGCGGGCGGCGGCAATCAGCAGCAGGAACCCGGCGGACACCACGGTGACGGCCAGGGTGGTCAGGGCGGCCGGGGCGTCGGCGGCAAGATCGCCAGCGAGGGCTCCGGATCCTGGGTGATCACCAAGCAGGACGGCAGCACCGAGACCGTGAACATCTCCTCCACCACGGAATTCGGCACCAAGGCGAAGACCGAGACCGCCGCGCAGTTCGCGGTCGGCGATCAGATCATGGTGCAGGGTCAGGAATCCAACGGCGCCATTGCCGCGACCCGCATCGCTCACGCCCGCGAGCGCGCCAATATGAATGGGACGCCGCCGAATTCGCCCGGCGCCACCCCGCCGGCCGCACCCGGCGGTACCCCGCCCGCGGCGCCGTCGTCGACGCCGGCCAAGTGAGCCGCTCCGCCACACCGAACCTTCGATGGCCCGCAAGTCCGTTGTGCCGCAATGGACTTGCCGCCCCTCCCCAGTTCTTTCATTCACCGACCGGGGTACTCATCAGCATGACCAGGGCCGCGAAACCCAGCCCGATCGGCACCACCGCCAGCACGATCCGCACCGCCCACGGCGCCCAGTAGGCGACGACCCATTGCGCGGTCACCGCGAGCAGCCCGAACAGCAGCAGCTGCTGCGCGTCGTGGAGGTGGCCGAAGGTATTCGGGCAGGAGTCACGGCCGTTGCACGAGTCGGTGGCGAACCCGCTGAGCACGAAGAGCGCGAAGTAGACGGGCAGGCCGAACCCGAACAGCACCGACGACGCGGTCGGCGGCACCCACCAGTACCGCTTGCCGGTGTTCATTCCGCTTCTCCCCCATCGCATCGCATCCGCCGGTCGGCCACGGCACGCACGATAGCAAGCGCCAATAACCGCCGAAGGGTGGCGCGCGCGGCGGGGATTCGGCCGCACAGCGCGGGGGTGCGAAGTCGGAGTCGGCCTGGCGGGGCCGGGACGCGACTGTTTGAATGCGGGTATGAGTGGCCGTGAGGTCGGCGGGGCGGCCGACGTGTGCGTGGTGGGGCTCGGTCCCACAGGGCGGGCGCTGGCGCATCGCGCCATGGCGGCGGGTATGCGGGTGGTCGCGGTGGATCCGCGGCCGGCACGGCTGTGGGCGCCGACCTTCTCGTGCTGGGTGGACGAACTGCCGGAGTGGCTGGGGCACGGCGCGATTGCCAGCCGCATCGAGGCGCCCGCGGTGTGGACCACCACCGAGCACCGGATTCCCCGGCCCTACTGCGTGCTGTCCAAGCAGGGCCTGTTCGACGCGCTGCCGCTGGACGACGCGACGGTCATCGCGGGCCGCGCGCGCACGGTGGAGGCGCACCGGGTGGAGCTGGCCGACGGTACCGAGGTGCGCGCCGCCACCGTGTTCGACACCCGCGGCCAGGCCGCGCCGGGCGCCCGGCGCACCGCCAGCGCGCACGGCATCTTCGTGGACGAGGACACCGCGGCCCCGATGGTGACCGCCGGCGAGGGCCTGCTGCTGGACTGGCGCGACGAGAACGGCGCGGGCCCGGACGAGCCGCCGTCGTTCCTGTACTCGGTGCCGCTCGGGGACGGCACGGTGATCTTCGAGGAGACCAGCCTGGGCCTGCGCGGCGGCATGCCGCAGCACGAGCTGCGGCGGCGCACCCTGAATCGGCTGGCGGCGCACGGGATTCGGCTGCGCGGCGACGAGCCGACCGAGGCCGCCCACTATCCGCTCGACGAGCTGCCGCCGAAAGCCGGTCGCGGCCGGGTGATTCCGTTCGGCTCGCGCGGCGGCATGATGCATCCGATCACCGGTTACTGCGTGGCGGATTCGCTGGCGCTGGTGGACACCGCCCTGGACGCGGTGCGCCGCGGCGACGATCCGGTCGAGGCGCTGTGGCCGTGGCAGGCGCGCCTGGTCTACTGGATGCGCATGCGGGGCGTGTACGGCCTGGGCCGGCTGACGACCGCGCAGTCCATCGCCATGTTCGACGCGTTCTTCACCCGCCCGCCCCGGCAGCAGCGCGCGCTGCTGTCGGCACACGCCGACTACTCGGCGCTGGGTACGGCGCTGTTCATGACGGTCGGCACCACCCGGCCGTTCCGCTGGCGCTACGACCTGGTCGGCTGGCGGAACCGGAACCGCTGGGTGGGTTGGGATTACGGCCGTCCGCGCCCCCTGGACGACCTGCTGCTACCCCGGGGGGATCTGCTACCCGGGGACACCGCGCAATAGCACGCCGGACCGAGGTAGGGCTCAGACCCAGTTCTCGATCCAGTACTTCCAGACGATCGCGGCGTAGGCCGCCAGTGGCGGCACCTTGATATCGGTGCCGGCGAGCGCGGCCGCGGTGCGGCGGGAGTCGAAGCGGCAGGACAGTTCGGTGTCCTCGATGACGTCCATGGGGATGCCGACCTGGCGCAACACCCAGCCCATGCCAGGTACGCGCAGGGTGAGGTCGAGGGTCTGCTTGGGCATGACCTGGATGAGATGCGGCGCCCCGGCCTCGTCGGCGAAGAGGTTGAAGACGTCGGCGACGCTCTGCTCGCGCGGATCCGCCAGGTGGTAGGTGGCGGGTGTGTCGCCGGGCCGGTGCGCGATGTGGTCGAGGGCGCGGGCCACGAAATCGACCGGCACCAGATTGGTTTCGCCGAGTTCGGGCGCGATCACGGGCAGGATGCGGGGCAGCTGCGCGGCAATGCGCAGCAGCCGGAAGAAGTAGTAGGGGCCGTCGACGCGGTCGATCTCGCCGGTGCGGGAATGGCCGATCACGATGGCGGGCCGGTAGATCCGCCACGGCACCGCGGTCTGCTCGCGCACGTCCTGTTCGGCCCGCAGCATGGCCCGCTGGGAGCGGGTGGGGAGCAGCTGCCCGACGTCGGTCATGTCCTCGGTGAACAGGCCCTCCCAGGCACCCGCGACGCGCACCGTCGAAACATGGTGCAGCCGTCCGGCTTCCAGCGCCGCCGCGAGTTCGGCGACCCGCCGGGTGCCGCCGCCCGCGCCGCGGGTGTCGAAGCCGGCGGCCAGGTGGAAGACGTGGTCGATCGAACCGCGGTGCGCCGCAATCCAGCCCGTGTCGATGCCGAGCCCGGGCGCGCCGAGGTCGCCGCGCACCGGGCGCACCCGGTCGGCGGCGCCCCAGTCGCGCAGGCAGCGGTTGAAACGCAGCACGGAGTCTTCGCCCGGGCGCACCAGGACGTGGACGTCCGCGCCGCGTTTCAGGAGTTCGGGAAGCAGAAATCGACCGATGAACCCAGTTGCCCCGGTAACCAGGTAAGTCATGGCGCCCACCTTAACGTGACGCACGCCACTCCAACTCCGGTGCGGCCCCGGGGAAACGGGTCGGGCGTGTCTAGGCTCCGGTCTCCGCCGCCCGCCGGTACCCGCGGATCGCGGGGTAGGCGCACACCACGATCATGCCGACCGACCACGCCACGGTCTTCCACAGCGGTGTCGCGATCGGCCCGTCGTAGGACAGTCCGCGCATGGCGTCGATGGCGGTGCTCATGGGCTGGTTCTCGACCGTCTTCTGCAGCCAGACCGGGTAGGCGAACACCGGCACGAAGCCGGAGTTGAAGAACATCAGCAGGGTGTTGACGATGCCGATCAGCGAGACCAGCAGCACGCCCTCGGTGAGCGTGGCGAGCGCCGTCACCAGCACCGCGAACCCGATGGCGAACAGGATCGGAATGCCCAGCATGGCAATCGAAGCCGCGGGCCCGTACCAGAACCGGAAGCCGATGCACACGCCCACGGCGAGCACGAACAGCGAGGTGATGAGCACCCGCAGCGCCTCGGCCAGCAGCCGCCCGGTGAGTCCGGCCGCGCGATGGATGGGCATGGTGTAGAACCGCCCGAGCAGTCCGGTGGCCTTCTCGGTCTTGAAGCCGAGCGCGCTCACCACCGAACCGGACATGGCCGCGACCAGCATGACCATCGGCACGGTGCCGTAGATGCTGGGCATGCCGGTGGCCTGGGTGATGGAGTCGCCCAGCACGATCCGGAACATGATCAGCGTGGCCGCCGGGTAGACGAGGGTCTGGATAGTGGTCGCGGGATCGCGCATCCAGCCGATGAGCAGGCGCTTGCACTGAATCAGGCTCTGTTCCAGCCAGATCGAGAGCGCGCGCTCCGACCGCGGTTTCACCACGGGCAGCGGCTGATGTCCCGCCCACGATTCCACTTCGACCGCCGAATCCTTTTCGACCACCGAATCCTGTTCGTCCACTCGGGCCGTCACCGCACTGCTCATGATCGCCTCACACTCGCCCAGATCGCCATCGGCGTGAAGACGACCGCGAGGCCGCCCAGCCACACCAGTGGCACCCACAACACCTGCCAGGTCACCCCGTGCTCGGCCATGTCGCGTAGCGCGAAGGAGAACTGCGAGATGGGCTGATTGCGCACGAACGGCCGCACCCAGGCGGGGAAGCCGGACTCGGGCACGAAGCCGCAGGACAGCATGCCGAAGATGAGGGTCGGCAGGGTCAGGGCCTGGCTCAGCGATTCGGGGCTCTTGGTCAGTGACCCGAGCCCGTCGGCGCCGATGGCCAGGATGGTGCCGACGGCGAGGGAGAACACGCAGAACAGCACGGCCTGTCCCCAGCCGGCGACGAATCGGAAGCCGATCAGGTGGCCCCAGCCCAGTGCCGCGATGAGCGAGACCACCGAGCGCACCAGGCCCGCGGACAGCCGGGACAGCAGCGGCACCAGCTTGCCGATGGGCATGGTCTGCATGCGGGTGTTGAGCCCGGTCATGGCCTCGAACGCGGCCAGCTGCGCGTTCGACATCATGGTGAAGGACATGGTCTGCAGCACGATGATCGGCATGACGAACTGCGCGTAGTGGATGCCGCGGACCTGCATGACGTACTTCAGCGGCAGGTAGAAGCCGAGGGTGAACACCAGCGGCACGATCACCGCGACGGCGAGTTCGCCCTTGGTGGCCATCACCCAGACGACGCGGCCGGTGAGCGCGCGCCACTGGGCGAAGCTGCTGGGCCGGGCGGGTGGTACGCCGGCGAACAGGTCGGCGGCGTCGGCCGCGGGGGCACTCATGCCACGCCCGCGGTGTCGGCCGTGTCGGCGGCGGCCTCGTGGCTGCCGGAGTGCCCGGTGAGCGAGAGGAAGACGTCGTCGAGGGAGGGCCGCCGCAGTCCGATGTCGGCGAGCTTGACGCCGACGGCGTCGAGCCGGCGCAGGGCCTCCGACAGGGTGGCCGCACCGTTCGGGGCGGGGATCGAAAGCCGGTCGCCGCCGGCCATATCCGCGCGGACCGCGTCGGGCACCAGATCGCCGAGCGCGTCGGCGACGGTGGTCAGCTGGGTCGGGTCCAGCGGCACGACCTCGCAGTAACTGCCGCCGGTCTTCTCCTTGAGGGCGTCGGCGGTGCCCTCGGCGATGACCGTGCCCTTGTCGATCACGATGATGTTGTCGCTGAGCACGTCGGCCTCTTCGAGGTACTGCGTGGTCAGCAGGACGGTGATGCCCTGGTTCTTGAGGGCGGTGACGAGATCCCAGACGCCCTGGCGGCTACGCGGGTCCAGGCCGGTGGTGGGTTCGTCGAGGAACACCACCTCGGGCCGGACCACCAGGCCGCAGGCGATGTCGACGCGGCGGCGCATGCCGCCGGAGTAGTGGCGCACCGCGCGGCGGCCCGCGCCGGTGAGGTCGAATTCCTCGAGCAGGTTGTCGGCGCGCTGCCGGGCGGCCTTGCGCGGCAGGCCCATCAGGCGGCCGAAGAGCTCGAGGTTCTCGCGACCGGAGAGGTTCTCGTCGAGGGCCGCGTACTGGCCGGTCATCATGATCGATCGGCGCACCGCGGCGGGGTCCGAGCGCACGTCGTGCCCGGCGATGCGGGCGATGCCGGAGTCGGGGCGCAGCAGGGTGGACAGGATCTTGACCGTGGTGGTCTTGCCCGCCCCGTTGGGGCCGAGAATGCCGAGGACCTGTCCGCGGGCGGCGGTGAAGCTGATCCCCTGCAGCGCGTGCACCTCGCCGAAGGACTTACGGACGTCTTCGACGAAAACGGCCGGATCATCGGGTGCTCCGGGTTGCGGTCTGTCCAAGCTGGGCATCAACTCTCCACTATCGACTGGTCGGGCTGAACGATGTCGCCCCGTGCGGCGGGTCCCCACATCCCGCGGGGATAGGTCGTTACCGCCCGCCGGGATGATCCACACCGCCGGGCGTGATGTTACCGGCGCATCCCAAACAAGGCCGTTTCTTTGTCGAAGCAGCATTCTCCAAACTGTGTGCTTGGTCACAAACCGGAGGGTTCCGGCATAGCTGCTGATCCAGGCGCAGACCGGCCGGTATGCGGCAATTTCGCTACCTTGTCGCATCTGCGACTCGAACCATAGTCTGGCGTTGGCGGGGAGAGACATTCACAGGCCACGAGAGGTTGACCATGGCCGAGTCGGCGCAGCCGGCAACAGGGCGCGCCGGTGCGCGCCGATCCAAGGTGCTGACGTCCTTCGACCCACGGACCGGGGAGGTCGTCGGCGAATACGCCAGCATGGGCGCGGGCGAGCTCACCCGGACCGTCCGTTCGGCACGCAGTGCCGAACAATGGTGGGCGGCACTGGGATTCGACGCGCGCAAACGCTGGCTGCTGGACTGGAAACGCAGCCTGGCCCGCGGCACCCGCGATCTGGTCGAGCTGATCAGCAGCGAGACCGGCAAGCCGCGCATCGACGCGGCCATCGAGGTGACGCTGGCGGTGGAACATCTGGATTGGGTTGCGCGGCATGCGGAGAAGACGCTGGGCCGCAGCACCCGGCTGGGCGCCGCACTGCGCCGCGAGGCGGCCGGCACCGTCGGCTACCTGCCGCTGGGCGTGGTCGGTGTGCTCGGCCCCTGGCAGAATCCCGTTCTGACACCGATGAATTCGATCGCCGGTGCGATGGCGTCGGGCAATGCGGTGGTGTTCAAACCCAGTGAGCTGACCCCCGGTGTGGGCGCCTGGCTGGCCGACACCTGGAACCATCTCGCCCCGAATCAGCCTGTGCTGCAGGTGGTCACCGGTGACAGCGGCACCGCCGCCGCCCTGTGCCGCGCCCGCGTGGACAAGCTGGCCTACGCCGGATCCGGCGCGGGGGCCCGGGAGGTGGCCACGCTGGCCGCGCAGGCGTCCACCCCCCTGCTCGTCGAGCAGGGGGGACGCGGGTCGATGGTGGTCCAGGTCGACGCCAAGCTCGACACCGCCGCGGCGGCCGCGGTGTACGGCGCCATGGCCAATTCCGGTCAGCAGCCCGCGGGCGTGCAGTGCGTGTACGTGGCCGACTCGGTGTACGAACCGTTCCTGGAGCTGGTGGCCGATCAGGCCCGGCGGCTGCGCCCGGGCGCGGATCGCCGCGCCTCCTACGGCCCGATGATCCTGGACGCCCAGATCGACGTGGTGCGCCGCCAGGTGCGCGACGCCGTCACCCGGGGCGCGCGGCTGGTGGTCGGGAGCCTGGAGTCGATCCGCGAACCGTATATCGAGCCGATCGTGCTCACCGAGGTGCCCGAGGTGAGCACCGCGGTCACCGGGGACGCGGTCGGGCCGGTGCTGGTGGTGAATCGGGTGGCCACCATGGACGAGGCCGCCGATCGGGTGAACGCCGCCGAAAGGCCGCGCGCCGTCTCGGTTTTCACGCGTGACACCCGCAGCGTCCCGGAGTTCGCGGCCCGGCTGCGCAGCGAGCTCATCACGGTCAACGCGGCCCCGGTCTACGGGGTCAACGGGCCGGGCCGCATTCGCGATCCGCGCACGCTGCGGGAATTCGCGCGGCCGCAGACGATCACCGAGAAGCATCCGCCGGACCAGATCACCTCGGGCACCTTCGAGAAGCATCCGCGCCGTCTGCGGGTGGCCCGCGCGCTGTTCCGGATGCGGCACCGGGTCTGACGGTGGAAGTGGCTGCCGCCGGAGGCTATTCGGCGGCGGGCACGCCCAGCAGCACGGCGCGCATGAGCGCGCTCACCCGGGCCAGGTTCTCGGGTCGCCCGTCGAAGCGGATGCGCCGGCCCACATCGATGACCTGGGCGATGGCCGCGTGCACCCGGAAGCGCGCTTCGACCTGGTCGCCCTCGAGCAGGTTGGCCCATTCGAGCACGTTCTGCCGCTGCACCGAGCGCAGCCGATGCTGTTCGGAGGCGGGCAGATTCGAGAATTCGGAGAAGTAGACCGGCAGGATCTCGGGCATGGCGAAGGTCATGCGGGAGAACCGGTCGGCGATCCGCACGGCCGCGTCGGCGCGGCTGGTGGCCTCGGCCAGCGCCTCGTTGTTGCCGATGGCGACCCGTTCGCCGGTGCGGTGGAAGGCGGCGGCCAGCAGGTCGGCCTTGCTGGCGAAGTAGCGGTAGACGCTGGAGGCGTTGATGCCGGCGGCGGCGCCGATCTCCTCGATGCTGGCCTCGTGGTAGCCCTGCCGTCCGAAGATGCGGATGGCCTCGGTGAGCAGCTGCTCGCGTTTGGAGATGACGGGCAGGCCGCGCACCAGCGGGTCGCCGGTGGCCGGGGCGGGCGCGGGCGGCAGTTCGCAGCGCAGCAGGTCCCAGCAGATCTCGGTGATCAGGTTGACCAGGCGGGTGGTGGACAGCGCGGTGCGGTGCGCGGTGATGGAGCCGATGGCGCTCAGTACCGCGGCCGCGCGCAGCTCGATGTCGGCGGTGTCCGCGTCGGGGTACAGCTGGGCGATCGCGGCGGCCAGGGTGGCGCGCAGTTCGTCGTAGATGACGCGGATGCGGTCGCGGTCCGCGCGTTCCAGGTAGCGGCGCTCCCACCGGTACAGCCCGCCCTCGCGGCGCACGTCGATGGTGTACTCGGCGATGCCGCGGATCAGCGCGGTGAGTCGCGGTTCCGGTTCCAGCTCGGGATGGTCGGCGGCCTTGGCGGCGTCCAGCAATTGCTGTGCGCCCATTTCCGCGGCGGCCACCAGCAGCGCGTATTTATTGGTGAAGTGGCGGTACAGCGCTGGACCGGAGATGCCGACCTCGGCCGCGATCTCGTCCACGCCGACCGGGTGGTAGCCACGTTCGGCGAACGCCCGGGCCGCTACCCGCACGATTTGGGCCTTGCGGTTCTTGGGGCGGCGGCGGGGACCGGGTTCGCTGTCGGATGGCCCGGAGTTACTGTCCGGTCGCGCGGAAGCGAGGGTTGCCTCGCTGCGATCGGCGACCATACAGTTTCTCCTTCTCGACGAACACCGGCTGTTGACAGTGCCGGACGAACCCCCATAAGTTAACCACAATTCGCAAAGCCGAACACAGTCTGCGGCATCGCCGCCGCATATATATCTGGGGAGCGCCCGATGACCGACATCGCGACCACGCCGGGGTACACAGCGGTTCAGGACGGGCGGGTACTGCGTATCACCATCACCAATCCCAAGCGTAAGAACGCGCTCAGCTACGACACCATGGCCGGGCTGGGCGATACCGTGCTCGCGGCCGCGCAGGATCCGGCCGTGCGGGTCATCGTACTGACCGGCGCGGGCGGCGACTTCTGCACCGGCGCGGATCTGGCCGCCGCCCCGGGCGAGAAGGAACGCGGCATCACGCCCGAGATGACCATGGACGTGGCCAACCGGATGATCAAAGCGATCGTCGACTCCCCCGTTCCGGTCGTCGCCCGGGTCAAGGGCGCGGCGGCCGGGGTGGGCGTGGCCTTCGCGCTGGCCGCCGATCTGGCCTACGCGTCCGAGGACGCCTACCTGTTGCTGGCCTTCATCAATATCGGCCTGATGCCCGACGGCGGCGCGGCGGCCCTGGTGGCGGCCGCGGCCGGTCGCCCGCTGGCCGCGGAGATGGCACTGCTCGGCGAGCGGCTCCCGGCGCGAAAGGCCGTGGAACACGGCTTGATCGCGGGCGTGTGCGGCGACGAGGAGCTCGACGCCAAGGTGGAGGCGGCCGTCGCCAAGCTCGCGCACGGTCCGCGCCGCGCCCTGGAGCTCACCAAGCGCGCCCTCAATGCGGTGGCGCTGACCTCGCTCGACGCCGCCCTGGCCGCCGAGAAGGCCGGCCAGTGCGAACTGCTCGGCTCGGCCGACTTCGCCGAGGGCGCGGCCGCCATGCTGCAGAAGCGCCGGGCGGTCTTCGCCGAATAGCGCGGCGCGTCAGCCCTTTCCGGCGACGGTCAGGTAGATCAGCACCACGTTCAGGGTGGTGATGACCGCGGCCACCAGCCAGGCCAGGCCGGTGGTGACGCGGTGGTTGACGTTCGCGCCCATGAGCCCGGCATCGCTGGTGAGGCGCACCAGCGGGATGAGCGCGAACGGAATGCCGAACGACAGCACCACCTGCGAAATGATCAGGGCGCGAGTGGGATCGACGCCCAGCGCGAGCACCACCAGGGCGGGAATCAGCGTGATCACGCGGCGCACGGCCAGGGGAATGTGCCGGTCCAGCAGGCCCTGCATGATCATGGCCCCCGCATAGGCCCCCACCGACGTGGACGCCAGGCCCGAGGCGAGCAGGCCGACCGCGAGCAACAGGCCGGCCACCGGGCCGAGCACCTGCTGGACCGCGGCGTGCGCGCCCTCGATGGTGTCCACCCCGTCGCGGCCGCGCAGCGTGCTCGCCGCCATCAGCAGCATGGCCAGGTTCACCGTGCCCGCCAGCAGCATGGCCAGGCCGACGTCGTACCGGGTGATGCGCAGCAACCGGTTTCGCGAGGCGCCCACCTCCGGATGCCCGTGCCGGTCGCGGGCCATGCCGGAGTGCAGGTAGACCACGTGCGGCATGACGGTCGCACCGATCATGGCCGCGGCCAGCAGCACGCTGCCGGAGCCGTCGAAGCGGGGCACCAGGCCACCCACGGTTTCCGAGGGCGACGGCGGCGAGAACACCAGGGAGGCAAGGAATCCGATCGCGATGATGCCGAGCAGGCCGGTGATGACGCGCTCGAAGGGCTGCTGCCCGTGGAGATTCTGGATCAGCAGCAGGATCATCGACACGATGCCGGTGATGATGCCGCCGATCATGAGCGGCAGTCCGAACAGCAGGTTCAGCGCGATCGCCCCGCCCACCACCTCGGCGAGGTCGGTGGCCACCGCCACGGTCTCGGCCTGCGCCCAGTACGCGAGCCGCACCGGACGGCCGGACTTCTCCCGCACCACCTCCGGCAGCGACTTGCCGGTCACCAGGCCGAGTTTCGCGGACAGGAACTGGACCAGCCCGGCCATCACATTGGCCATGACCACCACCCACACCAGCAGGTAGCCGTACTGCGCACCGGCGCTGATGTTGGAGGCGACATTGCCCGGATCGACGTACGCGATGGCGGCGACGAAGGCCGGACCGAGCAGCACCGCGGCCGACCGCGCTCGCTGGAACGGGCTGCGCTGATCGGCCAAGGTGGTACTCACACACCGAGTTTACGGGTACCCGAACTTTTTGTTTAGCCCTTCCTACCAAGCTGTGACCACAGCCATAACGCGCAACAGCCCGGCACCGTGTCGGTGCCGGGCTGTCTTGCGTTGTCCGCGTGGACTTTCGGTCAGATACCGAGGCCCTGGGCCAGGACCGGCCACGAGTTGATGAACTCGTCGTTCCAGTAGCCCCACGAGTGGGTGCCGGTGGCCCGGAAGTTGTAGGTGGCCGGGATGCCCAGCGAGTTCAGCTTGTTCGCCAGGTTGTGGCTGCAGAAGTTGGTGCCGGCCTCGATCACGCCACCGATGATGATCTGGTTGGCCAGGCCGTAGGCGCCGGGCAGCGCGTACGCGCCGTTGAGGGTGTCGTACACGCCGGGCAGACCGCTACCGGAGGAGATGTAGAGGTTGATGCCGCGCAGCTTGTCGGCGTTGATGACCGGATCGTGCTGGGCCCACTCGGGCGAATCCGCCGGGCCGTACATGTTCTCGAGCTTGCCGCCGCCCCAGGTCTCGACGGTCAGGCGCATGAACTCCTGGCCCTGCGGGTCGGCCATCTGGGCGCAGCCCGAGTAGGCGGCGACGGACTTGTACAGGTCCGGCTTGGCCTCGGCCAGGGTGAGCACGGTGGTGCCGGAGGTGGAGATGCCGGCGATGGCGTTGACGCCGTTGGTTCCGAGGGCAGCGTCGATCAGCGGGGGCAGTTCCTCGCTGAAGAAGGTGGTCCACTTGTTGCGGCCGAGGACCGGATCGTCGTTGTCCCAGTCCTGGTAGTAGGACCACTTGCCACCGATGGGCTGCACGACATTGACGTTCTTGTCGCCCAGGAAGCCGTTGACGATATTGGTCTTCTTGACCCAGGAGGCGTCGTCCTGACCGCCGCCCGCGCCATTGAGCAGGTACAGGGTCGGGCGCGGCACCGAGGTGTCCGCGGGCCGCTGCACGTCGACCGGGTAGGTGGCGCCCATGGCCGCGGAGTAGACATAGAGCCGGATGTTCCGGTCGTCCTTCATCTCGGCCTTGGTGATCTTCGAACCATCCGCCGAGACCGGATCGGCCAGCAGCTTCTTGCCGTCGATGATCGGGTCAGCGGAGGCGGTGCCGCCACCGACGCCGGTCATCAGACCGGTGAGAACCGCTGTGGCAGCAAGGAAGGCCGCGGCTCGCAGCCCGCGCCGCCCGTTCCGGACATGTCGACGAATCAATGTTTCGCACCTTCATCTCGTGTCGAATTCAGCTGATACTACGGGTCGGTCACACCGCGGGCGTCAGCGCCCGTGCTCGGCGAGTCCACCCAGCGCCTGCACCCAGCCCTCCACCAGTTGCTTGACCTGGTCCAGGCCGAGCACCGTGCCCACGAAATCGAAGCGGGCGATCAGGCCGTCCTGGCTGGTGTCGACGGTGACGTCCAGGTACAGGTCGTCGGCGACCGGTTCCGGGTAGACCCGGGCCGGGCGCAGGTCACGGTAGCGGAAGCCGATGCGGCCCACCGGAAGTACGGCGATCTCCGCCTCCGTCTCCGGGTTCAGGTGCCGCAGCAGCCCGAAACCGACTCCCCGCGAGGGTACTTCGCGGGCCCGGTCGCGGATCTGCTCGATCACCGCGCCCGCGGTCGGGCCGCCGGCCCGCACCTCGGCGAGGTCGACGCCGTCCAGGCGCAGCGGGAACGGGTAGGTGGTGCTGAACGCGCCGACCGTCCGCAATCCGGCCGGATCGCCGGGGGTGCGGCCGTCGGCGATCAGCCGCACCACCGAACCCAGTGTGTCGCGCAGGGTTTCGGCACCCGGGTCGAGCAGGGTGGCGGCCAGGGCGGCCAGCAGCACGTCGTCGATGCTGGCGCCGTAGCGGCGCGCCACGCCGTCGACGGCCGCCGCGCCCTCGCCGGTGATGGACACCGAGACCCGGCCGCGGGCGCCGGAATCGGCGTCGCCGAGCACCAGCTCCGGCGACACGCCCTCCGCGACGTCGGCGAGCCGGCCGCGCCACCAGTCCAATTCGTCGATGGTGTCGGCGTCCAGGGCGCGTTCGGCCAGCGCGCGGGCGATGCCGAGCGGGTGGGCGTCCGCGCTGTGCGGGGTGGCGTGACCGCCGGACCAGGAGGCGGTGAGGTCCTCGATGACGGTGCGCCAGGAGGCATCGTCCACGACCAGGCCGTTGGCGACCACGACGAGCACGGCGGCGGGCCGGTCCTGCGGGTCCTCCGCCGGGTCGGTCGCCACGTTCTCCACCAGCACGAAGCGCATGTTGTACCCCTTCTCGGGGTCCAATTCGGCGGCAGCGGCGTGGATCACGGCCTCGATGGGGTCACCGACAGCCTCCAGGTTGGGGTCGATCTGCCAGACCACCGCGGCGCCGCGCGGCTGGGCGGCCGGAATGTCGAGCGCCACCGCGTCGCCATTGCGGCGCAGTCGCGCCCACAGGCCCGGATGCCGGTCCAGCAGTCCGGCGACCGAGCGGCGTACCCGGGTGCCGGAGATGCCCGCGGCGATATCGAGGGTGATGGCCCGGACCCAGACCCCGGACGGCTCCACCTCGAGCAGGCCCATGGCGCCCGCGGGCAGCGGCGAAACCTCGCCCACCGCACTGAGTCTCGGCCCCATGACCGGGTTCTTGACGGCCACGCGCGGCAGCGCGGCCGGTGCGGTCTCCTCGGGTGCGGCCGTCACGTCGTTCTGCGGTGTGACGGCGGCGGCCGGGCTCACCGGCTCGGGCTCGGCAACCGGCCGGAACGCGATATCGGGATCCGGCTCGGACTCCCGGGCCGATTCGGGTTCGGCGGCCTGTTCCGGATCGCGCAGCTTCACCGACCGCTCGAGATCCTCGGGCCGGATCACCGGCAGCACCGCGGTGGTGGCCCAGTCGACCTCGAGCTCCTCGGAATGCCCTGCGGCGGACATGGATTCGTCTGCGGCGGACGCCGGCTCGCCTGGAGCGGACACGGCGTCGTCGCGGGTGCCGGCCACGGGCCGGGCGCGCAGGTCCTCGGCGGCGATGATCCGTACATCCGCGGGGACCGCCGGGGACAGGGCGTCCCGCACCGGTTCGGCGAGGACCAGGTGGGTCACCGCCTCGCGGGTGAGCAGCTCGGTGAGTTCGCCCGGCTCGTAGGCGCGGTGCTGTGCGACCACCAGGGCGGCGGCGGCGCCGAGCGGCAGCAGCGGTTCCAGCGGCGACAGGCTCGACCCGGCCGCCGCGAGATAGATCGCCCGTGCCTCGCCGTGCAGGCCGAAGGACAGCGTCCGGGTGGCGATCGCGTGCAGGTCCGCCTGGGCGAGCACCACCTCGCCGGAGCCGTCGGCCGCGCGATCGACCCAGGCCGCGTCGCCGGGCGCGACCGGTGCGCGGCGGTCCGAGTCGGCGACCGGTGCGGGCGAACGGGATTCGACGTCCGCACCGACGCGCGGATCGTCGACCACGAGCCACTCCCCGCCGGCGGCCAGCGGAGGCAGCGCGGACGTCGCGGCGCTGAGAGTCAGGCCGTGCGTGGTCCGGTGGTCGATCGCACCCGTGTCACCGGTGGCCGGATCCACCGGCAGCACGGTCGCACCGGTTTTGGCGACCGCCCACACCGCGAGGATGAGCGCCACCGAGCGGGGCAGCGCCACGGCCACCCGGGTGCCCGGGCGCGCGCCCTGATCGATGAGAACCCGTGCCAGACGCGAGGATTCGGCGTCGAGCTGAGCGTAGGTGAAGGCACGACCGCGGATGATCACCGCCGCGCCGTCCGGATTCGCCTCGACGGCGGCGGCCATGAGCTCGGGCAGGGTGCCCACCGGCTCGGCGGCAGCGGCGGTATCGCCGGACAGCACAGCCGGTTCGGACCACACAGCCGGTTCGGACCGCACGACAGGTTCGGACACTACGGCCGGTTCGGTGTCGGCGCGATCGATGAGGCCGGCCAGCACCGGGCCGATCACGGCGAGGGCTTCCGCGGTGGTCATCAGCTGGTGGGTGCCGGGCACCGGGTGCTCGCCCACGGTCCCGCTGACGTAGGGCCGCCAGTCGGCGGACGACTTCGCCTGCGGGACACCGGCGCTCAGGAACTCGGCCCGGAACAGCTCGACACGGCCGTCGAAATGCCGCGGCCGGTACTGCGATTCGAGCTCCAGGCTGCGCACCGCGCCGCGGTAGATGCGGCGCAGGCGGTCCAGGGTGAGGACGCCGAGGTCCGGCGGCACCGCGCCGTGCAGCGCGGTGAGCGCCTCCTCGCTCAGGTTCAGCAGGTCGCCGTCGGGGAAGGCTTCGGGGCCGACGCCGATGGTGGCGAACTCGTCCAGGATCGAGGTCCGGAAGTCGGACTTCGACTCCGGGTAGGAGTCCAGGATGGCGACCAGGTCGACCTGCTGTCCGGCGGCCTGCAGCTCGGTGGCGATGGCGTAGGCCAGGATGCCGCCGAGCGAGTAGCCGAGCACCCGGTAGGGACCCTCCGGCTGGATGGCGCGCATTTCGGCGGCGTAGCGGCGGGCCACGTCGGCCAGGTCGGCCGGGTCGTAGTCGGCCTCGGTGAGGGCGGGCGACTGCAGGCCGAGCAGCGGCTGGTCCTCGGGGAGGAACCGCGCCAGCCCGGCGTAGCACCACGACATTCCGGACATGGGCGGGGCACAGAAGATCGGCGTCCGGGTGCCCGTGGCGCGAATCGGCAGCACGACCTGAAGTCCGGCTTCGGAATTCGAGTCGAAGTCGTGTTCGCCCTCGAGCGCGGCCAGGATCTGCGCGGCGAGTCCGGCCACGGTCGGCGCGGTGAAGAACCACGCCACCCGGACCTCGGCGCCGGTCAGCGTGCGCAGGCGGCTCGCCACCTGGGTGGCCAGCAGCGAGTTGCCGCCGAGGGTGAAGAAGTCGTCGTCCGCGCCGACCCGCTCCAGGCCGAGCACGTCGGCGAAGACCTCCGCCACGGTCTGTTCCAGGGCGGTGGCCGGGGCACGGAAGACGGCCGCCTCGAATTCGGGGTCGGGCAGCGCGGCGCGGTCCAGCTTGCCGTTCACGTTCAACGGCAGGGCGTCGAGGACCACGAAGGCGGCCGGGACCATGTACGACGGCAGCGCCGCCGACAGGGCCGACTTCACCTGCGGCACCTCGATATCCGAGCCGGACGGGACCAGGTAGGCGACCAGCCGGTCGCCGGTCTTGGCGTCCTGCTTGGCGAGCACCGCGGTTTGCGCGATCTCCGGCAGTGCCAGCAGCGCCGCCTCGATCTCGCCGAGCTCGATACGGAAACCACGGATCTTCACCTGGAAGTCGGTGCGGCCCCGGTACTCCAGCTCGCCGTTGCCGGACCAGGCGACGAGGTCACCGGTGCGGTACATACGCTCGCCGACGGCGAACGGGTTGGCCACGAAGCGATCCGCGGTCAGGTCCGGACGCCCGAAGTAGCCGCGGGCCAGCTGCGCACCGGCGAGATACAACTCGCCCGGCACCCCGGCGGGCACCGGCCGCAGCCTGGCGTCGAGCACGTAGACGCGGCTGTTCCATTCCGGTGCGCCGATCGGCACCGAGACGCGGTCGGCGGCGGTGACCTCGTGGTTGGTGATCGACACCGCGGCCTCGGTCGGGCCGTACAGGTTGTACAGGCCCACCGCCGGGAAGGCGGTGCGGAACCGCTGCGCGAGCGTCGCGGGCAGCGCCTCGCCGATGGCCAGCACGCGCCGCAGCGCGCCCAGTCCGACGGCCGAATTCGATTCGGCCAGCAGCGCATCCAGCATGGACGGCACCGTGTGCAGCACGGTCACGGCCGTGCGGGCCATGAGCGCATTCAGGTACACGGGGTCGCGGTGGCCGTCGGACTCGGCGATGACCAGGCGGCCGCCCGAGACGGCGGCGGACCAGAATTCCCACACCGACAGGTCGAAGGTGGACGCCGTCTTCAGCAGTACCGCGTCGTCGACACCGAGATCGAATTCCGCTGTCTTCCACTGCAACTGGTTGACGATCGCCGCGTGCGGCACGGCCACGCCCTTGGGCCGGCCGGTCGATCCCGAGGTGAAGATGACGTAGGCGGTGTTCGCCGGCCGCAGTGGCGCGACCCGCTCGGCGTCGGTGATCGGCCCGGCCGGCACCGAATCCGTCGCCAGCTCGTCCATGCGGACCATCGGTGCGAGACCGGTCACGAAGCCGGTCGCGCTCGTGGTGAGGACGCACACCGGCGCGGCCGATTCCAGGATGTGGCCGGTGCGCTCGGCGGGCTGATCCGGATCGACGGGCACGTACGCGCCGCCCGCCGCGGTGACCGCGTACATGGCCACCACCAGGTCGGTCGAGCGCCGCAGGGCCAGCGCCACCCGGGACTCGGGGCCGACGCCCAGCGAGATCAGGTGGCGCGCCAGGCGGTTGACCCGCTGCGCGAGTTCGGCGTAGGTCAGCTCGCCCTCGCCGTCGGCGACCAGGGCGGTCCGCCCGGCGTGGGCGCTCACTGTCCGGTCGAGCAGGGACGCCAGCGTGGCGCGGGTGTCGACCTCGTGCCGGGTGTCGTTCCAGCCCTGCAGGATTCGGGCCCGCTCCGCGGTGGCGAGCAGCTCCACCTCGCCCACGGGGGTGGCCGGTTCGGCCACCACGCTGGTCAGCAGCCGCACGAAACGCTCGGCGAACCCTTCGACGGTGGCCTGGTCGAACAGGGCGGTCGCGTAGGTGAAGTGGCCGAGAATGCCTGCGGGCTCACCGGTTTCGCTGTAGCGGTCCGCGGCGATCAGGTGCAGGTCGAACTGCGACAGCTCGGTGTCGATGTCGAGGCCCGCGACGGTCAGCTCCGGCAGTTCCAGACCGGCCTGGCTGTGGTTCTGGAAGGACAGGCCCACCTGGAACAGCGGGTGCCGGGCGGTGGAGCGCACCGGGTTGAGCACCTCCACCAGGCGCTCGAACGGGACGTCGGCGTGCGCGAAGGCGGCGAGGTCGGTTTCGCGCTGCCGCGCCAGCAGTTCGGTGAAGCTCGCGCCCGCGTCCACCCGGGTGCGGAAGACCAGGGTGTTGACGAACATGCCGATCAGGTCGTCGAGCGCCTCCTCGCCGCGGCCCGCGATCGGGGTGCCGATGGCGATGTCGCCGGTGCCCGAGAGCCGGGCCAGCAGCACGGCCAGCGCGGTGTGCACGACCATGAACAGCGTCGCGCCCTCGGCGCGCGCCAGCTCCACCAGCGCGCGGTGGGCGGCGGCGTCGATATCGAGCTCGACCTTGCCGCCGTGGAAGGACTGCACGGCCGGGCGCGGCCGGTCCGAGGGCAGGTCGAGCTGGTCGGGCAGTCCGGCCAGGGCCTGCTGCCAGTAGCCGATCTGGGCGGCGGCCACCGACTGCGGATCGTGCTCGTCGCCCAGCAGTTCGCGCTGCCAGATGGCGTAGTCGGCGTACTGCACCGGCAGCGGCTGCCAGGCCGGTTCCAGATCCATGGACCGGGCGGCGTAGGCCACCATGAGGTCCCGGGTCAGCGGGGTCACCGACGAGCCGTCGCCGGAGATGTGGTGGATCACCAGGGCCAGCACGTATTCGCCCGGGGCGTCGGTGATCTCGAACAGCGCGATGCGCAGCGGCACCTCGGTGGTGACGTCGAACAGGTGCGAGGCCACGCCGAGCACCGCGTCCGGAACCTCGCCGGAGGCGACGGAGCGGACCTCGAGGACGGGCGTCGCCTGCGCGACCGGAAGCACCACCTGCACGGGGCCGTTGTCGGTCTCGGGGTAAATGGTGCGCAGGATCTCGTGGCGCGCAACCACATCCGCGACGGCCGCGCGCAGCGCAGCCACATCCAGGGCGCCGGTGAGCCGGACCGCGGCGGGGATGTTGTAGGCGGCGGACTCGGTGTCGAAGCGGTTGAGGAACCACATGCGCTGCTGCGCCGGTGACAGCGGAATGCGCTCCGGGCGCGGACCGGCCACCAGGGCGCGGCGGCCGGTGCCGGTGGCCGATTCGAGGGCGGCGGCCAGCGCCGCCACCGACGGCGCGTCGAAGAGGATGCGGACCGGGACGCGAGTATCGAGGGCCGCACCGAGGCGGGCCACCACCTGGGTGGCGACCAGGGAGTTGCCGCCGAGGGCGAAGAAGTCGTCGTCGCGGCCGACCGGGTGGCCGAGGCCGAGGGTCTCGGCGAAGACGGTGGCGACGGTCTGCTCGACCGGGGAGACCGGGGCGCGGAACTCGCGCGCCTCGAATTCCGGTGCGGGCAGCGCCTTCCGGTCCAGCTTGCCGTTGGCGTTGACCGGCATGGCGTCCAGCACCACCAGGGCGGCGGGCACCATGTAGGACGGCAGCCGCCCGGCCAGGTGCGCCTTCAGCGCGACCCGGTCGATGTCGCCGGCGGCGGGCACGAGGTAGGCGGCGAGCATGTCGCCGGTGTTCTCGGCCGAGTGCAGGACCACGACGGCCTGGTCCACCGAGGCGTGCGAGGTGAGGGCGGCCTCGATCTCGCCGAGCTCGATGCGCAGGCCGCGCAGCTTCACCTGGAAGTCGGTGCGGCCCAGGTAGACCAGGTTGCCGTCGGTGTTCCACCGGACCAGGTCGCCGGTGCGGTACAGGCGCTCGCCGCGGCGGAAGGGGCTGGCCACGAAGCGATCCGCGGTCAGGTCGGCGCGGCCGACATAACCACGGGCCAGCTGCGCGCCGGCCAGGTAGAGCTCACCCACCAGGCCGGGGGCGACCGGGTGCAGGCGCGAGTCCAGCACGTAGGCGCGGGCGTTCCAGACCGGGCCGCCGATCGGCACGGCGCCGGAGACGTCGCCGGCGACCGGCGCGTAGGTGGCGTGCACGGTGAATTCGGTGGGGCCGTACAGGTTGTGCAGCTCCGCCGGGCTGATCGCGCGGAAGGCGGCGACCGCGTCGGAGGTGAACGCCTCACCGGCCACCAGCAGCGCCCGCAGCGACGTCAGCAGCGCGGGATCGGCGGCCGCCGAGAAGGCGCGCAGCATGGACGGCACGAACGAGGTGAGGGTGACCCGTTCGGCGGCGATGACATCGGCCAGGTACAGCGGGTCGCGGTGCCCGTCGGGCGTGGCGACGACCATGCGGCCGCCGGTGGCCAAGGGGCCGAACAGTTCCCACACCGACACGTCGAAGGTGGCCGGGGTCTTGAACAGCACGATGTCGTCGCCGTCGAGCGCGTATTCGGCGGTGATCCAGCTGATCTGGTTCACGGCGGCGGCGTGCGGCACGGCCACGCCCTTGGGGCGGCCGGTGGAGCCGGAGGTGAAGATGACGTACGCGGTGTTCTCCGCGCGCAGCGGCGCACGGCGTTCCACGTCGATGACCGGGTGGTCGGCGTATCCCGCGAGGATGGCGGTGTCGACCTCGAGCACCGGGTGCGCGCCCGCGTCGAAGGCGTCGCGGGAGGTGGTGAGCACGCACACCGGTTCGGCGGTGTCGAGCACGTGCGCGATGCGCTCGGCGGGCTGGTCCGGGTCCAGCGGCACGTACGCGCCACCCGCGGCCAGCACGGCGTAGACGGCCGTCACGAAGTCCAGCGAGCGCCGGATGTGCAGGGCCACCAGCGATTCCGGTCCGACGCCCTCGGCGATGAGGCGCCGGGCCAGGCGGTGGACGCGGGCCGAGAACTCGGCGTAGGTGAGCTGCTCGCCCTCATACACCAGGGCGATGGCGTCGGGGGTGCGCAGCGCCTGGGTCTCGAACAGCGACACCAGGGTCGCGGTGGCCGCGCGGGGCAGCCCGGCCGCGACGTCGACGGCGGTGGCGTTCCAGTCCGACAGCACCCGCTGCCGTTCGTCCACGGCCAGCAGGTCGAAATCACCGACGGCCCGCTCCGGGTGGGTGGCCACCGCGACCAGGGTGCGGCGCAGCCGCTCGGCCAGCCGATCCAGGGATTCCGGATCGAACAGGTCGGTGGCGTAGGTGAACGCGGCCGAAATGCCCTGTGCCACACCGTCGGCGGTGGTGCGCTCGACCAGCGTCAGGTCCAGGTCGAACTTGGCGACCGGCACGGTCAGGTCGACGTCGGAGACGGTGACGCCGGGCAGTTCGAACACGGCCGGGGTCATGTTCTGCACGGTCAGCGACACCTGGAACAGCGGGTGCCGGGCCTGCGAGCGCGGCGGATCCAGTAGCTCCACAATGCGTTCGAACGGCGCGTCGGCGTGCTCGAAGGCGGCCAGGTCGGTCTGCCGCACGGCGGCGAGCAGTTCGGCGAAGCTGGCGTTGGGGTCGACCTCGGTGCGCAGCACCAGGGTGTTGACGAACATGCCGATCAGGTTGTCCAGCTCGGCCTCGCCGCGGCCCGCGATGGGCGCGCCGATGGCGATGTCGCGGGTGCCGGACACCCGCGCCAGCAGCACGGCGAAGGCGGCGTGCAGCACCATGAACAGCGTCGTATTGTGCTGCTGCGCAACCCGGTTCAGGGCGCCGTGCACGTGCGGATCGATATCGAAGGCGTGCACCGCGCCGCGCCCGGAGGCCACCACCGGCCGGGGCCGGTCGGTGGGCAGCTCCAGCTGATCGGGCAGTCCGGTCAGGGCGGAGCGCCAGTAGTCGAACTGGCGGGCCAGCAGCGAGCCGGAATCGTGTTCGTCGCCGAGGCTTTCGCGCTGCCACAGCGCGTAGTCGGCGTACTGCACCGGCAGCGGGGTCCAGGACGGTTCCTGCCCCTGCATCCGGCCGAAGTAGGCGGTCATCAGGTCGCGGGTGAGCGGGCCGCCGGAGAAGCCGTCGCCGGCGATGTGGTGGACCACGCAGACCAGCACGTGGTCCTCGGCGTCCAGGCGCAGCAGCCGCAGCCGCAGCGGCGGGGCGGTGGTCACGTCGAAGGGCGCGAAGGCGGCCTCCGAGACCACCTGCGCCACCTCGGCTTCGGTGACCGGGACGACCGGCAGCGACGGCATGGCGTCGGGCTCCTGGACGTCCAGGATCACCTGGTGGCCGACGCCCTCGTGCTCGGGATAGTAGGTGCGCAGCACCTCGTGCCGGGCGACCAGGTCGGCCACGGCGGCGCGCAGCGCGGGCACGTCGAGCGGGCCGGTGACGCGCAGCGCGATCGGCAGGTTGTAGGTGGCGGCATCGGTGTCGAGGCGGTTGAGGAACCACATGCGCTGCTGCGCGTAGGACAGCGGCACCAGCTCCGGCCGCGGCATCGGCCGCAGCGGCGCGACGGCCGAATCGTCCAGTGCACCCAGCGAATTCGCGAGTTCCGCGACGGTGGGCGCCTCGAACAGGGCACGTACCGGCACCCGGGTGCCGACCGCGGCGCCCAGCCGCGCCACCACCCGGGTGGCGTTCAGCGAGTTGCCGCCCAGCTCGAAGAAGTCGTCGTCCGCGCCCACCCGGTCCAGGTGCAGCACGGTCGCGAACACCTCGGCCACCGTGCGCTCGGCGGCGGTGGCGGGCTCGCGGTATTCGCGGGCCTGGAACTGCGGCACCGGCAGTGCCTTGCGGTCCAGCTTGCCGGAGGCGTTGAGCGGCATGGCGTCCAGCCGCACCACGGCGGAGGGCACCATGTAGGACGGCACGGATTCGCGGGTGTGCGAGAGCAGTTCGGCGTCGGTGACCTGCGCGCCGTCCTCGAGCACCACGTACGCGACGAGGCGGTCGCCGCTCGCGCCGCGCACCAGCGACACGGCGGCCCGGTGCACGGCCGGGTGGCCGAGCAGCACGGTCTCGATCTCACCGAGCTCGATGCGCTGGCCGCGCAGCTTGACCTGGAAGTCGCTGCGGCCCAGGTACTCCAGCGCATGCGAGGCGCCGTCGTGGATCCAGCGGACCACGTCACCGGTGCGGTAGAGCCGCTGCCCGTCCTCGTGGGCGACGAAGCGTTCGGCGGTGAGCGCGGGCGCGCCGAGGTAGCCGCGCGCCAATTGCACGCCGGCGACATAGAGTTCACCGGCCGCACCGAAGGGCACCGGCCGCAGCTGCCGATCCAGCACCAGCACCCGGGTATTGGCGACGGGGCTGCCGATCGGCACGGCGACGCCGTGGGTGCGCTCGGCCGGATGCGCGGTGACCACGGTCGCCTCGGCCGGGCCGTACCAGTTCACCAGCTCGGTATCCGGCAGCGCGGCAGCGAATTTCGTGGCGCTCTCCGCCGTGAGGGCCTCACCGGCGGCGAACACCCAGCGCAGCGAGGGGTGCCGCCGGGCCGCGCCGTCGAGGTAGGCGTCGAGCATGGACGGCACGAAATGCACGGAGGTGACGGCGTATTCGTCGATCGTGCGCGCGATGTAGGCCGGGTCGCGGTGCCCGTCCGGTTCGGCCACCACCACGGCCGCGCCGGTCTGCAACGGCCAGAACAGCTCCCAGGTGGAGATGTCGAAGGTGATGGGCGTCTTGTGCAGCACCACGTCGCCCGCGCGGTGCGGGTAGGTGCGCTGGGCCCAGCGGAACTGATTGGCCATCTGCCGGTGCGTGATGACCACGCCCTTGGGGCGGCCGGTGGAGCCGGAGGTGTAGATGACGTAGGCGGCATTGTCCGGGCCCACGCCCGCGGGCGCGACCTCAACGAACGGGTCCGCGCCCGCGAGCGCGTCCACGAAGAAGAGCGGTACGCCGGAGGCGGTTTCGAAGTCGTCGGCCGCGCGGGTGAGCACGCACACCGGCGCGGAACCCGCGAGGACGTACTCGTTGCGCTCGGCCGGGTGATCGGGATCCACCGGCACGTAGGCGCCGCCGGCGCGCAGCACCGCGTAGACGGCGACCACCAGATCGATGCCGCGCCGCATGGCCACGGCCACCCGGGATTCCGCGCCGACACCGCGCAGGGTGAGCTCCTGCGCGAGACGGCGGGAGCGGGCGTCCAGCTCGGCGTAGGTCAGGGTGGTGCGGCCGAAGATCACGGCGGGGGCGTCCGGGGTCCGCGCCACCTGGGCGTCGAACAGGGTGAGCAGCGTCGAATCGTCCAGCAGCTCGGGCACTTCGGTGGCATTGACGGCCGCCAGCTCGCGGCGCTCGCCGTCCAGCAGCGCGTCCACCGCGGCCACCCGCGCCCGCGGGTCGGCGGCGATCCGGGACAGCAGCGCCGAGAGCCGGTGCGCGATGGCCTGGGCCGCGTCCTCCTCGAAGAGGTCGCGCAGGTACTTCACGCCGAAGCCGAGGCCCTTGCCGCGCGGCTGCACCATGACGGTGAGCGGGTAGTGGGTGCCGTTCACCGCGGACGCGCCGAGAATGCCCGCGCCGTCGATGGGCGCGGCGGCGTCGTCGAGGGACTCCTCGTCCACCGGGAAGGAGGCGAACACCACGATGGAGTCGAAAAGCCCGTCGACTCCGGCGATCTCCTGGATCTCGCCCAGCCCGACATAGTGGTGGTCGAGCAGCGCGGCCTGCTCGTCCTGCAGCGCTCGCAGCACCTCGGTGAGCGTGCTGCCCGGGGTCAGCCGCACCCGTACCGGAATGGCGTTGAGGAACAGGCCGATCATGGTCTCGATGCCCGCCAGCTGCGGCGGACGGCCGGACACGGTGGCGCCGAAGACGACATCGTCGCGGTCGGTGCTGCGGCCGATGAGCAGACCCCACGCGGCCTGCACGACGGTATTGAGGGTGACGCCCGCCTCGTGCGCCACCCTGGTGAGCGCGGCGGTGTCGTTCTCGGACAGCTGGAAGGCGACTTCGCCGATGCCCGAGGTGATCTCGCGCGAGGGATCGACGGCCGCGAGCGGCGTCGGCTCGGTGAACCCGTCGAGGGTCTCGCGCCACGCCTCCCGCGCCGCGGCGTGATCGCGCGCGGCCAGCCAGGCCAGGTAGTCACGGTAGGACCGCACCGCCGGGATCTGCGCCGCGTCGCCGCCGGCCGCGTACAGCAGCAGCATGTCCTGGATGAGCAGCGGCATGGACCAGCCGTCGATGAGGATGTGGTGGCTGGTGACGCACACCCGGTAGCGGTCGGCGGCCGTGCGGTACAGCGCCACGCGCAGCAGCGGCCCGGTGCTCATGTCGAAGTGGCGGGCCACGTCGAAGGCCATCAGCCGGTCGGTCTCGGCCAGCGCCTCGGCGGGCACCCGGTCACTGAGATCCAGGTACTGCCAGGGCAGTTCGACCTCGTCGAGAACGACCTGCAGCGGATTGCCCGCGCTGTCCTCGGCGAAGACCACCCGCAGGTTCACGTGCCGGTCCAGCATGGCGCGGGCGGCGGCGTGCACGCGCGCCACGTCGATCTCACCGGCCAGGTCGAGGGCGAACTGGACCATGTAGGCGTCGACGGAGGATTCGGCCAGCCGCGCGTGGAACAGCATGCCGGTCTGCAGCGGGGTGAGCGGCCACACCTCCGACAGGTTCGGGTAGCGCTCGCGCAGCCGCGCCTCGTCGTCGGCGCTCAGCTCGACCAGCGGTCCGGTGGCGAGTTCCTCGGTGGCGGCGGCGGTGTCGACCGGCACCGCGAGTTCGGCCAGCGCGGCCACGGTGCGGGCGGCGAACATCTCCTTGGGCTTGAAGCCCAGACCCCGGGCCCGGGCCCGGGACACGATCTGGATGGCGGTGATGGAATCCACGCCGAGGCTGAAGAAGTCGTCGTCGAGGCCGACCCGGTCCAGGCGTAGCACCTCGGCGATGACCTCGGCCACCGCCTGCTGCGCCGCCGTCTCCGGGGCCCGGTACTCGGTGACCTCGAGCTCCGGCTCCGGCAGCGCGCGGCGGTCCAGCTTGCCCGCGGGCGTCAACGGGATGGTGTCGAGGACGATGATGGCGGCCGGCACCATGTGCGCGGGCAGCGTCCGCTCGGCCAGCTCCGAGAGCACCGCGGTGTCCATCGAGAAGCCCGGGGCCGCATGCACATACGAGACCAGCGCGGTGGCGCGGCCGTTCACCTCGTGACCGACGGTGACCGCGAAGTCGACCGACTCGTGCCCGGCGAGCACCGCGTCGATCTCACCCAGCTCGATGCGCAGGCCGCGGATCTTCACCTGGAAGTCGTTGCGGCCCACATACTCCAGCTCACCGGCGGCATTGGCGCGCACCAGGTCACCGGTGCGGTAGAGCCGGGCGCCCGCGCCCCCGTCGAACGGGTTCGCGACGAAGCGGGCCGCGGTCAGTTCCGGCCGCGCGTGATATCCGCGCGCCAGCAGCGCACCGGCGATGTACAGCTCGCCCGGGGTGCCGACCGGCACCGGCCGGAGCCATTCGTCCAGCACGTACGCGCCGGCGCCGCGAATGGGGGCGCCGATGGTCACCGGCCGGTCCGGGGACAGCGGATCGGAGATATTGGTCGCGATGGTCGCCTCGGTCGGGCCGTAGGCATTGTGGAAGCGGCGGCGACCGGACGGGTCGCCGGACCAGCGGCGCACCAGCTCGGCCGAAATGGCCTCGCCGCCACCGACGATGGCCTCCATGGTGGTGAGCTGATCCGGGTCCAGCGAGGCCAGCACCGACGGCGTGATCAGGCCGTGGGTGACCCGCTCCCGGGCGATCAGGCGGCCCAGTTCGTCACCGCCGTACACCTCGGGCACCGCGACCACCATGGTCGCGGCCGCGCCGATGGCCATCAGCAGTTCCATGATCGAGGCGTCGAAGGACGGGGTGGCGACCTGCAGCACCCGCGACTCCGGCCCGATGCCGAAGCGTTCGCGCATCTCCGCGGTCAGCGCGGCCAGACCGGTGTGGGTGACCACGACGCCCTTGGGCAGGCCCGTCGACCCCGAGGTGTAGATGGCGTAGGCCGGATGTTCGGCCCGCAGCGGGCGCGCCCGGTCGGCATTGGTGACCGGTTCGGCCGGATAGCCCTGGGCGGCGGCCGCGATCTCCTCGGTGTCCAGTTCCAGCCAGGGCAGCGTGGTCGGCAGGCTCGAGCGGGTGTCGGCCACGGTCAGGCCCAGCACCGCCCGCGAGTCCGAGATCATGTGCCGCACGCGGTCGGCCGGATAGTTGGGGTCCACGGGGACGAAGCCCGCGCCGGTCTTGGCGACCGCCCACACCGCCACCACCGACTCCAGCGAGCGGCGGATACCGACCGCGACCAGATCCTCCGGGCCGATGCCGCGGGTGATGAGCAGGCGTGCCAGCCGGTTCGAACGCTCGTCGAGTTCGGCGTAGCTCAGCGCGGCCAGGCCGCGGTCGGCGTCGGCGACCGTGACGGCGAGGCCGCCCGGATTGGCCTCGACCGCGGTCGCCAGCAGCTGCGGCAGTGTCGGAATGTGGGGTCCACGACGGGTCCGGGTGGGACGTACGCGAGCCGTGCGGGTCATGCCGCCACCGCCACGAGCTCGATCTTCCGGTCCCCGACCACCCGAATCATGCAGCCTGTCCTCATCCTGTCCGTCATTGCCCATACCGCCGCGTGCACCGACATTGTTCATCGGGCTCACGCAGGCCGCGTTACTCGACCCTGCTGGTGGCAGGGCTGTCGGCCCCCCGCCGAGGGACCGGTCACGCGCGCTTCCCCAAAGGAGTATTCAGTCCTGCGGGCGGGAGGGCCACTCCGGGCCGCTCACCAGGTGCTCATCGGGCGGTGGCGACCCCCGGGACGGCGACGACGGTCAGACCCGACCACCGCGCGGGGACGGGCAGCCCGTCCACCACGAGAGCGGTGAGATCGTCCAGTTCCGCGGGGTCCGGCCCGTCGAGCCGGGCCCGGTCGGCGAACAGGTGGGTGACCCATTCGTCGGCGAGAGTCTCGGTGAGATCGGCTCCGGCCTCCGCCAGGACCATTGACGCCCCGACGCCGCCGGCGGCGATCGGTTCGATGAGCGCGAGGGGGTGATCCGCCAAACCGGACCAGTAGGTGCGTGATTCGAAGGTGAGCTCGGACTCGGCCCGCACCCGATCCACCATGGCCGCGACCTCGTCGTAGCTCAGCGACGCCCGGCCCGGCGCCGCGAAGGCGGTGTCATCGCCGCGCAGTGCGCGAATGCGGTGCGCGTAGGTGACCGGCCGCGCCGATTCGGTGGCGACCTCGGCGGCCACCCCGGGATCGTCCAGGGCGAGCCAGTCGATGCCCGGCACGGCGACCGGTTTCCCGGCGGTCAGGCCCACCTTCACATCCAGTCCGCTGGGCGGCAGCCGGTCCAGACCGGCCAGCGGCACCACCGCCGCACCGGTCTTGAGCACGGCCCAGGTGGCCACGGCCAGGTCGGCTCCCCGGTCCAGCCGCACGGCGACGCCGGTGCCGGGCCCGCAGCCGCGCCCGATCAGGAACCGGGCCAGTCGCGAGGAGCGAGCGTCGAGGTCCCGGTAGGACACCGTCTCCTCACCCCGGACCAGGGCCGGGCCGTCGGGGTCGTCCTCGACCGCGGCGGACAGCGACTGCGGCAGCGCCGTGCCGTGCGCGGTGGTGGTCACCGCCGGGGCGGGCGCGGGCAGCGCCCGGGCACGGGCGCGCTCGGCCGGGCTCAGCAGGTCGATGTCGCCCACCGGCATGTGCGGATCGGCGGCCACCGCGGCCAGGATGCGCACCAGGCGCGCGCCCAGGGCCTCGATGGTGGACTCGTCGAAAAGCTCGGTGGCATAGGAGAAGACGACGGCGAGGTCGCCGGGGGTGCCGTCCGCGGCGAGCGGTCCGGCCTCGACGCCGATCTGCAGGTCGAACTTGGCGGCCTCGAGCGCCGCGTCCACGCCGGAGACCGACAGGCCCGGGAGCTCGAGCTCGGCCACCTCGTTGTGCTGCAGCGCCAGCACTACCTGCAGCAGCGGATCGGCCTGGCCACGGCCGGGCGCGACCGCCTCCACCACACGCTCGAACGGCACGTCCGCGTGCGCGAAGGCCGACAGATCGGTTTCGCGGGCGGCGGCCACCAGATCGTCGAAGGAGGCGGCGGGATCCACGGTGCTGCGCAGGGTGAGGGTATTGACGAACATGCCGACCAGGCCGTCGAGCACCTGCTCGCCGCGCCCCGCGATCGGGGTGCCGACGAGAATGTCCGGGCTACCCGACTGCCGCGCCAGCAGGACCGCGACGGCCGCGTGCATCACCATGAACAGTGACGCATTATGGCGGCGCGCAATGCGATTCAGCTCGGCGTGGATCTCGGCGGGCACCACGTAGTCGACCAGCGCGCCCGCCATGGACGGCGCCGGCGGGCGGGGCCGGTCCAGCGGCAGCAGCGGCCGCGCGGGCAGACCGGCGAGCTGTCCGCGCCAGTAGTCCACCTGCGCCGCGGCGACGGAGTTCTCGTCGGTGTCCGAGCCGATCACCGCGTGCTGCCACAGTGCGAAGTCCGCATACTGCACGGGCAGCGGCGCCCAGCCGGGCGTCTCGCCCGCGGCGCGCGCGGTGTAGGCGATCATGAGATCGCGGGCCAGCGGTGCGAAGGAGGCGCCGTCGGCGGCGATGTGATGGGCGACCAGGATCAGCAGGTAGTCGTCGGGCGCGTCCCCGGTGAGCAGTCGCATGCGCACCGGAACCTGGTGCGCGACATCGAATCCGGCGTAGATGAGCTCCTGCACCCGCGCGCCGATGTCGCGAGCGCGCTCCGTCTCGAGACCACCCGCCAGCGCCTCCGCGACCGAAAGCACCTCCTGATAGGGAGCGCCGCCGGGGCCCGATTCCGGGTAGCGGGTGCGCAGCACCTCGTGCCGGGTCAGGACGTCCTCCGCGGCCCGTGCCAGCGCGGGCACGTCGAGGGTGCCGGTGAGGCGGATGACCATCGGGATGTTGTAGGCCGGGGATTCCGGGTCCAGCTGATTGAGCACCCACATGCGCTGCTGCGCCAGCGACAACGGCACCCGCGCCGGCCGCTCCCCCGCCACCAATGGCGGACGCGCACCGGTCGCGGTGCCCGGCACGATCCGGGCGGCCAGACCGGAAACCGTTGCGGTCTCGAAGAGTTCGCGCACCGAGACGGTGGCTTCCAGCGCTTCGTTGATCCGCGAGACCGCCCGGGTGGCGATCAGCGAGTTGCCGCCCAGCTCGAAGAAGTCGTCGTCCGCGCCGACCCGGTCCGCGCCGAGCAGATCCATGAAGACGCCCGCCACGATCTCTTCGATCGGGGTCGACGGCGCGCGGAAACGCCTGGGCTCGAACACCGGGGCGGGCAGTGCCCGGCGGTCCAGCTTGCCGGAGGCGTTGAGCGGGAAGGCGTCCATGACCGCGATCGAGGAGGGCACCATATAGGCCGGAAGCAGCTGCGCCAGAGCGGCTTTCACCAGCGTGGGATCGACCTCCGCGGCGGGGTCGCGGGCCACGTAGCCGACCAGCTGCTCACCGCCCTGCGCGTCGGCGCGCACCACCACGACCGACTGGGCCACCCCGGGCTGGGCCAGCAGGGCCGCCTCGATCTCGCCCAGTTCGATGCGCAGGCCGCGCAGTTTCACCTGGAAGTCGGTGCGGCCCAGGTATTCCAGTTCGCCGTCGGCACGCCACTTCACGAGATCGCCGGTGCGGTACATGCGCGTCCCGTGACCGAAGGGGTCGGCGACGAACCGGTCGGCGGTCAGGTCCGGGCGGGCCACATAGCCGATGGCC
The DNA here is from genome assembly GCF_042754085.1 of Nocardia sp. NPDC059236. Taxonomy (NCBI): domain Bacteria; kingdom Bacillati; phylum Actinomycetota; class Actinomycetes; order Mycobacteriales; family Nocardiaceae; genus Nocardia; species Nocardia sp. NPDC059236. The sequence continues at coordinate 263,822 of NZ_JBHZAF010000014.1, forward strand.
AGCTGGTCACCGGCCAGATACAGCTCGCCCGGGACGCCGGGGGCGACCGGTCGCAGCCGCGAATCCAGCACGTAGAGAGCGGTATTGAAGACCGGCCGGCCGATCGGCACCGACACGGTGTCGGCATCGGTCACCTCGTGATAGGTGACGTCGACCGCGGCCTCGGTCGGACCGTAGAGGTTGTGCAGGCGGGCGGTGGTCAGCTCCCGTAGTCGCTGCGCCGTTGGCGCGGGTAGTGCCTCGCCGGAGGCGAACACCTGGCGGAGTTCGATTGCCCTCCGCTCCGCTCCGGGCGGGTTCGCGCCGGTCTCACCCAGTGCCGCGAGGAATACCGCGAGCATGGACGGTACGAAATGCACCGTGGTGACACCATGTTCGGCGATCACCTGGGCCAGGTACACCGGATCGCGGTGCCCGTCCGGGGTGGCGAGCACCAGCCGCGCGCCGGTCTGCAAGGGCCAGAAGAACTCCCACACCGAGACGTCGAAGGTGGCGGGAGTCTTCTGCAGCACCACATCCGCGTAGGTCAGGCGGTACTGCGCCTGCATCCAGACCAGCCGATTGACAATGGCGGCGTGACTGACGGCCACGCCCTTGGGCCGACCGGTCGAGCCCGAGGTGAACAGGACATAGGCCGGGTGCCCCGGCCGCAGCGGACGGGTCCGTTCGGCGTCCGAGATCGGTGTGCTCGGCCACCGGGTCCGCGCCCGCTCCTCGGCCTCCTCGACGAAGCGGGCGGGAGTGCCGCTCCCGCTGTCGAAGCCGTCCCGCCGGGTGGTCAGCACCAGGCGCGGCCCGGCGGTGCCGAGAATGTGCTCGTTGCGGTCGAGCGGCTGTTCGGGGTCCAGCGGCAGGTAGGCGGCGCCGGTCATGAGGACCGCGTACATGGCCACCACCAGCTCGGTGGAGCGCCGGATGGCCAGGGCCACCGAGGTTTCCGGCCCGACCCCGTAGCCGTCGATGAGTTCGCGGGCCAGCCGGCGGGCGCGGTCGGCCAGTTCCCGATAGGTGAGGCGCTCGTCCGCGCAGACCAGTGCCACGATGTCCGGAGTGTCGGCGACCTGCGCCTCGAACATCGAGATCAGGGTCGGCGCGACATCGTTCGGCAGGCCGGCCGCGGCGGTGACGTCGAAGCCGGTGGCGTTCCAGTCGGTCAGGACGCGTTGGCGTTCCTCGGGCGCGAGCAGGTCGAGATCCCCGACCGGTGCACCCGGGTCGGCCGCGACCAGTTCCAGCACGCGGGCGAAGCGGCGGGCGAACGACGCGATGGTCCGCTCGTCGAAAAGATCCAGCGCATAGGAGAATTCGGCCGCCATCCCGATGCCGTCGCCGCGCTCGTCCACCGTCTCCTGCACGGTCAGCTGCAGGTCGAACTTGGCGAAGGGCACCTCGAGGTCGGTGCCGGAGACGGTGAGCCCGGGTAGCCGGAATTCGGCGGGCGCCAGGTTCTGGAACGAGAGCATCACCTGGAACAGCGGATTGCGCGCCTGCGAGCGGGCCGGGTCGAGCAGGTCCACCAGTCGTTCGAAGGGCACGTCGGCGTGGCCGAAGGCGCGCACGTCGGTGTCGCGCACCAGGTCCAGGAGGTCGGCGAACCCGGCGGCGGGATCGACGTCGGTCCGCAGCACGAGGGTATTGACGAACATGCCGATGAGGTCGTCCAATTCGGCCTCGCCGCGCCCGGCCACCGGCGTGCCCACGGCGATGTCCCGGGTGCCGGACAGCCGAGCCAGCAGGATCGCGAGTGCCGTGTGCACGACCATGAAGGTGGTGCCGTTGTGGCCGCGGGCCAGCCGGCGCACGGCGGCGTACACGTCGTCGGCGAGTTCGAAGCGGTAGGTGCCGCCGCGATACGAGGCGACCGGCGGGCGCGGGCGATCCGACGGCAGCACCAGTTCGTCGGGTAGTTCGGCCAGTGTCTCGCGCCAGAAGGCGATCTGCCGTGCCAGCGTGGAGTTCTCGTCGTTCTCGGCGCCGAGTGCCGTGCGCTGCCACAGGGTGTAGTCGGCGTACTGCACCGGCAGCAGAGGCCAGTGCGGCGCGGCCCCGGAACTGCGGGATACGTACGCGGTCACCAGGTCCCGGGTGAGCGGGCCCATGGAGAAGCCGTCGGCGGCGATGTGGTGCACCACGCCTACCAGCACCTGCTCACCGGGTCCGAGGCGCAGCACCCGCAACCGGATGGGCGGGGTGGCGGTGACGTCGAAGCCCGTCCCGCCGAGTGCCATCACCCGGGTGGTCAGTTCCGCGGCATCGATGTCCTCGACCGGCAGGTCGGGTATCGCACGGGGATCGGTGAGCGGCAGCACCTGCTGATAGCCCTCGCCGTCCACCTCCGGGTAGACAGTGCGCAGCACCTCGTGCCGCTCGACCAGGTCCCGGACTGCGGCGCGCATGGCCTCGAGGTCGAGTTCGCCCGAGAGCCGCACCGCGAGCGGCACATTGTCGACCGCGCTGTCGGGTGCGAACCGATTGAGGAACCACATGCGCTGCTGCGCGTAGGACAGCGGCACGCGATCGGGCCGCGGCCCGGATACCAGTGCGGGGGCGGTGTTCCCGGTCGCCTCCCCGGCCAGCAGCGCGGCCAGGTCGGCGACGGTGGACGCCTCGAACAGCACGCGCACCGGAACCCGCAGGCCCAGCGCGGTACCGATGCGGGCCACGGCCTGGGTGGCCAGCAGCGAGTTGCCGCCCAGCTCGAAGAAGTCGTCGTCGGAGCCGACGCGCAGCGGCTCGGCGCCGGGCGGGGTGAGCAGGCCGGAGAAGACCTCCGCGACAGCGGCTTCGGCGGCGGTGGCGGGGGCGCGGAAGGCCCGGGTGGTGAAGACCGGTTCCGGCAGCCGCTCGCGGTCGACCTTGCCGACCGGGGTCAGTGGGATCTCGTCGAGCACCATGATGGCGGCGGGAACCATGTACGCGGGCAGGGATTCTCCCGCGAAGGCCGCCAATTCCGCGGTGTCCAGAGCGGTTCCGGGGCTGGGCAGCACATAGGTGACCAGGGCGGCGGCGCCGGTGGGCAGGGTGGTGCCCAGGGTGACCGCGAAGTCCACGCCGGGGTGCGCGGTGAGCGCGCTGTCGATCTCGCCGAGTTCGATGCGCAGACCGCGGATCTTGACCTGGAAGTCGGTGCGGCCGTGGTGTTCGAAGTTCCCGTTCTCCAGGCGTTTGACCAGGTCGCCGGTCCGGTACAGCCGCTGCCCGGGTTCGCCGTAGGGTCCGGCGACGAAGCGTTCCGCGGTCAGCACGGGCCGATTCAGATAGCCCGCGGCCAGTGCCGGTCCGGCCAGATAGAGTTCGCCGACCACGCCGGGCGGCACCGGCCGCAGGCCCGCGTCCAGCACGTACGCGCCGATGCCGGGCAGCAGGGTGCCGATGTGCGTGCCGCCGCCGGGCGGCAGCGCCGCGGTGCCGGTGGACAGCGCGGTGACCTCGGTCGGGCCGTATTCGATATGGAAGTCGCGGTCGCGGGTGATCCAGCGGTCCACCAGGGCGGGCGGCACCCGCTCGCCGCCGCACATGATGGCGCGCAGGTCCTGCGGGACAGCCGGATCGAGCGATTCCAGCACCGCCGGCGTGATGCAGATGTGGGTGATCCGTTCGCGGCGGAGCAGCTCGGACAGCTCGTGGCCGCCGAATACGTCCGGCGGCACCACGACCAGGGTGGCGCCCGCGGTGAAGGCGTACAGCATCTCGACGATGGAGAAGTCGAAGCTCGGGGTGGTGAGCTGGGTGATGCGGGAATCCTCGGTCACCGCACGGCTTTCCCGGCGGGCGGCCAGCCCGGCCAGCCCGGAGTGGGTGATGGCCACGCCCTTGGGCTTGCCGGTCGAGCCCGAGGTGTAGATGACGTAGGCCAGATGCTGCTCGGTCAGCGGCCGGGTCCGGTCGGCGTAGGAGATCGGGTGCGCGGGCCGGGCCGCGATGCGCTCGGCCCGGGTGGGATCGTCGAGTTCGATCCAGTAGGCGGCGGTCCCCAGCCCGGCCCGGTGGGTCGCCAGGGTGACACCGAATTTCGCACCGGAGTCGGTGAGCATGTGCTCGATCCGGTCACCCGGATAGGTCGGGTCCACCGGCAGATAGGTGGCGCCGGTCTTCACGATGGCCCACATGGCCAGCACCGATTCCACCGAGCGCGCGATGCCCATGGCCACCACGTCACCTGGGCCGATGCCCAGGGCGATGAGTTCGCGCGCCACTCGCGAGGACTGCTCGTCGAGCTCCCGGTAGGTGAGTTCGCGCTGGTCGGAAGGGTTTCCGGTGGGATTGAAGCTGATAGCGACGGCATCGCCGGCGGATTCGACTGCCGCGGTGAGCAGTTGACCGAAGAAGGGGCTGCCGGACCGGCGGCGTCTGCTCCCACGGACTGATCTACGGGTTGTATCCATCCGTGTTGTCCACCTCACACGTCCAGCAATCACACGCGTCGAATTTCTTCGACAGCCCGGGCCGACGAAACCGACTCGCCCGGGCGAACCGGCACAGCATAGCCGCGCACAGCAGCTACGGCGGCTCGAACTGGAGGGACTATCGGCGGCCCGGCCCCGGCGTTGCACCATGTGACCTGCGCCATAGCAATTGCTGTTCGCTACTACTCGCGCCGCCGGGAGGTGGATCCGGCGGCGCGAGCAGGGCCCCTAGCGCTCGGCTACTCGGGCAGGACGAGCACGGCGGCGTCCGTCCAGCGCGCGGCGGCCGTCGTCGGCGCATCGAGCACCACGGCCCGAAGATCCTCGAGCGGAACGGGATTCAGCTCGCCGAGGCGATCGTGGTCGGCGAAGACGTGGGTGACCCACTCGTCGCCCAGCGCCTCCGAGAGATCCGGTCCGGCCGAATCCACCAGGACCACAGCGGCTCCGACCGCGCCCGCCGCGACCACTTCGATCAGGGTCAGCGCCGAATCGGCCGCACCGTGGTGGAAGGTGCGCGACTCGAAGGTCAGGTCGAGGGCGCGGGCCCGGTCGACCGCGGCGGCCAGGCCGTCGTAGGTGAGGGTCCGGTCCGCCGCCGCGTAGGCGATATCGGTGCCGCTCAGTGCGCGAATCCGGTTGGCGTAGGTGACCGGTCGCGCCGATTCGGCGGCGATCTCGGCGGCCGTCTCGGAGTCGTCGAGCGACAGCCATTCGATGCCGCGCACACTGTCGGGCGCCGTGCCGACGGTGATGCCGACCTTCACATCCCGGCCCGGGACTTCCGCGGCGGCGAAGGGCACCACCATGGTGCCCGCCTTCAGCACCGCCCACACCGCGACCACCTGATCGACGCCACGGTCCAGGCGCAGCACCACACCGGTACCGGGGCCGCTGCCCCGGGCGATGAGCACCCGGGCCAGCCGGGAGGAGCGGGCGTCGAGTTCCTGATAGGTGAGCGCCTCGTCGCCCCACACCAGCGCCGGGCCGTCCGGGTCGTCCTCGGCGGCGGTGGTGAGCACCTGGGCCAGGGCGGCACCGCGCACGCCGAGCCCGGCGGGTTCCGGCGCGGGCTGCGACAGTGCCTGCACCGCAGCGGATTCCGCGGCGTCCAGCAGCACGATGTCGCCGACCGGCAGCTGTGGATCCGTGGCGACCGAGGTGAGCACCCGCTCGAGGGCCCGGCCGAAGGACTCCATGGAGGATGCCTCGAACAGCTCGGTGTCGTAGTTGAGGATCACGGCCAGCTCACCCGCAGCGCCCGCCGCGCCGGGGCGCGGTTCCACGCTGATCTGCAGATCGAACTTGGCCGTCGCCAGGTCGGTGTCGACCGCCGCCACCGTCAGGCCCGGCAGCTCCAGCACCGGGGTTTCGGTGTTCTGCAGCGAAAGCACCACCTGCAGTAGCGGATTCGCCGCGGTCCGGCCGGGCGCGACGAGTTCGGCGACCCGTTCGAACGGCACGTCCGCGTGGGCGAAGGCCGACAGGTCGGTCTCGCGGGCCCGCTCGACCAGCTCGTCGAACGGCGCGGCCGCGTCGACCCGGGTGCGCAGGGTGAGGGTATTGACGAACATGCCGACCAGATCGTCGAGCGCGCGCTCGCCGCGCCCGGCGACCGCCGTGCCCAGGACGATGTCGGCGCTGCCCGACAGCCGCGACAGCCAGGCCGCCACCGCCGCGTGCACCACCATGAACAACGACGCATTGTGGTTGCGCGCCAGGCGATTCAACCCCGCGTGCACCTCGGCGGGCAGGGTGAAGTCGAGCAGCGCGCCGCGCATGGCGGCCGCCGCCGGGCGCGGCCGGTCCAGCGGGAGGATCGGGCGGTCCGCCAGTCCGGCCAGCTGCTCACGCCAGAACGCGACCTGCGCGGCGGCGGGCGAGTCCGCGTCGTCCTCGACGCCGATGGCCGCCCGCTGCCACACCGCGTAGTCGGCGTACTGCACCGGCAGCGGCGCCCACGCCGGGGCCTCGCCGGCGGCGTGCGCGAGGTAGGCGGTCATCAGGTCACGCGCCAGCGGGGCCATGGAGGCGCCGTCGGCGGCGATGTGGTGGGCCACCAGGACCAGCAGGTAGTCGTCCGGGTCGTCGCCGGAGATCAGGCGCACCCGCACCGGAACCCGCTGGGCCACATCGAATCCGGTGCCGACCAGCTCGGCGACCCGGCCGCCGATATCGCCGGACCGCTCCACCTCGAGGCCGCGCGGCAGCACATCGGCGACCGAGAGGATCTCCTGGTAGGCCGGTGCGCCCGGAGCCGATTCGGGGTAGCGCGTACGCAGCACCTCGTGGCGGGTCAGCACATCCTCGACGGCGTGCCGCAGGGCGGGCACATCCAGTGCGCCGGTGAGGCGGATGACCATCGGAATGTTGTACGCCGGGGACTCCGGATCCAGCTGATTGAGCACCCACATGCGCCGCTGCGCAAGGGAAAGCGGGACGCGCACCGGACGCTCCCCCGCCACCAGCGCCGGACGCACGCCCGTCGCGGCGCCCGGCACGATACGCGCCGCCAGGCCGGAAACCGTTGCGGTCTCGAAGAGTTCGCGCACGGCCACATTGGCGTCGAGGGCGGCGTTGATGCGGGCCACCGCACGGGTGGCGATGAGCGAGTTGCCGCCCAGCTCGAAGAAGTCGTCGTCCGCGCCCACCCGGTCCGCGCCGAGCAGTTCGGCGAAGACATCGGCCACGCTCTCCTCGATCGGGGTCGAGGGCGCGCGGAAGGTCTTGGCCTCGAACACCGGGGCCGGGAGCGCCTTGCGGTCCAGCTTGCCGGAGGCATTGAGCGGGAACGCGTCGAGCACCACGATGGCACTGGGCACCATGTAGGCCGGAAGCGCCCGGGCCAGACCGGCTTTCAGCTGCTCGGCAGTGGCCTCGGTGCTCACCACATAGCCGACCAGCTGGTCACCGGTGTGCGCGTCCGCGCGCACCACCACGACCGACTGCGCGACGCCCGGCTGCGCCAGCAGCGCCGCCTCGATCTCACCGAGTTCGATGCGCAGACCACGCAGCTTCACCTGGAAGTCGGTGCGGCCCAGGTACTCCAGCTCACCCGCAGCATCCCACTTCACGAGATCGCCTGTGCGGTACAGCCGTTCACCCGCGCCGAAGGGATCGGCCACGAAGCGATCGGCGGTCAGGTCGGGCCGTTCGACATAGCCGCGCGCCAGCTGCACACCGGCGAGATACAGCTCGCCCGCGACGCCGACGGGCACCGGATTCAGGCGCGAATCCAGCACGTAGACACGGGTGTTGAAGACGGGGCGGCCGATCGGCACCGACACCGTGTCGGCCTCGGTCACCTCGTGATAGGTGACGTCGACCGCGGCCTCGGTCGGACCGTAGAGGTTGTGCAGGCGGGCGCCGGTCAGCTCCCGCAGCTGCCGCGCGGTGGGCGCGGGCAGTGCCTCACCGGAGGCGAACACCTGACGCAGCGTGCGGCCCGCACTCGCCAGCTCGCTGTCGTTGTCCAGGGTGGCGACGAAGGCCGACAGCATGGAGGGCACGAAATGCGCTGTGGTGATGCGCTGTCCGGCGATGATCTGCGCCAGGTACACCGGATCGCGATGCCCGTCCGGCTTGGCGACCACCAGGCGCGCACCGGTCTGCAAGGGCCAGAAGAACTCCCACACCGACACGTCGAAGGTGGCCGGAGTCTTCTGCAGCACCGCGTCTTCCGCGGTCAGCGCGTACTCGTGCTGCATCCACACCAGGCGGTTGACGATGGCCCGGTGCTCGACGGCGACGCCCTTGGGGCGGCCGGTCGAGCCGGAGGTGAAGATGACGTAGGCGGTGTGCTCCGGCCGCAGCGGCCGGACGCGCTCGGCATCGGTGATCGGCGCACCGCTGTGCGACCGCGCCGCGGCCTCCGCCCGCTCCACCGTGACCGTCACGACATCACGTGCACCGGCGTCGAATTCGTCCCGCTCGGCGGTGAGCAGCAGACGCGGGCGCGCGGTGTCGAGAATGTGGCCGATGCGGTCGAGCGGCTGGTCCGGGTCCAGCGGCACGTACGCGGCGCCGGCGTGCAGCACCGCGTACATGGCCACGACCAGTTCCGTCGAGCGCCGCAGGGCCAGCGCCACCAGCGATTCCGGTCCCACGCCCTCGGCGATGAGCAGCCGCGCCAGGCGATTGGCCCGTTCGGACAGCTCGCGATAGGTGAGGGTCTCGTCCGCGAAGCTCAGCGCGACGGCGTCCGGGGTGGCCGCCATCTGCGCCTCGAATCGCGAAACCAGGGTCGCCGCAGCGCCTTCCGGCAGCGTCGCCGCCACGTCGAAGGCGGTGGCGTTCCAGTCGCCCAGCACCCGCTGCCGCTCCCCCGCGGAGAACAGCGCGAGATCGCCGACCGGGGCGGCCGGGGCCGTGGTCACCGCGGCGAGCACCCGCTGGAAGCGGGCGGCCAGCTCGGCGACCGTGGCGGCGTCGAACAGGTCCAGGGCGTAGGAGAATTCGGCGGCCAGGCCGGTGGCGTCGCCGTGCTCGTCGTGCGACTCCTGCATGGTGAGCTGCAGGTCGAACTTGGCGAACGGGATCTCGAGGTCCGCGCCGGCCACCGTGAGCCCGGGCAGTTCCAGGCGGGTGGGCGCCATGTTCTGGAAGGTCAGCATGACCTGGAACAGCGGATTGCGGGCCTGCGAGCGGGCCGGGTCCAGCAGTTCCACCAGGCGCTCGAACGGCACGTCGGCGTGACCGAAGGCGCGCACGTCGGTCTCGCGCACCCGTGCCACCAGGTCCGCGAAGGAGACGGCCGGGTCGATGTCGGTGCGCAGCACCAGGGTGTTGACGAACATGCCGATGAGGTCGTCGAGTTCGGCCTCACCGCGTCCGGCCACCGGCGTGCCGATGGCGATGTCGCGGGTACCGGAGAGCCGGGCCAGCAGCACGGCCAGCGCCGAGTGCACCACCATGAACAGGGTGGTGTTGTGCGTCTCGGCGAAATGCCGGGCGGCCGCGTAGATCTCGTCGTCGATGCGGAAGGCGTGGGTGCCGCCGCGGTAGGAGGCGACGGCGGGCCGCGGTCGATCCCAGGGCAGTACCAGCTCGTCGGGCAGGTCCGCGAGGGCCTCGCGCCAGTAGGCGATCTGGCGGGACAGCGCCGAGTCCGGATCGTCCTCGCTGCCCAGCGATTCCCGTTGCCACACCGCGTAATCGGCGTACTGCACCGGCAGCGGGGCCCACTGCGGAGCACCGCCGCGCATGCGCTCGGCGTAGGCGGAGACCAGATCGCGGGCCAGCACGCCGATCGAAACACCGTCGGCGGCAATGTGATAGATCGCGGCCACCAGCACGTGCTCGTCGGGCGCGAGCCGCAGCAGGCGCAGCCGCAGCGGCGGCGCGGCGGTGACGTCGAAGCCGGCGCCGACCACCTCGGCCACCCGGGCCGGGATCTCGGCGGCGTCGATGTCGACGACCGGCAGTTCGGGCAGCGCCCGCGGATCGCCGGCGGGCAGCACCAGCTGGTAGCCCTCGCCGTCGACCTCCGGGTAGATGGTGCGCAGGACCTCATGGCGCGCAACCAGATCCGCGGCCGCGGCGCGCATGGCGTCCACGTCGAGGGCGCCGGACAGCCGCACCGCGAGCGGCATATTGTCGACCGCGCTGTTCGGGTCGAAGCGGTTGAGGAACCACATGCGCTGCTGCGCGAACGACAGCGGCACCCGGTTCGGGCGGGGCAGCGAGCCGAGCGCCGGTCCGGCGGCGGCCGGCGCCGATTCGCCGTCGAGCCGCCGCGCCAGCTCGGCCACGGTCGAGCCCTCGAACAGCACGTGGACCGGAACCCGCACACCGAGTGCGGTGCCGATGCGCGCGGCGGCCTGTGCGGCCAGCAGCGAGTTGCCGCCGAGTTCGAAGAAGTCGTCGTCCGCACCCACCCGCGCGTCCGGGTTGTCCGGAATCAGCAAGGCGGCGAACACTTCCGCGACGATCTCCTCGGCGCGGGTGGCGGGGGCCCGGAACTCGCGGGCCGCGAAAACCGGTTCCGGCAGGGCATTCCGGTCCAGCTTGCCGACCGGGGTCAGCGGAATCTCGTCCAGCACCAGCAGGGCGGCGGGCACCATGTAGGCGGGCAGCGATTCGCCGACGTGCGCCGCCAGCGCCGCGGTGTCCAGGGTTGCGCCCGGCCGCGGCAGCACGTACGACACCAGCGCGGTCGCGCCGGAGGGCAGCGTCTTGCCCAGTGTCGCAGCGAAATCCACGTCGGGATGCGCGCTCAGCGCATTGTCGATCTCGCCGAGTTCGATGCGCAGGCCGCGGATCTTGACCTGGAAGTCGGAGCGGCCCAGGTACTCGATGACGCCCGGGTTATCCGATTCGGCGGGGGTGCGGCGCACCAGGTCGCCGGTGCGGTACAGGCGCGCGCCCGGCGTGCCCGCGGCCTCGCCGAAGGGACTCGCCACGAAGCGTTCCGAGGTCAGCCCCGGCCGACCCTTGTAGCCCTGCGCCAGCGCCGGACCCGACAGGTACAGCTCGCCGACCACGCCGTCCGGCACCGGCCGCAGGCGCGAATCCAGTACGTACGCACCGACACCCGGGATGGCCGAGCCGATGGTGATCGGCTCGCCGGGCAGCAGCGGGGCGCTCGAGGTGGCGAGAATGGTCGCTTCGGTGGGGCCGTAGCCGTTGTAGAAGGAGCGGTCGGCGGTTGCCCAGCGCGACACCAGTTCCGGGCCGAACTTGTCACCGGCCACCACCACGGTGGTCAGCTCGGTCAGCCCGGACGGATCCACCGATTCCAGTGCGCCCGGGGTGATCAGCACATGGGTGACGGCCTCGCGGCCCAGCAGCTCGGCCAGTTCCACGCCGCCGAAAACCCCGGCCGGTGCGATGACGAGGGTCGCACCGGCGGTGAAGGTCAGCAGCAGTTCCAGCACCGAGACGTCGAAGCTCGGCGAGCAGACGTGCAGCACACGCGAATCCGCGGTGACCGCGTAGTGCTCCCGCTCGGCGGCCACCAGTCCGGCCAGGCCGGTGTGGGTGACCACCACGCCCTTGGGCTTTCCGGTCGACCCGGAGGTGTAGATGACATAGGCCGGATGCTGCTCGGTGAGCGTGCCCGGCCGGTCGGCATAGGAGATGGGGTGATCCGGGTGCGCGGCGATGCGCTGCGCGTGCGCCGGATCGTCCAGTTCGATCCACTCGGCGGCGGTGCCCAGCGCGGCGCGGTACTCCCGCGTCGTCAGGCCCAGCACCGCGCCGGAGTCGGTGAGCAGGTGTTCGATGCGATCGGGCGGATAGGCCGGATCGACCGGCACGTAGGCGGCGCCCGTCTTGGCGATGGCCCAGACCGACAGCACCGATTCGATGGAGCGGGTGATGCCGATCGCGACCATGTCGCCGGGGCCTACGCCGCGGCCGATCAGTTCCCGGGCGAGCTGCGAGGACCCGGCATCGAGTTCGCGGTAGCTGATCTCGCGCTGGTCGGCCGGGTTTCCAGTGGGATTGAACCGGATGGCGATGTCGTCGGCGGCGGACTCGACCGCGGCGGTGAGCAACTGCCCGAAGAGTGGGCTGCCGGACCGACGCCGACGATTTCCGCGAGCTGTACGGCGGGCAGTATCCATTCGCGTGCATTCACCTCTCGGGTTCATCTTTTCCGCAGGCCGAAGACACTCGGCCCGACCCACGAAAAATGGCGTCTTGTTCCCTATGGATCGCCAACGGGTGAGCGGATCAAACAATCATATCGATGCTCGCGCGCGGCCTCGAGCGGCCCGAGCACAGTGACTATCGCTGAGCAGCAATGATTGTTGCTATGAAGTGACTTGCACCACAGTGGATCAGAGCCAGCCGCGGCGTGTCGCCTGCACGCCGGCCTGGAACCGCGTGCTGGCGCCCAGGCGCTCGAGCAGACTCGCGGTGCGGCGCACCACCGTTCGGCGCGAGAGGCCGAGCCGGCGGGCGATGGTGTCGTCGGTGGCGCCCATGCTCATCAGCGTCAGGATGGCCTTGTCGCGCTCGTCGAGGGCTTCGGCCGGGTTCACCGAGATCGGCGTGGCCAGCAGCCACAGCGAGTCGAAGGTCTTGACCAGCAGGTCCAATGTGGGCGACGGACCGACGCGCACGCCCATGGGGTCGCCGCGGCGCTCGTCGGTGTGCAGCACCAGCACCGCGCGCCGATCGTCGGCGACGATCAGCTTCATGGGCGGGTCGGGCAGCGTACGCGCTTGCGCCCCAATCGCATTGGTGGCCAGGACGTGGCGCAGCCGCTCCGGGTCCTGGTAGATGGTCTCCTGGTACAGGGTGCGGTAGGCGATGCCCGCGGTGATGCGCGAGGACTTCAGCTCGAACATCCGCTCCTCGGTCTCCACATCGGAGAGGAACGGGCCGCGCTCCACCACCTTCACGCAGGCGTGCGCGGTGTGCTGCAGGTCCTCGAAATCGGCCAGCAGCTGGCGGCGTTCGTAGACCGCCACCACCGCGCCGTCGGCATCGGTGGTGCGGCGCACCGAGCGGAAGGTCTCGCCCAGGCGCGCGGCGGCCGACTGCATGCGCAGCATGTCCTGATTGCGCCGGCGAGTCTCGGCCTCCGACAAGGCTTCCGGCGCGTGCGCGTCGAAACGCACCACGCCCTTGCCGTCGGTGAGGCGCACCGCGGCCTCGAGCTGGCACAGCGCCTCCAGCGCGGCCTCGGCTACGCGCGGCGGGATGGTCAGCCGCTCGGCCACCTCGAGCACAGTCGAGCGCGGGTGCTGCACGAGCACCGCGTAGGAGCGGCCGGGCACGGAGGCCGGGTCGAAGAGGTCGTCCAGTGTCGTCACCGCACCCACCGGTGGGCGCCGGTCCGGAAAGCGTCCGGTCGAGGGCAGCGGTGAACGGTCTACTGGTCCGGTCCCCACTGCTGCTGCATGAGAACGCCCTTGCTGGCTAGCCATGGCAGCGGATCCATCTTGTTGTCGGCGGCGTCCCAGATCTCGAGGTGCAGATGGGGACCTGTGGAGTTTCCGCGGTTTCCCACGGAGGCGATGACATCGCCGGTGTTCACCCGCTGGCCGACGGTCACGTACATGTCGTTGACGTGGCCGTAGACCGCGGTGGTGCCGTCGTCCTGCTTGACGCGCACCCAGAGGCCGAAGCCCGAGGCGGGGCCGGCGGAGATGACCTCGCCGCCCATGACCGAGTGGATCGGCGTGCCGATCGGATCGGCGAAGTCGATGCCGTAATGCATTGCGCCCCAGCGCATGCCGAAGCCGGAGGTGAGCTGGCCGTCGACCGGCTTGACCACGTTCGGGCCCGGGTTCAGCTGCTGCTGGAGGTTCTTGAGGGTCTGCTCGGCCTGCTGCAGCGGCGCGGAGACCTCCGGCGGCAGGTTCTGCAGGCCGAACGGGGCCGGGTCGGGCGTGGTGGCCGCGATCGGCTGGGCCTGCGGGGTCTGCGCCGCGGGGGCGGAGTCCCTGGCCTGCTTCAGATCGAGGTCGGCCTGCTCGACCGGGGCGACGTCCTCGCCGATGGTGGCGGGCTGCTCGTCGTGCGTGGGTAGCAGCGGCGCGGCGTGCGCCAGGGCCGGGACCAGCTGCGTTCCGGTGCCGATCAGGGCGCCGGCGGCGACGGCCACACCCGCGGCGGTCTTCACGCGCTCGGCGGTGGAGGGTTCGGCCCGGTGGCGTCGGCGCGACATGGTGACAGTGGTGCCCGCACCGGAATCACCGAGCAGATCCATGACTGTGACAGAGTTCGCGGTCGTTCGATGGTGCGGCACTGCAAGTCCTAGCGTTCGGGGGTCCGGTAACGATTCGGCATCGCTGTGACGGAAACAGTACTCGCTCGTGACCAATTCGCAACCTTTTGTGCGATAACGCCAGGTCGAGTGCTCGAACCCTTGGTCACAAACCGTAACCGAAGGCGCACACTTGCGAGATGGTTCTCGACGAGTTGGATACGCCGATCGTTCTTGCCCCCATGGCGGGCGGACCGTCCACCCCCGATCTGGCCGCGGCCGTGACCGAGGCCGGCGGGCTGGGCTTCGTGGCCGCCGGATACCTGCCCGCGAGTGAATTGGCCGCCCGGATCACGGCCACGCGGGCGCTGACCTCCGGGGCGTTCGGGGTCAATCTGTTCTATCCGTCCGAACCGAGTCCGACCGATCGGTTCGATACATATATAAGGACGCTGGCGGCCGAGTTCCCGGTCGGCGAGGCCCGCTACGACAGCGACGACTGGGCCGCCAAGCTGGACCTGCTGATCGCCGATCCGGTGCCGGTGGTGTCCAGCACCTTCGGCTGCCCGACCGCCGGGGAGATCGCGCGCCTGCACGCGGCCGGGTCCGAGGTGTGGGTGACGGTCACGACCGTGGCCGAGGCCCGGCAAGCGGTCGCCGCAGGCGCGGACGTGCTGATCGCACAGGGCGCGGAGGCGGGCGGGCACCGCGGCGTCTTCGTCGACGATCCGGCCGACGACCTCACCGACCCGCTGGGGCTGCTGACGCTGCTGCAACTGCTGCGCGCCGAGGTGGACACACCGATCGTGGCGGCGGGCGGCATCGCGACCGGGGCGGCGGTCGCGGGGGTGTTGTGCGCGGGCGCGGCGGCGGCGCAGCTCGGCACCGCGTTCCTGCGCTGCCCCGAGGCCGGGACCGCGCCGGTTGTTCGGGACGCCATCGCCGAGCCGATACCGACCATGCTGACCCGCGCCTTCACCGGGCGGCGGGCGCGCGGGCTGCGCAACCGGTTCATGGTGGAACACCCCGACGCTCCGGTCGCCTACCCCGAGATCCATTACGCCACCGGGCCTTTGCGAGCGGCCGCGCGGGCGGCGGGCAACGCCGACGAGGTGAATCTCTGGGCTGGTCAGGCACATTCGCTGGCGCCCGAGCTACCGGCGGGCGAGCTGGTGCGCACACTGTCGGCGGATGCGAAAAATGCTCTGGAACGGGTACTTTCGCTGCGAATTCAGAGTTATTGACAACGTTTTTCATCTACAATCGGCTGACACCTTCCGCCATCCCATGAGGAGAGCGATATGTCACTCGACGTACCTACCGCACTACTCGAGCGCGCCGAACGCGGCGAAGTCAGCGACGCAGAGTTCGTCGAATGCGTCCGTAATTCGCTGCCCTACGCCTACGAGGTCGTCAGCCGGGTAGCCGCCGACCTGCGTTCCGGCACGGCGGAATACGCCGACAACACCATTCCCCCGCCGGACGAGACCGCCCGCGGCCAGCTGTTGCGCGCCATGGCCTCGGACGCCATCCGCGGCGGCCTGGAACGCCACTTCGGCATCAAGCTCGCCTTCCAGAACTGTCACCGGGTGGCGGCCTTCCCACTCACCTCGGTCGGCGGCGACACCTACACCACCTTCATCTCCACCCGCGCCCAGCTGCTCAACCAGAGCCCGGAACTCCGCAACTGCTGAGCGCACCTCGCTGATTCGGCGCGACCGGCCAACCCGGCCGCGCCGATCCGCGTTCGCACCCGGCACACCCGCGATCCGGTTTCAGCGGCGGCGCGAACGAAACCTCTTGACCTCACGCCACCCCAGCCACACGAACACCGCCAGCGGTGCGACGAATACCACCAGCGCGACGATGGTCGCGACGAAATCCGTCACACCGCCCTTGGTCTCGGTGACCAGCACGTCGATACCCGCCGCGGTGAAGAGCCCGAAGAACGCGATGAGCAGCACCAGCAGGATCCACCACAACACCCGACCGGCGCTGATCCGCACGGGCCGTACCGAATTCCCCGCGCCGTAGGCCGGCATGCCGTCACCGGGCAATCGTGCGACGACTCCCGGATGAGCCGTTGCGCCCCAGGACATTCCGGCGGAGACGACCGGCGGCTGTCCAGAATGGGGTCGAGGCACACGTTCGGAGACCGGCCCGACCATCGATCCCGGCATACCGCCGGGCGGCGACGTTGCGCCCCGGACCAGGTCACCGGAACCGCCCGGAATCGGTGCGCGGTCTTGGGGTTGCGACGGATAGCCGGCTCCGGCCGTTCCGCTCCCCGGCCGCCCGGTCGGTGGCGGCATCGCACCGCCTGGGATTCCGCCGTACGGGGTCGCGCCCGCGGCCAACCCACCCGGCGGAGGTGTCAGCGCGGTCGGGATGCGGTTGCCGGGCGACGATGCGGGAGCCCCTGGCGGCGTCGGATATTGCCGCCCGCCCGCCGCGCCATAGCTCGGAAACGGTTCCGGGCTATCCCATTTGGCAGTCGGCGGGGCCGGGCCGGTGCGCGGGGCGGGCCGGGAGTCCAGAGCGGCGCGGGCGGCCGCTGCCAGGGCTCCGGCGCTCTGGAAGCGGCGGTCCGGGTCCTTGGCCAGGCCGCGCGCGATGACGGCGTCGAGGGCGGCGGGGATCAGCGAGTTGTGGTCGCTGGCGCGGGGCGGGTCGGTGGTGAGGTGGGCGGCCATCTGCTGGACGGGATCTGCCTGGGTGAAAGGCTTGGCGCCGACCAGGGTTTCGTAGAGCAGGCAGGCCAGCGAGTACACGTCGGAGCGGAGGTCCTCGGTGCCGGAGTAGCGCTCGGGGGCCATGTAGGCCCAGGTGCCCACTGCCACACCGGTACTGGTGATGGTGGCCTGGCCGACGCCGCGGGCGATGCCGAAGTCGATGAGG
This sequence comes from Nocardia sp. NPDC059236, assembly GCF_042754085.1. Lineage (NCBI taxonomy): Bacteria > Bacillati > Actinomycetota > Actinomycetes > Mycobacteriales > Nocardiaceae > Nocardia > Nocardia sp. NPDC059236. The sequence goes on from NZ_JBHZAF010000014.1 coordinate 280,784, forward strand.
TAGGCGAAGCCGTTGGGGAGGGTGAGGACGTTGGAGGGCTTCACATCCCGGTGCACCAGGCCCGCCCGGTGCGCGATGTCGAGGGCTTCGGCGATCTGGGTGATGAGGTCGACCGCGCCTTCGGGTGGGAGCGATCCCACCTCGCGCAGGGTCTTGCTCAGATCGGCGCCTTCGATCAACTCCATGTCGATGTACAGGCGGCCGTCGAGTTCGCCGAAAGCGTGGATGGGCACCACATGCGGTCCGCGCAGTCGCGCGGCCAGCCGGGCCTCGCGTTCGAACCGCCGCCGGTAGTCCTGGTCGGTGGCGAGCTCGACGGGAAGCAGCTTCAGTGCGACTTCCCGTTCGAGGTGCGTGTCCTCGGCCAGCCACACCTGGCCCATGCCGCCCCGCCCGATCAGCTCGACGAGTCGATAGTGGCCGAGATTGCCTGCCCCCGGCACCTGCCCTCCCCCATGCTCTACCGCGTACTGCGAGGTGCCCAGCATACGACCCCGGGCAGGGAATCACACGGTTCCGAATCCCCCGAATCGCTGTCGGCTCAGGCCTCCCGGAGCTTGCGCTTGAGCACCTTGCCGGTGGGGTTGCGGGGCAGTTCGGCCAGGAAGACCACCTCGCGGGGGACCTTGTAGCGGGCCAGATTGGCCTTCACGAAGTCCTTGATCTCGAGCTCGCTGAGCTGGTGACCGTCGTGCACGACCACGAAAGCCTCGAGGCGCGCGCCGAATTGCTCGTCGGGGACGCCGAGAACGGCCGCCTCCCGTACCGACGGGTGGGTGTACAGCAGTTCCTCGACCTCCACCGGGAAGACGTTCTCACCACCGGAGACGATCATGTCGTCGTCGCGGCCGTCGATGAAAAGCCTGCCCGCGCTGTCGAAGTGGCCGACATCGCCGGAGGACATGAGGCCGCGGATGACCTCCTTGTGGCCGCCGCCGGTGTAGCCCTCGAACTGGATGGTGTTCCCGACGAAGATGCGGCCGCTGGCGCCGGCCGGCACCCGGCGGCCCCGATCGTCGAGGATCTCCACCCGCGCCCCCAGCACCGGCCGGCCCACACAACCGGGCTCCTCGGCCAGGTCCTCGGGCGTGGCGATGGTGGCGTAGGCGACCTCCGTCGACCCGTACAGGTTGTAGACGACCGGCCCGAAGGCCGCCGTCACCTCCCGGCACAGGTGCGCGCCCAGCTGGGAGCCCGCGACGAAAATGATGCGCAGCGCGGACAGATCGTGCCCGGTGAGCGCGCGGCCGCCCAGGTCGATCATGCGGGCCAGCATGACCGGGACGACGATCGCAGTGGTGGCCCCGTGTCGCGCCATGGAGTCGATGGCGGCCTGCGGGTCGAAGCGGCGGCGGATCACCAGGGTGGAGCCGAAGCCGAGAGTCAGCATGGCGCAGCCGAATCCGAGCGTATGGAACATGGGGGCGCAGCACTCGGTCACCTCGTTCACCCGGAACGGGACCTTGGACAGCAGACCGCCCAGCGACAGCAGCGATTTCGGCTCGGGGCGCGGCGCGCCCTTGGGGGTGCCGGTGGTCCCGCTGGTCAGCAGGATGATCTTCGGTTCCGCGCCGGGCGCGGGCGGCGCGTCGGGCGAGCCGGTCTCGATGAGGAATCCGAGGCTGTCCTCGCGTGGCTGCTCGGTCCAGGCCCGGTAGCTGCCGCGCCGCGGGCTCACCTCGTCGAGCATGGGCGCGTACTCGTCGTCGTAGACGAGCAGGTCGGTGCCCTCGCGGGTGGCGACGTCGCGAATCTGCGGGCCCGCGAAATCGGTATTGAGCAGGATGATCCGGGCCCCGCACTTGGCGGCGGCGAAGATCGCGTCCAGCAGGCCGCGGTGATTGCGGGCCAGGATCGCCACGCCCTCATGGGGTTTCAGGCCGCGCTCGCGCCAGGCGTTGGCCAGCCGATTCGACCGGTCCTCCAGTTCGGCGAAGGTCAGCTCGCCCAGCTCGTCGATGACCGCGACCCGCGCGCCGTACCGGGCCGCCGACAGCCGCAGCCCGGCCGCCAGCGTGCCGTAGCGCAGCATGGCCGTGGCCGCCGACAGCAGCACCGCAGGCGATTCCAGCCGGGCCAGCCCGGCCTCCAGCACCAGCCGCGCCGATTCCGCCTCCAGGTAGGCCCGCTCCCCCACCGACCTGATCAGCCCGAGCGTCATGCGCGGCCACCCCCGGCCTGCGTGATCGGCGGTACCTTCCTCGCTCTGACCGGCCGTGCGGCCTGCGCGCGTGTCGATTCCACCCGGACCTCCTCGTCCACCCCTGCAGATTGCGGGCATCTGCCCTCAAACTAACGGTACGGACCCGGAGCCGCGACCGGAACCTCTCCGCCGCAGGCTCCGGTCCTGGCGTCCGGGTCGTGCCTATAGTGGCGACCGTGACAGATCCGTTGTCGGCGAACCGGCGGAACTGGGATGCCCGGGCGGGCATTCACGCCGCCAGCAGCTTCTACCGCGACCGGGATTCCAGCTACTGGTTCGCGCCGTTCGAATGGGACGCCCTCGGCGACGTGCGCGACCTCGACGTGGTGCATCTGCAATGCCATCTCGGCACGGAGACAATCGAATTCGCGCGGCGCGGGGCCCGCGCGGTGGGCCTGGACTTCTCGGCCGAATCGGTGCGCCACGCCCGCGAACTGGCCGGGGGCGCGGTCGACTACGTCTGCGCGGACGTCTACCACGCGCGGGAAGCCCTGGGCGAGCGCACCTTCGACATCGCCTACACCGGCAAGGGCGCGCTCTGCTATCTCCCCGACCTGCCCCGCTGGGCGCGCGAAATCGCCGGCCTGCTGCGGCCGGGCGGCCTGCTCTACCTGGTGGAATTCCATCCGCTGCTGCACGCCCTCGGCCCCACCCCGCCGCCGGGTGTCGACCCGGGACAGCTTGTGCTGCACGACGATTACCTCGCCGGCCGCGGCGCCCAGCGCCGCGACAGCGCCCACACCTATACCGACGGCCCCGACCTCAGCACCGACACCACCGCCTACGAATGGCGTCACGGCCTCGGCGAAGTCATCAACGCCCTGCTGGCGGCGGGCCTGCGCATCACCGGCCTCACCGAGACCCACACCCTCCCGTGGCCCCGCTGGCCCCAGATGATCCGGACCGAAACCGGCTGGTGGCGACTCCCTCCCACCGACCCCATCATCCCGGTGCTCTACGGCCTGTCCGCGGTCAGGGACGCCTAATGGGAGTCGATCAGTTCATTCCGGCCCGGTAGCGATCGGGGTCGGGAAGGCTGGTCGCCGAGCCGCCGGCCGGTGAGCACCCTCCTCGCCTGGAATGATGTCCGATTCCTAGGGCTAGATCGTGCCCCGGCCGGTCGGTGAGGCAGCCTGTAGCGCTGATGGGATGTCGTGCCGATC
>NZ_JBHZAF010000015.1:0-250117 GCF_042754085.1 Nocardia sp. NPDC059236
CAGCGAACTGGTCGCCCTGTCCGGCGGGATCTCCCGAAAAGTGCTGACCCAGACCCTCCGCCGCCTACAGAGCAACGGCCTCATCGACCGACAGCAGTACGCCGAAGCGCCCCCACGGGTGGAATACAGCCTGACCCCGCTCGGCCGGACGCTCCAGGAACCGATAGCGATGCTGACGGAGTGGGCGCAGGTACACGGAGAAGAACTCGTCGACTTCCAGGAATCGACAGCCGCGAACCAGACACACTAGGTTCAGACAGCCCACACCTTCGGAGAGTCCGGCGCCAAAGCATAAGGAACCGACTACCGATCATCGACAACACGGTGCGTGCGGCCGCGCTGTACGCGGCAAAATAGTGCGCTTCGCCTCGGGCTGATGGCGCTGCGACCGACCACAATCGCCGAGCAGCCGCACTTCATAATGTCGGCATGTACTTCCGTGGCAATCTCCCGTTCCGAGGCGAGATCACCTGGCTCACTGCTGAACAAGGTGGCCGCTCATCGGGTCCACCGCCCACGCCTGCTGACCAGGACTTCGCCGCAACAGCACTCGTGCCTCCGCACACCCTGAAGGATGGCCTGGCATCGTTCGTCCTGCGCGTGGACGATCGCACGGCGTGGCGTTCACCCGCGAGCGCCGGATGGCTGGTCGTCGACAACAGCGGCGCCTACAGAATCCAGGTCGGTTCGGTTGCCATCATCACTGAAGGGTCACGCACGATCGGCTACTTCCACGTGAACGAAGTGCTCGGCCTCACCTGAGAACCTGAGCAACTTCTCATTCCAGGTCAGCGAACGTCCCCTCACCAGGACGCCACACCCCCCACATGTCGGAAAACCCCGAGAGCATCGCGATTTCGCCTTCCAGTTCCTCGAGTGCCGGATGGATGGAGAGGGCACCTATCGCGAACCGCAGGAGAAGCCCGGTGCCAACAGCTTCATCGGTCGACACGACGGTCTGGTTGATGAAGGCGCACAGCGTATCTCGATATCCCGCATCTCCCAGGGACCGAGTAGTACCGTCGGCGTCGATGGTTGGCCAAACGTAGCAGGACAAGCGTGGGCCGTCGAAGTCGAGCTGGAGGTAATCACGGACGAAAACCACCGAGGCAAGTTCGAGACCGACCAGGCGAGCGAGCAGCGAGTCTCCGAGAGGATCCATTGGCCTTCGTGGCGGTGAGCTCTGCAGAGTGAGCTGAAGCGGTTGAACGAATGAACAATAGCCGCATCTGGCCGTACCCCTCGTACCGGCGGCCACGTGAGAACGGTCTGCCTAAGGCACGAAAATCGTCAATAGCGTGCACTGCCGGCGGCCGAGCGACACTCAGCCCGTTGATCTTTCGATGCCCCGCGCTGGCCGGTTCGGTCAGCGCGGTATGCGGCAGAAGAGCACGCTGCCATGCGCGCATGAACGGCCAACCCAACCGTTCCTAAACGCGCACTACAGCTGAGGGATTGGCGCGAAATCGCTGTTCTACAGCGGATTGTGCGGGATTGCACCGGTCGTCCGAAACTCGGCAATAGCGGATGTCGCACCGCACCAGGTTCGGGCCGCCGGCGCCCCGCGCTGGCCGGTTCGGTCAGCGCGGTATGCGGCAGGAGGGATATTCAGATGGGGGCCGCAGTCAATTCAACGGGGAGCTGGCGTGGCTGGTCGATGTCCGCGAGCTCAGCAGTGGTCGAATGGGGTGTCCTGGAACCAGCCGCAGCTTCTTCCCTGATGGCGGCTACTGTCGGGGCGGTGTAGTGCCGAGAAGGGCCCTCCTGGACGGCCTCCTGACCGTGGGCGCCTGCTTGGGTGTCACGCGACAAGTGGCAATGCGCGCCAGCAACGGTGACACACCCAATACACCGGATAAGTAGCCCGTTTACTCACCTGGACTCGTTGACCCAAGCGCATCCGTCCGTCAACGTCACATTGACGACTAACCGACAAATATCGATTTCCGCCGGTGGAATGCGTGTGCGTAGTGGTCGTGTCCCCCTCCGGACACATTGAAGCGTGAATCCCTTTGCAAAGCAGAGGGATTCACGCTATTGGATTCCAAAGCCGTATTGGACCCCCACCTCGATTCGGTCGGCGGGCACGTAGTCCGTTCAAGGATGAGGCCGAGTCAGCCTTCAGACCTGGAGTCTCCTGCCGATCATGTCCGCTCGCCAGCCCTGGTCGTCGACGTCGCGGATCAACGCGTATTCGATGGAGGCTCGGCGACCGGACTCGTCGGCGTAATAGTGTGCGGAGGAGAGGGCTTCGGTCACCTGGTCGGTGCGGTGGTCACCCAGTTGGATCGGTAGGCGGCCCAGTCCGCGGGTGTGGCGGTGTAGTCGACGAAGAGGGCTACGCCGAAAGCGGGCCGGGTGGGATCGGTGCGGCCCAAGCCCAGCCGGATCGCTCGGATTGCCGCGTCAACGGTTTCCGCTGAGCTGTGGTGGGCGATGTTCTCCGTCTGATAAGCCGGTAGGCCCATCAGTAAGTCGACGGATGGGGGCGTGACCTGTAAGGCGAGTGTGGTCTGTTCGGCGACGTAGCCGCCGTACATGAAACGGTAGGGCATGGCCGTGTCGTAGGACATCACGGCGATTTGATCCACCCGATGTGCCGCCGCGGCGAAATACGCTTGCGACCACCACTTTTCATGTCCGGCGACGGCGAGGTAGGGGGCGTGCAATCCAGGTAGCGGGTCGATTTGGGGAGCGGCGATCGACAGCAGGGCGTGACGGCCCGTGGTGAGGGCGTGGGCCTGGTCCAGCAGGGTCAGGAAATCGGCGGTGCCCGAGCGAATCGGCTCGAAATCGTAATGCACGCCATCGAATCCGAGATCCAGTAGCTGTCCGGTCGACACGAGGATGTTTCCCCGCACGTCGGGGGCGTCGAGGTGCAATTCGTCCGGGTACTCCGGGGCGACGAAGTTTCCCAACCAGGCCTGCACCCGGGCGTTGGGAATTTCGCGGTGGACGGCGTCGACGAACCATGACACGTTGGGATGCCGGTCGTCGGGAAGGCTTCCATCGGAGTCGAGCGGACCGGAGAAGACGTAGAGATCCTTGATGCCGGTGTCGGCCAACTGCGCCTTCAACGCGGCGACGTCACCTTCGTCCTTGCGACCATCGATCCACTCGTGCCCCAGCCAGAGCGCGTCCCGACCCCTGGTGTGCGCTGTCGGCGTCCCCGCATACTCCAGCCGCAGCGCGACCACCATTCCGCCGACCACGGCGGTGACGAGCCCCAGCACCGTCAGCCCGGCAATCCACGTCCGTCGCCACCACAGCGACCACCGCATCCGCCCCCCATTCGTCACCGAACGCCCAGCCTATGGCACGGCGAATGGCTTCGCCCGTCGAGCCGATCAACTTTCAGTTGCCGTCGAACATGATTCGGTGACCCGCGCGGGCGGTGTTCGACACGATCAGCCTGATCGGGCCGCCCGCTGATATCGCCCACGCCTAGCCCTCAATTCGGCAATAGCGGACGCTCTGCACCGCACCAGGTTCCGGCCACCGGCCGCTCCGCGCCGGCCGGTTCGGTCAGCGGGATAGCGCGTATGGCACTGATCACCCAGGCTTGCTCGTGGGTGTCGTGCCGTGCAAGAGATAGCGAGCCAAACAGAGGCGACAGACTAACGAACCGGCCTGTGAAAATAGTGGCCGATACGTGGCGATATTGTGTCGCTACACCCTGGTCGAATCCAGCGTCTAAGCTCAAAGTCCTTATGGCCCGGATAGTTTCACCATCTCCAATTAGGCACGCGGCGTGCTTCGGTTGATCAAGGAAGTTCGTCACCGACGGCGATGTCCTCGAATCGGACTGCGGTGCGGGGGACACGCGTGCGTGAGATCGACGAAAGGTTCGCAGCAGTCCCCGAATCCGGATCGCTCGTCGGCAACCCGTCCGCGGCCCGGGAAGTGGCGTCGAGTCCACTCATGATCACGCGCACAAACGACCGCTCACCAGACACTCTCGGCCGCAGCCGGTTTCCGCAGGCCAGATCCGAGAACGGAATCCCCCAGCATCACCGGCCGTGTCGCCGCCCGAGTCGATCTTCGAGCCTGCCCGCGCCGCCGGTTCGAACCGCGTAAAGTGCGGGCCCATTCGGGTGAGATGACCTCAGCCCGTTGATCTTCGGAGCGCTGACGCTGTCCGGTGCGATGGGGCTGATGCCTTCGTCGGCGGTGTGCCTGATTAGTTGCTGAGGTCCTGGATGAGATCCAGGGCTGGGTATAGGACGGGGCGCAGTGGACGGAGTCTCGACAGTGCCACGATGCGTTCGACCAGTGGGGCGGTTCGGCGGATCAGCAGTCGGGTGCGTTCCTGGTCAGGGCTGCGGTCGTGGACCCAGAACAGGACGACGCCCATGTGGGCCAGCCACAACAGATTCGGTAGCTCGGCCATCAGCCGCTTGTCACCCTTGACATCTGTGCCGATGACCATGTCGCTCATGATGGCGGTGGATGTCTGTCGGGCGGGTCGGCTTTCGTCGCTGAATGGGCTGAGCGGGCTGGTGGGTTCGGCGGCGATTGCGAAGAATTTGCCGCCGAACTCGTGGTAGGGCGCGGCTACGTCGACGAAGGCCAGTTCCATCGTCAGCCATCGGGCGGCGAGGGAGTCGCTGCGGGGCCCTTGCTCGACCCGCTGTTGGTGCAGGGCCTGGATGTGCTGGTAGAAACCCTGGACCAAGTGTTCCTTGGATGTGAAGTAGTAGTAGGCGTTGCCGACGCTGACACCGGCTTCGCCCGCGATCGCGCGCATGGTGGTCTTCGTATAGCCGTTCTGCTCGAACAGGCGCAGGGCGGCGTCGATGATCTGCTGGCGAGTTTCCTCGCCGCGTGCGGTCGCGGGCTCGGGGCGGGGCATAGGGCTCAGGCTAGCTGGGCGGCGTCGACCGGAACCGGCGGGACACCGGCCTGCTGCTCCTTGTGCCGGCTGCGTCGGATCTTGTTCAGGGCGATCAGGTTTGCGAAGTGCATGCCACCCAGTACGAGCAGGACCCTGCCAAGTTTCATGGCGAGTTCCTCGATTGCGACGCGCGCGTCGCCGACTGGGACGCTGATGCGCAAAGCCAGTGCCACGAAGCCTGCGTTGACGAGCCAGAACCCGATGACCAGCAGATGATTCACGGCTTCGGCCAGGTCGCTGTCTCCATTCATGACATCCACAAGAAATCGTGCGCCGGTGCGATGCAAGACCCGCGCCACCCAGAACGTGACCGCCAAGCTGACGGTCGTGTAGGTCGCATATGTGACGACGACAAGATTCATTGTTCCAGCTCCCCGCTGATTTGAACGTGTTCAACTACGAGACTAAGTCATTTTTTGAACGTGTTCAAGTATGAGCAGCGCAACACGTTGAGCGCCGAAGTCTGCGCCCACCATGGCATCTGCATGCGATGCATGACCGTCACCGGTCAGATCGGCGGCACCGTCGCTTTCGCTGACTCGGCACCGGGACCGCGTAGCGCAGTCAGGCATACCGGGGTGCCGCACAGGGCGTGAGCTGCGCTGTAATCGGCAGCAGCGGACGTTCTGCGCCGCAGCGGGTTCCGGCGCCGGCGCCTCGCGCTGGCCTGTTCGGTCAGCGCGGTATGCGCATTACAGTATGTCTGGGTGCGGATTCAGTGCAGTTGTGGAAGGGCGCGGCTTACCTGCGCAACTGGTAACCGACGCTGTGTGGGCCACGCAGGACAGCTGCGCTGATTGCGATGTACCAGAATTGGACGTGCAGCACCATTATTCGTTCGGTCAACCCGCCGATGCCCAGGTGCTTGCCGGCGGCCTCTGGAGCGCCGGTGTTGAAGAAGATCACTAGCATGATCAGCGCCAATGGGCCGGAGGCCAGCAGCCGGTTTCCGATGCGTCGGTAGGCGGGGCTGCGGCGCAAGATCGACCCGGTGATCGGAAACGCCAGGACTGGAATGGCGAATCCCATCATGGCCCCGAGAACATGGGGGCCCTGTGTGGGGCGCGCTTCGGTGAATATGCCGCAGAGGATTTGTCCGATCGCCGGGATGGTCAGCAGCACGGCGATCCATCGTGCTGACGTGCCCACTGCGGGGCGGACGCCTCGCGCGATGGCCGACGCCGCACCGAACAGAAGCAGTCCGCTGAGGATGAAGGTGGCGTTCATGACAGGGGCCAGACGTCCCACGCCGAGATCGCTGATTTGATCGGCGATCTGTGAGTATCCCGGCCGGAGCGGCCCGAGGACGAGATAGGCGAGGGTGAACAGACCGGTGCTGGCCGCGGCCGCGTAGGTTGACGCTTCGCGTGTCACTGGGGATGTGATTGTCATGTTTGAAAGCCCTCCACAACTTTCAGCCAAGCCTGGTCGTACTCCGGGGCGGCGAGTGAATCGATGAGGTGCGCGACGAAGCGGCGCTCGGTGTCGAGCATCTCCAGCCGGAACTGTTCATCGACCAGGAACACCCACTCGACGCCTGCGGAATCATCGAGCGTGCCGCGGATTTCGTTGGCCTGCCGGTCCAGGGTCATCAAGCGTCGCCGCAGCATGTCCACCGCCTCGGCCGGCGCAAGCACCATGATCAACGACAAGGCGGCCCCGAAACTCGGGTACTCCGGGCGTGGCGTGGCGACCAGGTCGCACAGCCAGTCCCGTAGTTCCGAGCGTCCGGTTTCGGTGATGCCGTAGACAGTGCGTTCCGGCCGCGCGGTATCCCGCAGCGTCTCGCGCTCAACGATGAAACCGGCCCCGACCAACTGCTCCACGACCGTGTACAACGTGCTCCGGGTGTACTTCACAGACCGATCCTTACCGTGCTCGGCCAACAAACGCCCCAGCTCATAAGGATGCTTCGGTCCTGCCATCAGCTCTGCCAGAACGAACAGGGCCAGCAGGTTGCCCACTTTGCGCCGCGTGTCCGCCACTAAAACTCCTTTAGTCGTCTACGACTATACTGTACAGAATTAGTCGTAGACGACTATATTGGGGCTGGGCCGCAATGGCGGCGATTTGTGTCGCCACCAGGCCCGTTGCTACTGGTAGTGGCCGGGGGTTGCCCCTGGTGGTGTTACTTTCGCCGCGCTCGTCCAGCGGAATCGGTGGTGGCGAGGCTGTAGATCCGGCTCCACGATGAGCGCGGGTCGGCCCGGCATGATGGCGTTCGCCAAAACGCACGCTCATCGGCATGAGCGCGCACTGCTGATGTCGAGCTGCGCTGAATCTGTTGACCGCCATCGCTTCTCGAAATCGAAATCGCCTGACCGGGGTCGGGTGGTTCTGAGAGGGTCGCCGTATGAAGATCGGTGTTGCGCTTCCGCAGATGGCTCCCGGGTACGGACCGGGTACGACGGTCGACTGGGCTCGGCGAATCGACGCGGGTCCGTTTTCGAGTGTCTCGGTGGGCGAGCGGGTGACGTTTTCGAACCCGGAGATGGTTGCGACGCTGGGTGCTTGCGCGGCGGTGACGGAGCGGGTGCGGGTTCTGGCGAACCTCTGGGTGCTGCCACAGCACCCGGTGGCGATGGTCGCACAGCAGATCGGGACTCTCGACCAGCTCGCGAACGGACGTCTCGAGGTGGCCGTGGGCGTCGGCGGTCGCGAGCACGACTACCGCGCTCTCGGCGCTGATTTCAAGGGACGGCACCAGCAGCTCGACGACAAGGTGGCCGAGTTGAAGTCACTGCTCGCCGGTGAGCCGCCGTTCGAGGGCGCGGACCCGGTCGGGCCGGCGTGCGTGCAGCCGGGCGGGCCGATCATTCTCGCCGGCGCGATGGGGCCGAAGGCGATGCGTCGGGCGGCGCGGTGGGCGGATGGCATCTCCGGCTTCAGTATTCGAGGCGATGCCGAGGAGATCGCCAAGGTGGGCGAGCTCGCCGACCGGTGCTGGGCCGAGGCCGGTCGTGCGACGACCCCGCGCAAGGTCAGTGGCTGTTTCACCGCCCTGGGCGTCGCCGATGCCTCGGAGGCGTTGCACGCCTTCACCGCTCGCTACCTCGGCTTCCTCGGACCCAGGCTGGCCGAGATGATCGCCGCCTCGACGCGGGCGTCGAGTCCCGAGGTGCTCGCCGACATTCTCGACGGCGCGGAGCGGGCCGGGTGCGACGAGTTCATCCTGGTCCCGGCCGTCACCGACCTGAAATTCCTCGAGGTGGCGGCCGAGGTGGTGACCGCACGGCCTTGACGCTCGAGGAATGGAACCTGTTCTATTCCATGCATGACGCTGCGAGTGATCCAGTGGGCCACCGGTGGGCTTGGCCAGGCCGCGATCGGCCAGATCCAGCTGCACCCGGATCTCGAGCTCGTCGGGTGCTGGGTGCATTCGGAGGCCAAGGTCGGCTGGGACGCCGGTGAGCTCGCCGGGATCGGCCCGATCGGTGTCACCGCCACCAACAGCATCGACGAGATCCTCGCGATGGACGCCGACTGCGTCCTCTACTCGCCGCTGATGCCGAATCCTAAAGAGGTGGCGGCGATTCTGCGTTCGGGCAAGAACGTCGTCACGCCGCTGGGCTGGTTCTGGCCGACCGCGGAGGAGAAGGAGAGGATGACGGCCCCGGCCCGCGAAGGCGGCGTGACGCTGCACGGGACCGGGATCGACCCGGGCGGTGCCACCGAGCAGCAGCCGCTGTTCTTCACGGGCCTGTCCAGCGCAATCACGTTCGTCCGCGGTGAGGAGTACTCCGACATCCGCACCTACAACGCCCCCGACGTCGTACGCCACCTCATGGGTTTCGGTCAGTCGCCCGAGCAGGCGATGAACGGTCCGATGCTGGCGTTGCTGGACAACGGGTTCGACCAGTCGGTGCGGATGTGCCTGGACGCGCTCGGCTTCGCCGACGCCGAGATCCGCAGCAGCCGCGAGGTGGCGGTCGCGACCGCGCCGATCGACTCGCCGATCGGCGTGATCCAGCCCGGCCAGGTCGCCGCCCAGCGCTTCGCCTGGGAGGCATTCATCGGCGACACCAAGGTCGTCAGGGTCGCGGTCAACTGGCTGATGGGCGATGAGAACCTCGACCCGCCTTGGAAATACGGCGACGGCGGCGTCCGGTTCGAGGTCGAGGTGAAGGGCGATCCCGACTGCTTCGTGACGATCCACGGATGGCACCCGACCAGCGTGGCGGCCGGCCTGCAGCGCAACCCCGGCATCGTCGTGACCGCGGCGCACTGCGTGAACTCGATCCCCTACGTCTGTGCTGCCGAACCCGGCCTGCTGACCTTCGTCGACATGCCCGTAGTCACCGGTCGGGCGCACCCGGACCTGGCGCGCTGATCACACCGGGCGTCTCGCGCCGACTGGATCTCTCCCTGGCAGATCACCCAACGCAGCCCGACACCCATCACTTACAGCTGCGGAAAGCAACCTCCAGCGCCCCTTGGCCTCGACGGCAAGCCCATCGAGTTCCTCGCCATCTCCGGCAACATCGCGAATGCTCCTGCCTACGTCAACGGCTACGACTGCATCCCGTAAGCGATCACACTCCGACCGGTTCGGTCAGTACGATCAGCGGCATTACACGTCGTTGCTGCTGGCCTGAAGTGTGTGCCGCAGGGGCGGTCTGGTGTCGGTAGTGCGCGTTCCATGACAGGGTGGGCCGCGTGACCGACGAGTTCGCCGCCGTGACGAAGATTCATATCCACGAGGACGAGTGGGGCATGCGCTGCCTTCACCCTCTGGCGTCCGCCACCGAAGTGGCGGGCGACTTGCGTGCGAGCGAGGTCGCGAGCGGTGCCAACCGCGCGCCGGACGGCATCGGCTGGACCGATGTGCACGAGATCGTGGCGCCCGAGCACGACTACGCGGAGGCAGGGCTGACCTTCGCACAGGTCGATGCGGTACTGGCACCGATCATGCCGCGGGTCCGGCGGTTCGTCGCGACGGCGTCGGCAGGGTTCGACGAGAGTAGACGGGACCCGATGGGCATCTACGAGGATGACGCCTACTGCTACGGCGTGGACGCGTCCTGTTTCATCAAGTTGAACGGCGATGAGCCTCTGGTCGAGAGTATTTGGTTTCGGGCCGACACCAAAGACCCCGCGCGTCTGGAACTGCTCCGGCGGGCGATCATTGCCGTTGACCTACTCGCTCCGTCGGTCATCGCTGACTACTGGCTCGACCGCACCGGCCCCGTCGCGGACGGTGAATTCCTCCACCGGTACATGCGGATGCTCGCCCAGGAAGCCGAGGACTAGGCCGGCCGCGATGGCCTCGCCGGACTGCTGGCCATGCCCACCACGCAGTGAGCGCATCCTGAACTCGGCAGTGGCGGACGTTCAGCCGGCCTCGGATCGGCACGGCCAGTTGATCTTCCGATGCCCGGCGCTGGCCGGTTCGGTCAGCGCGGTATGCGGCAGTAGCGGATGTTCTGTGTGGTGGTCTCGGGCCGCCGGTTGGTGACATGTCGCCTTACCTGCGAATGCCGATGGGTGGATTCCGAAGTCACAGTTGACGTTTCGACGCGGGGGTGAGTCTTGGGAGTGCGAATTTACAGATCTCGTCGGTGGCGTCGATATTCTGCGTGGTGTCCCATGAACCCACCAGCCGACATACCGACCACGATCGTCTGATCATCGTTCCATGCCGCTGCGCCGACCAATCGATCACGGCACGCAGGAAATCTACGTCGCGTTCGGCGTCGGCCCCAACATCGTCGCCATTTCGGCCGTCGGCCCAGTTACGGCGATACCCATCCGGATACGCGACGGCCATACTCCAGTGGTCTGCCTTGGAGTCGAACCCGGTCATGTGTCGCATCATCTGCCCGGTGCCACCCCGACCATGCAATGCGAGCACCAGCGGAATCTCCCCCGTGCCGGTTGCGCGGTTGGGAAGGCGCAGCGTGAAGGTGCGTCGCCGACCCCCTATCCGTAAGTCTGCCCGAACCAACCTGTCGGACTCCTTCATGGTTCCCCCTCCATTACTTGCCATGCCGAATGCCGTTGGTGCGATTGGCGTTCCGCTCGCGAGCCTAGCTCGAAAAGGAGGATGACGCCCGGGCGTCATGGCAGGGCGAATGCACGACATTCGCCAGTTGCGGACGGTCCGATACGGGCACCGGAGTCATTCCAGGTCATATACGACGACGGTGATGCCACGGCTGGATAGGCGGTTACGGATGAGTGGCTCGATCCGGTCCCAGGTTCCGCCGGCCAGACCGCAGCCGATGCGTGGCATGTGCACCGAGGCATCCGACGCCGCCGCGAAATCAGCTAGCTTCTCCAGGTTCTGGTCGACGGCGTCGTAGCGGATCGGCGGACTGCCCGCGCGGGAACGGATGCCGTGCTGGCCGATCATGTTGGCCACGTGCAGATTCGGTGCGACCTGGACGAGCTGTACCGCGCCCAAGGCAAAGTCGTTGGCGTCGCGCTGCCGGTGCCAGTCGCGGTAAGCCCGTTCGGGTTCCGGCCATCGTGTCGACACAGCGACGACGAAGCCCTTGCCCCAGCGGCCGAGATCGTTGCAGATGTGCGCGATGATCGCGGGTCCAGCAGTGCCGGGTGCGGTGGCGTCCCCGGTCTCGTACACGATCTCGGTCTTACTCATGCTGTCCTCCCGCGCCGAACATAGACGCGGGCACCGACATCAACCATTTTGCCGATTCGAACAGCGCTCAATGCGACCGTTCAGAGAATGGTGGTAGGACTGGATCCCGGCCAGGATGAGCCTGAACGTGCTCTATCGAGAACCATTCGGAGTCGCCGGCCGAGATATACCCGGACAGTACCGCTGGATCTCGAACCGCCTCCTGCAACAGCGCCCCGAGCTGCTGGAGCGCCTCGGCGTCCGCCCCGTAGGCGACGAACATCCCAGCCTCGGGGTCGTACCGCACCCGGTCGGCCAGCACTTCGTTGGATTCTCGGTGATTGCTACCGGAACCCCAGATAAAGGCAGCGATCAATTGCTCGGAAGAATCTGGCGGGGTTATGGTTGTGGCGCGCCTGTGCTATTCGCCGTGCTGCGGATCTATCGGCCAGTATTTCCACCGCTGATTCGGTAGCAGTCGACCGAGTAATCTTCCGCGCACGTTGCGCGGGGATAGCCCTGGTGCAATCGAGTTGAATGGATCATTAGAAGGATCAGCAATGTTCGCAATGACCAGGCAAACGGTGGCTCGGGCCGTCCTCGCCGGTGCGATTGCGGTGGCTCCGGTCACCGCCGTGACCGTGCCGGTCCAGGCCGATGTGGTCACCAACTACACCCCCACCCCTGTCGATCAGCACTGGGACCACGGCTGGGACAGTAAGCACTTCTTCTTCCCTCCGGGCTGGGGAATCCCTCCGGGATGGTTCAAGCATCTACTGCCGTTCGAGTTCTTCGATTGGTTCGATTGGGACTAGTAGAGCGTTCAATACGACCGCCAGGCGCCGACACTCGCACACGGACGCCGATGTAAAGATGCGCCTGCACGCATGTCCGGATTGCAGTGTCCGAAGGATGGGCGCGAGCAGGCGCATCGACCCCACGAGTGATGGAGCTGGCAGGTACTCGGCTCCCCGGCAGGCCCGGACGGTGACGACATGGGGCGTGGCCGTGACCGATCGTGCCGACTACCCCGCGTGCTTCACCCAGGCCCGGTCCGCTAGCGGGCGCGGGCATGGGCGATGATCGTGACGCGGTGCTCGCCGAACTTCGCCCGCGCGACCGCAGCCGGGTGTTTGACAGCTCGAGCAGATCGCCCACGGTGCGGACTCCGCGCAGATACAGTGCCCGCCGGTACCGCTCGGGCACCCGATCCAGCTCCCGGGTGCTGTCAGGGGTTGAGGGATATTCGTGCGAGAGTAGCTCTCGGAAGAGAACAGACCTCGGTGGGGTGCGCAGGTTGATCCGATCCTGCCGCGTAGCAGCGGATCTGTACGTTCATGCAAAACCAGCTCTAGCGATTTACCGCAGATAATCGGCCATTACAGGTCGAGCCGGCGAGGTGCCTGCCAGCGGTGCGTGAAGCATTGCTGTAGCACGGTGAAACTCGGGCGCTGCGCCGCAGACGATCCGCCGGGACCAACCGATTCATAACCTGCACAGGTCAGTTCGCGGGCGTGAAACATGGCCCCAAAAAGCGGGGGCATGCGACGGGATGCCGATCAGTGAACAGTGCTATTCGCAAATGATCACCCCGCTCTAGTCAGCGTTGCCGAATCGAGAATGACCGCATCATGCGTACCCGGACATCAGCTCGCACCCTCGCTGCGGCCGGTATCACCGCCACAGCTTCCGCCCTGACCGCGCTCAGCGCCGTAACGGCTCACGCCGACGTTGCGGGAACGGGAATGACCGTGCAGGGCAGCAACTTTCAAGTCGGGCAGACCTACAATGTCGTTGTCCCGGTGTCCGGATGCCAAAGCCCGGGGCTGTCGGACACCGTCGGCGGCGTGACCATCCGGTCCGCTTGGACCGTCACATCGAGCCTTGGGGCGGGCACCCCCTGCAGCGGTACGACGTCCACCGAGACCATCCAGTGGACTCCGCTGACTCCGGGCACCCATGTGCTGGGCATCGGGTACGGCAACGGCAACCCGAGCCTCCCGCCGTACACCGACTTCGGTACTGTCACCGTCGAGGTCGGCGGCACCGCGAGTACGGACCCCAAGGCGTGTGGCGACGCATCCGCGTCGCTCTGCACGACGGTCCACGGGAGCCCCGAGGTGGGATGCACACTCACCGTGACCATCTCGAACATCCCGGCCTCGCTGGCGGTTTCGTCGGGTTCGGCCCTGTTGCAGAGCCTGAGCGCGGGATCCCACACTCGCAATGCGTGGGTATCCGACAACGGGACGGCCACCGGCGCCACGACGATCAGCGGCAGCACCGTCACCATGAAGTGGACACCCACGACGGCCGGATATCACCACTTGACCGGCCAGTACGACACCGGCGCCCAGCCCGGCTTCCCCGACGGAGTGGTTCTGCCCGGCTATGCCGGTGAGATGTGGCTGCCGGTAGCAGCCGCCGGCACCCAGCCCTGCGCCTGACTCGCACCGACCAGATGCCATCCTGGCCGGTTCGAATCGCGCCCACGCTGATTAGGTGCGTTCGGTCGGCCTCGGATGGACACGGCCAGTTGATCTTCCGTCGTCCCGCGCTAACCGCTTCGGTCAGCGGCAAATAGAGTGCGTTGTGGTCGAGGCGGTCACCGTATCCCGCTTACCGAGGTGCCGGAAAGCGGCCGCAGCCAACGCACTTCGGTGTGGGTCGCCTACACCGTAATTCGGAAGTTCTCGTGCGGGGTAAGGGTGCGTCGGAGTTTGTCCGGAGTCGTTCCTGTCCATACGCGAAACGCGCGGTAGAACGAATTGGGTTCGCTGAAGCCGAGGAGAAACGAGATCTCGGCGCCCGACAAGCCTGTGTTCCCGAGGTAGTGCTTGGCCAGATCGTTCCTGGTCATGTCGAGAATTTGCTGGAAGCTCGTGGACTCTGCTTCGATCCGGCATTGCAGTGTCCGTTTGCTGAGTGTCAGCTTTCGCGCGATCGTGTCCATCGATGCCGATCCGCTCGGTAACGCATCCACGAGTGACGAGCAGGTCGTCGAGCTCGGTGAGCTCCTGCTCGGCGTCAGGGTTACGCATCGTCGCGACGACGTTCCAGCCGCGGGAGTGGAAGAGTTCGGCCGTTGCCCGACCGAGCCCACTGGATGTACCGGTGATGAGAATGGGCTGTGTCATGGTGGCGCTCCTTTCACTGCTCCACGTCAGGAATGTGGAACGGTCCCGGCAGTGCCCGATGACGCCATAGTTCAATCCGATCGCGCCACCAAACGTCGATCTACTTTCGCCCCCACGTGCACCGCGCGACCCTCGCGGGAAGGCGCAGATGGGTGCGTTTCTGCGGGTGGTCTCGGTGCGTGGCAATGATGGGCGGCAGGTCAGATCACCGCAATCAAGGCGGGGGTTGCCGGGCGACAGCGTCCGCTCGGCCGGAACGGGCTTGTGCAGCTTGTTGATCCGAGCGCGATCCCGCAGTGGCGATCTGAAATCTAGCAACGCTAGACAAGCTGTTGGAGTGGGTGTTACCGTTGCTCCAGTTTCTAGCCCTGCTAGCCTTCAGCAAGGGGAGACTGAAATGCTCATCATCACCGGTTCATTGCCGGGCTGTGCGCGCGGGACGCGGCAGGCGACAGCTTGCGCTTCCCGCACCCAACAACTTCCGGCTGATCGCCGGGGCATATCTGATATCGAATTCACTGAGGAGTAACTGAAATGACCTTCACCAGCAACGAACAGCAGTTCCTCGCGGAGGCCGGGATCGGTCGGCTGGCGACGGTGTCGCCCGACGGCGTTGTGCAGAACAACCCGACCAGCTATCGGGTGAACGCCGACGGCACGATCGACATCGGGGGCATGCGGATGCGTGCCAGTCGAAAGTACCGCAATGTCGAGGCGGGCAGCCGGGTGTCGTTCGTGATCGACCAACAGGTTTCATTGGAGCCATACGTGATTCGCGGCATCGAGGTACGCGGCACGGCCGAGGCGCTCGATGACGAGGAGCCACCGTTCCAGCCCCAGGAACGCGCGGTCATCCGAATTCACCCCGAACGGATCATCTCCTGGGGCATCGACGGCGGATCCTTCGACTTCATCAGTCGCAGCGCCGAGTAGGGCATTACACAAGACAGATCAAGAACGCTCCGACGTTGACGGCGGGCGGAAGGATCCAGGGTAAGCAGGGTAGAGCGGAATAGCCGGCCATGGCTTCGGACCGTTGCTCCACCACGGGGGCAGCTGCCGGTTCGGCTGTGGCTACGCCCGCACCAGCGGCGATGACGGATGCAATCGCTAGGGCTGTTGTCAGTGCACTCGATTTCTTGGTCATGGCAACCTCCGCTGTAGTGGTACCGGACGACCTCGCCGAGTGCACTCGATTGCGCTCGGACCGCTGGGCAGGTCGACCCGGCGGGGGGCGGAATGCTCGAACACCAATTAACCCGCTCAGGAGGGGTCCTCCGCAAGGGGCTCCGTTCGCACATCGGACTTTGCCGGCGAAGAAACCCCGCCCGGGCGCCGGGACACCGAACGGCCGCCTGAGAGCCGGTTCCACCGCGCAGCCCAATCCCCACCGGCACGATCAGCCATCGATCCAGAAGTGCGATTCCGCCGTCCACGTGACCCCGGACACGCTGTGCCCCAACCACTTGCCGGTTAACGCGTCTTCGAAGCCCGCCGATCTTGACTCGACAGCGGCGCGCGCATCCCACCCCACCGGGATGCGCGCGCCAGTTCGATCAACGCAAGGAACAACATGCGCAAGACTCTGTTCGCCCTGTCCGGCCTCGCCTTCGCCACCGCCGCCGCAGTGCTGCCGGCGGCCCCGGCCCAGGCCGCCTCCGGCTCCTGGGGCGCGATCGCGGTGTCCGACAACGGCGACCTGGGCTGGTCCTGGAACTACGACACCGAGGGCTCGGCGAGCCAGGCCGCCATCGACAAGTGCGCCAAGGCGAGCTGCTCGACCGTCACCACCTTCACCGGCTGCGGCGCGGTGGCCTTCTCGGATTCGATGAACAAGTACACCGGCGGCTACGGCGCGACGCCGGACGACGCCGAGAACTCCGCCAAGTGGTACTCCGACTCCTACCTGGTGCGCACGGCCATCTGCAACGACTGACCCACCGGGGCCGGACGACCGCCCTGACATGGTCGGCCGGCCCCGGAGTCCTTGCGCTGGAGCCCCTTTCGGGGGCTTCAGCGTTCGGCGGCTTCGACCGCCTTGCGCACCGTCTCCGCATCGGCCGGGGCCGCCTCGTTCTCCCAGAACGGCGCGGCGACGGCGTAGGGCGTGCCGTAGACGGGGGTTTCGGGTTGCGTGCGCCAGCTGTCGGCGAGCGAGCCGATATCGACGGTGTCGTAGCCGAGCCTGCTGATCAGTTCCGCCGCAGCGGTTTTCGCCGCGGTATCGTCACCGGCGATGGGCAGCGCGGTGCGATCGGCTGCCCCGGCGGGGCGGGCCAGCACGGCCAGATGCTTGAACAGGATGTTGTTGAACGCCTTCACGACCCGTGAGCGCGGCAGATGCCGTTGCAGCAGTTCGGAACTGGTGGCCACACCCGCGTCCAGATCGGCGAATTCGCCGTCGCGGCCGGGATAGTAGTTGTTGGTGTCGATGACCACCTTGCCGACCAGCGGATCGGCCGGTACCTGCTGATACGCCTTGAGCGGTACCGTCACCACCACGATGTCTCCCGCGGCGGCCGCCTCGGCCGGGGTCGCGGCACGGGCCCGTTCCCCCAGTTCGGCCACCAGCTCCGCCAGGCTCTCCGGCCCTCGTGAATTGCTCAGCACCACATCGATTCCCGCGGCCACGGCCAGCCGGGCCAGGGTGCCGCCGATATTTCCGCTTCCGATCAATCCGAGCGTCGTCATGCCCGCTGGTAACGCGGCCGCGGCGGGCAATGTTCCCGCGAGATCCGCCGGCGTCCGAGCGTCGTCATGCCCGCTGGTAACGCGGCCGCGGCGGGCAATGTTCCCGCGAGATCCGCCGGCGGTCACCGGGTGGGCGGGTCCAGGTCGCTCCCACGGCCGCCGGCACGCGACGGCCGTGGGAGCTCGCCGGGTGGTCTCAGCCGAGGGTGATGGCGTCGAGGCGGGTGCGCAGGAACTCGGCGGAGACGACCGGCGTCAGGCCGGAGACCCGGCCGATGGGCGGCTCGAGGGGTATCACCCGGGCGTCGTGGTCGAGTTCGTAGAAGTAGATGAGCGACACCAGGTCCTCGTCGGGTGCGGACGCCTGGGGCGGGAGTACCCGGTGGCGGCCCGCGGGCCAGCGCTGGCCGCTCCAATAGGCCAGCAGATCACCGATGTTCACGGTCAGGGCGGACGGGTCGTAGGGCGCGTCCGCCCAGCCGCCGTCCTCGGTGTAGACCTGCAATCCGCCCGCACCGGGTTCGCGGTCGAGGACGGTGACGGTGCCGAAATCGGTGTGCGGACCGATCCGGAACTGGCCGGGTTCGGGCGGGCCGACCTCGGCCAGCGGCGGGTAGCGGTTGATATTGCAGGTCCAGGTCGGACGGCTGGCCAGGCCCTCGAAGGGGTTGTGCGGCAGGTCGAGTGCGGCGGCGAAGAGCGCGAGCAGTTCGTCGGAGAGGGTGCGCATGGCCGCGGTGTAGGCGAGGAACAGCTCGCGCAGCTCGCCCACCTCCTCGGGCCAGACGTTGTCGAGGAACCACACGGTGTCGATCAGGGCGTCGCCGATACGGGTGTCCGCGCCGATCGCGAAGGTCTCCTTGAGGTCCGGCGGGGTCTCGGTGCCCTCGGCGTAGCCGTTGGCCTCGAGGCCGGGACCGATCCAGCCGCGCCCGCCGACGGAGACCGCATACCGCTGTTTGATCTCGGGCGGGAGTGCGAAGAAGCGCCGGGCCGCCGCCCGCAGGTCGGCCGGAAGTCCTTGCGGCACACCGTGTCCGCGCACCAGGAGGAATCCGGCGCGCTGCATGCCCGCGTCCACCTCGCGCAGCACCGTGGCCGCGGTCTCGCCGCCTGCGCGCCAGCGGTCCAGGTCGACGGTCGCGATAGGGGTCATTCCGCCACTCCTATGTCCTCGTTCCAGAGTTCGGGCCGTTCCGCGATGAAGCGGGTCATCATGTCCACGCAGGCCGGGTCGTCGAGCACAGTGATGGAAACCCCGTGAGCGGCAAGCCACTCGTGGCCGCCGGTGAAGGTGCGCGATTCCCCCACGATGACCGCGCCGATGCCGAACTGGCGGACCAGGCCGCTGCAATACCAGCACGGGGACAGGGTGGTGACCATGATGGTGTCGCGGTAGTCGCGGCGGCGGCCGGCATTGCGGAAGGCGTCGGTCTCGGCGTGCACGCTGGGGTCGTCGTTCTGGACGCGGCGGTTGTGGCCGCGGCCGAGCAGGTTGCCGGCGCTGTCGAACAGGGCCGCCCCGATGGGAATCCCGCCTTCCAGTAGCCCGAGTTGCGCCTCTTCGTAGGCGGTGACCAGCAGATCCTGTGCGTTGATCATGCCGATCATGCTGCCACCGCGGCGCCTGCGATCCGGGATCGGTTGACGATCAGATAGGCCGCGCCGGAGAGCACGAAGCCGACGAAGAAGGTGATGTCGCCCAGCTGCGGCACCGCCTTGGCGGCGAAGCCGACGAACTTCTCCTGATTGGAGAACAGCAGCACCGACACCACCAGCCCGGCCAGGAACGACGCCACGCCGGCCCAGTTGCGGTGGTCGCGGTCGTAGAGCAGATGGTCGATGCGCTGACCACGACGCAGATACTCGTCGGCGAACACCACACCCAGCCACGGTCCGATCCAGTACGCGACGATGAGCAGGAAGCCCTCGTAGCTGGCCGCCGCGTCCGGCAGCGCCCACCAGGCGACCAGGAACCCGATCAGGCCGAAGGCCGCCGACACCAGCGCCCGCTGCGTGCGCACCGAGAACGTGAAGCCCATGGTCACGAAAGCCATTGCGCCCGAGTAGACATTGAGCGCATTGGCGGCCACCGCGCCCACCGCGATGGCCAGCAGGGTCAGGTCCGCCAGCAGCTTCGGCAGGTTGGCGGTGAACACATCGGTCGGGCTGCCCTGCGCGACGCTCGCCACGGTCGCCGAGGCCGCACCGACCGCCTCCAGCCAGACACAGGAGATGAAGAGGCCCGCCGAGGCGTACGCACCGGTCGCGACCCGTGACACCGTCGCGGGCAGATAGCGGGAGTAGTCCGCCGCGTAGGGATTCCAGCCCGCGCCGTAACCGAAGGCGGTGCCGACGGTGAGCAGGAATCCGCCCATGCCGCCCACGCCCCCGGCCGGTGCGGGCGCGCCCAACGAGGCTTTGCTGAAGATCACCACGGTGACGATGGCGAACACAATGGCCAGCAGCGGGAAGGCGATGCGTTCCACCGCCTGTACCAGGTTGTGGCCGAAGAAGGCGAAGGCGGTCTGCACCACCACGATCACCAGCAGCGCGGTCAGTTTCGGCATGCCGGTCAGGGAATTCAGCGCGAACGCACCGCTCACGGAGTTGGTGGCAAACCAACCGACCCCGCACATGACCGACATGAACGCGGCGGGCAGGGCGTTGCCGCGATAGCCGAAGGCCAAGCGCCCCAGCACCATTTGCGGGACACCGTGCAGGGGCCCGCGCGCCGACAGCAGGTAGTGGGCGGCCGCGCCCAGCCCGGTACCCACGACGATGCCCAGGCTCGCCTGCCAGAAGTTCATGCCGTACGCGGTGACGGCGAGCACGCCCACGAAGACGGTGGCGAACTCCATATTGGGAGACATCCACGTCCAGAACAGTTTTCGCGGCGTACCGTGGCGGGCGTCATCAGGGATATAGTCGTCGCCGCCGGGCTCGACGGCTATCACGCGGTCGCCATATGCGGGACGGATCTCGGTGTCGGTCATGACTTTCCGCCTCTCAGCGCTCGTGGGATTCTTCCAGCACGGTCCGGCCCAGCAGCGCGTAGCGGCCGGGGTCGGTGCGCCGGAGGTACAAGGCGTAGCCGATACCTGCGATGGCCACCGCGGCCACCAGGTACGGTGTCGCCTTCAGAATCAGCGACCCGGCCTCGCTTCCGGCCGCGGTGTCCATATTGAGGACCAGCAGCAGCACCACGCCGATCATGGCCACGCCGCCCACCAGCGGGGCCACCAGAGTCCGGAACCAGTGCCGGGTTTCGGGGTGGTGGTTCCGGAAGTAGGCGATGACCGCGAACGAGCACACGGCCTGCACGATCAGGATCGCCATGGTGCCGAGCACCGCCATCAGCGTGTAGAGGCTCGCGTAGGGGTCCTTGCCCGCGAGGCCGAAGGCCAGCACCAGCACGGCCGAGAAGACGGTCTGCACCAGACCGGCGATGTACGGGGATCCGTTCTGCGGGTGGGTCTTTCCGATCGTCCGCTTCCACGCCGGAATCACGTCCTCGCGGCCGAGCGCGTAGAGGTAGCGGGAGGCGCAGTTGTGGAAGGCCATGCCGCAGGCCAGCGAACCGGTGACCATGAGCCACTGCATGGCGTCCACGGCCCAGTGCCCGACATAGCGTTCGGTGGGCGCGAAGAAGAGATTCATCGGATTGTCGGAGGCGGCCAGTTCCATGGCCCTGCCCTGCCCGTTGCCGGAGATGGTCATCCAGGAGATGAACAGGTAGAACACGCCGACACCGAGGACGGCGATCATGGTGGCGCGCGGGATGATTCGCTTCGGATCCTTGGATTCCTCACCGTAGATGGCGGTGGATTCGAACCCGACCCACGACCAGAAGGCGAAGAACAGTCCCAGACCCGCGGACGCGCCGTGGAAGGCGTTGACCGGATTGATCGGGGCCAGCGACAACCCGTCCGGCCCGCCGCCGTGCAGCAGCACCGACAGGCCCATGACCGTCAGCACGGTCACCTCGGTGACCAGCAGCACGATGAGCAGCCGCTCGGCCACGGCGACGCCGAACCAGGTACCCAGGCCGTTGATCACCAGCATCAGGATGGCGAACACCCACCACGGAATGTTCACGCCCACCTGATCGGAGACGGTGTTGTGCGCGAAGCTCGAGAAGATGCCGATCAGCGACGGCTCGAACACCATGTAGGCGAAGGTGGCCAGCAGCCCGGCCGACAGGCCCGCGGTGCGGCCCAGTCCGTAGGAGATGAAACCGTAGAACGCGCCGGTGGTGGTGATGTGCTTGGCCATGGTGGTGTAGCCGACGGTGAAGATGGCCAGCACCACCATGGCGATCAAAAACGCCGCGGGCGTGCCGATTCCGCTGCCGGCCGACATCATGAACGGCACATTGCCGGTCATGGCGGTGATGGGCGCGGCCGTCGCGACGGCCATGAACACCACGCCGAGCAGACCGACCACATTGGGTTTGAGCCGCGACACCCCCGCTGCGGATGTGTCCGATCGCCCGGAAAGTACGACTGGTGCACTCGATTCCATGGTGAAGCTCCTCAATCTTGGTCGACTGACCTGCGAGGAATGTTCGGGCTGGAATGTTGCCTGGATATGAAACGGAGTTACCAGCAGAAACCAAAGGAGTGACTCAGGTCACTATTCTTACAGTCAGCCGGAAACACGTTCCGATGCTTTACGGATCGTATGGCGCACAGCCATTTCGATTCGCACACCGCAGCGGATCGCGTCACCAATCTGGCTTCAGTTAACTGAACTCAGCTACTAGGGTGGGTACATGGAAAACGACCTCGCCCGTGAGGTGTGGCGCGTGCTGGAGCCCTTGCACGCCGTCACCTATTTCGCCGCCGACTGCATCGCCGCCAACAAAGCCGTTGGCCTGCGCGGCTTCTGGATGGGCTACTTCGCGTCGCGCTCCGCCCCGCTCGGCGCGGTCGGACCCTCGGTCGTGGAGGCGACCTTCTACAACTTCCATCCGGCCATGGTCCGGCGGGCCATTCCGGACGCCTGGGGTTTCGCCGCACCGGATGCGATCATCGCCACCCGCACCATCGCCGCGGCCGCGGTCCTGCGCACCGTCGTGCCCGATATCGCCGACATCGCCGCCCGCGCCGTCCCGCGCCTGCAGCAGGCCATTGCCACTGCGCCGGCGGCGGGCCGCCCGCTCTTCGCCGCCAATCGCGACCTGCCCACCCCGGACGACTCCGTCCACGCGCTCTGGCAGGCGGTCACGGCGCTGCGCGAACACCGCGGTGACGGCCATGTGGCATGCCTGCTGAGTGAGGGCATCGATGGCTGCGAGGCGCACGTACTGTTCTCGGCGTCCACCGGCACCCCCGCGCAGTTGTGGCGCGACAATCGCGGCTGGAGCGAAACCGATTGGAAGGCAGCGCGAGAGCGGCTCACCGAGCGCGGCCTGCTGAACGCCGAGGGCATCACCGAGGCCGGCAGCGCCCTGCGCGCACACGTCGAGGCCCGCACCGATGCCCTGGCCATGACCGCCTACCGCGGCGTCCCGGGCATCCTCGAAATGCTGTCCGCCCTCACCCCCGCCGCCCGCGCCGTGGTCCGCAGCGGCGAGGTTCCCTACCCGAACCCGATGGGCGCCGACCCCGCCTGAGGTCACCAGACGCCGGGGACCAGGCGCTTGGTCGTGTGCCGGTAGGTCTCGTAGGACGCGCCCAGGGTCGCCACCAGCGTCTTCTCCTCGAGCGTGATCCGGCGCAGGAACGCGTAGACCGGGACCACGGTGGTGAGCAGCAGGGACACGTAGTTGCCGGCGGCCAGGCCGAAACCCAGCGTCAGCAGCAGGATGCCGGTGTAGGAGGGGTGCCGGATCCAGCGGTACGGGCCGGTGCTGATGACCGGCTGGTCCTGGTCCACCTCGACGGTGGTGCGAAAGTGCTTGCCCAGCACCGCGATCGCCCAGGCTCGCACGACCAGGCCCAGCCACATGAGAGCGACGCCGAGGATCTGCCACGGCAGGACCGGTCCGGGAAAACGCAGCGGGCTGTCGGCCGGGAGGAGGATTCCGGCGAAGCTGGCGACCGTCATGGCGGCGGCCACGAGCACGAAGATGAGGAGCCTGGTGTGGCCGTCCCCGGCGGTGGAGCCGGTGCCGCGCATGCGATCCCGCACTCGCAGCGCGATCTCGAATGCCATCCACGCCCAGGTGGTGTACACGGCGATGGTCACGTCGGACTCCCTTCCAGTTCGAGATAACCATCAAACGGGATCGGCCCGCATCAGGGATCCACCCGGAGAATGAACCCTGACCGTCCCGGATCAGACTCGATGACGACACCGCGCCCCCTTTGATGCCGACACCGCGCCCCGGTCAGTACCGCTCGAGTCGAATGGCATTGGCGGCCTTCTCGATCGGCTTCATGATCGGGCGCAGGGCCATGCCCTTCCACGGCATCCAGCGCAGCATGCGCATCATGGTCATCTGCATGCGCAGGGCACGGGCGTCGCCGGCGACCATCTGGGTGGCGTTGTTCCAGCCGAGGGTCAGGTTCTCGTCGACGTACTCACGCATGCGCTCCTGGTAGGCGGCGAAGGCGACGCGGTGGTCGCCGGCGGCGGCGCGCAGCTCACCGGCCAGTACGTACGCGCCGACCAGGGCCATGCTGGTGCCCTGCCCGGACAGCGGGGACGGGCAGTAGGCGGCGTCGCCGACCAGCGCGACGCGGCCCGAGGTCCAGCGCTCCAGGTGGATCTGGCTCACCGTGTCGAAATAGAAGTCCGGCGAGTCCGGCATGGCGTCGAGCAGGGTCGAGGTCTCCCAGCCGCCGCCGGCGAAGACCTCGGCCACCAGCCGCTGCTGTGCGGCGGTGTCGCGGCGGTCCGGCAGCTGCTCGGGAGCGGGAAAGATGAACTGCGCCTTGGCCGCCGAGCGCTGCGTGCTGTACACCTGCACGACCTTGCCGGGGGCGGCGTGGATGAGCTCCCAGTGGTCGAGGTCCAGGTAGTTCGGCACCGAGATGACACAGGCGGCCATACCGGTGTGCCGGGCGAACTGCTCCTCCGCGCCGAAGACGCTGCGGCGCACCGTGGAATGCATGCCGTCCGCGCCGATCACCAGGTCGAACACCTGGGGAGCCGCGTGGCGGAAGTGCACCTCGACGCCGTCCGCGTGCTCGATCAGCTCGGTGATGGCGTCGCCGAACCGGTAGTCGACGCCGCTCTTGCCGGCGTCGAACAGGATTCGCGCCAGGTCGCCGCGCAGCACCTCGTCGTCGCCGGGCGAACGCATGCCGATCAGGTCCGGTCCGAGGGTGGCGATCGCCTTGCCGGTCGCGTCCACCCACGCACCGCCGCGCATATCGGTGGAGGCCTTGCGGATCTCGTCGGTGAGCCCCATCCGCTCCACGACTTCCATTGCCACGCCGCGGATATCGACCTTGTACCCGCCCTCGCGCAGGGCCGGAGCCTGCTCCACGACGGTGACGGTGAAGCCGTACTTCTTCAGCCAGAAGGCGAGGGCCGGGCCGGCGACGCTGGCGCCGGAGATGAGGACGGTCTTGTTGGCGAACTGCTGTGTGCTGGTCATGTCACAAAGCTTCGGCCGGGGCGCTCACCAACCCCTCACCGTCGGCTCACCGGCCCTCACCAGCACCCTGACCTGCGATTTCAGGCGTCGTTCAACAGTGCGAGACCCTCCCGCGCTCGCTCGTGCGCCTCGGTGATGGCGATCGAACCTCCGGCCGGGATCTCCAGCACCGACCGGTAGAGGTTCCGCGCTGCGGCCGGGTCCTCGGCACGAGCGATATCCCCCAGGCCGCGAAGTGCACCGGCGTACATGTCGATCGCGCCGTGGGTCCGCGACAGCTCCGCTGCCCGTTCGTAATCCGCGCGGGCCGCTTCGGCATCCCGCTCCGCCGCCCCACCGAGGTGGATATCGCCGCGACGGGTCAAGAGGTCGGCAGTGTCCGCGGCCCAACCCAATTCGGTGTTCACCGCGATTGCCTCATCGATCAGAGCCAGCGAGGCGGCCCGATCGCCGCGCCGCTCGGCCACGGCCGCCAGCTTGTCCAATGCGGCCGCGATCGCCCACCGGTCCCCGATCCGCCGGAACCCCGCCAGCGCCGCCGCGAACTCCGGCTCGGATTCGTCGACCTGCCCGGACATGAACAACGCCATCCCGTCCCCCAGCCGCAGAAACGCCTGCGACCAGTCATCCGCCCCGAACAGCCGGCGCAACTCCGCAGGCTCCCCGGGCAGCAAACCACCCGCGAGCGCGAGCAGAAAGATCAGATGCGGCTGCCGCATCGGATGCTCCTGCGCCGCAACCCCCGCCGCCGCCCGCTCGACCTCGGCCGCGAGATCATCCCGTCCCCGCGCCGCCACCGCCACCACCAGCGCGTATTGCTCCGCATCCACGGCAACCAGCCACTCGGGCCGGGATATGCGAGCCTCCGCGGCGACGCTCGACCCCACTCCCGGTGCATCATGCCCAGCAGCGGTTTCCGCAACGAACGGCACGCGCCGCTCCTCGCCTGGAGGGCGCGCATCCGACCTGGGCGCCGCAGTGGGAGTGATCAGCGTCGTAGCCTCGTGGAGGTCTGCGTCTCGGCGGTCGCCAACGTCATCACGGCGCACCGGCTGATCGTGAGGCCGGGCGGCGGCGGCCGGCCGACGTACCGCCGAATTCAGTTCGGGTAGCAGGCGGTTGGCGAGGGCGGGGCCGTCGCCGGAGTGGCCGGTCAGCCACCAGTACCAGGCTTGGGCGGCGATGAGGCGGGCGGCGAGGGCGGGGTCGGCGGTGGCGGACCAGTGCAGGGCGGACTGGAGGTTGTCGTGGTCGGTGGTGAGGCGGGCCAGGTGTTGGAGTTGGGTGTCGGTGCGTAGTAGGGGGTCCGTGGTTTCGGCTGTGTCGGCGAAGTATTCGGCGTGGGCGCGTTGGGTTTTCTCGTGGTCGCCGGATTCGATGGCGCGGGTGCGGGCGAATTCGCGGATGGTTTCGAGCATGCGGTAGCGGCCGGCGGCGATGTCCAGGAGGGATTTGTCGGTGAGGTCGGCGAGGAGGTCGTCGACATCGTCGATGTCGCACACCCGGCGGGCCTGCTCGGTGGTCGCGCCGCCCGCGAAGACCGAGAAGCGCTGGGCCAGTTGCTGTTCGGCGGGGTCGAGGAGTTCCCAGCTCCAGGCCACCACGGCCTGCAGGGTCTGGTGGCGGGGTTCGGCGGTGCGGTCGCCGCGGGCCAGCAGGCGGAAGCGGTCGGTGAGGCGGGCGTCGATCTCGGGGAGGTCGAGGGTGCGCAGGCGGGCGGCGGCGAGCTCGATGGCGAGCGGGAGGCCGTCGAGGCGGCGGCAGATGCGGGCGACCAGGTCGATGGTGCCCGCGTCCGGGAGGAAGCCGGGACGGACCGCGGCGGCCCGGTCGGCGAACAGGCGCACCGCCGGAGCGGCCAGCTGGTCGGCCAACGGCGAATCCGGTGGGGCCATGGGCAATTGGGGGACGGGGAACAGCGTTTCGCCGGTGACCCGCAGCGCCTCGCGGCTGGTGGCGAGAATCCGCAGGCCAGGGCACGCGACCAGCAGGCGGTGTGCGAGGCGGGCGATATCGAGGACGACGTGCTCGCAATTGTCGAGGATGAGCAGCAGCGGACGGTCGGCGAGCATGGCGACCAGCTGCGACTCGAAATCGCGTGGTGCGGGGGCCGCATGCGCCGACAGGTCGCGACAGCCCAGGGCGCTCGCGATCGCCTGGGCCGCCTGCACACCGTCCACCAGCGGCGCCAATTCGACGAAGCAGACGTCGCCGCGGACCCGGCCGCCCGCCGCCAGCGCCAGGCGCGTCTTCCCGGTGCCGCCGGGGCCGATCAGGGTGACGAGGCGGGCCTGGGCGACCAGTGGCACCAGCCGCGCGAGTTCGTCCTCCCGGCCGACGAAACTGGTGAGAGGGGTGGGCAGCCGCCGATTCGACACGGCCGCAACCTCATCCGCGCGCAGGATCGCCAGGTGGGCGTCCATGAGCTCGGCCGAGGGATCGGCCCCGAGCTCGTCGGCGAGCAGCCGCCGTCCCGCTTCGAAGGTTTCCAGCGCCTCGGCCTGACGGCCGGCCGCGTACAGGGCGCGCATGAGCAGAGCACGTGCCCGCTCCCGGAGGGGATGTGCCGCAACCAATTCCGAGAGTGTCGCCACCACCGCCTGCGGATCCCCCACCGCCAGCGCCGCCTCGGCCCGATCCTCCTCGGCGGCCAGCCGCGCCTCGTCCAGCCGCGCACCCTGACTCTCGGCGAAGGGTGCGTCCCGCACATCGGCCAGCGCCGGACCGCGCCACAATCCGAGCGCCTCATCCAGCAGCGTCATCGCCGCGCCGGAATCCCGGTCCCGCAAGGCTTTCCGCCCCTGCGCCGCCAGCCGCGCGAATCGGAGCGCATCCACCGACTCCGGGTCGACCGCCAATCGATAACCCGCCCCGGCCGACTCGACGAACTCGCCGTCCCCCACACCAGTGCGCAGCGCCCGCCGCAGCCGCGACACCTGCGACTGCAACGCATGTCCCGCATCCCCCGGTGGCTCCGACCCGTACAGGTCGTCGATCAGCCGCTCCCGCCCGACCACCCGCCCGGCATCCAACGCCAACACCGCCAGCAAGGCCCGCACCTGCGGACCCCCGATCGGAAACGGGCCCCCATCGGCCCGTCGCGCCTCGATCGGACCCAGAATCCCGAACTCCACGCGGCCAGTATGCCCGGGCCGGACCTGGCCCCCCAACGCACGGACCTCAACCGCTCCCGGTCATTCCGATGCGCTCTGCCCGGAGCCCACCGACCCACGTCGGAGGCACCGCCGGTTCGAAGGCCAGGCCGGCGACATACCTGGATGACGGGCGGCGATCCGGATCACCGCCTCGAGAATGCGCTGGCGCACAGCGCTTCTCGGGCCAGCCCCCTACCACGGAATTCACGTCGGAGGATCTCGCCGGGGCGGCGGTCAGCGGGGTTCGGGGGCAGCGACCAGGTCTCGGATGAGCAAAGCGGTGTGGAGGGAGGTGCGGGTCTCGCCGTTGTCGAGATCGACGTCGAGGATGCGTTCGATGCGCGACAGGCGGTCGTAGAGGGTGGGCCGGCTGATATTGAGGCGTTTGGCGAGTTCGGTCTTGTTGCCCGCCAGGTCGAGGAATTGGCGCAGGGTGCGGGTGAGGTCGGCGGCATTGCGGATGTCGTGGCGCAGCAGGGCGCTCAGCTCGGTCTCGGCGAAGCGCTGGACACCCGGCTCGTCGCGGATGAGCGACAGCAGGCCGCGCAGGCGGACGTCGCCGCTGCGATAGAACGGGCGCGGGACCGAAGGGTCCAGGGAGAGAGCGACTTCGGCGACGTGCGCGGCCTGGGCCAGCTCACGCGCGGTGTCGAGGAGGGAGTCCGATTCACCGCCGGCGCCGATGACGGCGCGCTCCACACCCGCCACGCGGCGGATCTCGGCGAGCATGGCCGAGCAGATCGCGGTGAGCGCGCTGTCCAGGTCGCCGCTCCGGGAGACACCCAGCACGATGGTGACCCGATTGCCGTGGTCGGGCGCGGCCAGCGCGGTGGCCTTGGCCAGCGCCACCCCGTGCAGCGCCGCGTCGAGCAGTGTGGCCGTACGGCGTTGCTGCGCCACCGGATCGGCTTCGGCCGCCGCCGCGACCTCCACCGCGAGCGGGACATAGCGGGCGCGGCGGGCCAGCCCGAGCGCCGCCGCCAGCGCCACGGCGTCACGCTCGTCGGTGAGACGGCCGTTGACCATATCGTCGATGAGCCCGGTCTGGGCCTGCCGGTGCAGCCCGAAGCGGTCGCGCTCGATCATCCGGTGCAGGGTCAGTGTCTGCGCGGCGCGTTCGAGCACCATGCGCGCGCGGGCCGTGGGCACCCGGCTGGAGCGCAGGATGAGCCGGCCCCAGCGCTGTGTATGCGGGCCCACGGGAACCACATTCGGGTCGGTGTCGGGCAGCAGCCGGGAGGTGGTCTCCCAGTGCTCGAGCAGGGCCGAGGTGCCGGTGTGGCGCGCGGTCAGGGCCAGCACGCGATGCGCCAGGTCCTCGAGCACGACCGAGGCGTCCAGCATCCCGGCAGCGGTTTTCACGATTTCGGCCAGCGACGCCCGCCGCACGCTCAACGCCGTGAACGTCTCGTGCACCGTGCGCGCGAATTCCAGCTCCGCGTACTGGTCGGCCACGATCACCCGGTGCACCGCCTCGGTGACCTCCACGAACCGCACCACCCGGTGCAGCGCCACGGTCGGCAACCCCACCCGGTCGGCGGTCTCGGCCACCACCGGCGACAATTCCCGCACGTAGGTACCCAATTCGATGACCAGCCCGGACACCCCGGCCGCGGCCAGCGATTGCAGGTAGGCCACGGTGGCCGCGTCGCTACCGGCCAGCGCCTGTCCGGTGGTGAGAATCAATTCCCGTCCCACCAGTAGTTTCGCCACGTCCGGCAGCTCGCTCACATGCACCCACCGCACCGGCCGATCCAGCGGACCGCCGCCCACGACCTGCGGCTGCCCGGCCCGCACGACCGGCATGGCCAGCACATCAGCAACGGAGAGGAGCACCGACGAATCGTAATACGAAGTTGGAAAATGGATACACAACGTCGGGAATCAACCGGCGGGTAATGGCGCAGAGTAGGGACGGACACTCACGGAATCGAGGAGATATGCAGACCATCGCACACTGGCTCGACGGCAAGTCCTTCACCGGTTCCAGCACGGCGACCGCACCGGTCACCAATCCCGCGACCGGCGTGGTGACCGGACAGGTCGCCCTGGCCTCCGCGGCCGACGTCCGCACCGTGATCGAATCCGCCGTGGCCGCGTTCCCCGCCTGGCGCGACGCCTCCCTGGCCAAGCGCACCCAGGTGCTGTTCCGCTTCCGCGAACTGCTCAACGAGCGCAAGGAGGAGCTGGCGGCCCTCATCACCAGCGAGCACGGCAAGGTGCTCGCCGACGCGATGGGCGAGGTCACCCGCGGCCTCGAGGTCGTCGAATTCGCCTGCGGCATACCGCATCTGCTCAAGGGCGGCTACACCGAGAACGCCTCCACCAAGGTCGACATCTTCTCCGTGCGGCAAGCCCTGGGCCCGGTGGCCATCATCTCGCCGTTCAACTTCCCGGCCATGGTGCCCATGTGGTTCTTCCCCGTCGCCATCGCGGCCGGCAACACCGTGGTGCTCAAGCCGAGCGAGAAGGACCCCTCGCCGTCGCTGTGGCTGGCCGAGCTGTGGCGCGAGGCCGGGCTGCCGGACGGGGTCTTCAATGTGGTCCAGGGCGACAAGGTGGCGGTGGACGAACTGCTGGCGAACCCCGCGATCAAGGCGGTGTCGTTCGTCGGCTCCACCCCGATCGCCAAGTACGTCTACGAGC
Organism: Nocardia sp. NPDC059236; assembly: GCF_042754085.1. Classification (NCBI taxonomy): domain Bacteria; kingdom Bacillati; phylum Actinomycetota; class Actinomycetes; order Mycobacteriales; family Nocardiaceae; genus Nocardia; species Nocardia sp. NPDC059236. The sequence goes on from NZ_JBHZAF010000015.1 coordinate 30,653, forward strand.
ACGGCACCGCCGCCGGCAAACGCGTGCAGGCCCTCGGCGGGGCCAAGAACCACATGGTGGTGCTGCCCGACGCGGATCTGGACCTGGCCGCCGACGCCGCCGTGAACGCGGGCTTCGGCTCGGCCGGTGAACGCTGCATGGCCATCAGCGCGCTGGTGGCGGTGGGCGACATCGCCGACGACCTGGTGGCGCGGATCACCGAGCGCGCCAAGACCATTCGCACCGGCGACGGCACCCGCGGCACCGATATGGGCCCGCTGGTGACCGAGGCGCACCGTGACAAGGTGGCGTCCTACATCGCGGCGGGCGAATCCTCCGGCGCCACCGTGGTTCTCGACGGCCGCGCGGTGGCCGCCGACGGCGCGGCCGACGGATTCTGGCTGGGCCCCACCATTCTCGACCACGTCACCACCGACATGAGCGTCTACACCGACGAGATCTTCGGCCCGGTGCTGTCGGTGGTCCGCGTGGACAGCTACGACGAGGCGCTGGCCCTGGTCAACGCCAACCCCTACGGCAACGGCACCGCCCTGTTCACCAATGACGGCGGTGCGGCCCGGCGCTTCCACAACGAGGTCGAGATCGGCATGGTCGGCATCAATGTCCCCATTCCGGTCCCCATGGCCTACTACAGTTTCGGAGGCTGGAAGAACTCCCTGTTCGGCGATTCGCATGCGCACGGCACCGACGGCGTGCACTTCTTCACCCGCACCAAGGCCGTCACCACCCGCTGGCTCGATCCCAGCCACGGCGGCCTGAACCTCGGCTTCCCCCAGAACCACTGAACGGAGTCCGCGATGACCCTGCCCAATGGGCTGACCCCGGAGGCGGCCCGCGAAAAAGCCGCCCGCGCCTACGAATTGGACCGCAAGCACGTCTTCCACTCCTGGTCCGCGCAGAAGTCGCTGGATCCCATGGTGATCACCGCCGCCCAGGGCTGCTACGTGTGGGACGGCGACGGCAACCGGCTGCTCGACTTCTCCTCGCAGATGGTGAACACCAATATCGGACACCAGCATCCGAAGGTGGTGGCCGCCATCCAGGAGCAGGCGGCCACGCTGTGCACCATCGGCCCGGCCTACGTGAACGACGCCCGCTCGGAGGCGGCGCGGCTCATCGCCGAACGCACCCCCGGTGAGCTGAACCGGATCTTCTTCACCAATGGCGGCGCGGACGCGGTCGAGCACGCGGTGCGCATGGCCCGGCTGCACACCGGGCGGTACAAGGTGCTCGCGCGCTACCGGTCGTATCACGGCGGCACCGAGACCGCGGTCAATCTGACCGGCGACCCGCGGCGCTGGCCGAACGACCACGGCAATGCCGGAGTCGTGCACTTCTTCGGGCCGTTCCTGTACCGCTCACACTTCCACGCCGCCACCGAGGCCGAGGAGACCGAACGGGCGCTGCAGCACCTCGAGCAGACCATCGCGCTCGAGGGGCCGAGCACCATCGCGGCCGTCATTCTGGAATCGGTACCGGGCACGGCCGGAATCATGGTGCCGCCCCCGGGATACCTGGCCGGCGTGCGCGAACTGTGCGACAAGTACGGCATCGTGTTCATCGCCGACGAGGTGATGTCGGGCTTCGGCCGCACCGGAGAATGGTTCGCCATCGACCATTTCGACGTGGCGCCGGACCTGCTCACCTTCGCCAAGGGCGTCAACTCCGGGTATGTGCCGCTGGGCGGCGTCGCCATCGCACCGCACATCGCGGCCACCTTCGACGACCGCGCCTATCCGGGCGGGCTCACCTACTCCGGGCATCCGCTGGCCACGGCCGCGGCCGTCGCGACCATCACCGCCATGCGCGAGGAGGGCATCGTCGAGAACGCCGCCGACATGGGCGAGCGCGTCATCGGCCCGGGCCTGCGGGAACTGGCCGAGCGGCACCCGAGCGTCGGCGAGGTCCGCGGACTCGGCGTGTTCTGGGCCGTCGAGCTGGTCCGCGACCGCGCCACCCGCGAACCCCTGGCGCCCTACGGCGGCACCAGCCCGGCCATGAACGAGACCGTCGCCGCCGCCAGGGCCGCCGGACTGCTGCTGTTCGTGAACTTCAACCGCCTGCACGTGGTCCCGCCCTGCACCATCAGCGAGGCCGAGGCCAAGGAGGGACTCGCCATCCTCGATCAGGCGCTCACGGTCGCCGACGCCCATACCGTGTGACCCGGAGACGGTGACATTCGAGAACGCGAGGAGCGCGATGGGTCAGGAACAACTGCAATTCATCGGCGGCGCACGACGATCCGGGTCGGGTGCGCCGCTGTCGATCATCGCGCCGGCCACGGGCGCGGTCATCGCCTCCGGCGCCGGCGCGGACGCGGCCGACGTCGAGTCGGCGGTGACCGCGGCCCGGGCGGCCTTCCCCGGCTGGGCCGGGCTCACCCCGGGCGCGCGGTCGGACCTCATGCACGAATGGGCCCGGATCCTGCGCGCTCGTGCCGGGGACCTCGCCGCGATCGAAAGTGTCAACGCGGGCAAGCCGATTCGCCTCGCCACGGAATTCGACGTGCCCGGCACCATCGACAACACGGCCTTCTTCGCCGGCGCCGCCCGGCACCTGGAAGGCAAGTCGGCGGCCGAATACTCCGGTGACCACACCTCGTCGATCCGGCGGGAACCCCTCGGCGTCATCGGGTCCATCGCGCCCTGGAACTATCCGCTGCAAATGGCGGCCTGGAAGATCCTGCCCGCCGTCGCCGCCGGAAACACGGTGGTGCTCAAGCCTTCCGAGCTGACCCCGCTGTCCTCGCTGCTGTTCGCGGAGGCCGCGACCGACGCGGGCGTGCCGCCGGGCGTGATCAATGTGCTCACCGGCACCGGCGCCGAGGCGGGACAGCCGCTGGTGGAGCATCCGGCCGTGGCCATGGTGTCGTTCACCGGCTCCACCGGGGTCGGCAAACGGGTGGCCGCCACCGCCGCCGGTGCGGTCAAGCGGGTCCATCTCGAACTCGGCGGCAAGGCCCCCTTCGTCGTGTTCGACGACGCCGACCCCGAAGCCGCGGCGCGAGGCGCGGTCGCGGGTGCGCTCATCAATACCGGCCAGGATTGCACGGCCGCCACCCGCGCCTATGTGCAACGTCCGCTGTTCGAGGAATTCGTCGGCCGCGTAGCCGATCTCATGGACCGGGTGGTGCTCGGTCCGGTCGAGAACCCGGAAACCGATATGGGACCGCTCATTTCGCGCGCGCACCGCGACAAAGTGCTGGGCATGGTGGAACGCGCCCGCGAATCCGGCGCGAAAATCGTACGCGGCGGCCGAATTCCGGAACACACCCCGGCGGCGGGTTCCTACTTCGAGCCGACCCTGATCACCGGCGCGGCCCAGGACTCCGAGATCGTGCAGCACGAGATCTTCGGCCCGGTGTTGGTCGTGCTGCCCTTCGACACCGACGACGAGGCCATCGCACTGGCCAATGACACCGTCTACGGGCTGGCCGCCTCCGCCTGGTCCCGCGATGTGTTCCGCACCCAGCGGGCGAGCCGGGAAATTCAGGCCGGCTGCGTGTGGATCAACGACCATATTCCGATCATCAGCGAAATGCCGCACGGCGGGTACAAGTCCTCCGGATTCGGAAAAGACATGTCCGCCTACGCATTCGAGGAGTACACGAATATCAAGCACGTCATGTCGGATATCACCGGCGCGGCGCACAAGCCCTGGCACGACGTCATCTTCCGGGCCGGGTAAAAGGCGGCGATATCGCGCGGGCGGGCTCCGATCGGACCCGCCCGCGAATTTCTGGGCTATCCTCATGACACAGGAGGAGGCGGAAATGGACCGGCCGACGTCGCCGACGCAGGTATTGCGGTCCACTGTGCGTATGCCCCGCCGCTCCGAGGATCGCGCCGCCACCAGCTGACTCTCTCGAAAGCCGCCGACTGGTCCCCCCACGGGTGACCATCGGCGGCTTCCGCGTACCCCGAGCACGCAGGCGCGAACGTTCGCCGTATCGGCACGAGAGAAGGAGTTGATCGGCCATGTCGGCCAAAGGAAGCAAACTGTGGGCGTCGGCACTCATCGATGCAGCGCCGACGCCGTACTGGACCGACCGGCCCGAGCGGCCGACCCCCACCGACCCCCTCACCACCGCCACCACCGCGGATCTGGCCGTCGTCGGCGGCGGCTACAGCGGGCTCTGGACCGCGCTGCTGGCCAAGGAACGCGATCCCGGCATCGATGTGGTGCTGCTGGAGTCCGGTCTCTGCGGACACGCGGCCTCGGGCCGCAACGGCGGATTCTGCTCCGCCAGCCTGACCCACGGCCTGGCCAATGGCCTGGAGCGCTTCCCCGACGAGATCGGCCAGCTCGAACGGCTCGGCCGCTCCAACCTGGACGACATCGAGAAGGCCATCCTCCGGTACGGCATCGACTGCGACTTCGAGCGCACCGGCGAAATGGAGGTCGCCACCGCACCGCACGAGGTCGAATGGCTGCAGGAGAGCCACGATGCCGCCGAAGCCCTCGGCTACCGCACCGAGCTGCTCGACGCCGGCCAGGTGCAGGGCATGGTGCACTCCCCCACCTACCTCGGCGGCTGGTGGGACCGCGACGGCGTCGCCATGCTCGATCCGGCCCGGCTGGCCTGGGGACTACGGCGCGCCTGCCTGGATTCCGGTGTCCGCATCTTCGAAGGCACTCCGGTGCAACGCCTTTCGAAATCCCACGGCGGCACGCTGACCCTGCACACCCCGCACGGTGAGGTCCGCGCGCCCCGGGTTGCCCTGTGCACCAGCGCTTTCGCGGGCCCGGTGCCCAAGGTGTCACGCCATGTGGTGCCGGTCTACGACTACGCGCTCATGACCGAGCCGCTCACCGCCGAACAGCTCGACAGCATCGGCTGGGGCACCCGCATGGGCCTGGGCGACGCCTCCTACCGCTTCCACTACTACCGCCTGACCAGCGACAACCGCATCCTCTTCGGCGGCTACGACGCCATCTACCACTTCGGCAATCGCATCGCCCCCGCCCTGGAATACAACGAGGCCACCTTCGAAACCCTCGCCCAGCACTTCTTCCAGACCTTCCCGCAGCTCGACGGCCTGCGCTTCACCCACCGCTGGGGCGGGGTCATCGACACCTGCGGCCGGTTCTGCGCCTTCTTCGGCTCTGCCTACAAGGGCCGGCTGGTCTATGCCGCCGGCTACACCGGGCTCGGGGTGGGCGCGACCCGCTTCGGCGCGGAGGTCATGCTCGACCAGTTGTGGGGCCGCGACACCGAGCGGACCCGCCTGCGCATGGTCCGCTCCCGGCCGCTGCCGCTGCCGCCGGAACCGTTGCGCTCCGCGGGAATTCACCTCACCCGCTGGTCCCTGGCCCGCGCGGACGCGCACCAGGGGCGCCGCAATCTGTGGCTGAAGACCCTCGACTACACCGGCCTGGGCTTCGACAGCTGAGCGGGCGGAATCAGTTGGGCCGGCGCAGGATCAGCACCGTGATCTCGCTCGGCGCGAACAGGCGCAGCTGCGGACCCCAGAAGCCGGTGCCCCGGCTGGTGTAGAGCTGGGTGCGCTCGCCGTGGCGGCTGAGCCCGGCCACCACGGGCTGGTCCAGGCGGACCAGGTACCGGAAGGGCCAGATCTGCCCACCGTGGGTGTGGCCCGAAATCTGCAGGGCCACACCGGCCGACACCGCATCGGTGACCTGTTTGGGCTGATGGGCCAGCAGTACCACCGGCAGTGCCGGATCGGCGCCGGCCAGGGCCGCTTCGATGTCGGGGCCGTGGCCGGGCAGGCCGCTACCGGTGGGGTCGTCGATGCCCGCCAGCACGAGGCTGTCGCCATCGCGGGTGATGACCTCGTGCTGGTTGCGCAGCGGCTGCCAGCCCAGGCCGGACATGTGGTCGATCCAGCCCGGTGCGTCGCCGAAGTATTCGTGATTGCCGGTGATGTAGAAGCGGCCGTACTCGGCCTCGACCTTGCCCAGCGGATCGACCTGCGCCCTCCGCTTCTCCACCGAGCCGTCGGCGAGATCGCCCGCGTGACAGGCGATATCGGGACGCAGCGCGTTGACCTCCTCGACCACCCGCTCCGACCAGCGCAACCGATCGGTCGCGGCGTAGTGGGTGTCGGTGACGACCACCAGCCGGAAACCGTCCAAACCCGCACCGAGACCGGGGATCTCGACCTCGACCGTGCGCACGCGCGGCACCCGGCGCGCCTCGTAGATCGCCCAGGCGGACAGCACGACCGACACCGCCAGCACCCCGACGGCCACCACGCGCGAGCGCACCGGATCGTCCACCCCCGCGACCGCCAGCACACCCCGGACCGCGGCGCCGATCACCGACCAGGTGAACACCACCCACATGACACCCAGCATGGTGTCGCCCACCAGCGAAGCCGCGTCGGACTGCCGGGGGCCGTGCCCGAGCAGCATGCCCGCGGGCAGCGCCACATAGCCGAGCAGGAACACCGCCGACCCGAGCCAGAACCATGTCCCCGACATCGTCGTGTAGACCAGCAGCCACCAGGGGAGGGCGAACAGGAGCGCGGGAATGCCGAGGAACAGAACCGCGCGCGGAACGTACTTCACGGGAGATCATCCTTGTCGGACCGAAAACCGCCGGACCCGGCGACCGATCCCAACATACCCGCGCGCTCGCGACCGCCAGTCGGGCGTTCGCCCGACCAGCCGCGATGAGGAAGGATGATCTCGTGATCGACCAGTACTCCGGCCGGGGAGCTCCGATCCTCGACGACATCTCCAAGCGGATCATCGCCGAACTTCAGGAGGACGGGCGACGCGCGTACGCCACCATCGGCAAGGCCGTCGGACTCTCCGAGGCCGCCGTCCGCCAGCGCGTGCAGAAGCTGGCCGATGCCGGGGTGATCCAGATCGTGGCGGTCACCGATCCCCTGCAGGTCGGTCTGTTCCGGCAGGCCATGATCGCCATCACCGTCGACGGGCCGGTGCAGCAGGTGACCGACATCTTGGCTGCCATCGAGGAGATCAACTATGTCGTGGTGTGCGCCGGCCGCTACGACATCCTCTGCGAGGCCGTGTGCCCGGACGACGAGGCCCTGCTCGACCTGGTGTCCAACCGGATTCGCGGGCTGGCCGGGGTCCGGCACGCCGAGATCATGGTGTACCTCAAACTGCGGAAGCAGACCTACAAGTACGGCACCCGCTGATCGGGGCGCGAACCCTCACTCGTCCCCGGGTTCGCCCGCCGGCTCCGGGGTGAGCGTTGCGAGTTCGGCCGCGAGGTTGGCGCGGGCCGCGGACTCGTAGCGGGCCCGGGCGGTGGGCGTGCGGAAGAGGGCGGGCTGCCCGGCGAGCGCCGCCAGCACGGCCGCCCGGCCCGAGCGGAAGAGCGGGTCGGGAACGTGGGCGTACTCGGCGCGGACGGCCGAGGTGTAGGCGGCGTAGGCGGCCGCGTCGGCCGCGAGGATCGCCAGATCGGCATCGCAGAGCACAGCGCCGTTGCGGTCCGACGGGTCCGGGTGGTGGCCGCCGGTCAGCCGGACCAGCCGCGCGGCCTCCGCCACCGTGTCCGCGCCGACTCCCAGTGCGGGCAGGGCGGTTTCGGCCAGGCGGGCGCTGGCCTCCTCGTTGTCGGTGCCGTCGACGGCGTAGACCGCGTCGTGGAAGAAGGCGGCGTAGCGCACCGCGTCCAGATCCTCCGCGTCGGCGGCCAGATCGTCGATGACCGCCAGCATGGCGGCCAGGTGCTCGACGGTGTGATAGCGGCGGTGCGGCTCACGGTAGCGGCGGACCAGGTCCTCCCCCACCGCGCGTGCCTGCGGCCCGGCCAATTTCGTCCAGCGGTCCAGCAGATCCGCGTCCAGACTCATCCCCATCCGGGCAGTGTGCCCAATCTTCGGTCCGGAGAAAACCCCTCCGGCAGCGTGGTTTTCACCACTGGCTCATAAGGTCAAGCGTTCCCGAGCGTGAGGTAGCGCTGAATAGTGGGCCCGATGTCGGCGACGATCTGATCCGAGCTCAGCGCCACCACCGGCGGGAGCCGTAAGACGTAGCGGCACAGGGCGAGTCCCAGGATCTGGGTGGCGATCAGACCCGCGCGATGCGGTGCGTCGGCCGGATCGCCGAAACGCAGCACGGCCGGCATGAGCTGCTGGGCGAAGATGCGCCGGGTGCGTTCCACCACGTCCTCGTCGGTCAGCGACGAACGGATGAGGGTGAGCAGGATCTCGCTGGTCGGCGGCTGTTCCCACAGCTCCAGGAAACGCGCCGCGAGCAGTGCGCCCAGCGAATCCGGCGCGGCCGCACCGAGATCCGGCAGCTCCAGGTCGACATCCAGTGCGGCGTCGAACAATCCGTCCTTGTTGCCGTAGTAGCGCATCACCATCGACGGGTCGATCCCGGCGTCGGCCGCGATCGCCCGGATGGTCGCCTTCCGGTAGCCGTCCTCGGCGAAGCGGTGGCGCGCCGCCTCCAGAATCGCCGCGCGGGTGGCATCCGACCGCCGCGGCCCCGTCTCCACAGTCATGCCCACAAGTGTAGGCCAACAACTGTTGACTACCAAGGGCCGGGTTACAGTGAGCCATGTCCATGCAGCCCAAGCGCTGGACGCCGCCCAAGGCGACGGCCCGCGCCCACGAAAACCACAGTGCGCCACCCATGCCGCCCGTGCGGCGGCTCGAGGTGCCCGGAGAGGGGCCCGAGGATGTGGTGATCGCCCCCGACGGCAGAGTCGTCGCGGGACTCTCGGACGGCACCCTGGTGGCGGTCGACCCGGCCGACGGCACGGCCGAGCGGATCGGGCACACCGGCGGGCGACCGCTGGGACTGCACGCGAACCCCGATGGCTCGCTGCTGATCTGCGATGCCAACCGTGGGCTGCTGCGCCTGGACAAGCCGGGCGGGCAGGTCGAGGTGCTGGTGTCCGAGGTCGACGGCGTGCCGCTGAACTTCACCAGCAATGTGGTCGCCGACGGCGACACCGTCTACTTCTCCGAATCCACCCGGCACTGGTCGCTCGGCGAATACATGGGCGACATGCTCGAGCACTCCGAGACCGGTCGGCTGCTGCGCCGCAATCCCGACGGCAGTGTCGAAACCCTGGTCGACGGGCTGAAATTCGCGAACGGCATCGTGCTCGCCCCGGACCGCTCGTGCGTGCTGGTCGCCGAGACCGGCGGCTACAGCATCACCCGCTACTGGCTGACCGGGCCGAAGGCGGGCACCCACGACTACTTCGCCGAGAACCTGCCCGCCTTCCCCGACAATATGGGCCTCGGCAGTGACGGGCTGGCCTGGGTGGCGCTGGTGTCGCCGCGAAATCCGCTGCTGGACATGCTGCTTCCGCTGCCCGGCGTGCTGCGCCGGCTGGTGTGGGCGATTCCCGAAGCGCTGCAACCGAAACCGGCACGCACCGTGTGGGTGCAGGCCTTCGACTTCGACGGGAATCTCGTCCACGACCTGCAGCGCGAGGGCACCGACTACGCCATGGTCACCGGGGTCGCCGAACAGGACGGTGCGATCTACCTCGGCAGCCTGACCGAATCGGCGATCGCGGTCACCGCGGTGCCCTAGCTCTTCTGAGCCTCGTCCTGCGCGTGCTGCGCCTGGGCCAGCTGCCCGGGCGTGTAGCGCAGCGTCAGCGCCAGCAGGCCCATGACCGCGGTGCCGATGGCGCACACCAGCAGGACGAGGGTGTACCCGCTGCCCAGCGCATCGATCTGACTCGGCGACATCTCGCTCACCTTGCCCGATTTGCCGCCGAGCGCCAATGTGCGCGACAGGGCGACCGGGCTCAGCACGCCGACCGCGAACGGCGTGCCCATGTTCATGAACATCTGCCCGACCGCCGACAGCGGGCCGATGTGGGCCATGTCCACGCCGACCAGCACGCACAGCGGCAGGATCACGATGGCGGTGCCCACGCAGAAGCCGACGATCGACATCATGACCAGCAGCGTGGGGAAATAGTCGGCCGAACTGTCCAGTGTCGAACCGAAGTACAGCGCGCCCGCCAGCACCAGGGCGGCCGCCAGCAGCAGCCAGCGCGCCCGGACATACATGCACGCCTTGGACGCCACCGCGGTACCGACGCCCGCGCCGAGGGTGAACGGAATGCTGGCCAGACCGGCCTGCAGCGGGCTGTAGCGCAGCACGTTCTGCAGGAACTGCGCGACGAAGAAGGTGGTCGCACCGAGCACGCCGGAGGTCAGGAAGATGGCGGCGAAGGTGATCACGCGGTCGCGGCTCTTGAACAGCGACCACGGCAGCAGCGGGTTGTCCACGTCACGCTCGGCGAAGATGAACACGATCAGCAGGACGAAGCCGCCGATCAGCGCGCCGAGGATGACCGGAGAGCCCCAACCCATTTCGGGCCCCTCGGTCGCGCCGAAGACGACCGACACACAGGCCAGCGTGCCCAGGATGGCGCCGCGCACATCCATGGACATGCGGTGGTGCGCGGTGTCGCGGAGCTGGTAGATCGCGCCCCAGACGATGAGAATGCCGATCGGCACATTGATCCAGAAGATCCAGCGCCAGTCGACCTGGGTCAGCGCGCCGCCGATGACCAGACCGCCGACCGAGCCGATACCGACCATGGATCCGAAGATGGCGACCGCTTGATTGCGGGCCGGGCCGGGCGCGTAGGTGCTCGCCACCAGCGCGAAGGCGGTCGGCGCGGCGATGGCCGCGCCCGTGCCCTGCAGCGCGCGGGCCGCGATCAGCCATGCCTCGTTCTGGGCCATGCCACACAGCGCCGAGGCGAGGGTGAACAGCGCGACGCCGAGAATCAGCATCCGCTTGCGGCCGAACGAGTCGCCGAGACGCCCGCCCAGGAGCATGAGGCCCGCGAACGGAAGACCATAGGCCGTGACCGTCCACGCACTGCCCGCGTTGGACAGGCCGAGCTGTTCCTGTAGTCGCGGCAGCGCCAGGATCATGACGGTGCCGTCCAGCACGACCATCAGCTGAAGCCCGCTGAGGACGAGAATTGCGAGCCCGAAAGCCCGCTTGGTCACCGGATACTGCATCGTCGCAGCGGGGTTATCGAGCACCCGCCCACTGTAATGGATGCACTATCCGGCGAACCGATCTCATTACGCGACGTCAGGAGTTGTCCTGGTCCGGCGCACCCGCCGTGAAGCCCGCCGTCGGGCCGATGACGATGATGGCCGGCGGGCGAATGCCCTCGGTGCGCACCCGCTCGGCGACGGTGGCCAGGTCGGCGCGCAGGATGCGCTGGGTGCGCAGGCTGCCCTCCTGGATGACGGTGACCGGGGTGTCGGCGGCACGGCCACCGGAGATCAGCGCGTCGGCGAACTTCTCGATCCGCTCCACCGCCATCAGCAGCACGATGGTGCCGCGCAGCCGGGCCAGCGCGGGCCAGTCGACCAGCGAATCCGGGTGATCAGGCGCGACGTGGCCGCTGACGACCACGAACTCGTGCGTGACACCGCGGTGGGTGACCGGGATACCGGCCAGGGCGGGCACCGAAATCGCGCTGGTGACACCGGGAACCACGGTCACCGGGATACCGGCGTCGACGCAGGCTTCGAGTTCCTCGTAGCCACGCCCGAAGACATAGTTGTCGCCGCCCTTGAGCCGCACCACGAACTTGCCCGCCTTCGCGCCCTCGATGAGCGCGGCATTGATGGCCTCCTGCGCCATGGCCCGGCCGTAGGGAATCTTGGCCGCGTCGATGACCTCCACCTCCGGCCCGAGCTCGGCCAGCAGCTCCGGCGGCGCGAGCCGGTCGGCGACAACGAGATTCGCGCGGGCCAGCAGGCGGCGGCCGCGCACGGTGATGAGATCCGGATCGCCGGGGCCGCCGCCGACCAGCGCCACGCCCGGGGTCACGGGGGCCGAATCATCGGTCACCACACCGGATTGCAGGGCTTCCAACAGCGCGTTGCGCACCGCGGCCGAGCGGCGGTGCTGCCCGCCGGCCAGTACGCCCATCGTCATGCCGTCGTAGCGCGCGGTGGCCGGAGTGACCGCGGTGCCCAGCCGCGCGGTGTCGGCGCGGACGCAGAAAACGCGGCGGCGGGTGGCCTCCGCGACCACGGCCGCATTGGTCTCGGGTTCGTCGGTGCAGGCCATGACGTACCAGGCGCCGTCGAGATCGCCGTCGGCGTAGGCACGCAACTCCAGGGTCAGCTGTCCCGAGGTGGCCATGCCCTCGACCGCGGGCGTGGCCTCACGGCTGATCACGTGCACATCCGCGCCGGAAGCGATGAGCAGCCCGAGCCGCCGCTGCGCCACCGTGCCGCCGCCGACCACGACCACGCGGCGACCGTTCAGATCGAGGCCGACCAGGTAGTTCGGATCGCCGGTGTCGACCCGGGACTCGGGAACCGGCTGGTCATCGGGGGTGGCTGCGGGGTTCTGCACAAGGATTCAGGGTACGGCGTGGGCGGCGGCGCACGACAATCGCCCGGCATCCGGGTGGCAATCGATACAGAGTTCACAACGGTCGCGGTCATCTTGCGCATCCAACGCGCCGGTCATTTCTATGCTCAATAGCTATGACACGCAGTGCCACCGTGCTTGTTCGCTGTTGCCTGCTCGCCGCACTGGTGGTGCTCGGCATTCCCCTCGGAATCGGTCACGCCGATCCTCCGGTGGAGGCCGTCTATGCGCAGCCCGGGCCCTGGTCGGTGACCGAACAGCGCGCCTTCACCTGCTGCGACTCCACCGGGGCCGCCTTCGACATCTGGTATCCGACCGAGCTGGGGGCCAACGGGTTCCGGCATCCGATCATCACCTGGGGCGACGGGACCAACGCGCATCCGAACCAATACGCGTATCTGCTCCGGCATTTCGCATCCTGGGGGTTCGTGGTGATCGCCACCGAGAACTCGGCCACCGGGTCAGGGATCGACATCGCGGGGGCGGTCGACCGGCTGCTGTCCCTGGCCGCGGATCCGGCCAGCGTCTTCCACGACCGGCTCGACCCGGATGCGATTGGCGCGGTGGGGCATTCGCAGGGGGCGACGGGCGCCCTCAACGCCATGATGCATTCGGGCGGCCGGATCAAGACCGCGGTGCCGATCGAGCTGCCCATCCAGCTGTCGTGCTTCCTGGGCTGGTGCCCGGATGCCCAGGGACTGGCCGGCGGTTCGGTCTTCTTCGTGAACGGTTCGGCCGACACCGTCATCTCGCCGTCCGAGCAGACCTTGCCGCCGACAGCCGTCGGCCTGCAGTCACTGCGGGCCTTCTACGACGCGGTGCCCGCCGGTGTCCAGAAGGCGTGGGGCACCCTGGTCGGCCCGAATCACAATGATGTTCAGGGCCAGCCGGATTGCGCCGACGCCTCCTGGCCGTGCACCTCCGGCGTCTCCGGCTACCTCGGCTATCCCACCGTCTGGCTGGCCGCCCGGCTGCTCGGCAGGGCCGACGCCCAGCGGGCGTTCGCGGCCGGATCCGGCGAATTCCTCGCCCCGAATCCGCTGTGGACCAACCAGATGAGCGACATCACTACCCCATGACCTTGCCGAAGTTCGCGTCTTCCTGAATCAGGTGCAGGCCACGGCCCTTCCGGAGCGGCAGCTGGCCGAGGTCGACCTGATCGAGCGTGACGGTGACCGGGTGGCCGTCCAGCCGGCCGTTGAGCACCAACCGGTTCGGCGTCGGTTGCTCGTAGCCGAGATCCGCCAGGTCCGTGGTCGCCTGCGCGCCGCGGAGCACCAATCGGTGTGCGCCGGTGTCTATCTGCGCGCCCAGCGGCATCAACTCATCGTCCATGCGCTGCACGACGGCCATCTTGGGCTGGTCGAAAACCAGTCGCCGCCAGCGGCTCTCATCGGTGAGCAGCGGCGGCACCGGCTGGCCGTCGCGGGTGAAGTCGGTGACCGTCCAGATGCCGTACAGCTCGGATTTCGCGCTGCCACCGCCGTATTCGCGCCAATTGTCCGCCCCGATCCAGACGTAGCCCGCCGACAACCACACGATCAGCAGCACCTGCGCGGCGGCCGCCCAGCGCACCGTCCGGCGAGTGCGGAACGGCTGTGGGGTGGCGGCCGGACCGGCGGCCCGGCCGGTCAGGAACGCGGTGAGCCGCGGCGCCTCGGGCACCAGCAGGACCAGGCAGAGCAGCATCAGATGGAACGACAGCAGCTTCACCGGCACATCGAAGGTCATGTTCAGCACCCACACCTGCGCCATGCTCACCAGGCTCAGCAGCACACCCGCCAACCGGGTGCGCGGCAGTAGCAGGAGCACGCCGCCCAGCACCTCGGCGGTACCGAGCAGGCTTTCGTACACCGGTGACACGCCGACCTGACTCCACAGCACACCCATGGGCGCGAAGTCGCCGTACGGGGTCAGCAGCGTGGTGAGCGCGGGCTCGGGCATCTGCGTCGGAATCGCCTTGGCGAAACCGTATCCGAGCATCTGACCGGCCAGGCACAACCGGATGAACAACAGGAACCACGCGGACAGGCGGTGGTACTCGGTCCGGGTGCGGTCCAGCATCGTCCAGAGCACGGTCCCGGCTGCCGCGATCACGAGCAGGCAGAACACCAGGATCCAGAAGACCGCCTGATCACCGCTGCCCGTTTCGTGCAGCGTCACATCGGTCCCGAAGACGGTGTGGCCCACCCACTTCACCATGGGCAGGGACACGCTCATCCAGAGGCGGGGCCAGTCGTCCGGGAGCCGGCGTTGCAGCGGTCCCGCGAAGTCGATCAGCATTTGCGGGTAGAAGACGCAGAAGAGCCCGAAGTACAGGAATCCGAAGCGGAAGAGAATGCGTCCGATCGGATTCCAGGACCGTGCGGGTTCGGTGTCCCTCCCCTCCCGATCGGTCGCGGTGTCGATTGTCAGCACGCTCATACCCCGTCCCTCACTTCCATTCGGAAGCTTCGACGGTAGGCGGTCCGGCGGCCCGCACGCTTCCGGATTCACCCTGAGCCGACCCGGAATATGCCTGATAGGAACTACTTCTCGAGGAGTACGTGTCAGCACGACCACGATGTGGCGACCAAGCCACATCCCGGTCACCGGTACTGGCGAAACGGGTCTTGCCGATCCCCTACCGGAGCTATTTAGAACGCGTTACATTTCACCCAACGTGCCGACCGGACTTACCACAGCGGCGACTCGGCCGCATCCGGTACCCCGCAGGCACACTCCGCTACACCCGCGCAGGGAGGACCCCATGACTTCGGCCCACGCCGATCCCAACCAGCGGATGGAACTCACCGTCTCCGACCAGAACCTCGATGAACTCGCGACCGAACTCGCGCAGTGGCTCGGGACCAAGGTCGAGGCCGACGAGCCGCCGCAGGTCACCTCGATCACCCGGCCGCAGGCCGGCGGCATGTCCAGCACCACGCTGCTCTTCGACGCCGAGTGGACCGAGCAGGGGCAGGCGGCCGGCGGGTCCTTCGTGGCGCGGCTCGCGCCCGATCGGAACTCCTTCCCGGTGTTCGAGAACTACGACCTGGCAACGCAGTTCGCGGTCATTGCCGGTGTCGCCGAGGCCACCGACCTGCCGGTGCCGCCGCTGTGCTGGCTGGAAACCGGTTCCGACAATGTGCTGGGCGCACCGTTCTTCGTCATGCGACGCGTGAACGGCCGTGTGCCGGAGGACAATCCGCCGTACGTGTTCATCGGCTGGCTGCACGAGGCCACCCCGGAGCAGCGCTACCAGGTGACCTGCCGGACCATCGAGATCATCGCCAAGGTGCACACGATTCCCGATCCGGCCCAGCGGTTCCCGATGCTGGCGGGCGAGGGCTCGGCGCTGCGGCGGCACTTCGAGGCCCAGCGGGCGTGGTACGACTGGGCGCTCGCGCGCGACGGATTCCGCATCCCGCTGCTGGAGCGCACCTTCGACTGGCTCGAGGAGAACTTCCCCACCGATACCGGACCGGACGTGCTGAGCTGGGGCGACGCCCGGCCGGGCAATGTGATGTTCGACGAGTTCGATCCGGTCGCGGTACTGGACTGGGAGATGGCGGCCATCGGCCCGCGGGAACTCGACGTGGCCTGGACGATTCTCATCCACCGGTTCTTCCAGGACATCGCCACCCGGTTCGACCAGCCGGGCCTGGCCGACTACATGCGGCGCGCCGATGTGGAGAAGCTCTACGAGGAGGCCAGCGGGCACGCCGTGCGCGACCTGGACTGGTACCTCATGTACGCCGCGCTGCGGCACGGCATCGTGATGGCCCGCATCCGGCGGCGGATGATCCACTTCGGTGAGGCGGCCGACAACGACGATCGCGACGACTACGTGATGCACCGGCATCTGCTGGAAGCCATGCTCGACGGCACCTACTCGTGGGATTGAGAGATGACGCAGAATCAGATCAACTCGCTCGACGAATACCCGATCCACCAGACCCCGCTGTCCATGTCGCGGGTCGGGACCAGTGATCGGAACTTCTACGACCGCAACTACTTCAACGCGCTCGACACCGGCAGTGACACCTTTCTGGTCACCGGTTTCGGCGTGTACCCGAATCTGGGCGTGACCGACGCGTTCGCGACCGTGCGCCGCGGCGACACCCAGCGGGCCGTGCGGTTCTCCGACGCCCTGGCCGAGCGCAGCCTCGAGCCCAAGGTCGGCGGCTACCGGATCGAGATCGCCGAACCGCTGCAGAAGATCCGTGTGCTCTGCGAACACGAGGACCTGTCCTTCGACCTGACCTGGGAGGGTTCCTTCCCGGCCATGGCCGAACAGCCGCACACCATCCTCACCGGCGTGCACCGGCCCATCATCGACGCGCAGCGCTTCGCACAGGTCGGAACCTGGTCGGGCACACTGCATGTCGACGGCACCGATATCAGCGTGGACCCGTCCGCGTGGTGTGGCACCCGCGACCGCTCCTGGGGGATCCGCCCGGTCGGCGAATCCGATCACCCGGGCCGGTTGGCGGCCGAACCGTCCGAAGGCTTCTGGTGGCTGTACGTGCCGCTGCTGTTCGACGAGTTCTCCATCATCGTCATCGTGCAGGAGGAGCCCAACGGCTTCCGCACGCTGAATGACGCCACCCGGATCTGGAAGGACGGGCGAGTCGAGCAACTGGGCTGGCCCCGTGTGCATCTGACGTACAAGTCCGGCACACGCATCCCGACGCGGGTGCGCCTGGATCTCACCACGCCCGACGGCAAGCCGCTCGAGGTCGAGGTCGAGGCCGGAACCTTCATGGCCCTCAATGTCGGTTGCGGCTACGGCGGCGACCCCGATTGGCAGCACGGCCAATGGAAGGGCCGCGACTGGTCCGAGAGCAAGCTCTACGACCTGACCGATCCGGCCATTGCCGGGCGCGTTCCGTTCGGCGTCATCGACCATGTCGGCAAGGCGCGCTGCGGCGACGCCGAGGGCTGGGGACTGTTCGAGCACGGCACCATGGGGCGCCACGATCCGACCGGATTCGCCGATTGGGGTGCTGTCGCACCCTGATCGCGCACAGCCGCAGCCCTCGCCGGAACCAACCACCCGGCGGGGGCTGCGGCGTGCGAGAGTGGCCTCACATGTCGGCAATTCCGGTGGCCCACTACGGAATTCACTGATCGCGGACGCCACAGGCGGATGCGGAAGTGGTCAGGTGGAGGGCCACCAGTAATTGGCGACCATGTAGAGGCTGAATAGGAAGCCTGCGATGAAGATCAGGGCACCGATCGCGAGTCCCCAGGTGGGGCGCCAGCCGTGGCGCAGGGCTATGCGACCGAGCTGCCAGGAGACGGCTCCACCGGCCGCCCAGGTGTACAGGGGGAACGCGCCCAGGCCCAGGATGATCTGGGGTGGGCAAGGGTGCCGCCAGCCGCAGAACTCTGGGATGCCGTCCAGGTTTCTGATGATGATGAAGGACAGGAAGCCTGTGACGCAGAAGCCGACGGTGCCCCAGAAACGCCACCACATCAGGAAGCTGCGCCAGGCGTCGGGTACGAGGGTGGGATACGCCACAAGGCAAAAGATAAAGAACAAAACGCAAAAGACAAAAGACCAAGGACGCCTGGAGAAGAGCGGGGGTCGGGCTCACGTCCGCGCCTACACCTACCAGCCCCCTCACCTTTGAAGCCGCATGTGGGGTTATTGCAGGAGGTATTCCCTCAGATCACGGGGTTGGGGTCGCCACATGATGGCTTGCGCCCGTTGGGGACACTGCGGATCGGTAGTGAAGCCGGGGATCGACCTCCCCGGCGGGCGGCAGTGTGGTGAGGACAGGGAGCCGGCGGGCTGGATTGGTCTGTGCTGCCCGGGATGGGGTCACCAGCCTCGTGGGTTCGTGCGTTGGCGGGAATGCGGGAATCACGCGGCCCGTGAACCCCACCTCTGGCAGCTGGAATCGATGGCAGCGGCGAGCCACTGCCCAACGTGATGCCGATCGTTCACCCGCACCTCCCCATGCCCTGCGCACGCCAACCCGACACGAGCAGCCGCGAATCACGCCGCCCGTGAACCCCACCTCCGGCAACTGGAATCGATCGCAGCGGCGACCTGCTGCCCCACGTGATGTCTGTCGTTCACCCGCGCCGTGCCGGTCGGGTCAAGACGTCTCGGGGCAATCCACCCGGTCCGCCCCCTGTAAGGGGAATCCTTGCCCATGACAACGGTTTTCCAACCCTCGGCACCGTCATTCACCAGCGCGTGACAGTGATCGCACACCAAGGTCAGATTGGTCAGATCCGTGGGGCCACCCTTGGCCCAGTCGGTGATGTGGTGCACCGCGCACATGCTCGCGGGCGCATCGCATCCGGGTCGGGTGCAGCCCTTGTCGCGAGCGATAAGGGCCAACCGTTGGGCGGGGGTGGCCAGTCGCTCGCAGCGGCCCAGGTACAGCGGCAGCCCGTCGGCGTCGAGGACCGCCAGCACCGGGCGGGTGCCCTCGGCCATCTTCAATGCCTCGTCGATGGAGACGTGCCCGCCGGAGGCGGTGGTCGCGACACCGGTCCCACGCTCGAGATCAGCGACGGACATGGTCAGGATGGCCTGCACCGGCAGGCCACGGTGCGAACCCAGCTTGGCCGGGTCGACGCCGGGCTGCAGCAGCGCGAACAACGCGTCGTGGGTGCGCTGACCGGCATCACGGCGGTCGCGGCGGGCGGCCGCTTCCAGCACCTTGGAATCGATGACTTTGACCGTGGCGGCGACGCTGTCGGTGTCGTCGATGTTGCACATGCCCGGACGCGCCAGCTTCGCGAACACGGCATCGAGCAGGGCCCGCAGTTCGGGGGTGATCCAGCCCTCGATCCACGACATGCCATCCACCCCGGGACGGCCCAGGATCAGGCCACGGCGGCGACGGCGGTCGGTGTCGGAGACGACCTTGCCGTCCGGGTCGACACGGGCAAGGATGTCGCGGCCGATCTTGGGCAGGTCATCGGGCCACCCGATCCGCGAGTGGCCGACGAGGATGTCTTCGGCCTCGGCGCGGGTCTCGGCGGGGATGTCGGCGGGCAGGTGGTTCATCACGTCGATGATGTTGCGAACATGATCACGCGAGATATCGCCTGCCTCAAACGCTTCGGCGGTCGCCGCCAACGCAGCCGGACGCAGATGACCCGTGGGTTCGAAGAACTCTCCGCACTGGCGGGTGATCTTCACCCGCACCGACGCGTCGTACCTCGACAATCCCAATGTCTGGCGCAGGAACGGCACCAGTTCCCCGGCTCCGCTGGTTTCAGGCAAGGAGCGATTCGCAGCTTCGATGATCAGGCGTGAATCCAACGCGGACAGTTGGCGTTTGCAGGTTTCGAGGCGCTGCATCAACTCCACGACATCACCGTCGGAGAATGGGTTCAGGTTGCCGTGCTGGATGGTGTTCGACAGGGTTTCGACGGCGGTCGCCAGGTCGGCGATTCCGCATGCGTCGAGTGTCACCTCCATCGAGTTCATGCATTGATTTTACCGCCACAGCGATCACCTAGAAACCCGAAATGTCCTGTATTACTTAGCTTTTCATATTTGCGACGACGAATTGAATTCTGCCGCAGCGATAACAACCCCAGCGAAAACAGTTTTGGCGATGACCAAATTCCCGCTACCGCCGGCCAGCACAGCAGCCGCCTCAGCAACGCTCGCGCTCCCCACGGCAAGCGCAACCCGCTCCGACGGATTGGGGACGGAAACGGCCTCCAGCTCCGTGAGCGTGAATCCCACCAGCTCGACACCCAACCGGTCGGCGGCCGCTCTGATCCCGGGCTCTCCGACCCGCCGCTCGACGGTCGCCAAGCAGCGAATCTCCCTGTCACCTACCGCGTTTCGAATGGCGACGAGGATCGCGTCGGCGGTTGTCCCGGGACGAAGTCCGATCCCGACAGCCAATTCAGGCCGGGGCATGGGTGCGGGCGAAATCAGCGGCGGTGGTGACGAATCGGCTGACGGCCGCGGGATTGCCGGCGGGGTGGGTGTGCAGGTAGGACGCGTGGACGCGATGCACTGCCGCACCCTCGCGGACGGTCTCGCCGGAGGGAGCGCGCCAGGCCCAGGCCGCAGCGGCGGATCCGGGGGTGACCAGGCGGGTCCGGTGGAATTCGTGGCCGCGCACGCGTTCGCCCGCGCGCCAGAGCGGAGTATCGGTGAGCGCCACCGCATCCCGGTAACCGAGGGTGAGGCGCGGGCCGAACTCGGCTTCGGCGTCGATGACCCCGGCCATGCGGTGACCGTCGAGGGTGCGGGTCAGGTAGAGCAGGCCCGCGCATTCGGCGTGGATCGGGAGGCCGCGGCCGGCCTGTTCGGCGATGGCGTCGAGCAGGCCCGTGTTGGCCGCGAGTTCGGCGGCGTGCTCTTCGGGGAAACCACCGGGAAGGACCAGTCCGGCTGCACCGGAGGGCAATTCGTCGCGCAGCGGGTCGAAGACTCGCACCTGCGCGCCCGCCGCCGCCAGCAGCTCGCGATGTTCGGCGTACCCGAAGGTGAAGGCCGGTCCGCCCGCCATCGCCACCACCGGCCCGGATTCCGCCGCCGTCACCTCGGCGCCGGGATCCCAGTCCTGTCCCTGTGCGCTCGACGCGGCCAGGGCGGCCACCGCCGCGAGATCGATATGTGCCGCAACGAGATCCGTCATCGCGTCCACGGCGGCCTGGGCCGCCGAGCCGTGCTCCACCGCCGGAATCAGGCCGAGATGCCGTGACGGCACCGCCAATTCGGCCAGTCGCGGCAGTGCACCCAGTACCGGCAGCCCGACGCGGGCGCAGGCCGTACGCAGCACCTGCTCGTGGCGTTCGCTGCCGACCCGGTTGAGAATCACCCCGCCGAGCCGGATTCCGCTGTCGTAGGTCGCGAATCCGTGCAGCAGGGCCGCCAGGCTCTGGCTGTGCCCGCGCGCGTCGACCACCAGGATGACCGGCGCGCCCAGCATGGCGGCGATCTGGGCGGTCGAGCCCTCGGCGACGGGTTCGGTGTGGTGTTCGTCGATGCGCCCGTCGAACAGGCCCATGACGCCCTCGACGACCGCCAGATTGCAGCCCTGGCTCCCGTGCCGGTACAGCGGCACCACGCGGTCGGCCCCGACCAGCACCGGATCCAGGTTCCGCCCGGGCCGTCCGGCCGCCAGCCCGTGATATCCCGGGTCGATGTAGTCCGGGCCCACCTTGAACGGCGCGACCCGGTGCCCGGCCCGGCGCAGCGCCCCGATCAAACCGGTGGCGACGGTTGTCTTCCCGCTCCCCGAGGCGGGCGCGGCGATGACGACCGCGGGCGTGTTCACCATTCGATGCCGCGCTGGCCCTTGCGGCCCGCGTCCATCGGGTGCTTCACCTTGGTCATCTCGGTGACCAGGTCCGCGGCCTCGATCAGCGCCTGGGGTGCGTCGCGGCCGGTGATCACCACGTGCTGGTTGCCCGGCCGGTTGCGCAGTGTCTCGACGACCTCGTCCACGTCGACCCAGCCCCACTTGAGCGGGTAGGTGAACTCGTCCAGCACATAGAACCGATGCTGCTCGGCCTCCAGGCGGCGGCGAATCTCCTGCCACCCCGCCAGCGCCGCGGCCGCATGATCCTCATCGGACCCCTGCTTCCGCGTCCACGACCAGCCCTCCCCCATCTTGTGCCACTCCACGGCCCCGCCGACCCCGGTCTCGTCGTGCAGCTTCCCGAGCGTCCGGAACGCGGCCTCCTCGCCCACCTTCCACTTCGCGCTCTTCACGAACTGGAACACCGCGACATCGAACCCCTGATTCCAGGCCCGCAGCGCCATCCCGAACGCCGCCGTCGACTTCCCCTTCCCGGGTCCGGTGTGCACCGCGAGCACAGGCAGATTCCGACGCTGCCGCGTCGTCAGCCCGTCATCCGGAATGCTCTCCGGCAGCGGCACACCCTTCGGCATCGTCTCCAGCTCCTTCCACACCGACTCGTCGGTGAATCACGGTGCCATACGCACCCGGCGCGCCGATCCGCGCCCCGGTCCAGCACGACGACCGGTCACCGCTCGTGGTCATGGCCGGGGCCGCTCCGGAACCCCGGTGCCCGCCCTGATCCGGATCGGCCGACCGCGACGGTGCGGCTTCGCCGACGAAGGTCAGGCGGCTCGGGTGGCGCGGACGATGCCGGCGACGGAATCGCCGGTGAGGGCGGTCAATTGGAGATAGCCGGCGCGGAGTGCGGTGGCTATGTCGCGGGCGAGGTTCAGGCGGATCATGCCGCGTTCGCAGTCGATGACCATGGCGGTGACGGCGTCGGCGGCGAGCATGCGGGCGGCGGTTCGGGCGCGCGGGAGCGGGTCGGTGCCGCCGGTGGCCCGGCCGTCGGTGAGGAGGACCAGGAGGGGGCGGCGGTGGGGGTCCCGGGTGCGTTCGCGGCGGATGAGGTCGCGGGCCTTCAGGAGGCCTTGGGCGAGTGGGGTTTTGCCGCCGGTGCGGAGGTCGGCGAGGCGGCGGACGGCGATGTCGACCGACGTGGTGGGCGGAAGGACCAGTTCCGCGTCCTGGCCCCGCATGGTGATGACGGCGACCTTGTCGCGGCGCTGGTAGGCGTCGCGGAGCAGCGCCACCACCGCGTTGGTGACGGCGGCTAGGCGGTCGCGGGCGGCCATGGAGCCGGAGGTGTCGACGACGAAGACGACCAGGTTGCCTTCGCGGCCTTCGCGATACGCGCCCCGCAGGTCGTCGGCAGCGAAGGCGAGGGGGCCCGACAGGCGGCCGCGCTCGAACTGGCGCGGGGCCGCGGCGAAGATGGTGCCCAGCAGATGCAGGCCGGTGGAGGTGTCGTCCGTGATGCGCACGACGCGGCCCTGGCGGGTGCGGGCACGGGAGCGGCGGCCGGGCGCGCCCTCGCCGACGCCAGGGACCTCCCAGCGCGGGGGCTTGGGCAGGGTTGCGGTGGGGGCGGCGATGCGGCCCTCACGGCCGGCCGAGTCGTTCCGGCCACGCCGATCGTCGTCGTCCGGGCGCAGGTCAGCCGGTGGATTCTGGCTTCCCCCAGAGAAATCCGGGTCGCCGTCCGGCTCGAGGCGATGGCCCGAATCCGGGCCGTCACCCGGGGTATCGGAGTCACTCGGCAAGGGGTCCGCGCCATCGAACGACCCGGGGCCGCCATCGCGCGAGTCCGGTTCGGCGCCAGGTGAATTGGCGTGTTCCGGGTTCAGGCCGGAGTCCTCGGCCTCGTCCGCCGGATCTTGCGGTCCCGCACCGTTGTTCGGCGGGACCGCTTCACCTTTTCCCAGGCTGTCGTCCTCCTCGGCGCGGGCCGCTTCCTCGGCCGCTTTCCGCATGGCGTCGTCGAGTTGCTCCTCGCTGATGCCGGGTTCGTCGAAGGGATCACGGCGACGGCGGTGCGGCAGCGCCAGTTCGGCGGCCACGCGGACGTCGGCCTCGGTGACCGCGGTCGCTCCGCGCCAGGCCGCGTGGGCGGTCGCGGTGCGCGCCACCACCAGGTCGGCGCGCATGCCGTCGACATCGAAGCTCGCGCACAGGGCGGCGATGCGGCGCAGCTCGACATTGTCGAGACCGACGTCGGCGAGCTGGTCGCGGGCGGTCAGAATGCGTTCGGCCACTTCACGATCCGCGGCGGCGTAGCGGCCGGCGAAGGCGACGGGATCCGCCTCGTAGTCCAGGCGGCGGCGAACGACGGCCATCCGCACGTCCACATCGCGGGAGGCGACCACGTCCACGGTGAGCCCGAACCGGTCCAGCAGCTGCGGCCGCAGCTCGCCTTCCTCCGGATTCATGGTGCCCACCAGGACGAATCGCGCCGGATGCGTATGCGAGACACCGTCGCGCTCGATGTGCACCCGCCCCATGGCGGCCGCGTCGAGCAGCACATCCACCAGATGGTCGTGCAGCAGGTTCACCTCGTCGACGTAGAGCACGCCGTGATGCGCGGCGGCCAGCAGCCCCGGCTTGAACGCCTGCTCCCCGTCCCGCAGCACCCGCTCCAGATCCAGCGACCCGACCACCCGGTCCTCGGTGGCGCCCACCGGCAACTCCACCAGCCGCGCGGGCCGCGCCCCGGACTCGTCCACCACCGGCGGCAGCAACTGCGCCAGCGCCCGCACCACGGTCGATTTCGCGGTCCCCTTCTCCCCGCGCACCAGCACCCCGCCGATCCCCGGATGCACCGCGCACAGGATCAGCGCCAGCTGCAACCGCTCCTGCCCGACCACCGCGGAGAACGGAAACCCGGCCTCATCACGGGCCGCACGAACACTCTCGGAGTAAGCCACAGGAGAAACGGACACGACCCCAACTCTAAGGGCGCCCCCGTCCCCCACCCCGAGCACCCCTTCCCGGTCGCGCTGCCGACCTGGACCACTGGACGAAACAGCCGCGCCCGCTGTGGGTTTCACAGCGGGCGCGGGGTTGTTCGGTGGGTGCGGGGTCAGCCGCGGCGCATCGGGATGTGCGGGATGCCGTCTTCGATGTACTCCTCGCCGTCGGGCTTGAAGCCGTGCTTGGTGTACATGTCGAGCAGGTAGGTCTGCGCGTTCAGGCGGACGGTCGCCGAGCCGGCTTCGGCCAGGGCGGCCTGCAGCAGGCGGGTGGTGTAGCCGTGGCCGCGGGCCTCGGGGGTGGTGCAGAGGCGGCCGATGCGGAAGGACTTCACGCCCTCGTCGTGCTCCTCCATGAGGCGCAGGGTGCAGATGACCTCGCCCTCATCGTCGAGCCAGAAGTGCCGGGTTTCCGGCAGCAGGTCGAACCCGTCCAGTTCCGGGTACGCGCACTTCTGCTCGACGACGAACACCTCGACGCGAAGTTTCAACAGCTTGTACAGCGTCGCGGTGTCCAGGTCTTGGGACCACGACCGTTTGAGAGCAACCGTTGACATCATCGCGTCTTGCTATCACATCTAGGCGTGAGAAGCGATACCGACGGGCTTGGGCGTGTTGTCCGAATCCACCGAATCCAGCTGCAGAGCCTTGGTGGACCAGTCCCAGACCTCGCGGTACAGGGCCTGGTTCTCGGAGAGCTTGACGCCCAGCGACGGCACCATTTCCTTGAGTTTCGGCTCCCACGTGGAGAATTCGCGCGGGAAGCACTTCTCCATGACATCCAGCATGGCGCTCACACAGGTGGACGCGCCGGGGGACGCGCCGAGCAGACCGGCGATGGTGCCGTCCTCGGCCGCGACGACCGCGGTGCCCAGCTCCAGCACGCCGCCCGCGCCCTTGCGGCGGATGACCTGAACGCGCTGACCGGCGATGATCAGCTCCCAATCGTCGCCGTCGGCACGCGGAATGAACTCCTCCATGGCGCCGATGCGACCGGCCTGCGACGTGAGCAGCTCACCGACCAGGTAGTTGACCAGGCCCATCTCGGTGACGCCGACACCGAGCATGGAGAACAGGTTGTTCGGCTTCACCGACTTGATCAGGTCGGTCATCTTGCCGTCCTTGAGGAACTTCGGCGTCCAGCCGGCGTACGGGCCGAACAGCAGGCCCTTCTCGCCATTGATGACGCGAGTGTCCAAGTGCGGCACCGACATCGGAGGCGCACCGACCGACGCCTGGCCGTATACCTTGGCCTCGTGCTGAGCCACCAGGCCCGGATTGGTGCAGCGCAGGAACAGGCCCGACACCGGGAAGCCGCCGAAGCCGCGGATCTCCTTGATGCCCGACTTCTGCAGCAGCGGCAGCGCGCCGCCGCCCGCGCCGACGAACACGAACTTCGCGTTGATGACCCGCACCTTGTGGCTGCGCAGGTTGCGGACCTTGACCAGCCAGGAGCCGTCGGACTGCTTGGTCAGGTTCAGCACCTCGTGGCCGAACGCGATGTCGGCACCCGACGCGCCCAGGTAGGCCAGCAATTCCTTGGTCAGCTCACCGAAGTCGATATCGGTGCCCGCCTCGGTCCAGTTCAGGGCGACCGGGTCGGAGAAGTCGCGGCCCTTGGCCATCAGGGGCAGGCGACGGCTGAATTCGGCTGCGTCGTCGATGAATTCCATGCCCTCGAACAGCGGGTGCTTGGACAGCGCCTCGTGGCGCTTGCGCAGGTACTCCACGCCGTCCGGGCCGTGGGTGAAGCTCACGTGCGGGATGGGGTTGATGAAGTTCGACGGGTTGGCCAGCACGCCGTTCTCGACCGAGTAGGACCAGAACTGGCGCGAGACCTGGAAGCGCTCGTTGATGTCGATCGCCTTGGTGATCTCCACCGAGCCGTCCGCGTTCTGCGGCGTGTAGTTCAGCTCGCACAGGGCGGAGTGGCCCGTACCGGCGTTGTTCCACGGGTCGCTGCTCTCGGCGGCCGCGGCCTCCAGGCGCTCGAAGATGGTGATCGACCAGTCCGGCTGCACCTGTCGGAGCAAGGCGCCGAGGGTGGCACTCATGATGCCGGCACCGATGAGTACTACATCGGTCTTTTCAATCGTGGCAGCGTTCGACACGGCGGGGATCGACTTCCTTGTCTTTTTTGGGTCACCAGGTGGGGGTTAGGTTACCCGTCGTTCACTTGGACTCAATTCTGCCCCTGACCATTCCCGAATCCCGCTTCGAAATCCCTGAATGTGAGAGATCCCTCCCAAATGGACATCGCTGAGTCGCGGTCTATGTTGGGCGTGTGACCTCCGAAACGTCATCCACCACGTCGTTGACCACCACCTGGCAGCCCGATGTACTGGGTGCCGACTACCAGCAGCTGACCATTCCGATGGGTCCGGATCCGGACGGTGAGGGCGACGTGGTCGCCACCCTGGTCCGTTATGCCCCGGCCGACGCCCCGGTCGCCACCCGGGCCGTGCTGTACGTGCACGGGTTCACCGACTACTTCTTCCAGGAGCACCTGGCCCAGCACCTGGCCGCCCAGGGCTACGCCTTCTACGCGCTGGATCTGCGCAAATGCGGGCGCTCGCAGCGGGCCGGGCAGACCCCGCACTACGTGAGCGACCTGGCGCTCTACGACGGGGAGCTGAACCGGTCGCTGCAGGTCATCCGTGAGGAGACCGAGCTGCCGGTGCTGATCATGGCGCACTCCACCGGCGGCCTGGTGACCTCGCTGTGGCTGAACCGGCTGGAGGCAGCCGGAGGCGTTCGCGCGCAGGGCATTACCGGGCTGGTGCTCAACAGCCCGTGGTTCGACCTGCAGGGTCCCGGCTACTACCGCTCGGTGGGCACGCCGCTGCTCGAGGGCCTGGGCCGGTTGCGCGCCTTCGCCAAGCTGCCGCTGGGCGTGGCCACCACCTACGGCGACAGCCTGCACCACACCCAGGCCGGTGAGTGGGACTACAACCTGGACTGGAAACCGTTGAGCGGCTACCCCGTTCACGCCGGCTGGCTGCGCGCCATCCGGCGCGGGCACCTGCGGCTGCACAAGGGCCTCGAGATCGGGGTGCCCGCGCTGATCCTGCGCTCGAAGGTCACCAAGTTCATGGCCGAGTACGGGCCCGCCGCCGACGTATCGGATGTGGTGCTGGACGTCCAGCAGATCCAGCGCTGGTCCGGCTGCCTGGGCGAGCGCACCAATATCGTGCCCATCGAGGGCGCGCGGCACGATGTGTTCCTGTCGTCGGAGACGCCGCGCACCCAGGCGTTCAGGGAGCTGGATTCCTGGCTGAAGTGGCTGGCCGACTCACCAGAAGCTGGTGCGTAGCACCACTTCGGTGGCCAGCTCGTGGCCCGCTTCGGCGGCCACATCGGTGACATCCATGGGGACCAGCCGGAATTCGCCGTAGACGAACCGGCTGGAAGCCTCGGCCACCGGGCGCGGCAGGCGCTTGGTGGCCAGCAGGGTGGTGGGGATCTCCACCGGCGGGCAGGAAGAGTCCTTGACGGCGCCGTCCGCGCCCGGCGCGGCCGGGTGACCGCCGCCGGCCACGATGAGGCTCATGAAGCGGCCGAAGCCGCGGGCGGCCAGCTGCCAGGCCAGGTCCGCGCCCGCGCCGCTGCCGACCAGGTTGGCCCACGGGACCTTCAGCTGGTCGAGGATGGCGAAAACGGTGGTGGCGTCGAGACCGTCGATCGATTCGATCGCAATGGTGTGCAGGTCCGAGGTCTGCAACCGTGCACAGACCTGGTCGTAAATGTCGGCCGGATCGCCCGCATCGGGTAGCAGCAGGACGTGGTGCCGGGTTTCGGGTCCGCCGATTCGCACCGCCCACTCGCGGTCACCGACCGTGATCCGCCGAGATTCCATGGTCGAACACGCTACAGGAGCGCCGGAGGGGCCGAACGCGAGTCGGGCGGATTATTGTGACGGCGGTCACTTCTTTACGGTCAGAACGGGGAGATCCGCGGGCGCACCAGCGGTGATGAGCTGTTCGAGCGCGTCCTGGTCGAGGTGTTTCTCCATGAGGTCGGCCAGCAGATCCAGCTGGGCGGAGCGCACCTTGGCGACCGAAACAGTGTCGGAGACAACGAAATCGGCGCGGCCCGCCCGCGCGGCGACCACCCGCAGCCAGGCGCGGCGAAACTCGTCCGACTCCAGGGCCCCGTGCAGATGGGTGCCCCAGATCGCCTCGCGCACACTGCCTTCGGGAGCGCCGTCGAGTTCGAACCACGGGTCGTCGCCCTGCCGGGTGACGCGGCCGTGGTGGATCTCATAGCCGTGCACCGGGAGATCGCTGTCACGGCCCGGCACACCATTGTCCGGGACGCGGCCGCTGGAACGGCGCAGCACCTTGGGGTCGGCGAATTCGATCTCCAGGTCCAGCAGGCCCAGGCCGGGGACGGTGCCCGCGGCGGATTCGACCGGATCGACGATGGTGCGGGCCAGCATCTGGTAGCCGCCGCAGATGCCGAGGATGGGGCCACCGGCCGCCGCACGCGCCGTCAGGGCGTCGGCAATCCCGGTGCGCCGCAACCACTCCAGGTCTCCGACGGTGGATTTGCTGCCGGGAATGACAACCAGGTCCGCTCCGGCCAGGCGGGACGGGTCGCTCACCCAGCGCACGGACACCCCGGGTTCACAGGCCAGGGCCTCCACATCGGTGGAATTGGAGATGCGCGGCAGCCGGATCGCGGCGACCGTCAGCCACTCTCCGCCCAGCGGCGGGCGGGAACGGCCGACGGGGGCGTCCGCGACGGTGCCGAGCGAGTCCTCGGCGTCGATCCAGAGGTCCTCGGCAAACGGGATGACACCGAGCGTGGGGCGCGCGGTCAGCTCGGCGAGCTGGTCCAGCCCCGGTCGCAACAGGTCCACATCGCCCCGGAACTTGTTGATGATGAACCCGGAAATCAGTTGCTGGTCTTCGGGTTCCAGAATCGCCACGGTCCCGAACAAATGGGCGAGCACTCCCCCACGATCAATGTCGCCGACCACCACGACCGGCAGTTCCGCCGCTCGTGCCAAACCCATGTTCGCCAGATCCGTTGCCCGCAGATTGATCTCGGCGGGCGACCCCGCGCCCTCGCAGATCACCACATCGAATTCGGCTCGCAGCGAGGCCAATTCCTCGGCGACAACGGCACGCAATTGCTGCCGATGCCGGAAGTAATCCTTCGCCCCCACGGTGTCGACGGCCTTGCCGCGCACCACCAGCTGCGAGCGCCGATCACTTCCGGGCTTGAGCAACACCGGGTTGAATCGCACGCTGGGTTCCAGCCCGCAGGCGCGAGCCTGCAATGCCTGCGCCCGGCCGATCTCCCCGCCGTCCAGGGTGACGACCGAGTTGTTCGACATGTTCTGCGCCTTGAACGGTGCGACCCGCACCCCGCGCCGCGCCAGCATGCGGCAGAGCCCCGCCACCACAACACTCTTCCCCGCATCGGAGGTGGTCCCCGCGACCAGCAGAGCACCCTTCAACGCGGGCTGTTCCCCGCTCGCGCACCGCTGGTGTAGGCGTCCCGGCCGAGGTAGGGGTCTCGGCCGCTACTCGTGTAGGCGTCCCGGCTCGGGTAGATGTCGCGGCCGTCGTCCGCTTCGGCATCCGCGCCGTTGGTCACTTCGACGTCGGGCTGCTCGCCGGGGGCGTCGTCCGCTTCCGGCACCTGCCGTCCCGCGGCGAGTTCGACGTGGCGTCGCATGGTGGCGCGCAGCGCGCCCAGGCCCTCGTCGCGGGGGTTGGGCGGGAGGACCCGCGAATTCTTCCGCCGCGGGCCGCGGGAGCCGATCGCCCGAGTTCTGGTACCCCGCTGGGGCATCGCGACTCTCACGGGAGCGTCAGGATCTCTGCGCCGTCGTCGGTGACGACGAGGGTGTGCTCGAACTGGGCGGTCCACTTACGGTCCTTGGTGACCACCGTCCAGCCGTCGTCCCAGATCTCGTAGTCGATGCCGCCCAGGTTGATCATGGGCTCGATGGTGAAGGTCATGCCCGGCTCGATGACCGACTCCACGGCGGGCTGGTCGTAGTGCAGGATGACCAGGCCGGAGTGGAAGGTCGGGCCGACGCCGTGGCCGGTGAAGTCGCGCACCACGCCGTAGCCGAAGCGGTTGGCGTAGGCCTCGATGACGCGGCCGATGACATTGAGCGCGCGGCCCGGCTTGACCGCCTTGATGGCCCGCATGGTGGCCTCCTCGGTGCGTTCGACCAGCAGGCGCACCTCCTCGTCCACATCACCGGCGAGGAAGGTCTTGTTGGTGTCGCCGTGCACGCCGTCTATGTAGGCGGTGACGTCGATATTGACGATGTCGCCGTCCTCGATCACGGTCGAGTCCGGGATGCCGTGGCAGATGACCTCGTTCAGCGAGGTGCAGCAGGACTTGGGAAATCCCTTGTAGCCCAGGGTCGACGGGTACGCGCCGTGGTCGAGCATGTACTCGTGCGCGATCCGGTCCAGCTCGTCGGTGGTGACGCCGGGCGCGACGGCCTTGCCGGCCTCTTCCAGGGCCCGGGCCGCGATCTTGCCCGCGATCCGCATCTTCTCGATGGTCTCCGGGGTCTGCACCCAGGGCTCGTGCCCCTCCTTGGCGGTCTTCTTCCAGACGTACTCGGGTCGCTCGATGTTTTTCGGGACCTCGCGAATGGGCGACTGCGTGCCGGGAACGAGGGGCTTGCGGGTGCGCACAGACATGGGTACCAGACTATCTGCCGGTCCGGATCGCGAGATTCCCAGGTCCAGGTACGGGGGAATTCTTCCGGACCGTGGTCCGTTTATCCTTTCGGTTGACTTGGAAACAAGACTCGAGAGGGGTTCCGGCCGTGGAACTTGGGCTGACGACATTCGCTGAAACTCATCCCGTCGGCGGAGACGGGCCGGTGCCGACCGCGGGCGAGCGGTTGCGGCAGGTGGTCGAGGAGGCAGTGGCCACCGAGCAGGCCGGGCTGGACGTCTACGGCGTCGGTGAGCATCACCGCAAGGACTTCGCCGCGTCCTCGCCGGCCGTCGTGCTGGCGGCCATCGCGTCACGCACCGAACGGATCCAGCTCACCAGCGCGGTGACCGTGCTGAGTTCCGCCGACCCGGTGCGGGCCTTCCAGGACTTCTCGACGCTGGACGGGATTTCGAACGGCCGGGCCGAATTGATGGCCGGGCGTGGGTCGTTCATCGAATCGTTCCCGCTGTTCGGGTACGACCTCAGCGACTACGACGAGCTCTTCGAGGAGAAACTCGCGCTGCTGCTCAAGATCCGCGAGGAGGAGCCGGTCACCTGGTCCGGCAGGTTCCGCGCACCGCTGACCGACGCGATCGTCTACCCGCGCACCGAGAATCGCCCGCTGCCGGTGTGGATCGCGGTGGGCGGCAGCCCCGAATCCGTCGTGCGCGCAGGGCTGCTGGGCCTGCCGCTGGCCATCGCCATCATCGGCGGGCAGCCGGCGCGGTTCAAGCCGCTGGTGGATCTGTATCACCGGGCGCTGGAGGAAGGCGGGCACGAGCCGCAGCCGGTGGCGGTGCACGCACACGGGTATGTCGCCGACACCGACAAGGAAGCCGTCGAGGACTTCTACGCGCCGTACGCGCGGGCCATGTCCGGAATCGGGCGCGAGCGCGGCTGGGGTCCGATGACCCGGCAGCAGTTCGATGCGCTGCGCTCGCAGAGCGGTTCGCTGTTCGTGGGCACGCCGGACCATGTCGCGGAGAAGATCGCCGATGTCCGCGACACGCTCGGGCTGGACCGGTTCATGCTGCACGCCAGCGTGGGCACGCTGCCGCACGAGAAGGTGCTGCACACCATCGAACTGCTGGGCGGAAAGGTTGCCCCGCAGCTCCGCTGATCGGCGTCAGTAATCGGTGAGCCTGGCCTGGAACGCGATGCGGTCGCCGCGGTAGAGCGAGCGCACGCGTTCGATGGGCACGCCTTCACCGTCCACACTGCGGCGGTGCAGCAGCAGCATCGGCAGGGCTGTCGTGCATTCCAGCAGGGCGGCCTCGCGCGGTGAGGCGAGCACGGTTTCGATGCGCTCGGTGGCGACCGCGTAGACCACGCCCATGCCGCGGGTGGCGGCGTACAGCGAGGTCTCCGGGTTGTAGAACTCGCGCAGCACGGCGAAGCGGTCCAGCGGCATCCAGGTGCTCTCCAGGCCGATGCGCTCGCCGTCGGCGAGCAGGATGCGCTCCAGATGCATGACCGGCGTGCCGGGTTCGAGCGCGAGGTCCTGGGCGGTGTCCTTGTCCGCCGGGATATCGGTCCATTCGACGAGCAGACGGCCGGGTTTGCGGCCGAACTTGATCGCGCCCTCGGTGTAGGAGCGCAGCGACAGGGGCTGCACCATCTTCGGGCGCGAGACCACCGTGCCGCGGCCCTGACGGCGAATACGGCCTTCCACCAAGAGTTCTCGCACGGCCTGACGCACGGTTTCGCGAGCGACGCCGCAGCGCAGGGCCAGTTCGCGTTCCGAGGGCAGCGGGTCACCCTCGGAGAGTTCGGTGAGCAGCGCCTCGAGTTCCGCGCGCACGCGGTACGACTTCGGCAGGCGCGCGTTCGGCGCGGAATCGGTTCCGGCGCCGGGCATTTCGCCCAGCGGACGGCCTGGCTCCACCTGGTCTTCCACCCCGGCAGCCTCCCTCGTGTCCATGACCCCAGCCTACACACGATTGGTCTATACCAATTATTAACCTACCGTTTCCACACGAAACACTCGTAGGTCTAGACCATTGCTCAGGATGATTCCCATGCGATTGGTCATCATCGGCGGAGGGATCCTCGGTACCGCCCACGCTCTGGCCGCCATCCGGCGCGGCCACCACGTCATCCAGCTCGAACGCGAGGTCGAAGCCCGCGGCGCGACCGTGCGCAACTTCGGTCTGGTGTGGGTATCGGGGCGCAGCGCACACGAATTGGAGCTCACCCTGCGCTCGCGGCAGCTGTGGGAGGAGATCGGCGGCCAGGTCCCCGGCGTCGGCTTCCGCCCGGCCGGTTCCCTCACGCTGGTGCGCTCGGAGAACGAGCTCGCGGTGGCCGAGGCCGCCGCGGCCCACCCCTCGGCCGCCGAACGCGGCTTCGAACTGCTCGACGTCGACCGGGTGCGCGCGCTGAACCCCGCGCTGCGCGGCAAATTCGTTGCAGGCCTGCACTGTTCGACCGATGCCGCCGTGGAGTCCCGGCAGGCGCTGCCCGCCCTGCGGCGCTACATGGAGGCCAGCGAACGCTACGCCTTCTTCGCCGGCACCGAGGCCCGCGCCGTCACCGGCACCACCGTGATCGACGACCGCGGCCGCCGCCACGAGGGCGATCTGGTGCTGGTCTGCCCGGGCGCCGCGCACACCGGCCTGACCCGCGAACTGGTGGGCGACATTCCGGTGCGCCGGGTGCGACTGCAGATGATGCAGACCGCTCCCCTGGGCGAACCGCTCACCACCGCCATCGCCGACGGCGACAGCTTCCGCTACTACCCGGCCTTCGCCGGACCGGAGCTGGACCGGCTCAATCGTGAACAGGCGCAGCCGTTCACGGCCGCCCAGCACAAGATGCAGCTGCTGGCCGTGCAGCGCCTGCACGGCGGGCTCACCATCGGAGACACCCACGAGTACGACGAACCGTTCACCTTCGACGTGGACGAGGCCCCCTACGAGCACCTCACCGGCGTGATGGAGGAACTACTGGGCCGCAAGCTGCCGCCGATCGTGCGGCGCTGGGCGGGCGTGTACAGCCAGTCCATCGATCCGGGCACCATCGTCACCCGCGCACAGGCGGCCGACGGCGTCTGGGTCGTCACCGGTCCGGGTGGCCGCGGCATGACCCTCGGCCCCGCCCTCGGCGAAGAGACCGCCGACCTCCTCTCGCTCTGAGACCTCCTCGACCAAAGGAATCACCGTGTCCGACAAGCAGATCGAACTCGCTGTCCTCGATATGGCGGGCACCACCGTCGCCGACGACGGGCTGGTCGAGCGGGCGTTCGAGGCGGCCATCACCGCCGCGGGCGTGCCCGCCGCGGGCCCGGAGCGCGAGGCGGCCCGCACCTTCGTGCAGGACACCATGGGCCAGTCCAAGATCTGGTGCTTCCGCACCCTGCTCGGCGACGAGGACCGCGCCCAGCTGGCCAACCGCGCCTTCGAGGCCGCCTACGCGAAATTCGCCGAGGCGGGCGTGAGCCCGATTCCCGGTGCCGCAGAGGCCATTTCGGCGCTGCGGGCGGCGGGCATCAAGGTGGCGCTGACCACCGGGTTCAGCCGCGAGACCCAGGACAGGCTGCTGAACGCGCTGGGCTGGAACGACATCGCCGATCTGGCTCTGGTCCCCTCCGACGCCGGGCGCGGCCGCCCCTACCCCGACATGGTGCTCACCGCCGTGCTGCGGCTGGAAGCCGATGCCGTGGATCGCGTTGCGGTGCTGGGTGATACGTCCAGCGATATCGCCACCGGCCTGGCCGCGGGCGCGCGCATCGTCGCGGGCACGCTGACCGGCGCGCACACCGAGGAGCAGCTGCGGGCCGCGGGAGCGACCCACGTGGTGCCGTCGGTCACCGAATTCGCGCAGCTGCTGCTGGCCGAGCGCGGCTAGAGAATTCCGCCGCCCGGGCGCGCCTCGCCCGGGCGGCGGAGTACCCCCATCCCTTCAATTCCACCCAGTCTTCGACTCGACCGTCCCCTGAACCGAAAGTGCAGTCACCGTGCGTATTTCGAACAACCGCCTCGCACGCAACATCGCCCGCACCGCTCTCATCCTGACCTCCGCCACCGCGGTCGCCTTCAGCCTGACCGCCTGCGGCGGCACCGGCAGCGACTCGAAGGACGGCAAGACGGTCACCGTCTACTCCGTCGATGGCCTCGGCGACTGGTACAAGCCCGTCTTCGAGAAGTTCAAGGCGCAGACCGGCATCTCGGTCAACGAGGTGGAGGCCGGCTCCGGCGAGGTCGTCAGCCGGGTGGAGAAGGAACAGTCCAACCCGCAGGCCGACCTGGTCGTCACCCTGCCGCCGTTCATGCAGAAGGCCGACAAGTCCGGGCTGCTGCAGGCCAGCGGCGTGGACACCGGCGCGGTCGCCGCCGCCGACAAGGACGCCAACGGCAAGTGGGTTTCCCTGGCGGGCAACTACCTGTGCTTCATCGCCAACCCGTCGGTCGACGCCACCAAGCTGACCTGGGACGACCTGCTCAGGCCCGACTACAAGGGCAAGCTGCAGTACTCCACCCCCGGCCAGGCCGGTGACGGCACCGCGGTGCTGGTGCTGCTGCAGCAGCTCATGGGCAAGCAGGGCGCGCTGGACTATCTGGCCAAGCTGCAGGCCAACAATGTCGGCCCGTCCTCCTCCACCGGCAAGCTGCAGGCCAAGGTGGACAAGGGCGAGATCCTCATCGCCAACGGCGATGTGCAGATGAACCTGCAGAGCGTCAAGAGCGGCTCCAAGTTCAACGTCTTCTTCCCGGCGTCCGCCGACGGCAAGAAGTCGACCGTCTCGCTGCCCTACCTGATGGGCATGGCCAAGGGCGCGCCGCATTCGGACGCGGCCAAGAAGCTGATGGAGTTCCTGCTCTCGGCCGACGTGCAGAAGTCGCTGCCCGACACCTTCGCCATCCCGTCCCGCACGGATCTGGCGAACGCCCCGGCCACCGGCAACGGTCCGTCCCCGGCCTCGACCATCAAGGACGTGACCGTCCTGCACCCCGACTGGACCTCCGTGCTCGACAACCTCGACGCCGACGTGGCCGCCTACACCAAGGCCACCGGTAGCTAGCGCACGGCGTCAGTCCGATACCAGCCCCAGGAGCAGCAACCATGTCCTCCGCGTTGACGACATCGACGGTGGCCGGCGAGACCACCGACGAACCGGCCATCGTGTTCGACCGGGTCGGAGTCACCTACGGCCGCGGCCGTAAATCCACTGTGGCACTGGCCGATTTCAACCTGCGGGTGGCCGCGGGGGAAACGGTCGCGCTCCTGGGGCCCAGCGGTTCCGGCAAGTCCACCGCGCTCAAGGCGCTGGCCGGGTTCGTCCGGCCCACCTCGGGCGCGGTGCGGCTGGCCGGCCGCGACGTCACCGACCTCTCCCCCGCCAAGCGCGGCATCGGGGTGGTGGTGCAGTCCTACGCGCTGTTCCCGCACATGCGGGTGCACGACAATGTGGCCTTCGGGCTGAAGGCACATCGCGTGCCGCGCAACGAGATCGGGGCCCGGGTGACCGAGGCCCTGGACATGGTCGGCATGGGCGCCTACGCCGAGCGGCTGCCGCGCGAGCTGTCCGGTGGGCAGCAGCAGCGCGTCGCCATCGCGCGGGCGCTCGCCATCCGGCCCCGGGTACTGCTGCTCGACGAGCCCCTCGCGGCACTGGACGCGCAATTGCGCCAGAACATGCTCGGCGAGCTGCAGCAGTTGCGAAAGGCCTTGCCGGACACGGCGATGCTGTACGTGACCCACGACCAGGCCGAGGCGCTCGCGCTGGCCGACCGGATCGCGGTCATGCGCGACGCACGGCTGGTCGACATCGATACCGCGCACAAACTGTGGCAGCAGCCCGCCACCGAATTCACCGCGTCCTTCCTGGGCGGCGCGAATCTGCTGGCCTGCGCGGTCAAACACGTCTCCGGCACCGCCGCGCTGGTGACCGTCGGCGAGCACACGCTGCGCGCGGACGCGCCGCCGCCCGGCGTGGGACGCCCGGACTGGCAACCGAATGCCGACGCCCAGTTGTGCGTCCGGCCGCACACCGTGCGCATCGTGCCGCTCACGGAACGAGATGCGCTGCGCGCCACCGTGATCACCAGCGTCTGGAAGGGCGCCTCGACCCGGCTGCACCTCGATGTGGCGGGCATCCCCGCCGAGCTCACCGCGGATGTCCTGGGCCACACCGAGATCGCGCCCGGCGACCACATCGGCGTGCGCTTCCCCGACCCGGCCGGGGTGCTCATCCCGCCGGGCATCGGCACCGACTCCGCCGCCGACAGCGAGGTCCGCGCATGACCGCCCCGCTGACCCGTCAAGCGACGGGTGAATTCGCCTATGCCGCAGTGACATCGCGCCCGCTGCGGGAAGAACGGCGGACGGTGTCGCGACGGCGCGCGGTGACCGCCGACGAGGGGTCCGAGCTGTTCGCCGGGTCGGCCGCAGCACAGGACGGGAGGCCGTCGTGACCGCGCTGCTCGAATCTCCTTCCGCGGCAGAGGCTCCCGGGACTCGCGAGCCGGGACGGTCGTGGCAGCCGGTGCTGTGGACACTGCCGCCGGTGCTGACGGTGCTGCTGATCGCGGTGTATCCGATCGTGCGGGTGCTGCTGGAGTCGACCGAGACCAAGTCCGGGCGAGGGGTCGGGACCTGGTCGGCGGTGCTGGCCGAAGAGTCGTTCCGGAATGCGCTGCTGCGCACCGTGACCATCGCGGTCAGCTCGACCATCGGCTGCCTGCTGCTGGGGACATTCCTGGCGATCGTGCTGGCATTCGTGCCGTTTCCGGGTTCGCAGCTGGTGGGTCGGCTCATCGACTCGGTGCTGACACTGCCGTCCTTTCTCGTGACACTGGCCTTCACGTTCCTGTACGGGACAGCGGGGGCGGTGAACGCGCTCATCAACCAGATCACCGGTGGTACGCGGCCGGTGGTGAACTTCCTCAGCACGCCCTGGGGCGTGATCCTCGCCGAGGTCACCTTCTTCACGCCGTTCGTGGTGCGGCCGCTGCTGGCCGCGTTCGCGCAGCTGCCGCGCGAACAGCTGGATGTGGCCTCCAGTCTGGGCGCGTCGCCGTGGCGGGTGCTGGCACAGGTGGTGATGCCGGAGGCATGGCCCGCGCTGGCGGCGGGTGGCAGCCTCACACTGCTGTTGACCCTCAACGAATTCGGCATCGTGCTGTTCACCGGGGCCAAGGGTGTCATCACGCTGCCCGCGCTGATCTACACGCGCGGCATCGTCACCTTCGATCTGCCGGGGGCCGCGGTGCTGGCCTCGGTGCAGGTATTGCTGTCGCTCGGCCTGTATCTCGGATACCGACTGCTGTTCGCGCGCCTCACCGGTGCGCGGAAGGAGAGCTGAACCATGCTGGTGTGGACCAGGCGCGGGCGGGCCGCCGTGCTCGCCGTGTTCGGGGTCGTGGTGGCCGTGGTGTTCGTGGCGCCCATCGCGACCGTGGTGGCGGCGGCACTGGCCGGACGCTGGAACGGGCCGCTGCCCTCGCAGCTGGGGTTCGCGAACTTCTCCCGGGCGCTGTCGGGCGAGGAGTCCGCGAGCCTGTCGGTGAGCCTGCAGACCGCGCTGCTGGCGGGACTGCTCTCGCTGGCGCTGGGCACCTGGGCGGCGCTGGCGTCGATGGAGGCGCCCGGCTGGCTGCGGCGGCTCACCGACGCGGTGTTCCACGTACCGGTCGCGGTGCCGTCGGTGGCGATCGGCCTGGGCGTGCTCATCACCTTCAACGAGCGGCCGCTGCTGCTGGGCGGGACCAAATGGATCGTGATCCTGGCGCATACGGTGCTCGTGCTGGCCTACGCCTTCAGCGGGGTCTCCGCGGCGCTGGACCGGCTCGACCCCGGCTACCGGCAGGCCGCCGAATCGCTCGGCGCCGGACCGGCGCGGGTCCTGTTCCGGATCACGCTGCCGCTGCTGCTGCCCGCGCTCGGCGCGGCGGCGGGGCTGGCCATCGCACTGTCCATGGGTGAGCTGGGGGCAACCATCATGGTCTACCCCGCGACCTGGAAAACCCTGCCGGTGGCCATTTTCGCGGCCACCGACCGCGGCGAAGTCTTCGATGCCGCGGCCAGTACCACGCTGCTGGTTCTTGTCACCCTCCTCGCCCTGATGATCCTGGGCCGCTTGAAAGGTCGTGCGGCGCTGCGCTGACTGCCGGGTCAGCTTTCGGGTCGACCGCACCACACCGCTGACCGCGAATGAGGGGACGGTCAGCGGTGTCTTGCGTTTATTGCCGGGCGTGGCGGACAGTTGAACGGTTAGGCTCGCCGGGTTGTCGGGTTCGTTCGCGTTGTCGGAGTTACTGCTCGGGCGGGGGTAGTTCGATGGTGGTCGTAGCAGGGTTGTCCGGTGAGTCCTATGACGTGGACAACGAACCGTTCTATACAGCGGGCAGCCGGTCGGTGCAGTACCTGTGCCGGGATCCGCGTGGGCAGCAGCGGCTCTACAAGCTGTACCGGACTCCGGTCACCGGTCCCGACGCCATCGAATCGGCCCGGCAGGCCATGCTCTTCGGGCGGCAGACGGTCCTCGCCGCCGAGGCCGCGGGCGGATCCACCGGGGACGCCGCCGAGGCGGTGAACTGGCCGATCGATCTGGTGCTGCACGAGGGGATGCTGGCCGGGACCGTGCTGCCGTTGATTCCCATGGACTTCCTGCAGCCGGACGGGCGGCCGCGCACGCTGGATCAGCTGTGGGCCGCGCCCGGGCAGGTGGCGTCGTATTTCCGGGCCGGACTGGCGATCCGGCTGAGCGACATCGCGCGGGTGGTCGAGGAACGGCAATTCGTGCACGGGGACCTGTCCGCCAAGAACGTGCTGTGGCAGCCGGCCGCGCCGCTGGCGTACGTCATCGACACGGCCGGGCCGGCGACGCTCGACGCGGCCCACGACCGGTTCAAGGATCGGTACGACCTGGCGGTGCTGGTGTATCGGACGTTGCTGCCGGATGCCGGGGCGGGGGCGCCCGGTGCGCCGTGGCAGCCGTCCGGGGTGCCCGCCGATCTCGATCCGCGGGTGCGGGCGCTGTTCGACCGGGCCTTCGGCAATGGCGGATTCGGGCCGGACGCCCGGCCCTCCGCGACGGAGTGGAGCGACACGCTGCGGGCGGTGTATCTGACGCCCGACGGCGCGAACTATGTGCCCGAGGCGCTGGCGGTGCTGGATCGGCACGCCGGGCAGCCGGCCAGTGCGCCCGCCATGCCGACGGTGGCGTTCGGCCCGCCGACCACGCCGAGCCCGCCGACCGGTTGGTCCACGCCACCGCAGCCGGTGGCGTATTCGACTGCACCGCAGTCCAATTCGGCGAACACGGCACTCAAGGTGATCCTCGGCGTCCTGCTGGTGGTGCTGGTCATCGCCATCGCGGTGGGCGCGGTGGTGCTCACCGGCAAGGACTCCAACAAGAACTCGGCCGCCGGCACCTCCACGACCACTACCACCACGACGGCGCCGCCGACCAGCACCACCGCGGGCTTCGACAAGAACACCCTCAACAAGCAGTCCACCGACAAGACGCCGTTCACCGCGGACGCCCTACTGCCACAGAGCTTCACCGACAGCAAGGGCGTGGTGTTCACCCGTCACTCGTTCGGCCCCAAGGACTGCGTCTCCAGCAATATGTCGCAGAACGTGAAGACGGCGCTGCAGAACAACAAGTGCCAGCAGATGATGACCGGCGTCTACCTCGACGCCTCCGAGAAGATCCTGACCTCCATCGAGGTCTTCGCCTTCCCCTCCAACACCGAGGCCGAAACCCTCTACAACGGCCTCAAGGGCCAGGACCAGATCTGGGACGTCTGGTGCCCCACCCAGGGCGTCGGCTCCAGCGTCTGCCAAGCCAACACCGACACCCTCTTCAAGGCCACCTACTCCAGCTGGGGCAGCCAGGAATACCGCTACCTCTACGAGTCCTACTCCCTCTACATCAACCTCGCAGTCGACTCCTCCCTCGAACCCAACCTCGAGGCCCCCTCCCGCACCATCCTCAACCTGGTAGGCCCCGACAACTACTGGAAAGACCGCTAACCCCAACCCATCTCAATCGGTGAGCTTGGGATGCCCCGTGCCGGCGTGCATGATCCAAACGGTCCGCTTGTCATCGTCGATCAGGTACCAGATGCGGCCACCGCCGGTCACCTCGTACTGCCAGCGCTCCAAGGTAGCCCCCTTCCACAGCGCTGATCCCAGTGCGCCCTTGAGACGGTGGTGCCGGTCCGGATTCGCAGTGGACCGCGGATCGTCGCGAATCGTGTCGAATGCACGGCGCAGGTTGGCCGCGGCCTGTCGAGTAAGGTCCTCCCATCCGGCAACGGCTTCGGTTGTGGCGAAACGGATTTCATATTCCGGGTCGATGGCAGGCGGGGCGGCGCGATCACCTCGCTTGGGACTCACTCGTCGCCCCCGGGAAGGTCCGGCGGTTCGACCGCACCCAGATCGCCTTCGGGCTCGCGAGTCAGGAGCGCCAGCAGGGCGGGGTCCGCATGGATTTCCGCGGTGTGCCGCCATTGATTCAGCAGGGTGGCGAGGGGGGCCAGGTTCTCCAGCGACGCGGCACCCTGCGCCACCGCTACCAGCTCGGTCACAAACCGATCGACGTCCGAATCCGGCAGGAATGTCACCCACGGCAACGCGTCGGGCAGCACCTCCCGGACCGCGTCCGCACCCAGACGCCGGACCAGCCCGGCCAGCAACCGGGACGTGAAATCGACGACCGCTCCCTCGGCATCCAACTGCTCCACCCGCATCAGCGCCAGATCACCGGCATCGCGCCGCCGCAACCGCAGCGCGCGGACCCGCTCCAACCGGCCGGCGGTCACCGCCGGCTTGTGTAGCAAATCGCTGAAGGGAACCACGTCATAGGCAGCGCTCATAACATCCACACTACCTCGGATGTCTGACAATCGGCTGTTGATCAGGTGAAATGCGACCTGGATCGGCGACGCCACCACGGGATGTCCGCAAGTCTCTGCGGCGGGGCGCCGGCGGGACCAGTTCATTCGCGTGCACGCGCAGGCCTCGGAGTGGAGAGCGGTGGGCTGCCGAGCGGCGGTCGAGCGTGGCTACTACCGGAGGAGCTCGACGGATAGATCATCAGCGGGGCAACGGTTTTCGGCACTCATGGCCGTTGCGGGCCGTTAC
Source organism: Nocardia sp. NPDC059236 (assembly GCF_042754085.1). Lineage (NCBI taxonomy): Bacteria > Bacillati > Actinomycetota > Actinomycetes > Mycobacteriales > Nocardiaceae > Nocardia > Nocardia sp. NPDC059236. The sequence continues at coordinate 73,017 of NZ_JBHZAF010000015.1, forward strand.
CCTGGGGTGATGGTGCCTGTGTCGCATGTGGTGGCATTCGGGGTGGCGGCGGTGATCCTGATTGTGATTCCGGGGCCCAATGTGATGTTCGCGGTGGGGCGGGCGCTGGTGTTGGGGCGGCGGGCGGCGGTGTTGTCGGTGGTGGGGACAGGGGCGGGGACTGTGGTGTGTTTGGTGGGGGCGGCGGTGGGGTTGGGGGCGTTGTTGATGGCCTGGGCGATGTTGTTTCTGGTGGTGAAGATCGCGGGGGCGGTGTATTTGATCTGGTTGGGGGGCATGGCTATTCGGGGACGGCGGAAGCTCGGGGAGAGTTTGCGGGCGGGAGTGCCGGAGGGGGCGGAGCGGCGGGTGGTGTGGCAGGGGTTCGTGGTGGGGGCGACGAATCCGAAGACGGTGGTGTTCTTCGCGGCGGTGCTGCCGCAGTTCGCGGTGCCCGCCAACGGGTGGCTGCCGGTGCAGTTCCTGGTGCTGGGGGCGATCTTCCCGGTGCTGCAGGTGCTTTCGGATGTGGTGTGGGCGCTCGGTGCGGCGTCGGCGCGCGAGTGGTTCGTGCGCTCACCGCGGCGGCTGGAGGCGGTGGGGGCCACCGGCGGCGCGATGATCATCGGGGTGGGGACGACGGTGGCGTTCTCCGGGAACGGATGAGATCGGCTGCGGCGGAACGGGTTGGCGGTCCACCGACGGCGCCGGATCCGGACGACAAGAATTGGGCCGGTACCCGTTCGACGGATACCGGCCCAACCTTCTCCGGGTGAGGGATCAACAAGACCCGAAGTCTCAGAGGCCGGCGGAGGCGGCCAGCAGGGTGCGCGAACAGGTGGCGTCGGTGGCCTCGATAAGGCCGGCGGCCAGCAGGTAGGCGGCGGCCATGTCGAGGGCGGAGTGCTGCAGGGCGGTCAGGGCCTCGGTGAGCTGGCGGCCCTTGTGTTCGAAGCCGCGCCGGAGTTGGTGGGCGGAGTCGAAATCCCCGAAGCCGGTGAGGGTGTGAGTATCGTGGCTGTGCTCGATTTGCGGGTCCAGTGCGTCTGCGAACCGCAGGAAGTGTGCGGCGCAGTTACGCGCCGCCCCCACCTCCAGGCGGAATGTGCCGTCCTGGGCCCGCCGGTAGAGCTCGGTGGCCGTGCCCTCGCCCGTGTTCATGACGAACTCCCTCCCTCGAAATGTGAAACGCCGTATTACACCCGCGATTTTGTGAATCCGCCGCCATGTGAATGAAACATGGCGTGAACAAAAACCGCGCGGATGGTTTTGGGGCGCTCCGCGATTTATCCAGGGCGGGCGTGCCGCGCCAGTCGACCACGCGGCACGCCGGGCGGGGCGCCCCGTTGCGCCCGCCGTATCGGGCGGGCGACGTCCTACAGTTCGAGCGACCTATTGGTCCGATAGCACGACTCGGCTGACGTCACCGCTGACGATCAACGATTCGGTGGCAATACATCAATTGTGTCAATGCATTTGGAATCATTGTTCTGGTAAACGGCGGCGGCCACCGGCCACGTCGATTACGAGATCAGTGTAGCCGTCCACCAGTTCGGCCAGGTGGTACCAGTGTTTATGGGTGTTATCACTGGCCGCGCCCTCGTGATCGATCACCTGATTGGCCTCCACCCAGCTCCGGGCCATGCGGTCGACGACCGCGCCCAGGCTCTCGGTGTGCAGCGTGGCGCCGTTGCGGTGTTGCGGCAGTTCCTGTTCCACCCAATCATTGATATCGTCAACGAGTTCGCTGCGGCGACAATCGATCTCGCTGACCATCATGGGATCCCGTACCTGGCCGCGACGTTCGTGCAGTTCGGCGAGAGCGTGCGCCGACCGTAGCAACACTCGATCTTGAAATCGCCTCCCCTGGAAGGCACAGAGCAATTGCGGAGCGGTCGGCAGGACGCCGGCTATCGACATGGTCATCGAGACTCCCTATACGCACCCGACAGCATCACTAATCGCACCAACATGATTGGTCTCCGGATTCAGCTATACCGGTCATCGGATCGGTTGTTCACGAATAGGCTAGCTGGATCATGCTCTTACAAATGCAAGAACGCAATACTGCGTTCTAGCAAGTGCGACAAGGGAAAGGGTTGTCATGGCAGGCAAGCGCACCGTGCTCACTGTCCGTTTGCGGCGGCTCGCCGCGATGCTGCACGAGATGCGCGAGAACGCGCAGCTCAGCAAAGAAGTGGTCAGCGCCAAGACCGGCATCAACGTGACCACCCTCTACCGCATCGAAACCGCTCAGGCCAGGCCCCAGCGCCGCACCCTGACGGCCATGCTGGACCTCTACGGCATCGGCGAGCCGCAACGTTCAGATGCCTTGCAGTTGCTGGTGGATGCGCTCCGCCCAGGCATGGCACGGTCTTTCGAGGATGCGGTGTCGGAGGTCTACGGCGCCTACATCAACTTCGAAGCCGAGGCGCTCTCGGCTCGGTTCTTCCAGTCCACCTATATCCCCGGCCTGCTACAGACCGAGGCGTACGCGAACGCGGTCTACCAGACCACCATGCCCAAGATCTCGGATCAGGTTATCGAGCAACGCATCCGGGCGCGCCAGGAGCGGGCCAAGGTGCTCACCAAGGACGATCCGCTGGAGCTGTGGGTGGTGCTGGACGAGGCCGTCATCCGCCGGCTGGTGGGCGGCCCGGAGGTGATGTTCCAGCAGTTCACCCTGCTGCTGGAGCACACCGAGAAGCGCAATGTGATCCTGCAGATCCTGCCCTTCGACGCCGGCGCGCACCCGGGCATGCTCGGCTCCTTCACGCTGCTGGACTTCCCGGACCCCGCGGACCCAGAGCTGGTCTACGTGGAGGGCATCGCCAGTGACGAGCTGATCGAGGGCCACCCGGAGGTGCGCCGCTACGGCGTGATGTTCGACCAGCTCCGGGCCATGGCGTTGAGCCCGCGCGACTCCATCGCCATGATCTCCCAGACCATGGAGGGCCTGGGCGGCTGATCTTCCACCCACCCCAGGGTGGGTTCACCCGCACCCTCGGAGCGGGTTCCGGCAGCACTGTGGTCGCTATCGGCCACGGCGTGCGGCGGCGACAGTAGATACATACCGAACGCCACCGCAAGCGCCCCTCCGAGAGGATGATGTTCGATGTGCAAGCCGGTCGAATCGCCCGCCGCCATCGCGATGACCGCCGCCGACTGCGAACTCAGCTACGCCGAACTGGATCGCTGGAGCAACCGCCTCGCGCGCATGCTGCTGCGGCTCGGAGCCCACCCGGGGGCCCGCATCGCGATCGCGGAGACCCCGCAGCTGGAGGCCGCGGTGGCCCGTCTGGCCATCACCAAGATCGGCGCGATTCCGGTGCCGCTCACCACCGAAACCACGGTGGCCCGTGCCGATTTCGGCGTCACCACCAAGGACGGCCGGGAGCGGATCACCGATCCGAGCCGCTGGCTGGTGCTCGACGACCGGTCCACGCTGGTGCAGTACCTCACCGGCTCGGACGCCCCGCTCACCGCGGCGGAACTGCCGCCGGCACGGGAGGCTGCAGCCTGACCGTACCGAATCATCATCGCCCGCAGGATGTTTCAGAATGGTTTTCAGCACCCTGTCCACATCCACCCCTGATTCGTCCGCGGCCTTCGCTCTCTCGGCGGCCCAGCGCGGCATCTGGTTCGCCCAGCAGCTGGCGGGTGACACGCCTGTCTCGATTGCCCAGTACGTGGAGCTCACCGGCCCCGTCGACGTGCAGCTGCTCGCCGACGCGATTCGCCGCGCCGGGCGCGAGTTCGGCACCGGATACCTGCGTTTGACAGAAATCGACGAGTTGCCCTGGCAGCTGGTGGACACCACGCTCGACGACGCGATCGACACCGTCGACCTGAGCGGCACGCCCGATCCGGTGGCCGCCGCGCGGGCGTGGATGCACGCCGAATACACCGCGCCCCTGGACCTGACCCGCGACCGGCTGTGCCTGATCGCCATGCTGCGCCTGGGACCGGACCACTGGTATTGGTACTCGCGGTTCCACCACATCCTGATCGACGGCGTCGGCGCGCTCACCATGCTGCAGCGCACCTCCGAGATCTACAACGAGGCCGCCGCTGGGCACGAGATTCCGCCCGGCCGGGCCGAGCCGTTGCAGCGCATCGTGGAAGCCGATGCGGCATACCGGGATTCGGACAAGCTCCAGGCCGACCGGGAGTACTGGCGCGCGCATCTGGCGGGCCTGCCCGAACCGGCGCAGCTGGGCAAGCGCACCGGCGCGGTCGACGCCCACCCCCGCCTGCTCAGCGGCACACTGCCGGAATCCACGGCGGCCCTTCTGGATTCGCTCACCACCTCTCTGTCCACTAGTCCAGCGCCGGTTGTGGTGGCCGCCTTCGCCGCCTATGTCGGCGCCATGACCGGGGCGGGCGAGATCGTGCTGAGCCTGCCGGTGTCCGGCCGCACCACCGCCGTCCTGCGCCGCTCCGGCGGCATGGTCGCCAATGTGGTGCCGCTGCGGCTGCGTCCCTCCCCCACCGCCACGGTCGGTGATCTCGTCCGCGCCACCCAGGGTGAGCTCACCGCCGCGCTGCGCCGCCAGCGGTACCGGCAGGAGGACATCATCCGCGACCTCGGCTGGGCCATGGACGAGGTGGCGGGCTTCGGCCCGACGGTCAATCTCATGCTCGCCGACACCCGCATCCGCCTGGGCGGGGTCACCGGGCAGCTGCACGTGCTGACCTCGGGACTCATCGACGACCTGTTCGTGAACGTCTATCCGGGCGGCGGCGCGGAACGCACGCACATCGACTTCCAGGCCAATCCGAACCGCTACGACGAGCCCGAACTCGCGGTGCTGCACGCGCGCTTCCTGGAGTTCCTGCACCGCTTCCTGGCCGGTGGCGCCGAACAACCGCTGGCGGCGGTGACCGCGCTCTCCGAAACGGAACGCGCCGAACTGGCCCCCGCACAGGGCCACGACGGCACCGATCCGCGCACGCTGCCCGAGATCCTCGCGGCGGGGGCGGGCCGGGACCCGTCGGCCATCGCCCTGCGGGTGGACGGGACCGCGTTCACCTACCGTGAGCTCACCGAGTACACCGATCGGCTGGCCCGGGTGCTGATCGCGGCGGGGGCCGGACCGGAACGCACGGTGGCGATCTCGATCCCGCGTTCCGCGGAGTCGGTGCTGGCCATGTGCGCGGTCGCCCAGACCGGCGCGGCGTTCGTGCCCGTCGACCCCGGCTATCCGATCGACCGCATCGAGCACATGCTCACCGACAGCGGCGTGGTCGCGGGCGTGACGGTGGCGGGTTCCCGGGCGGCCCTGCCCGATCGGGTCGAGTGGCTGGTGCTGGACGACCCGGCCGCCGAGAAGATCGTCGCCGCAAGCGATTCCGGTCCGATCACCGACGCCGACCGGCGTGCGCCCCTGCACCTGGACCAGGTCGCCTACCTCATCTACACCTCCGGCTCGACCGGGCTGCCCAAGGGCGTCGCGGTCACCCATCGCGGCCTGACGAATCTGGTCACCGGTTCCGGAGCCGCGTTCGGCGTCGGATCGGATGCCGTGGTGGCGCACGCGGTCTCGCCGAGTTTCGACATCTCGGTGGAGGAGCTGCTGGTCGCCCTCGCGGTCGGCGCGACGGTGGCGGTGGTGCCGCCGGCCGCCTACGCGGGCGAAGAGCTGGCGCGGGTGCTGCGGCACCTGGAGGTCACCCACCTGAATGTGACACCGGCCGTAGCGGGTTCGCTGGAACCGGACACGCTGCCGCGGCTGCGCACCGTGGTGGTGGGCGGCGACTCCTGCCCGCCCGAGCTGCCGGTCCGCTGGGCCGGGCGGTGTGTCATCAATGGCTACGGCCCGACCGAGGCCACCGTCACCGCCACCCTGAGCGCCCCGCTGGCCCCCGGCGATCCCATTACGATCGGCGCGCCCTCGCGGGGCATGGGGGCGGTCGTCCTCGATCCGTGGCTGCGTCCGGTGCCGCCGGGCGTGACGGGTGAACTGTATTTGTGCGGGCCTGGTCTGGCCCGCGGCTACCATCAGCGCATCGGCCTGAGCGCCGAGCGTTTCGTGGCCAGCCCGTTCGCCCCGGGCACGCGCATGTACCGCACCGGCGACCTGGTGCGGTGGCGCCGGCGCGGTCGCTGGGAACTGGAGTACCTGGGCCGCGGCGACACCCAGGTGAAGGTGCGCGGCTTCCGTATCGAACTCGGTGAGGTGGACGCCGCGGTGGCGCGGTATCCGGGGGTCGAGATGGCGGTCACGGTGGGCGCGGACACGCCCGGCGGTGCGACCGCGCTGGTGTCCTACGTGCTGGCGGCCGATTCGGTGGTGGCGCCGGAGGAGGTGAAAGCCACGGTGGCCCAGTTGCTTCCGGCGCACATGGTGCCGTCGGTCGTGATGGTGCTGCACTCGCTGCCGCTCACCCCGGCGGGCAAGGTGGATCGCCGCGCGCTGCCCAGACCCGATTTCGGATCCGGCCCCCGCGCCGGTCGCGCGCCCGCCACCGAGCGGGAACGTGCGCTCGCGGAGGTCTTCGCCGCGGTGCTCGGGGTGGAATCGGTTGCGGCGGACGACAATTTCTTCGCCCTCGGCGGCGACAGCATCGTGGCCATCCAGCTGGTGGCGCGCGCCAAGGCGGCCGGACTCGGGCTGCGGGCCCGGGACGTGTTCGAGCACAAGACCGTCGCGGCGCTGGCCGTCGTCGCCACCGAGGTGACCGCCCCGGTGGTCCAGGAACTGCCCGGCGGCGCGGTGGGCCCGGTGCCGCTCACTCCCATCGTGCACGCCATGCTCGAGCAGGGCGAGACCTGGCCCAGATTCGCTCAGGCCGTGCTGATTCCGCTCCCCGGCGCTGTAGACATTTCCGCCTCCGGCGAAGCCGACCGATCCCGTCTCACGGTCGCGGTGCAGGCCCTGCTCGACCGGCACGACCTGCTGCGCAGCACCCTCACCCACCGGCCCGCGAACGGCAGCGGCCCGTGGGAGTGGCGGGTCGGCGCGCCCGGCACGATCGAGGCCGGGGCCCTCATCGAAACCGTGACCGCCGCACCCGACAGCGACGGCGAGGACGAACTGCAGCGTGCGGCCGACCTGCTGGATCCCGCCGCCGGGATCGTGGCCCGCTTCGTGCTCATCGACCGTGAGGACGCCCCGCCACTGCTGTGGGTGGTGCTGCACCATCTGATCACCGACGGTGTGTCCTGGCGCATCCTGCTGCCGGATCTGGTCACCGCCTGGGCGGGCGGACCGCTCGCACCGGTGGGGACCTCGTTCCGGCGCTGGGCGCACGGGCAGGTCGAGCAGACCCCGGCACGCGCGGCCGAGATCCCGCAATGGCGGCGGATCCTCACCACACCGGACCCGCGGCTGGGCACCCGGGCCCTGGATCCGGAGCTCGACACCGTGGCCACCATGGGGCAGCTGCGGACCGTCATCGACAGCGATACCGCCACGGCCGCACAGGAACTCATTCCGGCGCGCTTCCACTGCGGACTCGACGACGCCCTGCTCACCGCGCTGGCGCTGGCGGCGAGCCGCTGGCGGCGCACCCACCGGACGCTGCTCACCGTGGAGGGCCACGGGCGCGAGGAATCGGTGCTGCCGGGTGCGGACATCTCACGCACCATCGGCTGGTTCACCAGCGTGTTCCCGGTGGCGCTCGACCTCGGCGACCTCGACCTCGATGACGCCTTCCGGGGCGGGCCCGCGGCGGGCGCGGCACTGAAGGCGGTGAAGGAGCAGCTGCGGGCGATTCCCGACAAGGGCGTGGGCTTCGGCATGCTGCGCTACCTCGGTACGGGACCCAACCGACTCGACGATTCGCCCACGCCGCAGATCAGTTTCAACTATCTCGGCCGCACGGGCGCGGGGGTGGAGCATCCGGGCGGCGCGGAAACCCCGTGGGTGCCGGTCAGATTCGCCGCCACCCAGGACGATCGCGCACCGCTGGCGGCGGTCGTCGACATCAATGCCTTCCACACCGCCGCCGGCCTCGAGGTGACCTGGGCCTATGCCTCACGGCTGCTCACGCCCGGGCAGGTGCGGGACTTCGCACGGCTGTGGGGGCGGGCGGTCACCGCGCTGGTGGCCCATGCCCGGCACGCCGGAGCCGGCGGGCACACGCCCTCGGACTTCCCGCTGGTCACGGTGGATCAGGCGCAGATCGACGCCTGGGAGCGGGAGTACCCGGACCTCACCGAGGTCTGGCCGCTGTCGCCGCTGCAGTACGGCCTGCTCTTCCACGCCCGCTACGACACCGACACCGCCGACGGGTACACCGTCCAGACCCGGCTGTCGCTGGCCGGCCGGGTCGATGCCGGGCGGCTGCGCACGGCCGCGGCGGCGCTGACGGCCCGGCACGAGGTGCTGCGGGTGGCCTATGCCGAGACCGCCGACGGCCCCCGGCAGCTGGTGCTCGGCGAGGCCGAGATCCCCTGGCAGGACATCGATCTCACCACCATCGAGGAACCGGCCGAACGGCAGCGGGAACTGGCCCGGCTGATCGCCGTGGACGCGGGCACCCGCTTCGACCTCGCCCGGCCGCCGCTGCTGCGCTTCAGCCTGGTACGCACCGAACCCGAGGCGTACACGCTGCTCATGACCAATCACCATCTGGCCCTGGACGGCTGGTCCACGCCGCTGGTGGTGCGCGAGCTGCTGGCCGGATACCTGGCCGCGGTCACCGGGCACGAGATCGCGCAGGCTCCGGCACACTCGTATCGCGAATTCCTGGCCTGGCTCGATCAGCAGGACGACGCCGCGTCCCTGGCGGCCTGGACCGAGGCGCTGGCCGGGGTCGACGCCCCGACCCGCGCGGTGCCCACCCTCGCGGGCATCACCTCGACCGAATCCGGCATGGTCTCGGCCGAATTCACCGCGGCGCGACTGGAACGGCTGACCGACACCGTGCGCACCGCCGGGGCCACGGTGAACACCGCCGTGCAGGCCGCGTGGGCGCTGCTGCTGACCATGCTCACCGGCCGCACCGATGTGGTGTTCGGCGGCACCGTCTCCGGGCGGCCGCCGCAGCTGGCCGGGGTCGAGGAGATGGTGGGGCTGTTCATCAACACCCTGCCGGTGCGGGTGCGGCTGGATCCCGGTGAGCGCGTGGGCGATCTGCTGGCCCGGGTGCAGGCCGAGCAGGCGCGGCTGCTGGACCACCAGCACGTCGGGCTGGCCGCCATCCACCGGGCGGTCGGGCTGCCGGAGCTGTTCGACACCCTCACCGTCTTCGAGTCCTATCCCATCGACCGCGAAACCCTCTCGCGCGCACTGGATATCGCGGGCATGCGGATCCTCGACGTGTCCGGCACCGACGCCACCCCGTACCCGCTGAACCTCATGGTGATCCCGCAGCGCGCCCCCGACGGCAGCGAAAGCCTCACCATCACCGTCAAATTCATGGCCGACCAACTGCCCGAGGCCGCCGCGCGCCGGCTGCTCGACCGGTTCGTACTGCTGCTCGACCAGATCGCCGACCATCCCGAGCGCCGCACCGCGCAACTGCAGCACTGCGATCCGATCGAACGCACCCAGCTGCTGCCCGTCCGCGGCGGCCCGCCCACCCCCCTGCGCACCCTGCCCGACATCCTGGCCGCGGGCGCGCGTGTCAATCCGGACGGCATCGCCCTCAGCTCCGGCGCCCTCAGCATGACCTACCGCGACCTCGACGCCTGGTCCAACCGCTTCGCGCGAGTCCTGTTGCGGCGCGGGGTCGGCCGCGAGAGCTTCGTGGTGCTGGCCCTGACCCGGTCGGTGGAATCCGTGGTGGCGGTGTGGGCGCTGGCCAAGACCGGGGCGGCGTTCCTGCCGCTGGACCCCAGCTATCCGGTCGAGCGCATCGAGCACATCCTGAGCGACTCCCGCGCGCCCATCGGTGTGACGGTGTGCGCGGTCGGCGAGACCCTGCCCGGCAGCATCGACTGGCTGCTGCTCGACGACCTCAACACCATCCGCCGGGTCATGACGGTGTCCGACGCGCACATCACCGACGCCGAGCGCGGCGGGCCCATCAACCTGGCCCAGACCGCCTACCTCATCTACACCTCCGGCTCGACCGGCAAGCCCAAGGCGGTGCTGCTGAGCCATCGCGGACTCGCCAACCTCGTTGCCTCGCAACAGAGTCTGCTGGACCTGGACGAGACCTCCAGCACCCTGCAGGTGGCCTCCCCCAGCTTCGACGCCTCGGTGCACGAACTGCTCATGGCACACGGCGCGGGCGGGCGGCTGGTCATCTCGCCGCCGGATGTGTACGGCGGCAGCGCACTCGAGGAACTGCTGCGCACCGAAGGGGTGACACACGCGGTCATCACGCCGTCGGTACTGGCCACCATGAATCCGGCGGGACTCGACGAACTCGGCTGCCTCTCGGTGGCCGGTGAGGCGGCCGGACCCGAACTGGTGGCCGCCTGGTCCGCCGGGCGGCGCCTGGTGAACCTGTACGGCCCCACCGAATTCAGCGTGTGGGCCACCGGGCCGGGTGAGCTGCTGGCGGGCGAACCCATCACCATCGGCGCACCCATTCGCGGCGCGGCCGCCCTGGTGCTCGACGGCTGGTTGCGGCCGGTGCCCATCGGGGTGACCGGGGAGCTGTATCTGGCCGGTCCCGCGCTGGCGCGCGGCTACTTCAACCGATTCGGGCTCACCGCCGCCCGTTTCGTCGCCAACCCGTACACCGCCCCCGGCGCGCGCATGTACCGCACCGGCGACATGGTGCGCTGGGTGGAGGTCAAGACACCCGACGGCGCGCAGCTGGAGCTGGAGTACCTGGGCCGCAGCGACTTCCAGGTCAAGATCCGCGGCCTGCGCATCGAACTCGGCGAGATCGACGCGGTGCTGGCCGCCGACGAGCAGGTCGACTACGCCGCCACCCTGGGCTGCCCCGGCCCGGGCGGGCAGACGGTGCTGGTCTCCTACGTGGTCGCCGCGGCCGGGCACGCCCTCGACACCGAACTGCTGCGCACCCGCGTCGCCGCCGCGCTGCCGGGCTACATGGTGCCGAGCTACCTGATCGCACTCGACGATGTGCCGCTGACCCCGGTCGGCAAGCTCGACCGGAATGCGCTGCCCGCACCGGATTTCGCGACCCTCGACCAGCGCTACCTGGCCCCGCGCACGGCCGTCGAAACGGCCGTCGCCCAGGTCTTCGCCGACGTCCTCGACGCCGAGCACGTCAGCATCGACCGCTCCTTCTTCGACCTCGGCGGCAACTCGCTCACCGCCACCCGCGTGGTGGCCCGGGTGAACGCCGCCCTCGGCGCGACCATCGCCCTGCGCGACCTCTTCGACGCGCCCACCGTCGCGCAACTGTCGTCCCGCATCGTCCCCGGCACCGAGACTCCCGGGCTGCCGGCACTGGCCCCGCGCATCCGCCCGGACCGAATCCCGTTGTCCCCGGCACAACAACGGATGTGGGTCCTCAACCGCCTGGACCCGGGCTCCGCCGCCTACAACATCACCGCGGCCCTGCGCCTGACCGGCGAGCTGGATATGGCGGCCCTGCGCGCGGCGGTCGCCGACGTGGTCGCCCGTCACGAATCGCTGCGCACCATCTACCCCGCCGACGCCGACGGCCCCCGCCAAGTGGTGCTCAGCGCCGAAGCGGCCGCGCCGCAGATCAGCTTCGCCGAGACGGACGACGGCCCGGACCTGCGCGCGGCCATTGCCGAAAGCACCGGGGCGGGCTTCGATCTCACCCGCGAAGCCCCGCTGCGGGTCCGCGTGCTCCGGCTGATCGGCCCGGCCGAGGTGCACGTGGTGGTGCTGGTGGTGCACCACATCAGTGCGGACGGGGCCTCCATGGCACCGCTGGCCACCGACCTGGTGACGGCGTATCTCGCGCGCAGTGGCGGCGCGGAGGCCGAGCGGCCGCCGTTGCGGGTGCAGTACGCCGACTATTCGATCTGGCAGCGGGAACTGCTGGGCGACGAGGCGGATCCGGAATCGCGCGCCGCGCAGCAGATTCGGTACTGGAAGGAACGGCTGTCGGCGACGCCCGACGTGCTGGAGCTGCCGACCGATCGGCCGCGGCCGGCGGTGCAGAGCCTGCGGAGCACGGATCTGGAGTTCCGGCTCGACGCCGGATTGCACACTGCGCTCACCGAATTGGCGGCCGCGACCGATACCAGCCTGTTCATGGTGCTGCATGCGACGCTGGCGGTGCTGCTGTCGCGGCTGTCCGGCACGCCCGACATTCTGATCGGGACCGCGGTGGCCGGGCGCGGGGAGGCGGCCCTCGACGACCTGGTCGGCATGTTCGTGAATACGCTCGCCCTGCGCACACCCGTGGATCCCGCCACCGGGTTCCGGGAGTTCCTGGCACAGGTGCGGGCCACCGATCTGGACGCCTTCGCGCACGCGGAGGTGCCGTTCGAGCGGCTGGTGCAGGTCCTGGACCCGCCGCGGTCGACCGCACAGCATCCGCTGTTCCAGGTGTCGTTGTCGCTGCAGAACTTCCAGCCGCCGACGGTCGAATTCCCTGGGCTGAAGGTGACGGTGGAACCCATCGAGCGGGACGCCTCGCAGTTCGACCTGACCTTCGATCTGCGCACCCCCCTGCCCGGCACCGCAGCCGGACTCGACGGCACGCTCACCTTCGCCACCGACCTGTTCGACGAGGCCAGCGCCGCGCGGCTGGTGACCCGGTGGCAGCGGATCCTCACCGCCGTCACCGCCGACCCCGGGGTCCGGCTGTCGGATATCGACCTGCTCGACGCCGCCGAACGGACCGCGCTGGTGCCGCTGCGCGGCCCGCGGCACCAGCGGATCACCACACTCGCCCAGGTTTTCCGGGCCGCCGCCACCGCCCACCGCCTGTGCCCGGCCATCATCGCCGACGGGCGTGCGGTGTCCTATCGCGAGCTGGACACCGCCTCCCAGCGGCTGGCCATGCAGCTCTCGGCCGCCGGAGCCGGATCGGAAACGATTGTGGCGCTGGCCCTCTCGCGGGGCGTCGAGCTGATCACCGCGATCTGGGCCTGCGCCAAGGCCGGGGCGGCCTTCCTGCCCATCGACCCGCGTCACCCCCTGGACCGCATCGATCACATGTTGGCCGACTCGCGTGCGTTGCTCGGGCTCACCACGAGCGCACACCGGCCGCTGCTGCCCGACACCGTCGGCTGGCTCGTACTCGACGATCCCGCCGCCTCCAGCGTGCGGATCGCAGTGGGGCAGAGCCGGATCCGCGCCATGGCCACGTACCCGGATCAGCCCGCATGGCTCATCTACACCTCCGGGTCCACCGGCACACCCAAGGGTGTCTCCGTCTCGCATCGCGGCATCGCCGACCTCGTGCGGGCCCAGCGGGAACTCCTGGGCCTCGGTGAGCACTGCCGCGTACTCCAGGTCGCCTCACCGAGTTTCGACGCCTCGGCTTTCGAGGCGCTCATGGCCTTCGGGTCCGGCGGCACCGCCGTGGTCGCCCCGCCCGAGGTGTTCGGCGGCGAGGCGCTGTCGGATCTCATTGCGGCGCAGGGTGTCACACACCTGGTGATCACGCCCTCGGCGCTGGCGACCCTGGACCCGGAGGCGGTGTCCAGCGTGCGGGTGCTGGCCGTGGCGGGCGAGGCCATCGGCCCGGACCTGGTGGCCCGGTGGTCGAGCGGGCGCACGCTGATCAACCTCTACGGGCCCACCGAATTCACCATCTGGGCAACGGCTTCCGAACCCCTGACCGCCGGGCAACCGGTCACCATCGGCACTCCGATCCGCGGTGCGGGCACCCTCGTCCTCGACGACCGCCTGCGCCCGGTGCCGATGGGTGTGGCCGGGGAGCTGTACCTGGCCGGACCGGCCCTGGCGCGCGGCTATCACGCGCGCCCGGGTCTCACCGCGGCCCGCTTCGTCGCCGACCCGTACGGGCGGCCCGGTGAACGGCTCTACCGCACCGGCGATCTGGTGCGCTGGACCGGCTACCTCGACGAACCGCGCCTGGAATACCTGGGCCGCACCGACTTCCAGGTCAAGGTGCGCGGCCAGCGCATCGAACTCGGCGAGATCGATGCCGCGCTGTCCGCCGCCGAGGGCGTCGAATTCGCCGTCACCCTGGGCGTTCCCGGACCCGGCGGCGCCACCGCGCTCGCGGCGTATCTGCTGCCGGAGCCGGGGCGCGAGGTCGACCTGGCCGCCGTGCGCGCCCACGCCGCCGACCGGCTGCCCGGCTATATGGTGCCGACCGCGTTCGTCGTGCTCGACGCCATCCCGCTCAATGCCGTCGGCAAGCTCGACCGCAAGGCGCTGCCGGCGCCGGTGTTCGAGGCCGCGACCGAATACCGGGCACCGAGCACCGAGCTGGAAACCGTGCTCGCCGAGCTCGTCGCCGAACTGCTCGGCCGCGACCGGGTCGGCGTGCACGACTCGTTCTTCGCCCTCGGCGGCGACAGCATTCTCGCCATCCAGCTGGTCTCCCGCGCCCGGCTGCGCGGCATCGAACTCACGCCATTGCAGATCTTCGAGCATCGCACCGTCGCGGCGCTGGCCGCGCTCGCGGCGGCCGCGGGCGAGACCGTCGTCCTCGAGGAGCTGCCCGGCGGCGGAGTCGGCGAGCTGCCGCTCACCCCCATCGTGCGCTGGATGCTCGAACGCGGCGGCGACCACCGCAGATTCGCGCAGACCGCGGTGCTGGAACTGCCGCAGGGCATCGGGCGCGACCAGCTCGTCGCCACCGTCACCGCCGTCGTGGACCACCACGACGCCCTACGCGCCCAGCTCGCCTACGCGGACGGCGACTGGCGGATGAGCATCCGCGAACCCGGCGCGGTCGATGTCGACACGCTCCTGCATCGCATCGAATTCGACACCGCCGACGCGGTCGAACTGCGCGAATACGCCGTCACCGAACTGGATTCCGCGCTCGGCCGCCTCGACCCGGCCACCGGGACCGTCCTGCAGCTGGTGTGGCTGGACCCGGCCCCGGGCAGCCCCGCCGACCGCCGCGGCCGCCTCATCCTGGTGGCCCACCACCTGGTCATCGACGGCGTGTCCTGGCGCATCCTCATTCCGGACCTGATCGCCGCCTGGGCGCAGATCAGCGGGGACACGCCACCGATCCTGCCGGAGACCGGCACCTCCCTGCGCCGCTGGGCGCACGCGCTCGAGGAGGCCGCGCGACGCGAAACCCGCACGGCCGAACTGGATTACTGGCGCGAGGTGGCCGCCACCCCCGACCCGCCGATCGGGCCGCGCGAGCTCGATCCCGCCGTCGACCGGGTGCCGGCCGTCCGCACCGTCGAGATCGAGCTCGACGTGGACGTCACCACCGCCCTGCTCACCACCCTGCCCGCGCTGTTCGACGGCACCGTCGAGGACGCCCTGCTGGCCGCGCTCACGCTGGCCGTCATGCGCTGGCGCATGGAACCCGGCGCGGCGGTGCTGATCCGGCTCGAAGGGCACGGGCGACAACAGGAAATCGTTCCTGGAGCCGATCTGTCGCGCACCATCGGCTGGTTCACCACCGTGTACCCGGTGCGACTCGCCCTGTCCGACATCCCGATTCGCGACGCCTTCGCCGGCGGACCGGCCATGGGCACGGCCATCCGGGCGGTCAAGCACCAGCTGATGTCCGTGCCGGACAAGGGCATCGGCTACGGCATGCTGCGTTACCTCAACCCCGAGACCGCCGCCGACCTGCCCGACCGGGTGCCCGGCCGCATCGGCTTCAACTACCTCGGCCGCTACGCCACCGCCGACATTCCGGCCGGGCTCGAAGATCTCGGCTGGCTGCCCACCGACGAGTTCGGCGACCTGCACGCCACCGAGCACGCGGACGTGCCCGTCACCGCCGAGATCGAGATCAACGCCGTTGTGGCCGCGGACCGCCTGCAGGCCGCCTTCACCTTCCCCGAAACCCTGCTGCCCCG
Source organism: Nocardia sp. NPDC059236 (assembly GCF_042754085.1). Lineage (NCBI taxonomy): Bacteria > Bacillati > Actinomycetota > Actinomycetes > Mycobacteriales > Nocardiaceae > Nocardia > Nocardia sp. NPDC059236. The sequence continues at coordinate 88,816 of NZ_JBHZAF010000015.1, forward strand.
CCACGAGATCACCATGCTGGCCCACCTGTGGACCGACGCGCTCGCCGCCGCAGCCTATTTCGCCACCTCACCGGCCGCCGAACCCGCCGCCGAGGCCGAACGCCAGTATCTGCGCGACCAGCAGGCCGCGGCCGAACTCGCTGCCATCCGGGCGGATTCGCCGCCGGGGCTCGGCCTGGACGTGTTGCTGCCGATCCGGGCCGGCGGCGACGAGCCCGCCCTGTTCTGCATCCATCCGTCCTCCGGCATCGCCTGGACCTACCTCGGCCTCGCCGACACGTTGAACCCCGGCCGTCCCATCTACGGCCTGCAGGCTCCCGACCTGTCCGGCGAACCGCACGCCCGCAGCATCGCCGACTTCGCCGCGCGCTACGTGGCCGAAATTCGCCGACTGCAACCGCGCGGCCCCTATCATCTGCTCGGATGGTCCTTCGGCGGCCTGATCGCCCACGCAATGGCCGCCCAGCTAGAGGCAACCGGAGACGAGGTCGGCACCCTGGCCCTGCTCGACGCGGACAGCACCGATATCGACGGTGACAGCATCGACAAACTCACCGCCGGCTCCTTCGTCGCGGCCTTCGGCTCGGTCTTCGGGATCACCGACATCCCCGCCGACACCAGCGCCGAACAGGCCGCGGCCATGATCCGCGACCGCATGGGCGGTGTCAGCCTGGTCGACGCGCAGACCCTGGAACGCATGGCGGCCTCCTACAACGCCTCCGCCGCCACCCGCACCGGCTACCAGCGGCCCGTATTCCACGGCGACACACTGTATTTCAGCGCCACCGTGCACACCTCCGACATCTTCGGGCCCGCCGGCTGGCGACCCTGGATCACCGGGACCATCAGCAACCACGACATCGACGTCAGCCACGACGAACTCACCGCACCGCACGCGCTCGCGGCCATCGCACGCATTCTCGACGCACACCTGGGAGGGACGCCGTGAACACCGACAGTGGCAAAACCGATACAACAAACGTGGAAACCAAGACCCTCGCACCCCCGAGCAGCGTGCACACCGGCGTCGACGGCGTGGTCGTCGAAGACGTCGAGAAATCCTTCGGCGCGGTCCGGGCGCTGCGCGGCATCACCTTCAAGGCCGCGCCCGGCGAGGTACTCGGCATCCTCGGACCCAATGGCGCGGGCAAGACCACCACGGTCAATATCCTGTCCACCCTCATCGCCCCCGACAGCGGGCGCGCCCTGGTCGCCGGGCACGACGTCGTCACCGACGCCGCCGCGGTCCGCCGATCCATTATGCTGACCGGGCAGTTCGCGGCCCTCGACGACGCCCTGTCCGGGTACGAGAACCTCGTCATGTTCGGCCGCCTCATGGGCCTGCGCAAACGCGCCGCCCGCGCCCGCGCCGACGAACTCGTCGAGGAATTCGACCTGGTGCAGGCCGCCGGACGCCGTGTCGGCACCTACTCCGGCGGCATGCGACGGCGCATCGACATCGCCTGCGGACTCGTGGTGCGGCCCGAGGTGGTCTTCCTCGACGAACCCACCACCGGCCTGGATCCGCGCAGCCGGCAGGGCGTCTGGGACCTGGTCGGCGGATTCCGCAAACACGGCATCACCACCCTGCTGACCACGCAGTACCTCGAAGAGGCCGACGCGCTCTGCGACCGCATCATCGTCATCGACCACGGCCTGGTCATCGCCGACGGCACCGCCGACGAACTCAAGGCCCGCACCGGCGGCAGCTACTGCGAGATCGTGCCGCTGCGCATCGAGGACCTGCCCGCCATCGCCCGCGCCCTCGGCGACCTGCTGCCCGCCGCCAATCGCGAAGCGCTGACCGGGGATTCGGACCGGATCGCCATCCCCGCGCCGGAGGGCGCCAAGACCCTCGCGGAGGCGCTGCGCCGGCTCGACACGGCCGGAATGGAACTCGTCGACATCGCGCTGCGGCGGCCCTCCCTCGACGACGTCTTCCTCGAGCTCACCGGGCACATCGCCAAATCCGAAGAGGCCGACGACGATTCGCCGTCGGTCCGGTTCCGGACGACGGACGGGCGCTTCAGCGCCGAGGATCGGAACCGGGCATGACCGCCGTCGAGGCCGCACCCGCCGGGTGGCTCACCAACGTCCGCGCCACCCCCGCCACCCTCGCCCAGTGGTGGGTGCTCACGGTGCGGCTCATCGTGCCCTCGGTCAAAACCGGCGAAATCATCACCGCCATCCTGGCACCCGTCACCTTCACCGCCAGCTTCTACATCCCGCTCAACCGCGTGATGTCCTTCGCCGGACTGGGATTCAGCAGCTACGCGCAGTTCATGGCGCCCATCGTCATCCTGCAGGCGTGCGCCTTCACCGCGGTCTCCGCCGCCTTCCGCGCCGCCACCGACGCGGTCTCCGGCCTCGACCGGCGCTTCGACGCCATGCCCATGCACCCGCTCGTCCCCACCGCGGCGCGCATGTCCTCCAATGTGTTCCGGCTGCTCATCGGGCTCGCCTCGGCCGTGGTCAGCACCCACGTGATCGGGTTCCGGTTCGTCGGCGGCACGGTGCATACCCTGGGCTTCCTGGCCCTCGGACTCGCCATCGGCATCGCGTTCTGTCTCGGCGCGGACGCCATCGGCACCGCCACCCACAGCCCCGAGGCCACCACCCAGGTGCTGGTTCTGCCGCCGCTCATCCTCGGCATGCTCTCCACCGGTCTCGCCCCCGCCCACCAATTCCCGCACTGGGTCCAGTTCTTCGTCCGCAACCAGCCGGTCTCCCAATACGCCGAGGGGCTGCGCGCGTTCGGCGGCGACACCCTCGGCAAGGCCCACCCGGTGACCTGGTCCCTCATGATGCCGCCGCTGCTGTGGCTCGTGGGCAGCACCGCGCTGGCCTGCTACTTCATCGCCCGGCAGAACCTGAAGAGGTCCTGATATGGCCACCCTCGACCACCCCGAACTCGCCGACACCATCGTCTTCGGCGAAGGCTCGGCCCCAGCTCTGCTGCGGCACACCTGGATTCAGACCCAGCGCTTGCTGCTGCGCTGGGTCCGCGACCCGATCACGCTGCTCGAAACCCTCATCGTGCCGTGCCTGCTGCTGCTCATGCTCGACATCGTGGTGGGCTCGCAGATCCAGAAGTTCTCCGGCCACAGCGCCCTCTACGGATCCACCCCCATGGTGACCCTGGTCGGCGCGCTCTCCGGAACCGTGGCCAGCGGCGTCATGCTCGGCCGGGAACGGGAGGCGGGCATCCTGTCCCGCTTCTGGGTGCTGCCGGTGCACCGCGCCTCCGGGCTCGCCGCGCGCATCATCGCCGAAGGCTGCCGCATCTTCGCCGGAACCGTTGTGATCATCTGCTTCGGCGCCGCGCTCGGCTTCCGCTTCCAGCAGGGACCGTTGCAGGCCTTCGCCTTCCTGTGGATACCGGTGCTGTTCGGGCTGGCCTTCGCCACCATGGTCACCGCCATCGCCGTGTTCACCGCCAAGTCCACCCTGGTCGAAGCCGTCGCGCTGCTGTCGTCACTGCTCATGTTCTTCAGCACCGGATTCGTGCCGCTCCCGGCCTACCCCCAGTGGATTCAGCCCGTGGTCCGCGATCAGCCCATGTCGGTCGCCGTCGACACCATGCGTGCGCTGGCCGAGGGCGGACCCGTGGCGGGCCCGCTCATCCGGACCCTCGCCTGGACCGCCGGCCTGATCATCGTGTTCGCCATTCCCTCCGCCTACGGCTACCGCCGGGCCAGCCGCCGCTGAGATCAATGCCCCTATCCGGGAATGTCGGCGCCCGAGCGCGGCTACCTCCCGCAGCTACGGGCCGGGCCGACTAAGCTGTCCGCCGTGCTCGAACCCGAATCCACCGTCGCGCCGCACCCCGACATCGCCCACCTGGCCCCGCTGCTGGGCACCTGGCGCGGCCGCGGCCGCGGCGAATACCCGACCATCGAACCGTTCGAGTACCTGGAGGAAGTGCACTTCGGCCACGTCGGCCGCCCCTTCCTCACCTACCGGCAGCGCACCCGCGCCGCCGACGGCAGCCGGCCCATGCACAGCGAGACCGGATACCTGCGGGCGATCAGCCCCGACCGCATCGAGCTGATCCTGGCCCATCCCACCGGCATCACCGAGATCTGCGAGGGCAGCCTGGTGACCGAGGACGGCGAGCTGCGCCTGGAACTCGAATCCACCTCGATCGGCCTCAGCAGCACCGCGAAATCGGTGACCGCGCTGGGCCGCACCATCACCGTCGCGGGCGACACCCTCGAGTACTCGCTGCGCATGGCCGCAGTCGAGCAACCGCTGACCCATCACCTCGCGGCGACCATGCAGCGGGAAAACTGACAGTGAACTTCGGGTTCCAACCCGGCCCGTAGCCTGCCGCATCTCCGTCCAACCGGAATGCGGCAGCACACTTGCGGGTTGCCTCGGCATAAGTGACCGATTACCGTTTCTTCCATTGGCAAACAGTCAGCCAACCCTTAATGAGCATCGGATCATCACCGTGTTCGCCGCTGGCGGCGAACGTTCGGGTCTCCCAACTCATCCCCAAACAAGGGAGAGGGACATGAAGCGCTCGGCCCTTCTGCTGATCACCACCGCAGGCATGATCCTCGCCGGTGCGGGCGTCACCGAGATCCTCGGCGACGCGTCCAGTGACGGACCACCCGTCCAAGCTCTTGCCGACCAACGCTTCGTGACCGACAACTTCGGCGCGATCCATCCCGTCGCCTGCTCGCGACTCGACACCTACAGCGAGCGCTGACCCTGCCGGGCGGTGGTCCTCAGTAGCCCGGAGGCAGGGCCGCGAGCATGTCCCGCGTCACCGCCACCGCATTGTCCGAACTGCCACCGCGCACCAGCAGGGTCGCCCAGGCCAGATCACCGCGGTAGCCGATGAACCACGAGTGCGAACCGCCGTCCACCTCGGCCTCACCGGTCTTCCCGTAGACCTCGCCCTGATCGACGATGCGCTCGGCCGTACCGCCGAGCACCACCTTGCGCATCATCAATCGCAACCCGTCGATGACCTCCGGCTTCAGCTGCGGCCGATCACCCGACACCTGGGTCGGATGGCCCGCGATCAGATACGGCACGGGCGTCGAACCGTGCGCCACCGTCGCCGCCACCATCGCCATGCCGAACGGGCTGGCCAGCACCTTGCCCTGACCGATGCCGTCCTCGGCGCGCTGCACCGGATCATCGTCGGGCGGCACCGAACCCGACACCGTCGGCAGGCCCGCCATCGTGTAGTCCGGCCCCAGCCCCAGCGCGGCCGCGGCGGTGCGCAGATCCTGGCCGCCCAGCTCCGAGGCGAGCTTGGCGAACGAGGTGTTGCAGGAACGCTCATAGGCGGTCGACATGGCCACATTGCCGACGCTGAACAGGTCGTAGTTGGGAATCGTGCGCTCCCCCACCACAATCTGGCTCGGGCACGGCACCACGGTGTCCGGGGTGGCGTGGCCGGCGGTCATGGTCGCGGCCGCGGTCACCGTCTTGAAGGTCGAGCCCGGCGGATAGAGGCCGATCGCCGCCACCGGGCCGTCGGCATCGGCCGCCTCGTTCTGGGCGATGGCCAGCACCGCGCCGGTGGACGGTTGCAGCACCACCATCATGGTCTGCTCGGTGCGGGCATCCACCGCGCTCTGGGCGGCGTTCTGGATGAAGCGGTCGACGCTGAGCGAGAACGACGGGGAGGTCTGGGGATCGACCTCCTGCAGCACATCGGTGTCGACGCCATTGGCATTCACGGTCACCACACTCCATCCCGCCTTGCCGTCCACCTCGTCGATGACGGTCTTGCGGACCTCGGTCATGAGGTCGGGGGCGAAGTGGCGGTCGGTGGGGACCAGATCGAATTCCTTGCTGAAGGTGACCCCGGACAGCCCCAGCAGCTGCGAATTCACCTCGCCGAACTCCCATTCCGAGAGCAGCGCCGCGGTGTAGGCGCCGTCGGCCTTGCCGGCCGCGCGCAACAGCGAGTCCGGGGTGAGCCGCGTGTCGAAGCGGTGCAGGGCGTTCGCCAGCGCCGCGGAGACCCTGGTCGGGTCGGAGGATGCCGACGGTTTGAACAGCACCCGGTACAGCGTGCCCGGCACCATCACGTCACTGCCCGAGCGTTCGTTCACCCGCGCCCGGGGCGCGGGCTTCGAACGCAGTTGCAGCGTCTGGGTATTGCCCAGCTGCGGGTGGATGTCGGCGGAGGACCAGCGCACCTGCCACTGCCCGTTGGCGCGGCCCATCTGCAGCTGGCCCTGGTATGTCCAGACGCGGTCCTCGGGCAGATGCCATTCGTAGGTGTAGTCGACGATGGCGGTATCGCCGGTGACGCGGGCGGCGCCGGTGGTGGCCACCAGCTTCTCCGCCTGCAGCTGGTCCCACGCCGAAGCCAGTGCGGCACCGGCCTTTTCGGGCTGGCTGGTGCGGTCGGCCGCCGCCTGCACCTCATGGTCGGCGAAGGCGGAGACGAAGGCCTCGGCCGCCTGCGCGGGGCCCTGCGGACCCGACGAGCAACCGGCCGCGGCGACGGTGACCGGGAGGGCGACCGCGGCGGCGATCAGCGTGGTGAAGACCCGTGTTGACATCGGCTCAGATGCTAGAGCCAACTACCGGCAAACCGGCGCGACACACTGCACCGGAACGGATTTCATGCTCACATCACAGCATGTGGCTCAATCCAGCAGCACGGTCGCAAAGGTGGCGACCTGACGGAACCCCACCTTGCTGTACGCGCGGCGCGCAATTTTGTTGTAGCAGTTGACATATAGGCTGGCCGTGCGCCCGGAGGAGACCACCACATTGGCCACGGCCGCGGTCCCCGCCGTGCCGTAGCCCTGGCCGCGCTTGTCCGGATGGACCCATACGCCCTGAATTTGCCCGGTGCGTCGCGACAACGCGCCGACTTCCGCCTTGAAGACGACCTCACCGTCCTCGAATCGTGCCCAGGCCCGGCCGGATTCGATGAGCCCCGACACCCGGCGGCGATAACTGCGCCCGCCGTCACCCGTGCGCGGATCGATCCCGATCTCCTCGGTGAACATCGCGACCGCCGCGACCAGATACCGGTCGATCTCCTCGGGCCGCACCCGGCGCACCCGCAAATCCGGCGCAATACTCGCGGGCCGTTCCAGCGCGAGCAGCGGCTGATCCTCGCGCACCTCCCGCGGCGTCCCCCAGTGCTCGGCCAGCAACTCCCACAGCGGCAGGGCCAGCTCGCGCCGCCCCACCACCGACGAGCACAGGCGCGGCCCCTTGATCGCGCGCTCCGCGAAGGCCTTCATATCGTCGCGACCACCGCGCAGCGGAACCAGATTCGCGCCCGAGAAACACAGCGACTCCGCCGGCCCACCCCGGGTCCACAGTTCGCCGTACACCCCGCGCGGGTCCAGCCCGTACTCCTGCAGGCGCGCGGCGACCATACAGGTCGCCACCGGATCGGTGTCGAGCACACGCAAGACCTGCGTCAGATCACGGTTCGCGAGCTGACGGGTCCCGGACGTCCGGCCCCTGCGAGTCGGCTCCAGCACACTCCGCACGCTCACAGCCTGCCAGAACTTCCCGCCCCGCGCCGCACGATTGTCCCCAACCGCCCACCCATCAGGCAAAAGCCCCAACCCCCAACCCAATCCAACCCCTCGGTACGACATCCGCCCCACACCACTCCGAACGCGGCGGCAGGTACGGGTCCCGGGCCGAGGCGCGAATGACGCACGGCCCGGGCGGCAGCGGCGGTGATGCCGATGCGGACCGGGCCGGGGCTGGGGTGTGGCTAGCCGGCGGTGATGACCGGGGCGCCGGACTCGGTGGTATCGCCCATTTCCTCGGCGAGGCGCATGGCCTCCTCGATGAGGGTCTCGACGATGAGGTGCTCCGGGACGGTCTTGATGACCTCGCCCTTGACGAAGATCTGGCCCTTGCCGTTACCGGAGGCGACGCCGAGGTCGGCCTCGCGGGCCTCACCGGGGCCGTTCACGACGCAGCCCATGACGGCCACGCGGAGGGGGACCTCCATGCCTTCGAGGCCCGCGGTGACCTGGTCGGCGAGGGTGTAGACGTCGACCTGGGCGCGGCCACAGGACGGGCAGGAGACGATCTCCAGCTTGCGGGGGCGCAGGTTGAGGGACTGGAGGATCTGGGTGCCGACCTTGATTTCCTCGGCGGGCGGGGCGGAGAGGGACACCCGGATGGTGTCACCGATGCCCTCGCTCAGCAGCGAACCGAAGGCGACGGCCGACTTGATCGTGCCCTGGAAGGCCGGGCCGGCCTCGGTCACACCCAGGTGCAGCGGGTAGTCGCACTGCGCGGCGAGCTGGCGGTAGGCCTCGACCATGATCACCGGGTCGTTGTGCTTGACCGAGATCTTGATATCGCCGAAGCCGTGCTCCTCGAACAGGCCCGCCTCCCACAGCGCGGACTCGACCAGCGCCTCGGGGGTGGCCTTGCCGTACTTCTCCAGCATCCGCTTGTCCAGGGAGCCGGCATTGACGCCGATGCGGATCGGAATGCCCGCGTCACCGGCCGCCTTGGCGACCTCCTTGACGCGGCCGTCGAACTCCTTGATGTTGCCCGGGTTCACGCGCACCGCGGCACAGCCCGCGTCGATGGCGGCGAAGATGTAGCGCGGCTGGAAGTGGATGTCGGCGATCACCGGGATCTGCGACTTGCGGGCGATGGTCGCCAGCGCGTCCGCGTCCTCCTGACGCGGGCAGGCCACGCGCACGATGTCGCAGCCGGACGCGGTCAGCTCAGCGATCTGCTGCAGGGTGGCGTTGACGTCATGGGTCTTGGTGGTGGTCATCGACTGGACCGAGACGGGGAACTCACTCCCCACTCCGACATTGCCCACCATCAGCTGGCGCGTCTTGCGCCGTGGTGCGAGGACGGCCGCCGGTGCGGCCGGCATCCCCAAAGCGATGGCACTGCTCACGATCGGCTGCCTACTTTCGACTAAGTCCTCACCCTTACCGGCTCCGAGCTTACCGAGACTCGAATACCGGTCGCCCTGTGACGGCGGCGACAAGGGTACCCGCGCCGGCTGCAGGACTCGGAATCGGCCCGGGGCCTACTGTTCATATTCGTTGCAATCGACGCGAAGGTTTACGCTCCGAAAAGTGAAGGTAGCGAATCCAGATCCGTGGCCGGCGACACCGGAAGAGGCCGTGGCACTGCAAGATCGGCTGCGCGCGCGGGTGATCGCCGCCAACCCCCGGCCACCGGAATTCCGGACGATTGCGGGGCTTGACTCGGCCTATGACGACGACGGCAATGTGGCCGCCGCCATTGTGGTGCTGGACGCCACCACGCTCGAGACCGTCGAGACCGCCACCGCGCGCGGCACCACCGATTTCCCGTACGTGCCGGGCCTGCTCGCCTTCCGGGAGCTCCCCACCACCCTGGCCGCCCTCGAAAACCTCACCGTCACACCGGATCTGCTCGTCTGCGATTCCCAGGGCCTGGCCCACCCGCGACGTTTCGGCTTCGCCTGCCACCTCGGCCTCTTGACCGGCGTGCCGACCATCGGGGTCGCCAAGAACGCCTGGGGCGAGTTCGAGGAGCCCGCCCCCGAGCGCGGCGCCTCCACCGTCATCACCATCGACGGCGACCCGGTCGGCCGCGCCCTCCGCACCCGCACCGACGTCAAACCGGTCTTCGTCTCGGTCGGCCACCTGATCGACCTGGAAACGGCCTGCGCACACGTCCTGGCCCTGACCCCGGAGTACCGTCAGCCCGAAACCACCCGCCGGGCGGATCGGCTCTGCCGCAGGCTGCTGCGCGACATCGCGATCGAATCCACAAGCGCGCCAACGGCTATGGGAACAGTTTCACCGGATTGACGATGTCGGCGACCAGGGTGAGGATCATGTAGGCGCCGCCTATGACGACCACGACGTAGGTTGCGGGGAGCAGCTTCAGGTAGTCGACCGGGGCGCCGTCGGGGAGGCCCTTGCGGTTGCGGAAGAGGTTGCGGAGCTTTTCGTAGATGACCACGGCCATGTGGCCGCCGTCGAGGGGGAGCAGCGGGAGCAGGTTGAAGGCGCCGAGGAAGAAGTTCAGGCTGGCCAGGGTCAGGACGAACATCGACCAGAGGCCGTGCTCGGCGGTCTCGCCGCCGATCTTGGAGGCGCCGTAGACGCTGACGGGGGTCTCCGGGTCGCGGGTGCCGCCGGTGACGGCGTGCCACAGGTCGACCACCTTGGAGGGCATCTGGGCCAGGGATTCGACGGTGCGCACCGCGATCTGGCCGGTGAACGCGCCCGACGCGGGGATGGCGGACAGGATGTTGTGCTGCACCGGCGCGTAATAGTCCTGGCCGACACCGACCTTGGCGACCGTCTTCGGGGTGCCGTTCTTCTCCTGGTAGACCACGGCCATCTGCGGGGTGACCGGAACCTGGAGGGTCTGACCGTCACGCTCGACGGTGTAGGTGAAGGTGCCGGTCTGCTTTTCCGTCTCGGCGCGGAAGTCGTTCCACGTCTTGATCTTGACGCCATTGACCGCGGTCACCCGGTCGCCGCGCTGCAATCCGGCCAGCTGCGCGGGGCCCTCGCCGGTGCAGGGCAGTGCCTTCTGGTCCGGGCCCATATTGGCCACACAGCTCATCGCCCCGAGCTGGGTGGCCGGTGGCTGATCGAAACGCGGCAGCCCCCAGCCCACCGCGAGCAGCACGATGAGCAGGTAGCCGATGAGGAAGTTCATCAGGATGCCGCCGGACATCACCAGCAGCCGCTTCCAGGTGGCCTGCCGGTACATGGCCCGGTCGAGGTCCTCGGGTTCGAGCTCGTCGAGGGCGGTCATGCCCGCGATATCGCAGAACCCGCCCAGCGGCAGCGCCTTGAGACCGTATTCGGTCTCGCCGCGCCGCCAGGAGAAGACCTTGGGCCCGAAACCGATGAAGTAGCGCCGCACCTTCATGCCCGTGGCCTGCGCGGTCCACATGTGGCCGCATTCGTGCAGGGCGACCGAGGCCGTGATCCCGAGGGCGAACAGTACGAAGCCGATCGCGTAGACCATCCGGTTCCGAGCCCTCCTGCTGTCAGCCGCGCACGATCGTGCGTGCGGTGTCGCGCGCCCACGTATCGGCCGCGAGCACCTCGTCCAAGCTACCGGGTTCGGCGCTCCAGCGGTCGGCGGACTCCACGACGCGCGCGACGGTGCGCACGATGTCGGGGAATCGGATGAGCCCGTCGAGGAAGGCCTGCACGGCGATCTCGTTGGCGGCGTTGTAGACCGCGGTCACGCAGCCGCCGGCCTTACCGGCCTGCCGGGCCAGCTCGACGGCCGGGAAGACCGTGTTGTCGACCGGCTCGAAAGTCCAGGTGGAGGCGGTGGAGAAGTCGCACGCGGCGGCCGCGCCGGGAACGCGGTCCGGCCAGCCCAGGGCGAGCGCGATGGGCAGCTTCATATCGGGCGGGCTGGCCTGGGCCAGGGTGGAGCCGTCGGTGAAGGTGACCATGGAGTGCACGATGGACTGCGGGTGCACGGTGACGTCGATGCGGTCGTAGTCGATGCCGAACAGCAGGTGCGTCTCGATCAGCTCGAGGCCCTTGTTCACCAGCGACGCCGAGTTCAGCGTGTTCATCGGCCCCATGGACCAGGTCGGATGGGTCTTGGCCTCGGCCGGATTCACCGACTCCAGCATCTCGGTGGTCCAGCCGCGGAAGGGTCCGCCGGAAGCGGTGAGCACCAGCTTGGCGACCTCGCCCGCGCTACCGCCGCGCAGGCACTGGGCCAGCGCCGAATGTTCGGAGTCCACGGGCACGATCTGTCCCGGCTTGGCCGCCCGGGTCACCAGCGAGCCGCCCGCCACCAGAGACTCCTTGTTGGCCAGGGCGAGTCGCCGCCCCGATTCCAGCGTGGCGAGGGTGGGCTCCAGGCCCAGCGAGCCGACCAGCGCGTTGAGCACCACGTCCGCGTCGGTGCGCCGGACCAGCTCGGTCACGGCGTCCGGACCCGACAGCGCCACACCGAGTTTCGCGGCCGCCGCCTGATCGGCCACCGCCACGTTGCCGGTCCCGGTGGCCGCGATCTGCTGTGCCAGCAGGTCCGCATTGCCCCCACGCGCCGCGAGACCCACCACTTCGAAGCGGTCGGGATTGGCCGCGATCACCTCCAGTGCCTGCGTACCAATCGAACCGGTGCTGCCCAGCAGCAGAACTCTCACAACGTCGGACACGGATCCATTGTCCCCTGCCCCCTGCTCGCTACGACGCTGGGTCGTATGTCACGATATTGGCCAGCAATCGATTCGAGCCGTAAAGGAGCCACAGTGGCCGCCACGGAACTGGAACACGCGCACCCCTCTGAGGTTGTCACCAAGGTCGACACCGCCGAGGTTCCGTCCGCCGCGTGGGGCTGGAGCGGCGAGTCGCGCCGTACCGCTCGCGCCGCCGGGTGGGTCGTCGTCGTGATCCTGCTGGCCATGCTGTTCGAGAACCAGCAGGGCAGCTCCTCGGGCACCGGCAATGTCGGTTACATCTTCCTGGTGCTGTTCGCGGTCGGTCTCGCCTTCGTGCTGATCCGCGACTCCATCGTGTCGCGCCGCCCGCGCTAGTTCGACACGAAATCCCTTGCCCCACGGACATGTCCGTGGGGCATTCGGGTTTTGTCGGCTTCTTCCGGCAGCACCAACGAATTCGGGCCGGATCGCCCCCAAGCGATCCGGCCCGAATTCTGTTGTCACGCAATGTCTCCTGCACCGGCACTGCGGCTCGCCGCGGCGGGCGCGCCGCCCGCCGCGGCCCGGCCGGACCGTGGTGGTCCCGGTCCGGCAGTCGTTCAGCGGCTAGCTGGCCGGGGTGGAGTCCGGCGCGTTCAGGCGGTTGAACAGGCCGATGCCGACCGCGATGGCGGCGGGGCCGCCGACACCGACCAGACCGGCCGCGGCGCCCAGCGGGATGCCGATCGCGGCGCCGGCGACACAGCCCGCGATGCCGGTCGGAACCGACATGATCACGACACCGGCAATGGCGCCGCCCAACGCGCCGATGGCGCAGCCGGCCACACCACCGACGACGGTGCCCAGCAGGGTGCCCATGGAGCTGGCGATGCCGAACTGGTTGACCGCGGCACCGAACGCGGCGTCCTGGTCGGCCTGGCTGGCGACGTCCTTGATCACGGGGGCCGGGAGGGCGGGGGCGGCGAAGCTCGCGGCCGGGTCCATGTTCGGGGTGAAGGTGGCGGTGTTGCCGTCGATCTCGGCGGCGACCGGGTGGGCGACGTCACCGGTGATGATATTGAGCGGGAACTGGGTGACCAGGCCGCCGTTGTTGTCACGCACCTGGAACTGGCCGTCCTGGGTGGTCAGCGAGCCCGCGTCGGTCTTCAGCACCACCGAAGCGCCGTCGATCTTGGTGTCCCAGTGGATCCCGGGAGTAGCGGCGGCCGCGGGATCGGCATAGGCGGTCCCGGCGGAGATGCCGAGTGCCGCGATGGCCAGAGCCGAGGTGGCGGCAAACTTCGTGTAACGCATACTTCTCGTCGCTTTCTTGATCGGGCGCTTCCCTCCTGGGAGCGAGGTCCTCATCGAGCACCCGGATCAGAATAAGCCAGCAAATGTTGCCTACTTGTTGCCAAACCGTAGCGAAACCGCTTCTTAAAGTATGTTTTGCGTTAAGACTGCGTTCGCCGAGCCTTTGTGAGTGACCCAGGCAACCTTTCGGCGCATAGAGAGGCCCGCCTCACACCCCCATTGGGAGCGTCGAGACGGGCCTTTCTTCGCAAGCCGATAACTACTGGTTCGCCGGATCATTGATGCGCTGGGCGAATCCGATGCCGATGATGATGGCCGCGGGCACCCCGGTCAGGATCAACCCGGCCGCCGCGCCCAGCGGAATGCCGATGCCCGCACCGGCCAGGCAACCGAGCACCGGGCCGAATCCCATGCCCTCGAGCACCGGCAGGCTCAGCGTCGCGCCGCCGACGATGCCGACGACACAGCCGATGCCCGCGCCGACGATGGTGCCGACCAGCGTGCCGACAGCGGTGACCAAGTGTCCAGCAGCCAGAAGCTGAGCGGTAGCCATGAGAGCATATTGATAGCCGATATCACTGACTCCCAAACATCGTGAGCCAGGTCACTTTTCAGTGGATCAGCGGCGGAAGCGCTCGCGCAGCTGCGGGTCGTTCTCCCACCACAGTCCGGTGGACACCGGCTCGTCGTCGGCCTCCGTGTCCCGGGTCGCGGTGCGCGACACCGCCTTCCGCCGCGGCCGCGGCGCCTCGGCGGCATCCAGCTCGGCATCGATCTCCCCGGCGCGGCGCTTCTCGTCGGCGGCGAATGCCCGCATGACGACCAGCGAGTAGATCAGCCCGAGGAAATCGCCGAGCAGCCACAGGATGCCCGCGCCGATGGTCTGGTCCAGGCGCGCGTCCGGACCCCAGGTGCGGCCGAGCGAACCGTAGTAGCCGGCGGCGACCAGCGGCCCCAGCCACAGCACGATGCCGAGGATGCCGTCGGCCAGGGACTCCGCGATGGTGATGAGCAGCGACAGCCCCTGCGTGAAGTGCTTGGGCACCGGATCGATCTGCAGGCGCGAGTAGAAGTACAGGAACCCGATGGCCACCACAATGATTCGGGTGACCGCGTCGACGCCCCCGTGCCGCAGCACCGACTCGTACCAGGGCGAGAGGAACAACGCCCAGGGCAGCAGCAGGATCAGCATCGAGGCGGTGGCCGGGTGGGTGAGCAGCCGGGCGACACTGCCGGAGAGCATGGCGTCCAGGCGTTTCCGGCCGGCCGGGCCCAGCGCCGCGCGCAGCACGGTGAACGGCGCACCGGCCGCGAGCGCGAAGGGCACCAGGTAGAGCAGCAGGAGCACCTGCAGCGCGCGCACCCAGAACAGGGTGTCGGAGTAGACGCCGATCATGCCGACGCCGGTGTACAGCCACACCCCCAGTCCGGCCAGCCCGAAGTAGAGGGCCCGGCTCAACGGAAGCTGTTCGCCGCGCTGTCTTCCCTTGAGGAAGCAGGCCGCGTACGCGAGTCCCAGGAGCGCGATGACCAGCACGGTCGAGGTGTCCCACCGCCAGGAGCTCACCAAACTGCTCAACTGCAGCGGTGTTCGGGTCTGTAGCACGGGACCCAGTATGCGCCGTGCCGTCGCGGGGGACGGCACGGCTCCCGGGAAGGCGGTGCGCGGCTAGCGGGAGACCAGGCGGCGGTAGGTCACGGTGTCGAATTCGCGCCCGTGCTCGTCGACCGCGACCACTTCCATCTCGCTGGAGAACACGCCGGGCCGCACATCCACGCGAATGAACGAGTAGCGGCTGAACCGCACCCGCGACCAGGCGACGGCCTCCTTGCCCTCCTTGCCGTCGGAGCCCCACAGGGTGCTCTCCGGCACGAAGGTGTCGGGCTGCTCGTTGCCGCGATAGGTGTCGCCCGCGGCGAAGGTGCCGTGCGCCGCGCCGCCCCCGCCGACCACGTAGTAGACGGTGCCGTCGGTGTCCGGGTAGACGATCGAGTTGTCGGGTGCGGCCTTGGTCGGCTGCCCGCCGCGCATCGGGTCGGTGCGCTCGAAGTTGTGATTGTGGCCCTGCAGCACCAGATCGACCCGGTACTTGTCGAACAGGTCGGCCCAGGCCCCGCGCACGCCGCCGTCGCTGGCGCCGCCGATGCCGGTGGCGTAGGCGCACTCGTGGAAGAAGCAGACGATGAAGTCGATGCTCGGGTTCGCGCGGTAGCCGGCCAGGGTGGATTCCACCCAACTGTTCTGTGCGCCACCGGAATAGCCGAGGTTGGCGCGGACCTGCCAGCTCACCTCGTTGGCGTCCAGCGACAGCACCGCCACATTGCCGTAGGTGAAGGAGTACACCGACGGGCAGCCCGCGGGCCCGTTGTCCGGAAAGTCCATGCGCGCCATCAGGCCGCCGTAGCCGTGAGTGCCGTAGACGGCTTCCATGTCGTGGTTGCCGGTGGCGAACATCCACGGCACGTGGCCCGCGCTGCTCTCGATGGCCTGCAGGTAGGTGTCCCACACGAACGGGTTGTAGGCGTCGATGGCGTCGGTGTCGGCCTTGCCGTTGGGGACGAACCAGTCCGGGCCGCCGCCGTGGGAGGTGTCGGCGTAGCAGATGTCGCCGGCCAGAATGTGGAATTCCGGGTTGCTGGCGACGATCTGGCGCTGGATGTTCTCGGCATTGCGGGAGCTGGGGGCGTCGCCCTCGCCGTACTTGTTGCGGTACGCGCCCGCCGCCATGCCCGCGGGCAGTGCCGGGGTGTCGTCGACGCCCTGGTCGCCCATCATGGTGAAGCGGAACGGCAGCAGCGCGGCACGCGAGCTCGGCATGGCGGTGTTCGCGGAGAGCACGTCGCTGCTGTAGCCGTCGACGGTGCGCCAGCGGTAGAAGTGCGGCAGGCGGCCGGGCAGTCCGTCGACGGGGGCGTGGACGTAGAACTGTTCGGCCGACAACACTCCCCCGTCGGTGCGCGGGAGCTGGGTGACCAGGTTGCGGACCTCGGCCTCGAGGGTGCTGCCGAGGGCGGGGGTCGGGCCGTGGTCGAGGAAGACCTTGGTGGCGCCCGGGTTTCGCGACAGCTGGGCGGAGAAGCGCAGCTGGCTGGCCGCGTCCGTGCCGTACCCGACGCGGCGGCCGCCGACGGTCAGCGGGGCGTCGTCGGCGTAGGCGACGCCGCGGCCGCCGAAGGCGGAGCCGAGTCCGGCGGCCATGGCCGCGGCGGCGCTGCCCCGCAGGAAGGTGCGCCGGCTCACGCGATGCCGTTTCAGATACGAACGGTGCCAGTCGTATTGCTCGTCCATCGTCATCTGCGCGGCGAGCTGTGCCGGAATGCCCGTGCGGGGCACCGTGCCGAGGGGATTCAGCATCGAGAAAACCTTGTCACCGTGAGTCCGTTTGCGCGGTTATCAAAACGCCGCAAGCTTACGGACTCGCGACATGGCGGTGAACACAGGACAATTCGCCCGGCGAGTCGTCGGAATCAGGCGGGCAGCGCGATGTGCGGGTCGGTCGAGCGGTACGGCTCGGCGCGCGGGCCGGTGGCGCAGCCGCGCAGCACGGTGGCGACGGCATGGTCGATGGCCGCCTCGCGATCGGCCGGCTCGGCGTCGGCCAGCGGGCCGTCGACGATCAGGCTCGCCAGCCCGTGTACGGCGGCCCATGCGGTGAACTCCGCGCCGGGACGCTGACGCGGATCCATGAATCCCGTCGCGACCAGGGCATCGATGGCGGTCCCGATGAGCTGGAAGATGGGATCCTCGAACACCTCTTTGTTCACGTCGACATCACTGCCGCAGAACGCGGTCCGGAACAGGCCGCGCTCCCGCTGGGCGTATTCGATGTAGGCGCGCCCGGCGGTGGCCAGCCGGGCGATCGCGGTCGCGGTCGGATCAGCTTGCGCCGGAACGTTTTTCATCGCGCCGTCGAGGACCTCGAACAGGGCTTCCTCGGCCTGCTCGCGCACCGCGGCGAGCAGTTCCTCGTGACCGTTGAAGTGGCGGTACGCGGCGGTGGCGGTGACGCCGACCGCCCGGGCGGCGGCGCGGACGGTGACCGCGGTGGGCCCGCCGATCTCGGCGAGCTGCGCGGACGCGCTCACCAGGGCATTGCGCAGGTCCCCGTGGTGGTAGGGACCCTCGCGTGTGGGCTTCTTCGCCACATCGTCGGTGATGTCCACGACATTGATGTTGACACCTATACAGATCGCGAGGCAAGTTAACACCCATAAAGTTCACGCCCGTCAACATCAATTCGCACGCCTCCGAGAGGAATCACCGATGAGCGCATTACTGGGCCGGATCGGCGACTTCGCCTTCCGGCGCCGTGGCCTGGTCGTCTCGATCTGGGCCATCCTGCTGATCGCCGTCGTCGGCGGTGCCGTGCTCGCGGGCGGCCGCCTCGACGACCGCTTCACCGTGCCCGGGGCCGAGTCCCAGCGGGCACTGGACACCCTGTCCGAGACCGCGCCCGACGCGGCGGGAGCCAACGCGCAACTGGTCTTCACCGCACCCGAGGGACACCTCATCACCGAGGCGCCCTATCGCACGGCGATCCAGCACACCCTCGAGGTCGCCGGAACCGCGCCGGGAGCGATCGGGGTGACCACGCCCCAGCAGGCGGGAGCCGTCTCGCAGGACCAGCGCACCGCGATCGGTGTCGTGCACTTCGACGGCGACCGGTCCAAGGTGACCAGCGCCGCCCGGGACGCGGTCGAACGGTCGGGCGAGACCGCGCGCGAGGCCGGGCTGGACGTGTCGGTCGGCGGCTCCGCGTACGGGGCCGGGCAAATGCAGCCAGGCGTCACCGAGATCCTCGGGCTCGGGGTCGCGGTGCTGGTCCTGCTGATCACGTTCGGTTCGCTGGTGGCGGCCGGAATGCCGATCCTGTCAGCGGTTTTCGGCATCGCCGTCACGGTGGGCGGGCTGTCCGCCCTGAGCGCGGTGGTGCCGGTGTCGTCGACCGCGCTGACGCTGGCGCTCATGCTGGGCCTGGCGGTCGGAATCGACTACGCGCTGTTCATCCTGTCCCGGCACCGGTCCCAGCTGGCCGCCGGGCTGACGCCCCGGGAATCGGCGCAGCGGGCCAATGAGACCGCGGGCAGCGCAGTCGTTTTCGCGGGTACGACGGTGATCATCGCGCTGGCCGCGCTGAGCGTGATCGGCATTCCGTTCCTGACCGTCATGGGGCTGGCCGCCTCCGGCGCGGTGCTGATCGCGGTGGCGGTGGCGCTCACACTGCTGCCCGCGCTGGCCGGATTCGCCGGCGCCCGGCTGACGCCGCGGGCGGGCTCGCGCGCCCACCGGCAGGCAACCGCCACCGGAGCCGACAGCATGGGCGCGCGCTGGGCACGGCTGGTCACCGCGCGGCCGCTCGTCACCGTGCTGGCCGTGGCCGGGGCGCTGATCCTGCTGGCCCTGCCCGCCGCCTCGCTGCGAATGGCTCTGCCCGACAATGGTTCCGCCGCCGCGTCGACGGGTCAGCGGCAGGCCTACGACGCCATTGCCGAGAAGTTCGGTCCCGGCTTCAACGGCCCGCTGGTGGTGGTCGTGGACGCGCCGAACGGCGACACCCGCGCTGCCGCGACGGTCGCCGACACGGTGCGCGGACTGCCCGACGTCACGTATGTCGCACCGCCGCAGCCGACCCAGCGGGCAGGCCAGTCGCTGATCATGGTGATTCCGGCCAGCGCGCCGGAGTCGCAGCAGACCACCGATCTGGTCCACGCCATCCGCGATCGGGCGCCCGGCGCGGTCCCCGGGGCCGACGTGGCCGTCACCGGCGATACCGCGGTCACCATCGATGTCTCGCAACGGCTTTCCGCGTCCCTGGTGCCGTTCCTGGGCATCGTGGTCGGCCTGAGCCTGGTGCTGCTGGTCCTGGTGTTCCGGTCGATCGCGGTACCGGTGAAGGCGGCAGTCACCTTCCTGCTGTCGGTCGCGGCGGCGCTGGGCACCACGGTCGCGGTCTTCCAATGGGGTTGGGCCGCGGACCTGTTCGGTGTCTCGAAGGTCGGGCCGGTGGTGAGCTTCCTGCCGATCATCCTGGTGGGCGTGCTGTTCGGGCTGGCCATGGACTACCAGGTGTTCCTGGTGTCCGGGATTCGCGAACAGTGGCTGCACCGGAGCGACGCCGGAGCGTCGATCATCGAGGGCACCCGTCACAACGCCCGGGTGGTGACGGCCGCGGCGACGATCATGGTGGCGGTCTTCGCCTCCTTCATCCCGACCGACGACGCCATGATCAAGCCGATCGCCTTCGCCCTGGCGGTGGGTGTGCTGGTGGACGCGTTCGCGGTCCGGCTGACGCTGGTCCCCGCGGTGCTGGCCCTGCTCGGCCGCCGGGCGTGGTGGCTGCCGCGCCGCCTGGATCGGGTGCTGCCGACGCTGAATATCGAAGGGCCGCAGGAGGACAGCGAGCCGGAGCCGCAGCGCGAACTGGCCGCGGTCTGAGCCGGGCGACGCCCGAAACCGGTTGGGCTCAATCGGTTTCGGGCGTCATCAGTCCCTGGTGGGTCGCCTCGTACTCGGTCTCGAAGGCCCGCTCGCGGCGACGTTCGCGCAGCTTCCACCCGATCAGCGCGAGCACGACGATGGCGACGACACCGATGGCCAGATCCCGGCCGACCGTCTTGGCCACCGCCTCGTAGGACTGCCCGGCCACGAAGCCGAGCACCACGAACGTGGTGCCCCAGACGATTCCGCCCGCGGCATTGAACAGCAGGAAGCGCCGGTAGGGCATGCGCGAGGTGCCTGCCAGCGCGGGCATCATGGCCCGGAAGAACGCGGTGAACCGGCCGAGGAACACCGCCCAGCCGCCGCGCCGGGCCAGATAGTCCTGGGCGCGGTCGAGGCGGCCGCGATGCCGGTCCAGCATCGAGGCCTGCAGCAGCCGCGGGCCCACGTGCTTGCCGACCTCGTAGCCCACGCTGTCGCCGAGGATGGCGGCGGCCACCACCAGCAGGATCATCAGCCACAGCAGCACATGTCCCTGGCTGGCGGCCACACCGCCGAGCACCGCCGCCGTCTCACCCGGGATCACGAAGCCGACGAAGATCGCGTCCTCGGCGAACACCAGCAGGGTGACGACCAGGTACACCCAGATCGGCGCGATATCCAATATCCGGTGCAGCAGCGAATTCATGTCCGCCACGGTACCCAGGCCGCTCGACCCGGGTGCTCGGGACGCTCAGCTCGCGGACGCCGCCACCCGAGCCTGTTCGGGCCGCCGCCGCAGCAGCGCCCACAGGCCCAGCGCACAGCCCACCGCGAGCGCGATGGCCGCGCAGCCGGGTGCGAACGAGGTGAAATCGGCGATGGTGCAAGGCTTTCCGGGGTCGATCAGCAGGCAGTGCCCGCGCCGGGCGTAGTCGCGCAGCGCGAGCACCGGTGAAGGCACGTAGATCAGGGCGATGCCGAGCACCCGGGTGGAGCCGTAGCGCGGGGTGACCGCGCCGAAACAGTAGCCCGCCAGCAGGGCGAGCAGCGCGTGCCCGAGCACGGTGAGGACGACGGGATGCCCGGCCACGACCGTCAGCACCGCATAGACGGACAGGCCGATGATGCCGACCGCGGCGGCCCGCACACCGGGCCAGCGGATACCCGCCACCAGCCCGCCGGCGACCAGCACCAAGAGACCCCAGATCGACCATCCCGGAATGCTCGTCACGAGGACGGCGCTGCCCGTCCCGGCGAGCGCCACCGCGAGCAGCACCTGGACGCCGTCCCGCTTGGGCAGCATGAGCGCGGTGAGCAGGGCCCCGGACGCCGTCGCCGCGGCCGTCGCCGCGATCGCGAGCGGGCTGTCGCCGTGGCGGGCCAGCACCCCGGACCCGACCAGGTCGACGCCGATCATGAAGGCGCCCGCGATGATCGGGACGATGGGCAGCTGGATCGAATGCGCTTCCACCGGATGCGCGCCCGGCTCGCGCAGGAACCGGAATCCGATGACGAGCAGGGCCAGCGCGATCAGCCACAGCGGGGGCGCGTCGAGGGCGGGCCAGTTCTGCGGGAAGTGCGGATCGGCCAGCTTGGACTGGGGTTCCGGAATGAGGTCCTGGGCGACCACCACGCTGCCGAGCGCGCCCAGCAGCCACGCCGACGTCGCCCAGGTGTACCGGGATTCGACGCGGGAGCGGGACAGCACCCCGGCCCCCGAACCGCCGAGAATGAGCCCGCCGGCAATGGAATCCAGGAAGTTCAGGGTGGCCAGCGAGGTGCCGAGCACGGCGTGGCCCCCCAGCAGGTGATTGACGAACAGCAGCGCCGCGCCGCCCAGCGCCACGCCCCAGCGCAGGCTCTGCCCGCCCAGCGCGGTGGACAGCACCGCGGTCACGATCGCGGCCAGCGCCCCCGCCGCAATCGCCTGCGGCAGACTGAAGACCAGCAGATCCAGGTGCAGCGCCGAACTGCGGGAGGTCCACGCGAAGTCGATGGGCACCATGAGCGACAGCCCGGCGACGAGCGCCGCCAGGAACGCGGTGCCCGCCTCGATGGCGTCGCGGCCGCCCCGGACCCTCATCGGGATCCGGTGGACCGAGATCCGTCCAGCCGCTGACCAGCACTCATGGCGCCAGATTAGCAATCATCACGCTATCGATCCGGGAGGTCGGCGGCCGCGTCCTGCCACCCGCGATTCGCTCACTCCGGGCCGGTGAGCATGCCCGGCTCAGGCGGTTTCGACCGCTGTCCGCTGCGGCGCGAGGCGGCCCTGCGCCGACCGGCGCAGCAGCAGCCAGGTCACCAGGATCATGACGATGATGGACGGCTTGCCCAGGATCAGCGTGGCCACGCCCAGCAGGACCACCTGGTCTGCGAGGTAGAACGGGACGATCACCGCCAGGTGCACCAGCCAGAAGATCAGCCAGCCCAGAGTGATTCGCCGGTGCAGGGCCAGGTGCTCGGCGGGCGGGCCGGCCGGTTCCAGGCGCAGCCGCTGGGTGATCCACAGGCTCAGCGGGCGGCGCGCGAACAGGCTCGCGCCGAACGCCGCCGAGAGCAGGACGCAGCCGAGGAGATCGGGCAGATAGAAGTCCCGGCCGCGACCTGTGCACATGACGAACACGGAGTACAGCGCGACCACTGCGATGGATCCGCCGACCACCTTGACCGAATCGCCGCGGACCAGGCGGTAGCCGCCCAGCGCGACGGCCACCACGAGCGCGACCGCGATCCCGATCCACGGGTCGAAAAGCTTGTATCCGAGCAGGAATCCGACCGCGGGCGCCGCGCCGTCGGCGACGTGCCGCGGCCCGTGATGCTCGAGGAACTTGCTCCACGCGTCCTTCAGGTCGGTGCGCCGGTGACCTGTACCACTTATGCGGCCGAACCTACTGCAGAAGTACTGCAATCACGAACGGTCCGGGAAAATGCCGTGCGGCGGGCGAAATCCCGTTAGGCCCGGTGCGCGAGGACCATCGCCATCGCGGCGAGCCCCACCGCCGCCACACCCGCGGACACCAGGAGCAGCAGCGGCCCGGTGCCGCGATGCGCGCCGCGGTGCAGACTTCGGCTGCGCGCCATGGCGATTGCCGCCACCAGCATCATGACCACGGCCGCGCTCAGCGGCAGCAGACCGGTCGGCCGCCAGCCGATCCCGCCCTCGGCGGCCACCTTCGTGAACAGTGCGGCATTGGCGATGGCGGAAATGGCGGTGCGCCGCCAGGCCAGCGCGGTGCGCTCGGTCGCCAGTCCGGGATCGCGGGCGATCGCCGGCGTGCTCACAGGCTGAGCACGCCGACCACGGCGATAGCGGAGATCAGCGCGACACCGGCCGCGAGTACCGGGATCAGCGCATTGCCCGGCAGCCGTTCGCCCGCCCGCATGGCCCGTTCCACCTTGCGCCACTGCCCGTACGCCCCGACCGCGAGCACCACCGCCAGCACGATGGCCGACATGGCGATGGCCGCGCGCACGCCGTGGATGCGGAAGCCTTCGACCAGCGTGTGGACGGCGACGCCGCCCGCGAGCAGGCCCAGCGCGGTGCGGATCCAGGCCAGGAAGGTGCGTTCGTTCGCGAGGGTGAATCGGTAGTCGAGTTCGGTCTGCTCTTCGGAAGCCACCCCTCCAAGTTATTGCGTAATAACTGCAATAGCAGCACAGTGTGAGCACTCGGACAGGCCGATGCCCTCGAGCTGCATCAGTTCCACGGCCGCGCGCCGATGAGAGCCGGGTCGACGACGTCGTCGACGAGGACGGCCTGCGCGCGTTCCGGGTGTGGCTGGATGATCTGCTCGGCTGCTCACCACCGCCCGCCGCCGCGGAGGCGCAGCGGCTGGCCGCGCTGGTGGTCGAGCTCATGCCCGATGATCCGGAGGCGGGCGGGCTGAATGCCCTTGTCCTGCTGCAGCAATCGCGTGCCGTCGCGCGGACCGGGGCCGGCGGGACGCTGGTTCCGCTCGAGGAACAGGATCGCGGCCGCTGGGATCGGCAATTGATCGCGGCCGGGCTGGCCGAGCTGCGCCGCACGGCCCACCGGGATCGGCGAGGTCGGAGGCTGATTCAGCCGGCCGGGTCGGCGGGCGCCTGTTCGATCGGGAAAAGGATGGGGCTCAACAGGTATTGGTCGCGCCCGGAGCCGGGCTGATTGGCCAGGCGCGGCAGGATCACCGCGCGCAGCTCCGCGATCAGCTGCTCGAGTTCGTCACGGTCGAGCCAGAGCGCGTGCTGGCGGAAACCGACGAGATCGGCTGCCGGATCCGCGTTCTCGCCGTCGAGGTAGGCATTGAATTCGGCGACGAGCACGGCCATCGCGAGGGCGAAGACCGGACGGTAGCCGTCGGCGGGCAGTGCGGCGGCGGCCTCGGCGCTGATGGCCGCGTTCTCCTGACGCAGCCGGTAGCGGCGCTCGACCGCGCCGCGCACCCGCCGCTCCTCGGCGACCTCAAGAATGCCGGCGGCAGTGAGGGCGTCGACGTGGCGGTACACGGTCGCTTTCGAGGTGTCCGGCAGGCGGGCACAGAGGTCGCCGGTGGTCAGGGTGCGGTCGCCGCGCAGGGCGTGCACGATGCGCAGCCGCGCCGGATGTGCCAGCAGCTCGAAGGTTTCCACTTCCCAACCTTCTCATAGGCTGCTACCTTTCTCAATCATAAGAATGTTTGCACTGATTGAGAAAGGTTCGGGGACATGACCGTTGACATCGATCCCGAGACCCTGGCCGCCACCGTGGCCGACCTGCTGCGGAACGAGCGATTCGACGAGCTGGCGGAGCTGTTCGCGCCGCGACTGGCGGCCGTGGTGTCCGCGGCGACCGTCCGGGCCGGGTGGACCGGTGAGATCGCCAAGATCGGCGCGGTCCGGTCGGTCGGCGCCGCAGTCACCCGGCCCGCCGCCGACGGGCTGACGCCGGTGCAGTTGCCGGTCACTTGCGAGCGGGGTGCGCTCGCGGTACACCTGGCGGTGGACGCGGCGGGCCGGCTGCACGGGCTCCGGCTCGCCGCACCGGCCGAATCCGGCTGGACGCCACCGGATTACGCGGTGCCACGCCGATTCCGCGAACGGGACGTCACCCTCGGCGCGGGAGATACCGCGGTAACCGGCACGTTGACCGTGCCGGTCGGGAGCGGATCCCGGCCCGCCGTGGTGCTGGTGGCCTCCGGGCCCGCCGACCGGGACCTCACCACCGGACCCAACAAACCGTTCAAGGACCTGGCGTGGGGGCTCGCCAGTCGCGGTGTCGCCGTGCTGCGTTTCGACAAATTGACCCACGCGCACAGCGAAATCGAGAGTGCGGCGGGGTTCACCATGGTCGAGGAGTACCTGCCGCATGCGCTGGCGGCGGTCGAGGTGCTGCGCCGGGAGCCCGGGGTCGACTCGGCCCGGATCTTCGTGGCCGGGCACAGTGGCGGCGGCAAGGCCGCGCCGCGCATCGCGGCCGCCGACCCGGGCATTGCCGGGGTGGCGGTGCTGGCCGGGGATACCGTGCCGCTGCCGCGGTCCATCCTGCGCGCGCTGCGGCACATCGCGGCGGTCGAGCCCGAGCAGGACATCGGCGAGTTGCTGGAGAGCATGCGTGCCCGGGCGGCACGGACCGAAAGTCCCGCGCTGTCAACCGAAACCCCGGCCGCGGACCTGCTGTTCAACTGGCCCGCATCGTATTGGCTGGACCTGCGGGACTACGACCAGGTCGCCACCGCCGCCGCGCTGGACAGACCCATCCTGCTCATCCAGGGTGGCCGCGACTATCAGGTCACCGCCGACGAGGACCTGCCGCTGTGGGAGGCCGGGCTGGCCGGGCGACCCGATGTCACCATTCGTGTCCACCCCACGGTCGACCACATGCTCTGCTCCGGTACCGGACCATCCACACCCAGCGGCTACCTGCGACCGCAACATGTCGATCCGGCGGTGATCAGCGATATCGCCGACTGGCTCGGCGCGGAACCCGTCCGGCCACGCCTGGGCGAGCGCCTGACAGCGGGCTGGAAACGCTTGCGCGGCACGGCCTCTCGAGCCAGCATCAGCGGATGAAAATGAGACATGTTGCAGTGTTGACGGCGAGCGCGGCGGCCGCGGTCGGTGTCGCCTCCGGAAGCGCGGGCGCGGCACCCATGCACACCCGCGACACCGCCATCGCGTTCGCCTATCTCGACGCGCTGATCAGCCACGACGCGCGGGCGGTGCCGTTCGCGCCGGATGCGACGCGGTTCGAAGCGGGCCTGCAGACCGGCTTTTCGGGGCCGCAGCTCACCTACGACCTCGAGCACGGGCCGCAGTATTCGCTCGTGCAGCGCTTCTACAACCTGCGCCTGACCGAGGCGGACGGTGTGGTGACCGCGCGGTATCTGCTGGATTCCGGCGTCGCGGGGGTGCGGCTGGTGACGGTGGACATCACCGAAACCTTCGCGATCAGTGACGGTCTCATCCACACCATCGACGCCACTATCGTTCCGGTCGGCTAGCTCACCCGGGAGCGGCGCATGAGCAGCAGTGGCCGTCCCGTCGACACCACCCAGTACTCGAAGGCGTTGAGGCCGGCCAGGATCGCGGTCGCCGCGGCCAGCGTCGCGATCTGCGGCAGCAGCGGCGCGGCGGCGGTCAGGACCGCCAGCGCCAGCGCGGTGACGAACCGGCCGAGGGTGGCCGCGCCGAACATGCGCCAGCGGGTGAACAGGAAGGTGGTCACGTACAGGGTGGCGCCCAGCGGCAGCAGATATCCGGTCACGCTGTGCGCCACCGCGGTCGGATGCTCGACCATGGTGCGCGCGCCCACCGCCACCAGCACCAGGCCGATCACCAGCAGCAGGTGCCCGTAGCTGAGCACATCCCGCACGACCGTGCCGCGCACCTGGTTGGTGCGCAGCGAATGCTCGACCGCGGCGAAGCCGTAGGCGAAGTACAGCCACCACAGGCCGCAGCCGAGCACGAAGATCAGCACCACCGCGATCCAGGCCACCACGCCCAGATGTGCTTCCGCCGCTTGGGAACCCACCGAGGCGACGGTCTCGCCGAGCGCGATGATGACGAAGGTGGCGAAGCGTTCGGGCAGATGGGTCGCACCGAACTGGACCTTCTCCAGGCGGCGCGCCAGCAGTGCCGGACCGCCGAAGGCCAGCGCCACCGCGATGATCCAGAGCCCGTTGCGCATTCCGCCCGCGGGCGCGAGTGCGGCCGCCACCAGGAGCACCGCCGCCGCCAGGGTCACCGTGAACGGATTGAGCCAGTTCCCGAAGGTCCCCGCCGACGAGAACGCCCGCTTGTGCTGCATCTCGCCCCACAGCAGCAGCCGCAGTGCCAGGTGCGCGCCGGCCAGCAGCAGCGGTTGCGCGTGCCCGGTGAACGCGTGTGGCGCGGTGATCGCGATGACGAACATGCACAATCCGCAGGCGAACAGGAATATCCGCTGCTGGTTCGAGTCCTCCACCCCGTGCACGGCCAGCGTGGTCCCCACCCACGACCACCACATGATTCCCAGCAGCAGCACCGTCTGCCCGACCGCGCCCCAGCTCTGCCCCGCCACCGCCACGTGCGCGGCCTGCGTCACCGCGAACACCAGTACCAGATCGAAGAACAACTCGGCCCAACTGGCCCGCTCGTGCGCCTCGTGTAGAGGTTCCGTCACACCTGTAAATCCCTGCCTAGCTCCACATCCAGCGGGTTCACTCTAGATCGTCTGGGCAGCATCGGCTTCCGTCAGGGCGCGGAGGAAAGCGGGTTGGACCTCGGGCCAGTCGGGGCGCCAGCGGCCGGCGGCCTGGTCGGCGGCGAGGGCGGCAAGGGTGGCGACGACGTGGGGGCCGCCGTCGAGGATGTAGCGGACCGAGCCGTGTTCGGCGCACTGGGCGGTGACGGTGGCGAGCAGGGTCTTGGCGGCGTCGGTGCGGCCGGTGGCGGCGAGGCAGGCGACCAGCAGACGGCGGGCCTTCAGGAGTTCGCGCGGGCGGCGGACGGCTTCGAGCTCGTCGACCCATTCCTGGGCCCAGGTGCGGGCCAGTTCCCGGGATTCGGTGGCGGATCCGGCCAGCAGCAGTCGGATGGCGGTGAATTCCTCGTACAGGACGGTGAATTCGTCGATGGGGTCGATCGGGGTGCGGCGGTGGGCGTGGTCGACCACCGCGAGCGGGCCGAAGTCGGGGTGCGGCGGCAGGCCCAGGCGCAGCCGCTCGTTCTCGACCTCGGCGCGCAGGCGGGGCAGCGACATCGAATCGGCTACGCGCGCACCCTCGTTCAGGCGGCGGATGGCTGCGGCGCGGTCGCCGCGCAGCGCCTTCACCCGGGCGCCGACCACGTAGCGGGCCAGTTTGAAGTCGACGACACCGGCGTCGGCGCCGAGTTTGTAGCCCTCGTCGAGCAGGCGCTCCGCCTCGGCGACCTCACCACGCTCGTAGAGCAGTTCACCGAGCAGCGATCCGGCCAGGCGGGCCCCGTAGGAGTGGCTGCCACCGGATTGCTTGGCGATCTTCAGGGCGCTGCGGAAGTACTCCTCGGCGCGCGGGATGTCGAGTTGCAGGCTGGCGGCCAGGCCCAGAAAGCACAGCCCGTGAACATTGTTGTAGGAGCCCTTGTTTCGGCGCATGTACGGGGCCGACCACTCCTGGATGCGGATCGCCTCCTCGAAGTCGTGGCGGTAACCCGCGGCGAAACTCGCGCAGTTGGCGCCGATGGCCACCACATACGGTGAGAGCTCGTCGGCCATGGCGAAACACGGTGCGAGCCAATCCTCCACGCCGGTCAGCACATCCGCGCGGACGGTCACCACCGCGTGCACCACACCCGCTTCGGCGCGCAGCCGGGTCGTGGTCCGCGGGTCGAGACCGCCGCGCTCGAGCGTCTGTTCCGCCAGGGACAGCGCGCGTTCGGCCGGACCGGCCCGGTGCAGCAGGATGTTCGCCCACGCCAGATCCAGTTGCAGCCGCGGATGGGATTCGATGACGGCCGGCGGCAGCTTGTTCACCAGGCCGATGAGGCTGGACATCTGGCCGTATTCGAGCAGCGACATGCCGTCGCGCTCCACGATTTCGACCGCACGCTGCTCGTCACCGGCCAGCAGGGCGTGGTCGACCGCCTCGCTCACGTGCCGGTGCCCGGCGAACCACTCCGAGGCCGCGCGATGCAGGCGGTCGATCTCCGCGGGCCGATCGTGTTCGAGCCGCTGCCGCAGGAAGTCCTGGAACAGCTGGTGGTAGCGGAACCACGGGCCGCCGTCGACCCGGCGCAGGAACAGGTCCTGCTGCTCGATCCGTTCCAGCAGGGCCTGCCCGTCGGGCACGCCGGTGAGCGTGGCGGCCAGCTCGCCGCAGGTGCGTTCGGTGACCGAGGTCGCCACCATGAAGTCGAGTACGCCGGGTTCGAGGGCCTCCAGCACGTTCTCGGCGAGGAATTCGCCGATGGCGTGGTGACGTCCGGTGAGCTGTCCGATCAGCTGCCCGGGATCGTCACTGCCGCGCAGCGACAGCGCCGCCAGTTGCAGTGCCGCGACCCAGCCGCCGGTGGATTCGGTGAGGTCCGCCACGTCGTCGCGGTCCAGTTCCAGCCCGCCCAGCTCGACCAGCAGGGCATAGGCCTCGCCGGTGGTGAATCGCAGTGCGGCGGTGTCGATTTCCACCAGTTCGTCGCGGGCGCGCATGGAGCTCATGGGCAGGCCGGTCTGGTGGCGACTGGTCACCAGCATGCGCAGCACCGGACTGCAGCTCTCGATCAGGAAGCGCAGCGCGGCCTGGGTATTCGGGTCGCTCACGCGATGCCAGTCGTCGATGACCACGGTCAGCGGCTCGCCGCGCTGGTCGATGTCGTTGATGAGCGAGGTCAGTACGAAGCGCCCGGCCTCGTCGCCGTATTCCTCGAGCAGTTCGCCCAGTTCGCGCGCCAGGGCGGGCCGGACCGCGCGCACCGCTTCGATCAAGTGGGCGAGGAACCACACCACATTGTCGTCGTCGTTGTCGACGGTCAGCCAGGCCACCGATCCCCCGGCGACGGTGACCGCCGCACACCATTGCGCGGCAAGGGTGGTCTTGCCGAAACCGGTGGGGCCGTGGATGACCGCGAGCCGCCGGTCGCTACCGGAGCGCAGTGCGTCGAGCAGGCGCGGGCGGTCCACCAGGACCCGGGTGAGGGTGGGCGGGCGCAGCCGGGTGGCCGGGACCGGCGGCGTGGCGGTGGTGATGCGGGAGCGCCGGCGCCCGGCCTGGGGCGGGGTGGTGCGGCCGACGGTCCGGGCCCGGTCCGTCGGCGGTGGCGGTTCCGCGGCGGGCGCCGGAATCGGTATGTCGTCGGGTGGCAGCCCGTGCCGTTGCTGGATATCCCGCAGCGCCGCACCGAATTCGGCGGCGGAGCCGGGGCGTTGGGAGCGCTCGCGCGACATGGCCGCCTCGATCGCCCCGGTGAGGTCGGCGGGCAGGCCCTCCCCGGTCAGGTCCGGCATCGGATGCCTGGTGATCCGCACGAACTGTGCGACCAGCTGTTCCCCGCTGCGCCGTTCGAACACCGCGTGCCCGGTGGCCGCGCAGAACAGGGTCGCGGCCAGGCTGTAGACGTCGGCGGTCACATCCGGGGCCTGCCCCTGCAGCACCTCCGGCGCGGTGTAGGCGGGCGACCCGGTGATCGTGCCCGCCGCGGTCTCGAATCCGCCTGTCACCCGTGCGATTCCGAAATCGGCGAGCTGCGGCTCCCCGTACTCGGTGAGCAGGATGTTCCCGGGCTTCACATCCCGGTGCAGCAGTCCCCGCCGATGCGCCGTCTCCAACGCCCCCGACAGCCGAACCCCGAGATGCAGCACCTCCGGCCATTCGACCGGCCCACCCTGCTGTATCCGGGTATCGAGCGACCCGTGCGCATGGAACGGCATCACGATGTACGGCCGCCCGGTATCGGTGGACCCGACCTCGAACACGGTCACGATGTTCGGATGCCCCGACAGCTTCCCCATGGCGAGCTGCTCGCGCACAAACCGTTCCAGGCTGTCGGATTCCAGGTCCGCGGTCAGTACCTTGATGGCGACGGTGCGCCCCAGCGCGTGCTGAAAACAGCGGTACACCACGCCGAATCCCCCGCGCCCCACCTCGACCGGCTCCCCGAACCCGGCAGCCGCCAGTTCCGCCGCGAACCCGAGAGTCTCTTCGCGGCGCGTGGAAAACGGATCGACATGCGGCACAGCGACCCCGATACGAAAACGAGCCAGTCACCCCGAGCATAAGCCGATCACCGCCGCCGCGCGCCGATCTCCGGCCGCGTGAATCTGCGCCGCGCATCGGTCAGCCAGTCGGGCCGTTCCCGCCGCAGCCGCAGCACCTCCCCGACGGTCCAGCCGCAACCCAGTTCCGGCAGGTCCCCGACCGCGATGTTCAACCGCGCGGCCGCGGCCGCGCGCTTCAAGGGCGTTGCCGCCGAGGCACTTCGATTCCGCTTCGTTGTCATGGTCGTCAATGGTGAGGACGGTCCGTGCGGCAGCGCGGCGGTTCGGCGACTTCGCACCCCCTCGGTGGTTCAGAGCGGCCGGAAGAAGTCCGCGGACTCGGGGTCGAGGGGATAGAAGAGCTCGATGCGGAGTTCCTCGAGCGTGATGTCGATGGCGGCGTCGAAGCGGGCGGCCAGCGGCCCGGTGCGGATCAGGCGGTCACCGAACCAGCGCCGGATAGGGCTCGTGCGCGCGCAGCAGCCGGTCTATGGCCGTGGTGACCGGTTGCCAGCGCGGATCACGCACCGGCACATCGGGATAGGCGGGCGCGAAGCCCGCCGCCTGTAGTAGCTGATCGATCAGCTCGTGGTCGACCATCGGTTTGGGGAAAGCGTAGCGGTTCGGTATCTCCAGCCTCGCGGTGCCGAAGGCCTCGTCCGGGCCCGACGGCTGCCCGGTCCGTGCAGTCCCCAGTCGAAGGTCGAGCTGTAACTTATTCGGTAGGAAGGGTTTTCACAGCTCGCACTTAACTCCGACTGATCGTTGACAGAGGTTCGGCATCGACGATGGCGCGGTCGTCCCGGTGGGCCGACGCTTCCGGATCCAGATTCGACGACAAGGAGGTCATGGTTGAGGCTGACGTGGAGATCGGCCCGGGCTGTCGCTGCCTGTGGTATTTCACTGGGGCTGTTGGGGGTTGGTGCATGACCGCAGGCGCTGATCCGGGGCAGCCGCCGACGATCGGGTCGCAGTGCCCGGTGCCTGGGAGCTCGCCGCAGAGCGGCTTGCCTCCGCGGGATCAGCCGTGGTGCCCCCGGCCAGTTGACCGAAACTAGCTCGATCCTGCCTCCCTCCCGCGTGGGAGACAGGTCGTCAGCATGTCGAAAGACAAAGTACAACAGGAGTTTCCTATGTTCCGCTTCTTGCTGCCCTTGACGGGTAGCTGGCTGCCGCCAATCGGCACATGGCTCCCGCTGCTGGTCGTGGTGGTGACCGGTAGTGCGAACGGTGTCTGCTCATCGGATTGACCCGAGTGTCGTGTTGTGCGGGACAGGTATCGAGTCTGTCCCGCACAACGGTCCCGAAGGCGCTCGCTGTTGCGAATGCGCTTCGGGGGAATTGTGGAACTATAGGTGAGGTCTCCGGTATTTCGGATTCACGCCAAGCACCCGCGCAGGTGACCTGCCCGTGAGCGACCGCCACCGCTACGAGCCCGGTGACACACCCTCGACCATACTAATCACTGCAGCCCTTGCCTGAAGTTCCTTGTGTTGCAAAGGGAATCATCAGAAGGCTTGCATTGAATGAAAGTCGTCTGGCGGCGCGACGGGCACCGATTACAGAATGAAGGCGCCCGTGACGCTCCACAGTGTCCGTCATCACTACGCTGGAGCGTCGTCCCCCGCGGGCCGTGCGTGCCGACCGAGGTCCTCCCCCTCCCTCCCGGCATCTCGGCGGCACGCACACTGCACCTCGGTAGCTGGCGAGCGAGAGCGGAACTCCCCCAACGACGCTGGGCGAAATCGGCGTCGGCACTGCCGTGGAGCTGCACCCCTGGGACCGGAGTCGACACGACTCGATCCGATCCGAGATGACGAACTCACAAGCATCGCCACCATAGCGTGATTGATGCATGGACCGATCGCCATGGCTTATGGAAGGCATCACAGACCGCGAAGGTCCATAGCGCACGGCCTGACCGACTTCAACACTCGTGGACAAGCAGACCTACACAGCTCGCACATAGGTTACGGACAGCTGAGGGACAGCAGCACCGACCATACTGGTCAATCGTCCAGGTCGGGATGGTTCCCGCACGCCCAAATCAGGTGAAGGTAGTGGCTGTGGCTCGATTCTCCAACGGCGAATCCGTCCTCTCCCGTGTGGTCAGACTGGTGGAGGCCGTCGCCGATAATGACTCCCCGTTGTCCATCTCGGAACTGTCCCAACGCACCGGGCTGCCGTTGCCAACCGTCTCGCGCACCGTATCCGAACTGGTTGAACGTGACTGGCTGCGACGAGACATGAGTCGGCGCGTCGACATCGGCCCGCGAGTCTGGGAGCTGGCTAACCGGAGAGCCCCGTTCCACGATTTGCGTGCCCTCGCGATCCCGTACATGACTCGGCTCAGCGCCCAGGTCGGCCGCAATGTGGGCTTGGCCGTCCGTCAGGAGCGGGAAGTCCTGTTCATCGAAAGGGTGTCGGCGCCTGGCGTCTTCTCGGCCGTGCCGCGCGCAGCCGAGCGACTTCCATTGCACAGGTCTGCGGCCGGACTGGTGCTTCTGGCGTATGCGCCGAATACGCTGCAGCGGGAGGTGTTTTCGAAGCCTCTGCACCCGTACGCACCACCCGGCGCGGTCACCGCCACCCGGCCTCTCCGCGAGCAGCTCGATGAGATACGGAGGCGGGGCATCGCACACTACAGCGGCCTAGCGGACCCGAACACGATCTCTGTTCCGATTTGGTCGGACGCCGGCACTGTGGTGGCGGCCCTTTCCACCATGCCGCCGACCGACGGCAAGGATCCGAGTAATGTCTACGCGCTGACACGGATTACAGCGCACCTGATCGGACGAGCACTGTCAGCCGTGGGTTCGGTGGCGGAAAGCAATACTCAGCTCTGAGCATGCGCGAAACCCGACGTTCGAGTTCTCCCCCATCGACCAGCCGGCCGCGAAATCGACCACGCCCCAGTCGATCTCACCCAACCATGGTTGCCGCCGTGGTCAAGGCGCACCACGGCACGATAACTTTCGAAAGTGCGCCGGGCCGAACCGAATTCACGGTCAGCTTGCCCGCCACGCCAAGGTAGAGGACGCCGCTGTGCACAGACGCTCAGCCGACCCGGTCGGCTGAGCGTCTGTGCACGACACTCCCTGTACGACACTGGGATTCCCCGGTGCCGTACAGGTCGGTATCAATTGGCGGACGGGCACTGCGGAGGCTGACCGATCGGCTGGCCGCCCTGAGGCGGCTGACCCTGGCCATCCTGCGGAGGCGGACCGTGCTGGTCGCCGGGCGGAGGCGGGCACTGCTGGGCGGGAGCCGCGCCGCCCGGCTGAGCCGGGCCGGGATCGGCGCTCGCCATACCAGTGCCGATGCCGAGCAGTGCGACGGTGACCGCCCCTGCCGTAGCGATCCGCGCGAGCTTCGAAAGAGCCATCTGCAGTCCTCCTGTATCGGTATGCGAATCCGCATGTCGGTCCGCGGTTTCGGTCAACGCCAAGATCGTCACCTCGCAGCATGGGACGGGCGTTGGCATGAGCTAGGTGCGCGCTGTGAAGGCGGACGGCGCACATAGCGGACTCGACGCTTCGTGGCGGCAGATCGGGTATCCGAGGGGCTGCCGTGCCCTCGCGCCTGGCAGGTGCACAGTGAATTCCATACGACGAAGAGCAGTTTCCAAAGCGATCTCCCCGCCGTGGACTATCACGACAGCGCGCTATTCGAGCGAAGTTCGCGCCGTGTTATCGGTTGGCAGGGTCACGCGGCGGGACCGGGCAGAGCCCTCGTAGGGCTGCTCGTGCTCGAGTACCACTACCTAGCAGCTGAGTAGCCGGATTGAAACTACCGCGGCCGAGGTAGTTTTCGGCCCGACGGTGATGGTGCAGCTCAGCAGCGTTAGGCACTGGTCAACCTCCGTGTGTGCGATGCACTCGAACACCGGGTCCGCCATTGGCGCCCCTCACCGCAAATGTCCGGTCGTCTGATCACGCACCACGACCCCAGCCCCAATTCCGTATCGCGCCAGCCTATCCGGAGTCGCCGTACCGGCGCCGCGATAATCCGGAGGAATTCCCCGGGTGCGTACAACCCATCCTGCAGTGCGGAGCATCAACCCTCGGCGGCGATCAGCCGCGTTGGCGCTGCTGGAACGAAGTGGATCAGTCCAAGCCGAGATCGAGTTGATTCCAGCTGATCGTGACATCGAGCGGGTCCAGTACGTCCACGGCCATCGCATCGCCGCGAGCTCGCAGCGCCGTGGTTTCCCGGATATAGGTGCCGTCAGCGGCGAGTCGCAGCATCTCGATCGACGTCACGGGACCGTCGTCCTGAACCATGCGAACGATCCA
Organism: Nocardia sp. NPDC059236; assembly: GCF_042754085.1. Lineage (NCBI taxonomy): Bacteria > Bacillati > Actinomycetota > Actinomycetes > Mycobacteriales > Nocardiaceae > Nocardia > Nocardia sp. NPDC059236. The sequence goes on from NZ_JBHZAF010000015.1 coordinate 124,119, forward strand.
GTAATGCTGGATGCCCAGGCGCGCGTACTCCGCCCGCTTTTCCACCAGATCGGCCGAGATCGTATTCGGTGACACGACTTCGACAACCAGCAGAGTGTCCGCGGCTGTCGGTTTGGTTTTCCATTTGCCGCGCGGCTCGTCGATACAGCGGTACACCATCGCATCCGGCCGCTTGTAATGGAAAGGCACATCGGAAACCAGCATGTCCAGTTCACCGCTGGCGCGCAGAGACGGCGCACCCTCGGGACGCTCGGCCACCGCCTCGCGCAAGGCTGCCTTGATGTTGTCGCTGATCGCAACATGATTCGGCGACGGCGATTCGCAATGGACGATCATGCCATCACGGATCTCCACAGTGCGCGCCACGTCCTCGGGCATATCCAAGTACATGGACATATCGACGACGGGGATCGTCGTACGCAGCCACGACCAGTCGACGGCCTCACTCATGCTGTCAGCCTAGCGGGATCGTGCCGAATGCCCTCGGCCATCGGACCTTCGCGCTGCGGCGGGTCAGCCTGCGATTCCGCCCCCGCCGGGATGCCGAGCGGGGGCGGGTGTGTGGATCAGTGGCGACGGGCGTAGTCGGCGGCTGCTGCCCAGTCGATGAGGACGCATGGTTCGTCGCCGACGGTCCAGGCGTCGTGTCCGGGTGGGCAGATCATGAAATCGCCCGCGCCGATCTCGCGTTCGGTGCCGTCGTCCATCCGGATCCGCATCCGTCCGGACGCGCAGTATCCGATGTGGGTCGCCTGGCAGCTGTCCGTGCCGGCGATCGGCTTGACGTGGGTGGACCAGCGCCAGCCGGGCTGGAAGACACCGCGGCCGACCGATCCGGATCCTGCTTCGATGACTTCGAATCGGCCGCTACCCGACTCGAACAGTCGCGTTTCGTCAGGAGTGTCGAAGCTTCTGACCTGCAAGCTCAGCTCTTCGTGCGGGAGCATCTCGTCCTCGCGAACCAGGTCGAGGTTGCGGAACAGCGCGGGCCCGTCGCAGAGTTCGGCGAGCGATTCGGCAAACCCGGTGGTCTCGGGCATGGCGGAGTTCGCCATCGCCTGTTCGTAGGACGGGAACTCGACAATCTGCATATACGTGTTGTCCCGATCGCGATCCCTGGTCTCCATGCTGTGGGTCGCGGCCCGCTTCCCCTGCGTCGCCGTGAGCCACTCATCGAGATTCTTGTTGAATTCGTCCAGCCGCGTGGTCGTGAACTCGATCGTTTGTACAAATTTCGTCATGGCGCTCACCTTCATCGATCAGCCGCCCCGCCCATGACGCTACGCCGCCGCAACCAGCATGGATACAGCAATTATCTTCGGCCTACCTGCAGGGGATCGCGACCACGCGACGACACGCTCAGGTGAGGTATACGCCGCTGATTCACTCTGTGTCCTCCGTCGGCGCCGAGAGTCTCGACGCCGCTATCCTGGCCTGCCGCAATACTTCTTGTACTTCTGCGCCGACCCGCACCAGCACGACTCGTTTCTCGCCGGTGGCCCCGACCGACCCTGACCGTTGCGGCTCAGCCAGCGGCAAAGGCGGAGCGAGTGGACCCCAGCGCCGGATCCTCGTTTACGCGAGCGCCGTACTCGGCGAGACCGGCCGCCGTAGCGACGGTGATCAGCACCGAGTATTCACCGTCCAATTCCCGAAGCCGGTGTTCCACTTCCCATCGATGTCGGGCGTGTCTGCCGTACTGGTCTCGCGGTTTCGGCCACGATTCGACGGCGCGGGCGAACTCGTCCTCCGGCAGGTAGAACATCGACACAGCGACATTCCGCACCGCGCCCCTCGAAGAGCTCACCTGCCACTTCGAAGGCGACCCAATCCCGCGGCCCCTCGTCGAAGATGGTGTCGAGCAAACGCAATCCCATTGGCTCCGAACCGCTTTCGAGCAGAAAGCTCGCGTACCACAGACGGGCGTCCCAACGACGGCGCCCCCGTCGGCGATCGCCTGCCGATACAGTCGCCGAGCGCGCTCGATATCACCGGCCATGGCCCAATGGTCAGCCGCCTCAGTCAGCAAACTGCGCCCGCTCGTCCGGAGCCACAGCCGCATCTTGCTCCAGTTGGCGGGCGATGTCCTCCGGAGGCTCGGCATGCCGACCCAAATCCTCCGCGGCGGCGGACAATTCGGCGCGCAATCGATTGGCCTCGGCAAGTAGCCGATCGTGTTCACGCTGCAGCGCCCGATATTCCTCACGTTCGGACTTCGACAGGCCGGCGGGCATCACACTCTCCCGTCTCACGGGAGCATCCACACTAGCGAAGCACGACAACTGGCCTTGTTCGGCTGCACTATCCGGTAGCACAGTCGCAGCGGGCCGAACCGTCGCTTCCATGCGAACGCGGGATGGTGCGCCGCAGCGCTGCTACCGTCCGACCGCTGGGTATGGTGGTCGCGTCGCTGGTCCTTTCGGGATTGCAAAGTTTCAACACTCCCGCTGGACACAAGGTTCACGAAACAATCCCGAGACAAGGATGGTTCATGGACGTGAGCGTGAAGACAGTGCCGACGGCTCGGTCTGCCTCGGCCCGACGGAGGCGTATGCGGATGGGCCGGGCCGCGACAGCCGCGCTCATGTGTGCGGCACTCGCCTCGACGATGCTCTCCGGCCGAGTGTTCGCCGAAACGGTCGATGGTTCCGAGGGGTGGTCGGCGATGGCGGAGGTATTCTCTCCGAACGATTTCCGTGCGGCGCCGTTTCTGGGCAACGGCCGCATCGGTGCGATGATCCCACCCAGCGGGGCCGGGTACCAAGGCTACGGCGAGGGAGTCGTCACCTCGTATCCATTGCAGGAGCCGCGCTACACGGGCACCTATCTGGCCGGGTTCTACGCGGATGCCCCCTCCTTTCAAGCCACCCAGGCATTGACGGCGCTGCCGGCGTGGTCGGGGCTGACCGTGTCCGCCGACGGGAATACCTATCAAGCAGATGTCGATCCGGCGACGGTCGGCACCTATAGTCAGCGTCTGAACTACCGCGACGCGACCGCCACCACCAAGGCGACCTGGTCGCCGAGCCCCGAGCACCACGTGGATCTGGAGTTCGAGACCTTCATCTCCCGGTCCGAACCGAACCTAGCGATTCAAAAGCTCACCGTCACCCCGCACTACTCCGGGCAGCTCGACATCACCGATCTCATCGACGGCGCCGCAGCCCGCCGAGTCACCCCGGTCACGGCCTCGAGCGACGCAGCGAGCAAACAGAGCACCGTCGGCGTACGCGCCGAAAACACCGACAGCACAGCCTATCTGGTCTCCACTATCGACACCCCCGACAACCTGATTGCCACCTCGATCCCGGCGGCGGCCAACACCGCCGGACTGGGGTTCACCGCCTCGATGACCGCCGGTCACCCCTACACCTTCACCAAGTACGTCGGCATCGCCTCCTCCGACGACGGCCCCGACCCTCGGGCGATCGCCACCGCGGCATCCCAGCGCGGCTTCGAACGCGGCTACGCGGCCGAGCACAACGATCACGTCGCCGCATGGAACACCCTGTGGCAGCCCGCGATCGAGGTTCCCGGACGCGAGGATTACCGCCTCTGGCTCCGGGCCGCGCTGTACTCGGTGTTGTCCAGCGTGCGCGAAGGCCAACACTGGTCGGTGCAACCGGCGGGCCTGTCCTCCACCGATTACGCGGGCATGACCTTCTGGGACGCCGACACCTTCGTCTTTCCCATGCTGCTTGCCCTCTACCCGGCGTTGGCGCGCACCATTGTCGACTTCCGGGTCGCCGCGCTACCGCAGGCCCGCGCCAACGCACACGCCTACGGGCTGCCCGGTGCGGTGTATCCGTGGAACGATGGTCCCGCACAGCGCTGCGGGAGCCCGGTGGTGTGCGGGCTGAGCGAAGAACATCTGGCCAACGACATCGTGCTCGCCCAATGGCAGTACTACCTGGCCACCGCGGATCTGGCATGGCTGTGCACCGGTGGCGCGCCGGTGATCACCGCGATCGCCGACTACCTCACCGTGCGCGTCGGCCCGAAACTGCTCGACGGCCACTACCATTACGCACCGGTCGGTGGGCCCGACGAGTATGTCGCCGTCTCCATCGACAATGCCGTCACGAACGCCGGTGTGGTCAACACCATGCGTACTGCCGCTTCTGCCGCACAACTGTCCGGGCTTCCCGTGGACCCGCGCTGGGCCGACATCGCCGCGAACATGGCCATGCCTCCCGACATCGCTCCCGGCGTTCCTGCGGAATACCTCGGATATCAAGGCACACCGATCAAACAAGCCGACACCGTGCTGCTGAGCTACCCGTTCTCCTACACCGCACCGGGATACTCGGCGGTCGACACCTACCGCTACTACTTCGACCGCACCGATCCCGACGGCCCGAACATGAGCAACAGCATCGGAGCCATCATCGCCGCACAATTTGATCCGGGCCGCACTCAGGAATTCCTCGACCGGTCTGTCCAGCCGTATGTCCGCGAGCCCTACCATTTCCAATCCGAGGCGCGCGGGGACCGCTCCGGCGCCAACACCATCGGACAACCCGCGTGGATCTTCGTCACCGGCGCAGCGGGATTCCTGCAAGCAATGCTGTACGCCCCCTCCGGATTACGCTGGACCGACACCGGCCCACGCCTGGACCCCATGCTGCCCAGCGGGTTCCCGGACGGTCTCACCATCAGGAACCTCTCCATCCGAGGCAGCACCCTCACCCTGCGGATCCAACCCGAAATCTCCACTGTCGAAGTGACCGCCGGTGATCCGATCACCCTCGAAACACCCACCGGCACACACACTGTCACCTCGGCGGCGCCGTTGACCCTGCCAACACGACGAGCCGACCGATAACACTCGAACAGCCGCCTCGAACCGAGCAACGCGTCCCCGCAGAGACAGCAGGCGGAATACCCGTGCAGGGCTGCCACTATGCCTGTTGTCTCTCGGGGTCCCTTCCTGGCAGGACGGACAGTGCCGCCGAGCGCACGGCGATTCCACTGCCGAGACCCGGGCGATTTACCGCCTACCCGGGCGCACGATCGACCATTTGCCGGTCCGGCATGTCTTGCCCGCCGCGATCTCGCAAGCCTTGATTGCTATCCCTCGGCGGCGAGTTGGCCGCACGCCGCCGCGATCTCCTGCCCGCGCGTATCCCGCACCGTGCAGGGCACACCCTGAGCCTGCACCCGCCGAACGAACTCCCGCTCAACAGGTTTCGGACTCGCATCCCACTTGCTCCCCGGCGTGGGATTCAACGGAATCAGATTCACATGCACACGCGAACCCAACGCCTGGTGCAGCTTCTTACCGAGCATGTCCGCCCGCCACGGGTGATCGTTGATATCGCGGATCAGGGCGTACTCGATCGACACTCTGCGACCGGACTTGTCAGCGTAATAGCGTGCGGCGTCGAGGACTTCAGCCACCGGCCAGCGATTGTTGACCGGCACCAATGTGTCTCGGAGTTCGTCGTCCGGAGTGTGCAGGGAGACCGCAAGAGTCACCGACAGGCCCTCGTCGGCCAGCTTGCGGATCGCCGGAGCCAGACCCACCGTGGAGACGACCACATTGCGCTGGGAGATGCCGAGGCCGTCGGGGGCGGGAGAGGTGATACGGCGGACCGCGTTGACCACGCGCTTGTAGTTGGCCAGCGGCTCGCCCATGCCCATGAACACGATGTTGGACAGGCGGCCGGGGCCGCCGGCGACCTCGCCGTCGCGCAGGGCGGCCGCGGCGGCGCGGACCTGATCGACGATTTCGGCGGTGGACAGGTTGCGGTTCAGGCCGCCCTGGCCGGTGGCGCAGAAGGGGCACGCCATGCCGCAACCCGCCTGCGACGAGATGCACAGGGTGTTGCGGTCGGGATAGCGCATCAGCACCGATTCGAGCAGCGTGCCGTCGTTCGCCCGCCACAGGGATTTGCGGGTGGTCCCGTCGTCACATTCGATGTGCCGGACCTCGGTGAGTAGCGGCGGGAACAGCGCCTCGGCGACGGTGGACCGCATGGCCTCCGGCAGATCGGTCATCTGGGCCGGGTCGGCGACCAGCCGTCCGTAGTACTGGCGCGCGATCTGATCGGCGCGGAACTTCGGCAGGCCGAGCTCCTCGACCACCGTCTTGCGCTCCTGCGAATCGAGGTCGGCGAGATGCCGCGGCGGCATGCCGCGACGAGGGGCGTCGAAAACGAGGGGCAAGGGGGTAGTCATAACCGTTCCAGTGTCCCATCCCCCGGCGGGCCGACGCCGTCCGGGGGAATCGCGTTCCTCACAGTAAGCGCCGTCACATGGGCGGCGGCTCCACGTCGCAGGCGCCCCGCATCCGGGCGGCGGCCGCCCGCGATTCCGGATGATCGGGGCCGAGGGTGGCCGCGTAGGCCTCCAGGGTGTCCTGTTCCAGGTCGTCAGCGGCCTCGATGCGGCCCTGCGCACGCCAATCCAGGCTGAGGTTGAGCGCGCACTGCAGGGTGTAGGGATGCCAGCCGCCGCGCGCCCGCCGCAGCCGCGCCAGGGTGTCGGCCCCGAGTTCGGCGGCCTCCGCCCGGCGTCCCAGTCCCGCCAGATCCGAGGCCACGTCGGTCTTGGCGGCGAGGGTGTACGGATGATCGGGCCCCAGCCGGTCCAGGAAGATCCGCACCCCTTCCAGATCCGCCTGCAGCGCTTCGTCGTACCGCCCGAGCGCCCGCAGCGCCGCCGCGTGGTTGACCGCGCACGCGGCGGTGTACGGATGATCCGGCCGCACCGTCCGGCAGATCCGGTACGCCTCGGCCGCGTACCGCAGCGCCGCACCGAGATCCCCGGTCATCCGGTAGTCATTGGCGACATTCGTTCGGGCGGCGACGGATTCGGGATGCTCCTCCCCGTACACCTCGACATGGTCGGCCAGCGCCGCGCACTGCATCTCCAGCGCCTGCGCGTACCGCCCGGACTTGCGGTAGGACACGGCGAGGTTCTTGCGAGCCCGCAGGATGTGCTGCTGCCGCGGATTCTCGAACAGTTCGACGAAATCCCGCAGCACCTGCTCCTGCAGCACCACGGACGCCTCGACGTCACCCAGCTCGCGGTGGTTGCGCGCAACATTGTTGACGCAGTGCAACTTCAGGACCGCTTCGGAGGCCAGTAGCGGATCGTTACGGAACCGGTCGTAGTTCGCGACATCGGCGTCCATGGCATCGGCGAAGCGGCCGACCATCCGGTAGGCCACGGCGAGATTGTGCTCGGCACGAATGGTCTCGATATGACTGTCGCCCAGATGATCTCGCGCCCATCGGAACGACTCCTCGTTGACCTCGACCGCTCCGGCCCAGTCCCCCGCCGTGCGCATGCAGGCGGCCAGCAGATCGCTGGACCACACGTGTTCCTCCGGATACCGCTCGCGCTGCCGTTCCACACCGGCCCGGGCCGCCGCCGCCACATCGCGGGCCTCGGCCGAACGGCCCAGCTGCCACAGGGCATTTCCGGTGACGACCCGGATGCGGACCACGCCGATGTGGTCGGGACCCAGCAGCTCCGAGTAGCTTTCCGCGGCCCGCAGGCCGAGCCCCGCGGCGGCGGTCAATTCGCCCTGCACCCCGAGCGCGTCCACCACGTGCTGGATCAGCGCGGGCAGCTGCGCACAGGTGCCCTGCGGATCCGCCACCTGCCGGCAGGTCAGCGCCTCGGAGCAGTCGAGCTGCTGCCACAGCCACAGGTACCGCTGCCAGAGCGCGGGCAGATCCGTGCGCTGCGGGTCGGCATCGCACAGCATGCCGTGCACGACGTGCCGGTTCTCCTCGACGACGGGTGCGCCCAGATAGTCCCGGATGCCGTGCCACGGCACGGCGTGGATCTTCAACGCCTGGCCCCGATCGGTGAACGGATCACGGCAGACGTCGGCCACCGAATCCCGGGTCGCGAGGGTGAGCACGTTCCGGCGGCGATGTTCGGTGATCAGCGCGTCCCGCAGTGGCGCGGGCAGCCTGCGCCCCGGTCGCCGCTCGGTGCCCGGTAGCTGGGAGATCAACAGCGCCAACGGGATCGGCTGCCCCTCCTGGAACGCGGTGAGCAATTGCAGCAGCCGGCCGGCGGCCCATTCGTCACTGCCCACCGGGGATTCGATCAGCGGTTGCACCACGCCGCCGAAGATCAGCGCCGCCTGCCGGTACAACCCATCCGCCAGCAACGGGAACGGTTTGTCGGCCACCGAGCGCACGAAGGTCTCGTCGATGACGTCGGCGCCGCCCGCCCCGCGGTGCGCGAGCGCGTTCAGCAGCACCGGGCTGCCGTCGACGGCCGCGCTCAATCCCTTGGCCAGATCGTCCGGGAGCGCCCGGACGTGCCGCTGCAGGAAGTCGATGCCCTCCTGCTCCGAGAAGCGCGGCACCGTGATCGGCTGCGGCTCATCCCAATCGCGGGCCTTCGACGTCAGCAGCACATGGCCGGGACCGTCCCACGGGATCACCTCGGACAGGCGTGCGGGCTTGCGCGGCAAGGGAAACCGCTCGCCAGCGGCCCGGTACCGGTCCGGCGTCACATTGTCGTAGATGATCAGGTAGCGCTTGCTTAGGGTGCGCAGCGCCTGCACCACATCCAGGTGCAGGGTCTCCCGCGGCAGCGAGTCCGGCAGGCCGAGCGGCTCGGCCAGCTTGCCCAGCTCGGCGCGCAGCACCGCGCCGTTCTCACCGGGGATCCAGGCGATCAGATCGTATTGCGACCGAAAGCGGTGCACGTACGCGGCGGCCAGCCAGGTCTTGCCGCTGCCGGGCCGGCCGGTCAGCACCACGACGTTCTCGGCGTCCAGCCGGGCGCGGATGTCCTCCATCTCCTGCTCGCGGCCGAAGAACCAATCCGCCTGGTACTGGGGCATGGTCATGGATTGATACCCGGGGTACATCTGCTCCCGGGGGTAGCGCACCTGCAATCGGCCGGCCTGCCGCAGCGTCTCCGGCACGGTGGCGGACGCCGTGTGGCCGAGCGCGTTCAGGACTCGCGCCCGCGCCTGCTGCGCACTGGGCAGCACGCGGAGGTTGACCACCGGTATGCGGTCCGCGTCGGCGGGCACGTCGGCGGCGCCGACCAGGACGGCGAGCACGCCCGCCCGATCGGCAAGCCGCGCCCAATCCTGCTGCGAGAACCCGGCCGCCCGGACGAAGTTCACGCTGACCACCAGCACCACCGTGCCGGCCGGCTCGGCGGGATCGGTCCCGTTCAGCCGCCGGGTGCGGACATCGAGGCCGACGCCCGCGCACACCTGCTGAATCCACAGCCCCCAGACCGCGTCCTCGGGCGCATGCACAACCACGATCGGCTGGTCGGCCGGAATCGGTTGCGGCGGAATCGATGCCAAGGGTCTCTACTCCGTTCGCCGGTTCGTGGCCGCGGTGCGGCCGTCGTGAAGTGCGGTGTGTCGCATGAGCTGGACGAAGCGGTGACCGGTCGGGGTCAACCGATCCGAGTGCAGCAGGGTGTCGCAGGCGTCGAGGGTCTGCTCACGCACCAGGACGCCGTCGACGTGGTAGCCCTCGGGCCGGGACGCCCGCGCATGCAGTCGCGCCACCGCCAGATGCGCATAGATGCCGTGCAGCACAGCGCTGGCCGGCCGCGGCTCCCGCCGCCACGGCGAGGGCAGGTCGGCCGCGCCCTCGACGGCGATGAGTGGCACGACCTCCATCAGCGCGCACAGCTTCGAGTGCTGGAATTCGTGCAGCAGTGCGGTCGCGGCGGCCAGCTCGTCCGGCGGCCGCACCATGGCGGCCGCGCCGAAGGAGTCGGCCAGCGTGGAGCTGACGAAGCTGGACGCGCCCTGCGACCGCGGCATGATCGCCCGCATGCCCCGGCACAGCGGTCCGGCCAGCTCGGGCACGGTCTGCCAGAGCAGCTTCAGCGCGGGTTCGAACAATCGCTGCCAGCCGTCGAATTCGGATTCCGGGCAGGGCTGCCAGCGACGCCGCGGATCAGCGGGCGCGAGGTCCGGCCAGGCGGCGGGTGTCGGCGGCAGGTCGTCGAACTCCACGGTGACCACACCGTCCGGGAGGCGAGCGGCCAACCGCCGCACCGACATCCACGGCTGTCCGATCTCGGGTGGCGTCGTCGAACCGGTGGAACGCACCCGGGCCGGGTCCGCGGCCGGGCCGGTCCAGCAGCCCAGTCCCGGCACCACGACGGTGTCCCCGCTCGCCGGCAACCACAGGTCGAACGGCGTCCCCGTCCGGATCGCGGCCGCCGCGGCGAACGAGGCCAGGTGTGCGGCGGGCACCGCATCGGCGACCCCGTCCGCCCCGTCGGCCGCGAGCGCCGCGGCGCACACCGCGGCCCAGGCCCCGAATCGCGGGTGCTGCAGGGTATCCCGCACCGCGTCGGGGTGCTTGCGCTGTATCTCGGCCAGTAGCTCGAATGCGGTGCGCACAGAGTCATCGGACACGGGTGCGCGGACGATGGCGGCCAGGAAGGCCAGGTTCCGGCTGAGCCGGGATCGCTGCAGCAGGCCCAGGGTGCCCGGCTCGTCGGACAGCCGTGCCAGGGCGTCGATCTGATCCGCCGGTACCGTCAGGGTCGCCAGCTGCTCTGTGCCGCAGCTCAATCGGGACCTCATGACCCGATCCGCCGCGCAGTCATGCGCCACCCGCGCTGCGCTCCTTCATGCGCCACCCGCGCTGTGCCCGGCGAAGATGATCCCGGCGGATGCCCTGCGCGCCAGGGCGATCCGCAGTGCCTGCCCGATATCCGGCCGATCGGAACGAGCCAGCACATCCAGCGAAATATCGGACAAATCGGGAACACCACGCGCCGTCTCAGGCTCCATCGCACATCCTCCCCCGGGCGGATCCGACCGTTTCCGGTGTCGCGACCAGACCCCACCGAACATGCGATCCGCCCACCTTCTGTTGACACCGGCGGCTGATTTCAACATAACCGAAACCTCCAATTGCCGGTAGCGCCTTGGAAATTGAGCATTCAACTGACTCGGGAACAGCGTGGCGCCGCCCGCGCACCGGTAGGCCACGGCGACAGCGATGAGCATGCCGAGGGGCGGCAGCAGGTTTCCGCTCGCCTCGGTGGCGAGGAAGAGCGCGGCCCAGGGCGCGCGCACCGCGGGACCGAGGGTGGCCGCCAGACCGGTCAGGGCGAACAGCGCGACCGGGCCCGGGTGCGCGCCGGCGGCCACCGCGAGCCGCCAGCACAGCGCCCCGGCCGAGGCGCCGATCACCATCGCCGGTCCGAAGACGCCGCCCACGCCGCCCCACTGCAACGTCACGGCGGTGGCGGCAATCTTGACCAGCGGCAGAATCGCCAAGACCCCCAGGGGAATTGCCGCGACCCGGACCTCCGACAGTTCGGCGGCCACCGAGCCGTAGCCGGTCCCGAGGGTCATGGGAACAACGATGCCAACGGCACCCACTGCGGCGCCGCCCACGGCTGCGGCAACTACCGGCCACCGGCGCAGCGGAGCCAGCACCCGCCCGGTGCTCCCGAAGGTCCACACGTACACATGGGCCAGCAGGCCGCAGCTCAGCCCGGTGGCTGCCAGCAAGGCCAGGGAGGTCCAGCTCCCGACACCGCCGAGTTGCGCGGCACCGAACAAAGGCCGATAACCGTACACCGAGACGAAGACACCGAAGGCGATGAAGGCAGCGGGAATCGCGACAATCAGTGCCGTCCAATCGATTCCGCGCCTGCGCAACAGTTCCCCGGCCAGCAGAGCGCCCCCGATCGGCGCCTGGAACAGCGCGGCGACACCCGCCCCCATCGCGGCCGCCACGAGCAGCCCGCTCTCCCCCTCCGATAATCGCAGCCGCCGCGCCACCACCGCCGCCAGCGATGCCGACACCTGCACCACCGGCCCCTCGGTCCCGCCGGACCCGCCCGCGCCCAGCGTGACGGTGGTCCCGGCCAGCTTCACCACCGCGCCACGGGTATCCAGACCGGCCAGATCCCGCCCGTTGATCGCGGCGATCACGCCATCGGTGCCATTGACCGGGGTCCGGTCGGTGCGATCGACCGAGGTTCCGTTGCACCGCGAAAACAGCACGGCCAGCACCATTCCGGCCGCGACCATGACGGGCAGCAGAGCCACGCGGCGGTCATGGGCGAGGACCTGCGTCGGCTCCCACAGCCCACCCTCGACAGGATGCAACGCGAGGACCGCGCCCAGCAGCCGCGGGGTGGCGAATTCCAGCGCGCCGCGCAGCGCGACCGCGCCGAGCCCGGCCGCCACCGCCACCATCAGCAGCGCCGCGACGCGAATGCCCCAGCGTGATCGCCGTCGGGTGCCGACCTCCGTCATCGACCGCTGGACTCCGCTTCCGGCGGTGCCAGTTCCAGCAGTGCCCGCACTGCCGACAGTGCCGATCCGGGCTCGGCCGGCGAGTCCATCAGGCCCGGCAGGGCCGCCCGCACAATCCCGGCCAGCCGGTACATCAAGGTGGTTTCCAACCGCCCGGTAGCCGCGCCCGACTCCACCCGCCGCACGAATTCGCGCGCCGCCTCGTTCAGTTCGGTGCCGGCATTCGTCAATTCTGGTGCGGCATAACGGAAGTCTTCGAGCAGCTGCTCCGCCACCGTGCTGTCCGGATACGCGGACAACACCACGACGTCCAGTCGTGCGCGCGCCAGTTTGAGCAACAGCACCGGCCCACGCGACTCGTCGACGCCCTCGACGGCCGCCCGGTATCGATCGATCGCCTCCCATGCGTACAGCGGTTCGGCGGCCACCTCGCAGCGCAGCACCAGGGCGTCACCGAGTTGTTCGGAAACCTGGACACCGAGCCGGCCGTACGGGTCCACGGCCTCCGCCACGATGCGGAGCACCCGGGTGGAATCGATCAGAAAGTCCACCCCGCCGACCGCGGAATACCGCCGGAACAGCAACCCGCCGAGTTCGGCCACGAATTCCGGATCGTCCTCCGCGTCGGGCATTTCGGTGAGCGCGGTTTTCGCCACCGCGATCGCCTCGTCCAGGTCCGAGGTGTCGCCGAAACGCTCCCAGCGGACACGCAAGAGCATTGTCATGCTGTGCAGCACCGTGATTCGCGGCGGATAACCCATCGGGACCGAGGCCAGCGCGTACCGGCAGCGGGTAAGCACGAGATCCGGATCATCCAGCGCGACCGTCGCCACGGCATCACTGAGCACCGCGTCATAGCGGCGGCGGTCGTCCTCGTCGGGCGGTTCGCTGGGCGGATCGGGAAAGCTCGGGGCAATGCGCCGCAGGGTTTCCGGTGACAGATAGGCGAAAGGCGCACCACCGCCGGAGGACGGCTCGGAAACGGTGGCCCGGAAGACTTTTCCGGGCACGTCGTAATGCGTCTCGATGAATTGCGAGACGGCATTCAGCACCCCGGTCGCCTCGCTGCGCGGCAGGGCGTCCCGCAGGATGGCCGCGACCTCCTGCCGGAAGACGAACACCCGGCTGTCCTCGGGAATGGTGTAGGGCGGCGCGGAGGTCTCGGTGGCCTCCTCGATCAGGCCGCCCGCCAGCACCTCGGCCAGCACGCTCGCTCGGGTGCCGGGCAGCACCGCCCGCTGCACCAGCCGCATGATCGGCAGCAGCAGCGGCACCTGCGCCAGGCTGGCGGCCAGGCGGAAGGCGTCCGGTGAGGAGGCCGAACGGAAGCGGCGCACCCGTTCGAGCGGACGATCCCCGAGTTCAGCGTTCTGCCGGGCGGCGAGCGTGTGCGAGCGGTCCGGGTCGCTCACCGGGCGGCTCAGCAGCGGGAAACCGGCGGCCCGGCGGCGGCCGGTCAGCAGGTCGGTCCAGGGCGCGATCCAGCCCGGGGTCATCTCCAGCACCGGGACGGGCATCGGGCCGGAACCCGCCGGCGCGACCACGCGCAGCGGCGAGGGACAGTTGGGGATCACCGCAGTTATTCGGCCCTGCTCCCAGTTCAGACCGGTCCTACTCCAGATGCTGCTGGGCAGCGGCTGGATGACCGCCACCGGGGACACCTTGGCCAGCTGCTGCAGTTCGGCAGCGGCCGTGCCCCACTGCCACGCGTCACCCAGGCAGGCGCTGAAGACCATGATCACCCGGCTGCCCGAGGCATCGTAGAGCTCCGACAGCGCCCGGTCCGCGGGTTCCCGTGCGCCCGTGGCCAATCGGAGCGCGCCCGCCGCGTCCTCGTCCAGATACCAGACCCGCACCTGGCGAAAACCGACCTTCTCCACCATCTCTCGCACCGCGCGGGCCAGGCCGCCCCAGGCGACCATGGACGGATGCCGGTCGAACACCAGCGCGGCCTCGCGCCGGCGCACCAGCGCCGGGCGGGTGACCGGCCAGGCCACGCCCGTGCTCGCGCTGCGCTGCACCGTCGCGTCCTCGTCGAACTCGCGCTGGTCGGGATCCGGGATTCGTTGTCCGAGTGGGCGGAATTCGCTCAGCAGCCGCAGTTCCGAATCCAGCGGTGCGGGTGCGGAGACCTCGATCTCCGCGCGGAAGGGCCAGCCGTAGGTGCGGCCGGGTGTCGCGGCAGGCGCGGCCCGGGGCGCCACCGGCAGGTCCGGCGGTGATAGGGCCGAAATCGGCGAAATGGGCTCGAACTCAGGCACTTCGGCCGCCGGCGGTAGCGGCGGTGTCGTGGCCGCGGGCCGATCCTCGATGTGCTTGGCGAGCCAGAGCGCTTCGGCGACCTGGTCGGGGTCCATCTCCAACCCGCGCAGAGCCTCCAGCAGTTCGGACAGGCTTCCCACCTCAGCCCCCGCTCTCCGTCGGCTGCATCAGACGCTCCGCCAGCCGTTTCCGTCCCTCCTGGTTCAGATCGTCGCCGGCGGCCCGGGTGAGAACATGCAGAGCGATCAAAAGCCGATCGGTCGGTAGTGTTCCCAGATCATCCCGTCGTCTGATGAAAGTCTCGATAATCTCGTCATATTCCCGCACCACCGAGTCTCCCAGATGCGCGGCGACCACGCGCTCCAATTGCGCGCGTTCGGGTTTCGCCAACTGGAGTTGCAGGCAGCGACGCAGGAAGGCGGGCGGGAATTCGCGCTCCCCATTGCTCGTCAAGATCACGATCGGGAATGCGTTGCACTGCACGAAACCCTCGGAAATCGAGACTTGTTCCCGGCCCTCGTGGGTGAAAACGTCAACTGTCTCGCGCTGCGCCCGAATTCGGCGCAATTCGTCGATCTGGTACTCGCCGTTCTCGAAGACGTGCAGCAGGTCGTTGGGCAGATCGACATCGGCCTTGTCGATTTCGTCGATCAGCAGCACCCGCGGCCGCCGGTACGGCAGCAGCGCGGTGCCCAGCGGTCCGAGCGTGATGTAGTCGGCCAGCTCCACCCGCCCCGCGTCCGGCAGCTGCGCCTCCTCGAAGCGCCGCAGGGCATCGTAGTGGTAGAGCCCCTCGCGCAGCGTGCTGCGGCTGGTGATCGGCCAGGTCAGCACCGGCCCCAGCGCCAGCTCGCGGGCGATGAGATAGGCCAGCGAGGATTTCCCCAATCCCGGTGCGCCCGTGACCAGCAACGGTCTGCGGCACAGCAGCGCGGCGTTGATGACATCCAGATCGTCGGGCCGCAACTGGTGCGCGCCGATGTCGCCCGCGCCGAGCTTGCGCCGGATCTGGTCGGGCTGATCCGCCCGCTCCCGGGGCGGCGGCACCAGCGGCGCGCCGGTGAAGGTGCGCGCCAGCATGGGCGGCGGCACGGCGTCCCAGCCGTCGGGCCGCGGCTCCCCCGAACCATGGAACACATGCCAATTGGATGCTGTCATCCCCACTCCCTCATGCCATCCGCGGACCCGCCAGCGGCGGCCGGCGACGGCTCTCCCCCGGCTTGTCGAACAGGAAAACGATCTTGCGCCAGAACTGATCTCGCTGGGCCGAGGGCTGCGGCCGGCGCTGTTCGCGCCACACCGCGGCGTGCCAGTCCGCCGGCGGTTCGCTCTGCAGCCACGCGGTCAGCTTCGCGTGGAATCGGAACCCGCCGCACGGCGCGCCCCCCACCGGGTGATCGGGGCAGCGTTCGGTGCGCCAGACCGTCACCGGCAGGGCGTTGCTCCGGGACGCCTCCAGGGCGTGCACGGTCGGCGGTTCGGTGATCGCGAGACTGTCGTGCGGCGCCAGATCGTCCTCGTCGTAGACGAACAGCTCCTGCAGCAGACCCAGATCCTGGGCGCGCGGGTCGGCACAGCAGATCCAGACCACCCCGTCGGACGCCTGCCGCAGCAGCCGCCGATAACGCTCCTCGACTTCGACGATCTTCTCGTCGTCCTTTTCCCAGGTACTGCTGCGGCGCAATCGCATCACGTATTTGCTGAACGGACGCGCATCCGGGCGCCGCCATTCATACAGGGGTTCCTCGGTGAGAAATTCGTCGGGCAGCGCGACGACGATTTCGACCCCGTGCGTCGCTGCCCGGGTTTTGCTCAACTGGCGATCGAGCGCCGACTTCAATTCCTGTTTGACCAGATCGAATTCGCCGGGCTCATCGGATTGTGCGTCCTCGATCTGCAGGATTTCCTGGTCGTCGAATCTCTGGTGCACCTCGTAGCGAAAGGATGCGGGCCGCCCCTCGACCTTCGGCTCTTCGCTGGGCTGAATCACGCCGAAAAGCGTTGTGCGCACCGCGGCCTCGGGCAGCTGCGCCACCAGATACTGTTCCAGCGCCTCGAGTGCCGCGGGCGTGAGTATGCGCCCCTTGATGCGCTGCAGTCCCTCGAGAACGGCCTTGTCGAGTCCCGGCAGCAGCCGGGAAACCAGGATGCAGAAGCGGGCCAGGGCCTCATTGGGCCGCGGGAACTCGGTCCCCAGAAATTCGACCAGATCGCGCAGTGTCGCAAGGCGATTCACCTCACGCGGCCGGACGAAGTCGCGGAAGAGGTGGCTGACCAACTCCTCGGGGGCCAGCCGGCCGGGGCCCGCCGGAATCTGCGCGAGCAGGCCGTGCAGATCGATCATCCAGCGGCGCAGTGCGGCGGAACGACCGGACAACCGGTCCGACCACAGCTGATTCGCGCTGTGATACCGGTCGTGCGAGGTGATGATCTCCTGATAGAGCTCCGGTGGGCACAGCCGCCGCAGGCCGTCCAGCAGCAGGGCCACCGCGCCGCCCTGGGGTGCGTTGTAGTTCTCGCTCCCCTTCACCAACCCGAACACCCCGCCGTGCCGGACCGACCACACCGGTCCGCCCGACATGCCCTGGATCACCGCACGAGTCCCGTCGATGGTGCAGAACTTCGGCGGATGCGGTTCCCGCACAACGCAATCGCGATAGTTCTCGACGAAGTCCGCGACATAGCCCGGGTTGTAGGCGCAGATGAGCAGCTTGTCCCCGGGCTCCGGCACCGGTTCGGCCATGAGCACGCAGGGGACTGCCCGCACCGCGTCGGGCTCGAGGATGCGCAGCACCGCGATATCGTCGAAGTCCCACCGAGTGCTGTCCTGTGGTGCCGGGTGGGCGACCACGACCTCGGCCGCGCAGGTCCCACCGGTGAAGCGGAGCTCGACCCGCGCACCCTCGGTGCGAGCCACATGCGCGGCGGTGATCGCGAAGCCGGGAGCCACCCGGAACGCCGTGCCGAGCGACTTCCCATCCCGCCGCCGCGGCACCGGAACCACCTCGGCGGTCGCGCCTTTCAGCAGTTCGGCTGTGTCATCTGGCACCCGGCATCACCCTGCCGCCTGGTCCCCCGCATCGCGCGCATCCAGCTCCCAGTCGAGCTTGATCTTCACCGACGCCTTCGCACCGCCGGAGGCCAGCACGGCCATCACACCGTGGGCATCGACGGACAGCTCCAGCCCGAATTCGACCGAGACCTTGTCGGCCCGCAGACCGGAAACGCTCTGGCGCACCGAGGCGGCCACACCCTTGACGGTGTCACCGAACTTCTCGAGTTTGAAGTAGTCGCCGAGGCCGGCGTCACCACCGGCCTGGTCGTCCTCATCGGAGATGACCCGGGCATGGATGACCGTGCCGTCGGGCAGTTCGATCTGCTTGATGTCGCCCATGGTCGCCCCCCTGTCACCGCTGCCGCGTCAGCGCCCCTGCATTGAACCACCGAAACATTCTGAGCAGCAACCGTTTCAACGCGTCAGAGCAGCGCGGTGAGTACCAGCCAGGCCACGAAGGCCGACGGCAGCATGGAATCCAGGCGATCCATGATCCCGCCGTGGCCGGGCAGCAGCGTGCCCATGTCCTTGATGCCGAGCTCCCGCTTGACCTGCGATTCGATCAGGTCCCCGCTGGTCGCCACCAGCACCAGGCCCACGCCGAGCAGCACGCCGATCATCGAGTTCGCCTGCAGCAGCAGCGTCACCGTGAGCAGGCCGCCGATCACGCAGAACACCAGCGATCCGCCGAAGCCCTCCCAGGACTTCTTCGGGCTGATGTGCGGCACCATCGGGTGCTTGCCGAACAGCACACCGGCCACATAGCCGCCCACGTCCGAGCAGACCACCAGGATCATGAAGGTGAGCACCCGCAGGTTGCCCTCGTCCTCCTGCAGCATCAGCACCGCGAAGGCCGCCAGCAGCGGAATCCAGGCCAGCACGAACACCGCGATGGCGGTGTCGCGCAGGTAGTTTCGCGGCGTGGCCCGCAGGCCGTGGTCGAACAGCCGCCACACCATGATCGTCAGCGCGGTCGCGCCGAAGGCGCCCAGCACCCCCTGCGGCCCGGACGGCCAGGCCAGCCACACCACCGCCTGCCCGCCGACCAGCAGCGGAATCCGGGGCACCAGCACATCGGCCTCGCGCAGCCGCTTGGCCACCTCCCAGGTGGCCACCGCGATCGCCACCGCGATCACGCCGATCAGCACCTTGGGCGCCCACAGCAGAATCGCGATGAGGGACAACCCCAGCCCGAATCCGACCGCCAGCGCCGCCGGCAGGTTGCGACCCGCCTTCGACGCCGGCGGCTTCCCCTCGTCATTCCCCGGCCCTGCCGACTCCACGCCCGCCGGCGGTGCGCCGGCGTCCTCCGGCATCTCGCCGGTGGCGGCAGTCTCTTCGGCCACGATTGTCCCGTCGCTCACTTGTCGTCCGTTCGTCCCTGCCCCCGGCCGGCGTCGGCCGTCCTAGACCTCGAGCAGCTCAGCTTCCTTGTGCTTCACCAGTTCGTCGACGTGTGCGACGTACTTCTGCGTGGTCTTGTCGAGTTCCTTCTCGGCGCGGCCGACCTCGTCCTCGCCCGCCTCGCCGTCCTTCTGGATGCGGCCGAGCTCGTCCATCGCCTTGCGGCGGACATTGCGGATCGAGATCTTGGCGTCCTCGCCCTTGGACTTGGCCTGCTTGACCATTTCCCGCCGGCGCTCCTCGGTGAGCTGCGGGACGTTGACGCGAATGATGTCGCCATTGTTGGTCGGGTTCACCCCGAGGTCCGAGTTGCGGATCGCGGTCTCGATCGGCTGCAGCTGGGACTGCTCGTAGGGCTTGATGACGAGCATGCGCGGCTCGGGCACCGTGATGGAGGCCATCTGGGTGATCGGCGTCGGCGAACCGTAGTAGTCGACCACCACTCGCGAGAACATGCCGGGATTCGCGCGCCCGGTCCGAATGGAGCCCAGATCGTCCTTCACTACCGAGACGGCCTTCTCCATTTTTTCCTCGGCGTCGAAGAGCGCTTCTTCAATCACGGCGATTCCTCCACTGCGTCATCGTTCTTGTCTCGGTCATGACCGGACCAGCGTGCCGATCTTCTCACCGGCGACCGCACGGGCGATATTTCCCTTGGTCAACAGATTGAACACCAGCATGGGCATCTGGTTGTCCATACACAGGCTGAAAGCGGTGGCATCGGCGACCTTCAGGCCGCGTTCCAACGCCTCCTTGTGGGTGATCTCGGTGAACATGGTGGCGTCGGGGTCCTCCCGCGGATCAGCGGTGAAGACGCCGTCCACGGCCTTGGCCATCAGGACCACCTCGGCGCCGATCTCCAGCGCGCGCTGGGCGGCGGTGGTGTCGGTGGAGAAGTAGGGCATGCCCATGCCCGCGCCGAAGATCACGACGCGGCCCTTCTCCAGGTGCCGCTTGGCCCGCAGCGGCAGGTACGGTTCGGCGACCTGCCCCATGGTGATGGCGGTCTGCACCCGGGTGTCGATGCCCTGCTTCTGCAGGAAGTCCTGCAGCGCAAGGGAATTCATGACGGTACCGAGCATGCCCATGTAGTCCGAGCGGGCCCGCTCCATGCCGCGCTCCTCGAGCTCGGCGCCGCGGAAGAAGTTGCCGCCGCCGATGACGACCGCCACCTGGACACCGGTCTCGACGACCTCGGCGATCTGCTCCGCGACCGCCTGCACCACATCGGGATCGAGACCCACCCGACCACCGCCGAACATCTCGCCACCGAGCTTGAGGAGCACTCGGCGGTATCCCTTGCGATCGGGGGCGGTATCCGGGTCCGTCATCGGTCTCCTTGTCTCGGCGGTCGAGCGTGCGCACGCACGTGAAAAGACCATCCCGGCCGACGAGTTGCACGGGACGGCTTGAAAGCTCCATCCATCCTGCCTCACGACCGGTGGCGAGCGTGACCCGACCCTCGATACGGCCTACCGATTCGTAACTTTTACCCGATTTGCCCGGCCGCCAGGACCGCGGCTATTCGCCCGGCGGCGACCGGCGTGGCGGGCGCCTGCACCACCATCAGCAGGTTCGGGTACTCGACCGGGCGCAATTGGAATACTTCGAGTTCGATCGGCCCGGCCCGCGGATGGCGCACGGTAATGGTGGCGGGCCGGAATCGGCGCACCGGATACTCCGACCACCAGCGACGGAAGTCCGGGCTCACAACGGACAATTCCGACACCAAGGCGGCCAGCCGGGGATCGTCGGGGCGACGGCCGACGGCATCGCGCACCTGACTGACCAGAGCGCGCGCCGCACGCTCCCAATGGGCCATGCGCATGCGGTTCGCGTTCTCGGTGAACATCATCCAGAGCAGATTGCGGCGTTCCGGCGGCAGGGCGAGGGGATCGT
The DNA here is from genome assembly GCF_042754085.1 of Nocardia sp. NPDC059236. Classification (NCBI taxonomy): domain Bacteria; kingdom Bacillati; phylum Actinomycetota; class Actinomycetes; order Mycobacteriales; family Nocardiaceae; genus Nocardia; species Nocardia sp. NPDC059236. The sequence continues at coordinate 144,971 of NZ_JBHZAF010000015.1, forward strand.
CGCGGACCAGTACATAGGCCCGATTCCAGACCAGATAGTCGAATCCGGCGTCGTACACGCTGGCCGGACTGGGCATGACCGCGTCCACCAGGCGCTGCAGCCGAGACCGGTCGGCCTCGGGCTCGGCGTCCTCCGGCTCCGCGAGACCGGCCAGAAACCGCAGGTGACGATGCTGATCGGGATCCAGCCGGAGGGTGCGGGCCAGGGCGTCGATGACCTGCCGGCTGGCCGCCACCTCGCGCCCCTGCTCCAGCCACGTGTACCAGGTCACCCCCACCCCCGACAGTTCGGCGACCTCCTCCCGCCGCAATCCGGGCGTGCGCCGCCGCGCGGGATCGCCGTACGGCACCAGGCCCACGTCCCCCGGCTGCAACCGCGCCCGCTGCGCCCGCAGGAACTCGCCCAGCTGCGCGTGCCGGGCGGAGACGTGATGCGAGCCGGAAGTGCCTTTGCCACTTACCATTCGGCCGTCCCCCTGTACAGAGACCTGCCTAGCATTATCGCCACCAGGACAGGCGCGCACGCGGCTTCCTACCGTCGAATCGAGATCGACGCGACGGGAGCTGGAGATGAGCGCGGACAACGGACCGGTACTGGTGATCGGAGCAACCGGGCGGCAAGGCAGCGCCACCGCCACCGCACTACTGGAGCGGGGCCGGCCGGTCCGGGCCTTCGTCCGGAATCCGGACACACCGCAGGCCCGCCGGCTGCGAGACGCGGGGGCCGAGCTCACCGTCGGCGACCTGGACGACGAGGAATCGCTGCGGACGGCCATGGACGGCGCACACGGCGTGTTCCTCATGCTGACCATGATGGACGGCGTCCACATCAGCCTGGCCGCCGTCGCTGACGAGGAGCGGCGCGGGAAAGCGGTGGCGGACCTGGCCGCCAAAGCCGGTGTCGCGCACCTGGTCTACAGCTCGCTGCACGGGGTCGGAGCGGGCTCCGGCATCGAGTACTACGACGCCAAGGAGCACATCGAGGACCACATCCGCGCCCTCGGACTGCCCGCGACCGTGCTGCGGCCGGTGTCGTTCATGGACAATTTCGCCACCTACAACCGGCCGGCCCGCGACGGAGACCACCTGGTCCTCGCCCTGCCGGTCCCGTCGGACCTGCCCATGCCGCTCATCGCCATCCGCGATATCGGCCGCTTCGCCGCCCTGGCCTTCGACCGCCCCGTCGAGTTCCTGGGCCGCACCCTGACCCTCGCCGGCGACAGCCCGACGCCCACGCAGATCGCCGAAACCCTCGCGCGCGCAGCCGGATTGCTCCCGCGGACCGTCCAGGTCCCCGTCGAACAGATCCGCGCATTCGACGAGCAGGTGGGAAAGATGTTCGCCTTCTTCAACTCCCGCCCCGCCCCGGCCATCGACGTGCCCGCCCTGCGCGCGGCCCTCCCCGACCTGATGACCCTCGACGCCTGGCTGACCGCCACCGACTGGACCCTCTGAGGAGCACACCATGACCGACGGACTACTGGCCGCCGACGGCCTGCTGCTGCCACCCGGCGTGGGTGAGCAGGTGCAGCCCACCATGACGCTCAAGGTCGGGGCCGACCACTCCGATGCCTGGTCCGCCTTCGAGGCCGAGGTTCCGCCCGGTTTCGACGTCGGCGCGCACTGGCACGGGCACGCTGAGGAGATCTTCTACATCGTCGACGGCGAACTGGACCTGCTGGCCTTCCACCCCGAGGCCGAGGCCGTGGGCGACTGGCTCACCTGGCAGGCCGCCGACGGCACGCCCGTCTACCGCGGCGGTCCGGGCAGCTTCATGTACGTGCCCGCCGGCTGCCCCCACGCCTTCCACAATCCCGGAACCACCACCGCCAGAATGCTTTTCATGGTCACGCCGGCCGGGCACGAAAAGTACCTCGCCGAGCTGAGCGACCTGCTACTGTCCGGTTCGGCAACCACGGAGGCTATCTCCGAGCTACGTCTGAAGCACGACATCCACCAGCTGACGGCACTACAGAACCGACCCACCTGACGCCCGGCCCCGGGAAGCATTGCCCAAGGAACAGGGGGCGCTCAATCCTGTTTCAAATGAAGCTGTTTCACATATCTTCGGCGCGTGGACACCAAGACCCGCACGGTCGGGACCGGACTGGCAGCCCTCGCCCTCGCAGCGACCCTCGCGACCGCCGCGGGCCCGGCCGCGGCCGACATCCCCCTCGAGCCCCCCTCGTCCTCCAGCCCGTCCGCCATCGCCGACTCCTCCACCGGCAGCGGCAATTTCAATCCCGTGACCGGAAGCGGCCAGAAGGAGAACGGAACCAGCGGCGGAACCAGTTCCGGTTCGGCCTCCGGCTCGGCGACCGGAAGCCAGCAGCTCGTCAATCCCTTCAGTTCCGCACCGATGGGCAACAGCACCGTCGCGGAGACGATCCTGAAAGCCCTGGACTACGTCCCGTGCACGAGCCTGTCCAACCCCCACACGAACAGCGTTCTCGCCAGCACGGTCGCGCTGCTGATGAGCCTGACGACCGGGACCTGGTATATGGGCGCGGGGTGCGCGTCGTGATCAGAAACCACACTGCCCGAACAGGATTCGCGGCTCTCGCACTCGCGATGGGCGTCATCGGCTGCGCGGGCAGGTCTCGTCCGAGGTACCCCGCACGCCCGCCGAACCGGCACCGACAGCGGGAGCAGCAGCCCGACTCTCCCCTCCGGCAGCAGCAATTTCCTCGGTTATCTCGGGGAACTGCTCGCTCCGCCATCGTGGGACCCCTGCCACGGACTCTGCGGCTGAACCGGATTCCGTTCCCGGCGCAGTAGGGCATTCAGAATCACATTCAGAATCACAAGGAGAAATCGTGAACACACGCAACGTCGCCATCCGGGCCGGACTGGCCACCCTCGCAATCGCCGGGGCCATCGCCGCCGCGGGCCCCGCCACAGCCGACATCACCCTCGAGCCGGCCGCGCCCCCGAGCACCTCCGATATCGCGGGTACCTCGAGTGGCAGCGGGGTGACCGGCAGCCAGCAGTTGATCTATCCCTTCAGCTCCGCCCCGGTCGGCACCGGGACCCTGGCAGAGCTGCTCCTCTCCGCCTCGGGCTACAGCCTTCCGTGCGGTCAGGGCAGCAGCGGGCTGGGGCAGCTGGGATTGCTGCTGATCAACGGCTCCTCCGGCGGCGGCTGGGGGAACTGCGCCAGGTAGCGCGGCGATACGAGAAGGCCCCTCGCTCATCGGAAACCGATGGGCGAGGGGCCTTTTCGATGCTTCAGGCGATTACGCCTGGCCGACCTCGAAGCGGACGAAGCGGGTGATGGTGACACCGGCGTCGTCCAGCTGCTGCTTGACGGTCTTCTTGGAGTCGGTGACCGACGCCTGCTCCAGCAGGACGACGTCCTTGTAGAAGCCGTTGACGCGACCCTCGACGATCTTCGGCAGGGCGGCCTCCGGCTTGCCCTCCTCCTTGGCGGTCGCCTCGGCGATCTCGCGCTCCTTGGCGACGAGCTCGGCCGGGACGTCCTCGCGGGTCAGGTACTTGGCCTTGAGGGCCGCGACCTGCATGCCGGCCGCACGGGCGGCGTCGGCGTCGGTGCCGGTGTACTCGACCAGAACGCCGACGGCGGGCGGCAGGTCGGTGGCGCGCTTGTGCAGGTAGACGGTGGTGGTGCCGTCGAAGGTGGCGACGCGGCGCAGCTCGAGCTTCTCGCCGATCTTGGCGGCCAGCTCCTGCAGCACCTGGTCGGCGGTCTTGCCGTCGACCTCAACGGCCTTCAGGGCGTCCAGGTCGGCCGGGCGAGCCTTCGCGGCGGCAGCCACGATGGCGTTCGCGACGTCCTGGAACTCCTGGTTCTTGGCCACGAAGTCGGTCTCGGAGTTGATCTCGATCAAGACGCCGTCCTGCGCGACGACCAGGCCCTCGGCGGTGGCGCGCTCGGCGCGCTTGCCGACATCCTTGGCGCCCTTGATACGCAGGAACTCGACGGCCTTGTCGAAGTCGCCCGCGTTCTCCTCGAGCGCCTTCTTGCAGTCCATCATGCCGGAGCCGGTGAGCTCGCGGAGCCGCTTCACATCGGCGGCGGTGTAGTTCGCCATCTCGGGCGAGCCTCCCTTTGTGAGTGAAAGTCTGTGGGGGTCACACCTTGCCGACCGTCATGGAACATGAGCGGTCGGCAAGGTGAACAGATGCCTCGCGGCTGGAAATCAGAAGTCGGCCGGGCTCTTGGGGGCCGGCTCTTCCTTCAGCTCGGCCTCGGCCGCGGTCTCCGGTTCGGCGGCCGGGGTGGCCTGAGCCAGCAGCTCCTGCTCCCACTCGGCGAGCGGCTCGCCGGCGCCGGCCTCGGGCTTCGCATCGCCGGTGGCACGCGCGGCACGAGCCTGCACGCCCTCGGCGACGGCGGAGGCGACGACCTTGGTCAGCAGCGCGGCCGAGCGGATCGCGTCGTCGTTGCCCGGGATCGGGTAGTCGACCAGGTCCGGGTCGCAGTTGGTGTCCAGGATCGCGATGACCGGGATGTTCAGCTTGCGAGCCTCACCGACGGCGATGTGCTCCTTGTTGGTGTCGACAACCCAGATGGCCGAGGGAACCTTGGCCATGTCCCGGATGCCGCCCAGGGTGCGCTCCAGCTTGTTCTTCTCACGCGTCAGCATGAGGATTTCCTTCTTGGTGCGACCCTCGAAACCGCCGGTCTGCTCCATCGACTCCAGCTCCTTCAGGCGCTGCAGCCGCTTGTGGACGGTCGAGAAGTTGGTGAGCATGCCGCCCAGCCAGCGCTGGTTCACGTAGGGCATGCCGACGCGGGTCGCCTCGGAGGCGATCGACTCCTGGGCCTGCTTCTTGGTGCCGACGAAGAGAACGGTGCCGCCGTGGGCCACGGTCTCCTTGACGAACTCGTAGGCCTTGTCGATGTAGGTCAGCGTCTGCTGCAGGTCGATGATGTAGATGCCGTTGCGGTCGGTGAAGATGAACCGCTTCATCTTCGGGTTCCACCGGCGGGTCTGGTGACCGAAGTGCGCGCCGCTATCGAGCAGCTGCTTCATTGTTACGACAGCCATGGCTCCGTAACTTCCTCTCGTTGCTGGTTGACACAGGAATCGGCGATCCCTGCCCTGGCGCTCACGGCCACCGGAACCCTCCGAAAACGAATCAGGGGGACCAGCCGGCGACACTCACTGTGGGCGCGCGAAGTCGGTCTGCGTTAACGCAAACCGCTGGATCAGTTTACGCAGCAGAGGCGTCAGACCGAAATCGGGCCCGAGGGGTGTGCGTTACTCGGTGCGCAATCGCAGGTCAGCGGCCTACGGTGGGGCAATGCTGCAAACCGGGCGACTGGCGCTCACACCGGTGTGCGCGAGCGATCGCGACGAACTCGTGGCGCTGTGGCATGACCCGCTCGTCCGCGAATTCCTCTTCGACGGCGAAATGCTCTCCGTCGATGAGGTCACCCGGATCATCACGAATTCCGAAAATAGTTTCGCCACCGTGAATTTCGGGCTCTGGGCGCTCCGAGAAAGGAACGGCGGGTCACTGCTCGGCACCGCTGGATTGCGTGGACTCGGCGGCGGCCCCGACCTGGAGATCGTCTACAGCCTGACCCCGGCCCGCTGGGGCCGCGGCCTGGCAGTTGAGGCCGCAGCCGCGGTCCTGGACTACGCCTTCGACACGCTCGGGCTGGATCGAGTCCTCGCCGAAATCGACGAAGGCAACACCGCCTCACGAGCCGTTGTCGAGCGCCTGGGAATGCGTCCCTACGAAACCGTCCAGGGCGTACTCGGCCCGATGATCCACTACGCCCTGACCCGACCCAGCAACTGACATTCACGCTGTCCACAACCGGTCGTGTCATCCACACTCGCCGCGCACCCTCTCGCCCACCGCCCCCACCACGGCGCAGGCTGATTCCCATGCCCGAAACACCGCCTCCCACCCAGCACGCCGACGTCTCAGCAGTACCGTCCATGACGGCTTCGAATGCCACCGGCGCGGGCGTTTCCCCCGGACTGCACACCAGATTTCGGCTCGCATCGCGTGGGCATGGTCCATACGGCACGGTCGTCCGGGTCGTGGCCGGAGCGTGCGCGACGAGCTTGATCGGGCTGTGCGCCGCCATGCCTGCTGCCGGCGGTTCACCTGCGCCCGTCGGCGATTTCGACTGGCCGCTGCGGCCGCGGCCAGGGGTCGTGCGCGCCTTCGACAAGCCCGAACACGATTGGCTGCCGGGGCATCGGGGGGTGGATTTGGCGGGCGATCGGGGGCAGGTGGTGCTCGCGGCCGGGGACGGCATCGTCGTCTTCGCGGGAATCGTGGCCGACAAACCGGTTGTCTCCATCGACCATCCCGGCGGGCTCCGAACGACCTACGAGCCCGTCTCCGCGGCAATTCCCGTGGGCCGCAGGCTGACTCGCGGCACACCGATCGGGATGCTGGAGGCCGGACACCCACCTTGCTCTCCATGCCTGCACTGGGGTGCGCGGCGGGACGGCGAATACCTCGATCCGCTCGGGCTGCTCCACCGCACTCCGATCCGGCTCAAGCCCCTCACCGGCGACATTCCGGGCCGTCCCGGCCGGATGGACGTGAACTTCGAAACCGAGCGAGGATGGTGACCATGTCGCAGAAACCCGCGCCCTTCACCTACTCCGATGTCGGCGCGACCGCGGCTGAATTTCCGCCGGGCTACGACACCTTCCGGCTACGCAGGCACATCGGTTCGGGCCGAGCGCTGTTCGAGCAGGCGGCCGAACACATTCTCGGGTACGGGATGCAGCGCGGTACCGGGATCTTCCAGAACGCGACCACGCCGGTAGCCGAGCCGGGAACCGAGCTGACCGTGCGGCTCGGGCTGGGGCCGATCGGCGTGAGTGCGCCGTGCCGGGTCGTCTACGTCCTCGACGAGCCGGATCGGCGCGGTTTCGCCTATGGGACGCTCCCCGGCCACCCCGAGAGCGGTGAGGAGTTGTTCTGCGTCGAATACGACCCCGCCGACGGCTCGGTCCACGGGCTCATTGCCGCGTTCTCGAAACCGGGCGCCTGGTACACCCGGCTCGGCGGCCCGATCGTGCGACTCATCCAACGCTGGTTCGCACACCGCTACATCGGAACCATCCGGCCACGCTGAAGCGCACGGCCTCAGCCATCCGCGAGGTGAGCCGAGAGGGCAGCGGCCTCGGCGCGCAGCAAGGCGGCACGGTCCGCCCCACCGGAGAGCGCATCGTATTCCCCTGCGGCAGTGAGACGGTCGTCGATCTCAGCGCGCACGATACCGGCGATATCGGATTCACTGAGGTCCCGGCGGGCACGTTCAGCCGCGCCCAGCCCCACAGCACTGGACTCGATGGCCCCGGCACGAACATCGGAACCGTCCACAGCTTCAGCATTGTCGATAGCGCCCAGCGCCGAACGAAGCGCCGCGGTGGCATTGCGATCGCGAGCCTTCATCGCCACGGGCAGCGCGGCGCGCAGACGTTCACGCAGTGAGGATGGGTTCGTCATGATCATCGACGCTACCCGCTACGGTTTCGGGTATGGCGCTGCGGTGGTGGGGCGTCCGGGACCGAAACACATTGTCCGAGGGGGCGCCTGGCACGGCGGGGACACATGCACCTGGAGGCGATCCTCACACCACAGCCCCGCCACTCGGTCCAGCAACCACACCTCGACCAACTCGAATACGTGCTGACGCCGTAATCACCGGCCGCACCTACGATTTCGTCTCGGAAACCCGGCTACGACTGCCCCAGCACGGTCCACTCGCCGAGGCCGAAACCCCGCTCATGTGGATGACCGTGCCCGGAATGTACGGCGGCTTCAGCATCAAGCTGTCCCAGCCGGGCGCGACACCGGAACTGACAGTCGAAAGCTGGTGCCGAGTCGTCGGCGGATCTGGGCAGCTGCATGTGGTCCGCCCCAACAGATTCGACCTCGTCGACATGGGATTCGTCTGACCCATCCCGCAGCGAGCCGCGCGTCGTCGTGCTGTGCGCCTTGCGACAGCGGCATTGTTGATCTCGGTTATGTGCTGCGGGGAACGCTGGGGATGTGCCCGAGGAGCCCGCCGCAAATGCATGCGGCGGGCCGCAGGGGACACCCGAGCCGGGAGGAGTGGATCGGCTAAAGGGCTGCGGGGGTGGCCTTTTCGCGTTCGGCGAGTTCGGACTTCCAGCGGCGGAAGCCCTCCTCGGTGCGGCCGCGCCGCCAGTAACCGGAGATGGATGCCCAGTCGGCGGGGACGCCGCGGTCCTTGCGGATGTAGGGGCGGAGGTCGTGCATGACGGCCTGTGCTTCACCGTGGATGAAGACGTGCACCTGGCCGTCACGCCAGGGGGCGGAGTGGACGGCGGTGGCGAGGCGCACTCCCGGTTCGTTTTCGCCGCGGTGAATCCAGGTCAGCTCCACGCCCTCCGGGTGTGCGAAGGCGAGCTCGTCGGCGGGATCCGCGACCTCCACGAATACTTGCCCGACCGCGTCGGCGGGCAGCGACTCGCAGGCCGCGGCAATGGCGGGGAGTGCGGATTCGTCGCCGGCCAGCAGATGCCAGTCGGCGTCGGAACGCGGGGCGTAGGCGCCGCCCGGGCCCATCAGGTCGATGGTGTCGCCCGGCTGGGCGGCGGCGGCCCACGGTCCGGCGACGCCCTCGTCGCCGTGGTAGACGAAGTCGATGGCGAGCTCCTGCGCCGCGCGATCCACCCCGCGCACGGTGTAGGTGCGCACAGTGTCGCCGTCGGCACCGGGGAAGACCAGTTTGACGTAGGCGTCGGTGCGGTCGTTGGGCTGGAAGGACGCGAAGCCGGGGCCGCCCAGCCGGACGCGGATCAGGTGATCGGTCAGTCGGATCGTGTTCTGGACCACCAGCGTGATGCGTGTGCGTGCCAAAGGACACCTCCATAATTAGGATTACCTAAGTGACGCTAGCATGAATTCCGATAGGTCGTCGATAGTATTTCGATAGGCCGTCGGTCACCGGATATCGGCAATGAGCGCGGCCAGTGCGGCGGCCAGGCGATCGATTCCGGGACCGGGCGGGCCGGCGGGTTCGGACAGGTACAGGTCGCGGCGGATCTCCACCATCAGCGCGGTGACGCGGGGTTCGGTGCCGTAGAAGTCCAGCGGCACATAGGTTCCCGCGAACGGGCTGTTGACGCCGACGCCACCGAAGTCCACGAAGGCCCCCGCCGCATGGGTGAGCAGTTCGGGCGGCGTGTGAAAGGCATTCGCGCCCAGGCAGATCGGCGGACGTGGTGCGTCGCCGTGCAGCTCATAGGGCAGGGGCCGAGCCGGGTAGGAGTGGACGTCGATGATCACCGCACGGCCGGTCGCCGACAGCCGATCGGCGACCAGATCCGTCATGGCCTGCGCATAGGGGTAGAAATAGCGGTCCAGCAAAGGTGCGGGATCGAAATCGCCCGCCCGCAACGGCATCCGGTCCGTGGTGGCGGTGTACACCGCGCCCATGCCGACCGCGAGCATCTCCTCGCGCTCGTCCGGGAAACGCTCCGGATCGACGACCAGCCGGGACAGCCGGTTCACGAATTGCCATGGCCGGGTGGGCGACAGGCGCGCGGCCGCGCCGGCCAGCCGCGCGGTATGGGCGTCGGTGATGGCGTCGAGCTCACGGTCGAGCGCCGCGTCATCGAGCAGCAGCTCCGCGCGGACAGCGGCGGGAATCGTGCGGGCGGAGTGCGGAACATGCAGCACCACAGGCGAATCGGCAGCACCAGGCAGCAGTTCGGCCGAGTCGGGGATTCGCATGCCGATCAGGCGCGCGGGTGGGCTTGGTCGTGCACCTTCTTGAGCCGATCGATCGACACGTGGGTGTACAGCTGTGTGGTGGCCATGCTGGCGTGACCCAAAATCTCCTGCACCACCCGCAAATCGGCCCCGCCCTCGAGCAGATGGGTCGCGGCGGTATGACGGAAACCGTGCGGGCCCATATCTGGTGCACCCGGAATGGCGGAAACCACCTCGTGCACAACCGTTCTGGCCTGCCGCTGGTCGATCCGGCGCCCCCGCCGGCCCAACAGCAGCGCACGCCCCGACTCCGGGGTGGCGAAGGCGGCCCGGCCGAACCGCAGCCAGCCGTCCAGTGCCTGCTCGGCGGGCACGCCGAACGGCACCGCCCGCTCCTTGTTCCCCTTGCCCAGCACGCGCACCAGCCGCCGTTCCCGATCCACATCCTCGATGTCGAGCCCGCACAGCTCGCTCACCCGGACCCCGGTCGCGTACAGCATCTCGACAATCAGCCGATCCCGCAAGGCCATCGGATCATGCTGCGCCGCACCTGATTCCGCCGCCGCCATGGCCGCCTGCGCCTGCTCGCGCCCCAGCACCGACGGCAGCACCCGATGCGCCCGCGCCGACCCCAGCCGCGGCCCCGGATCCACCGCCAGCCGCCCCGTGTGTGTCAGCCAGGCCGTGAACGTCCGAGCCGACGAGGCCCGCCGCGCCATGGTGGTCCGCGCCGCGCCCGCCGCCGCCTGCGCCGCCAGCCACGACCGCAGCAACGCCAGATCCACCTCCCCCACACCGGAATCCACCGCCCGCCCCAGCAAATGCTCCAGCAACCCGCGCGCATCGCCCACATACGCCCGCGCCGTATGCTCCGACCGATTCCGCCCCAACCGCAAGTGCCGCCCGTACTCGGCCAGCAATGCTTCCAAATCCTCGGGCAGCTCACTCATCCGTCCACGCTGACCCGAATCCCGTCACATATCAAGCACCGTTCACGCAGAGTGTCGTCCTGCGTGGCCCACCCGATTGCTCGGACAGGGTTGGCCCGCAACCGCAGTTTCGGGTCTTCCCGTGGCGATACCACTGCCCGGCGAACCGGGTCTGACATGGTTTCCATCGGGCATGTTTATCGTCCCGCCGCAACCCTGCGTGGACGCCAACACCGCCAAGTTCCTGGCGGCGTTGAGATCACGATCCAGCACGAGACCGCACCGATCGCACACGAACACCCGCTCGGACAGGGCCAGTTCGGCTTTCACCAACCCACACGACGAGCAGGTCTTGGAACTGGGATAGAACCGATCCGCCACCACCAGCTTGCCCCCATGACGGCGGATCTTGTAGCCGAGCTGGCGGCGCAACTCGCAAAACCCGGCATCCCCGGCACGACACAACAGCCCGAATAGCCGACACACCAACAAGATCCACCAACTCGTTCTCAGCTCTTTCCGAACAGCAGCACGCACCGAACAACACGACACACGACAAACACCAGATAGCTCAGTGCCGTCGCCCACCGCCTTTTGCAGATCCGAACCAGCTGGATCACAGCAATCACCGATGTTGTTCATGGGCGGCGACGATCGCGGTGGTAGTTGAGGTCGTGGGAGGGTTCGTGCGGTACCAGCCGTTGCCATCGCAGGCGACCAAGCCCGCGATCTCCAGTGCGGACAGAGTGGCACGGACCGCGGGCAATGGGAGGCCGGTGTCGGCGGCCAAGCCTCGAGGGAGGCGGGAACCGGTGCTGGGGAGGGCGGCGAAGACCAGGGCCTCGTCGCCGGAGAGATTGTCCTCCGGGCTGGGTGGGACCGCGCCCGGCAGGGACAGGCGCAGCGGCCCGGCTTCGTCGAGGATGTCCTCGGCGCGGGTGACGATGAAGGCTTCGCCCTCGCGGATCATGCGGTGGCAGCCGACCGAGGCGGCCGAGGTGACCGGGCCTGGAACGGCCATCGCGGGCCGGCCCAGCCGGCGGCACCATTTCACCGTGTTGCGCGCCCCGCTGCGCATCCCGGCCTCCACCACCACGACACCGTCCGCGAATGCCGCTATCAGCCGATTGCGGGCCAGGAAATGGTGTTTGCGCGCGGAGGTACCGGGTGGGTACTCGGTGACGACCAGACCGGTATCGACGATCTCGGCCAGCAGCTGATCGTGCTGCACGGGATACGGCCGATCCGGACCGCAGGCGAGCACGGCGATCGTCATACCGCCGACGGCCAGCGCGGCCCGGTGTGCCATCCCATCGATCCCGAACGCTGCCCCGGACACGATCGTCCACCCCCGCGCCGCGAGCTCACCGGCGATCTCGCCGGTCGCATGATTCCCGTACCCGGTGCTGCACCGCGCCCCCACCACCGCGATCGCCCGCTCGGTGGTCTCCAGCAGCGACCGCGGCCCCCGCACCCACAACACCAGCGGCACAGCCGCATCCGCATCCTGCGCCGGATCCAACTGCCCCAGCCCGAGCATCCGCCAGGCCGGCCACTCCGCATCGTCCGGCGTCACCACCCGCCCACCCAACCGCTCGATATACGCCAAATCCCTTTCCGCCCGGTCGATCCCCCGCCGCAGCTCCGTAGGCCCCCGCAACACCTCGGGCAATGCACACTCCCGCACCGCCCGCGCCGCCTCCACCACCCCCACCGACCCGATCAACGCCGACAACGCCGCACAGGGCCCCTCCACCACCCGCGACAAATACACCCAAGCCAACCGCCGCTCATCCGCACTCCCACCCGCAATTGCCCCGCCCACAGCGCCTTTCGCGTCGTGCTTCGCCCCCGTCCACCCGGAGCCCCGGCCGAATTCGCTGACGTGACCGGGTGCGCGTGACCCGGAATCGGTGATGCAGACCGAACCAGACCGACCAAGCCCGGTGTCGGTCGCATCGGCAGCACTTCGAGAGGCAGGCCCGACCGGTGCTCCCGCCGCCACATCCGCTGCGGCCGAATTGGATTCGTGGCGTACATCAGTACGCCGCATCGAATCGGGGTTGTCCGTCGTCTCGCTCATGCTCCACCTCGCTGTCGAAAGCTCAATGCCTGCAGGACGTCCTGGGCGCTGGGCACATCACCGCCACGCAAGTCACAGACGGTCCAGGCAACACGAGGCGGTGTCTTTCACCAAGCTAAGGCATACCTCATAACATTCCGGATGGCCTGTACCACAACTCATCTCACATCAGCATGAGCGAGCACTGCCGCCGGCCATACGACGCTCTGCCCATCGATCTTCCGATGCCCCGTGGCCGGTTCGGTCAGCGCGGGAAGCGGCACAAGCGTGCGAATCTATTGGTTACCATCCCTTGCTCGTCGGAGGTTGGCATGTCCGTCGTGCCTTCGGTTATCAGTGCAGTGGCAGCATCGCTAGCAGCTGCCTTTGCAGGCATGACTCTCTACATATCGGGCCGTCGCGAGAACCGAAAGTGGTTGCGAGAGGCTCTTATCGATGCCTACGTGGAATACCTGGACGCCAGTTTCGCCAGCCGCGGCGCGTATGCGCGCATTGCCCGAGTCGAAGGCTACGACGCCAGCGTATGCACGGAGATGCAAGCGCGAACCGATGAGGCATACTCCGCCCAAGCCCTCGTGCTCACTCGCCTTCGCCTCATCGCACCAAGGAAAGTCGTGTCGGCTGCCGAAGCACTCCATCTCGCCGATGGCGCCGTTATGCGCACCACATTCGAGCGGGAGCGGCCACCGATCGACGATGACGAATGGGCCGCGGCTAGAGACAAGCAACACCTCGCCCAGGAGCACTTCATCCGCGTGACGAGGCAATCGTTGCGGCTCGGTCAGAGTAGTTCCGTCATGAGAGGGTTTGAGTTTCCGGGCCCGTAAGGCCAGAACAGTAGCGCACGCGCTTCGGCAATAGCGCGCACTGCCGGCGGTCGTACGGCGTTCTGCCCGTTGATCTTCCGATGCCCCGCGCTGGCCGGTTCGGTCAGCTCGGTATGCGGCATGAGCGAGTGCTACAAGGACCTACAACTTATCTGCGGCGACCTCGTAGACGATCTCCAGACCATCCTCGTTGTCCCATTGCTCTCCGACCTCAACGAAGCCGTACTGCGATGCCAACCGATACGAAGCCAGGTTGTCGGGGCCGATGCTGACTCGAACCGTTCTCACCTGGGGTTCGCGAGCAGCACGCCGCAACAAGCACTCCAACGCTGCGCGTGCGTAGCCGCGTCGTCGATACGCTGGATCGACGGCATACCCGATCTCGACCATCCCCGATGCGTCGGGAAGCCCGTGAAAGCCCGCCCTGCCCACGGCAAGTTGCTGTTGTTCGTCCCAGATGACACCGGTGACCCACCCTGCGCTGGTTGGCTCTTCCTCGACTTGCGCGCCCCTCATCACCCACAGCCGTCGCCAATCGGGTCCTGCGAAATGAGCCGTCAGCGGGACCGGGCTGGCCGCATTTGCCGCCACAAGGTCTCCATCGGCGAGCGCCTCGTATGTTCGGCGGTTCAAGTGCACTATGCGCACACTCGGCCGAGAACCACATCCACCTGCAGCGACATGATCATGAGACATCTGGCAAACCTCCCATATGCTCCTTCACCTGCGCACCGGAATATTTGTCGAACTCGCATCTTCCCGACATCCCGTCATCGGCAGTAGCGGACGTTCTGCGCCGCAGCGGGTTCCAGCCGCCGGCACCCCGCGCTGGCCGGTTCGGTCAGCGCGGTATGCGGCAGAATAGTGCGTTCCACAGCTTTGCCGTGCACACAGCGCTGACGCCGCTCCTGTTCTAGTCGTCGAGCATGCCGGAATCGCTCGCGAGATCGAACCCGAACTGGCGCGCCATCTCCAACAAGAGGTGTTCCGATACCTCCGGGGCAACCCAACCGTGCCGCTTGGCGTGGTCGATGAAGTCGATCGGCGGAGCGACACGGCGAAACTCGACATAGTCTTCCCATGCCAGTTCCCACACCCATTCGCCGTCGGTCATCCAGCCGATGCGCACACGGGCATTCGGATTACCGGGCTCGAAAGGATCCTCGATCGCGCCCGGTGCCGCAACGATGCACGCAGCCGACCGCAGGTATCCGAGCAGGAGCTCAGCGTCACCCTGTGACAGCGTGTCCGGTACGGCGTCAAACCCCTCCTCGTTGCCACCGACATCGTCGATCCGATAAGGCGCAGAGACTCTTGGCATTTCATCCTCGATGATCCCAAGCACAGCCGATAGCCGACCAGGCAGAGACGCGATCGGCTTATCGACGCTCATCGGTGATTTCTCTGCTTTCGGTTTTCTCGCCGTGGCGGCTGGTCTCACACGGCGGGGTCGCCGGTGGCCGGGGTCCGGTCAGGGCGCACGGCGAGCGCGATGACGAGCGCTGCCAGGGCGGTCGCGGTGGCGAACCAGAATCCGAGTTCGAAGCCGCGGTCACCGAATACCTTGGGGATCACGTTGAGCTGCGGCGGGCGTCCGGCGATTCGCACACTGGCCGACATCGGGTGGGCTGCGGCGAGAGTGGTGACCAGGGTGCCGCCGATGGCCATGCCCACACCCTGGAACAGGCTGAACACACCGAAGCCGACGCCCGCCTGCTCCTGCGGGACCGTCTGGGCGACGAGAACTGCGGCAGCCGTGTAGTAGAGCCCGAGTGCCAGTCCGAAGACTGCGTTGGTGAGGGTGAGGATGTCCCAGGTGTGTGGTCCGACGGCCTCGACGAGGCCGATCATGGCGAACAATGCTGTCGCGGACGTCAACAGGAGCCTGGCCCCGACCTTGCGCGCGAGGATTGCGCCGATCACGGCGAAGGCGATCGTGATCAGGCCCTGGAGCAGGGCGATGCGCAAGGCGTAGTCGTGTGAACTGAATCCGCTGCTGTAGCTGAAGCCCGGGGTGAGGCTAACCTGCACGGCTTCGTGTGGCAGGCGCACTCCGCTGGCCTGGGCGACCTTCGCGAGAGTGTTTGTGACAATACCGTTTTCGATCGTGTCCGGGCTGGGCGTGCGGGCCATGTAGGTGATCGCGTAGGTCTGGACGCCGATCATGCACGACGCGAGCAGTCCCACCGCCAGGAGCAGGCGGAAGCGCGTCTGGAACAACACACGCGGATCGATGAGCGGCGTGCGCGCCCGCTGTTGCGCGAGAACGAATACCGCCAGCAACGCCAGCCCGCCGGCCAGCGCTGCGATGCTCGCGGGTTTGGTCCAGCCCCAGACCTGACCCCGGTCGATATAGGCGATCAGCAGTGCGGCACCGAGGGTGAGCAGGGCCGCGCCGGTGACGCTGAGGCGCTGTCGCGCAATCGGTTTCGAATCCGGTACGGACGCCACGACCAGTGCGATCATCACGGTGATGAATGCCAGCGATATCCAGAACGCCGCCTGCCAGCTGTGGGTTCGAGTCAGCCAGCCGCCGAACACCGGGGCGAAGGCCGCGGCGAATCCGAAGCCGGCTGCGATCGCGCCGAAGCCAAGAACCCTGTGCTTGCGCGGCAGCAGATCCCGGATGAGTCCGTAGGCGAGGACCACGCTCGCGGCGGCAAATGATTGCAGGAAGCGGCCGAGCAGGAAGACCGGCCAGCTGCCGGCAAGTGCGCAGACCACGCTTCCCACTGCGAACAGCGCGCCGCAGGTCAGCAAGGTCGGCTTCTTCCCCGATACGTCACCGATCCGGCCGATCAGTGGTGCGGCGGCGGCCCCGACGAGGCCGGACATGATGATCGTCCAGGCGATATTGGTGCCGCTGTTGGGGAACGAGGCCGCGATCTTCTCCAGCGCGGTCGCGGCCATCATGGTCTGGATCGGGGCGCTCTGGCTGAACAGGACGATGAGGAACACCGCCGTGAGCATCCGGGCCCATGAAACGCCCGACGGCTGGCCGGTCGCCTCGGGGGATTGCGGCGGATCAGCGGCGCCGGCCGGGTCGATGGCGGGAGTTGTGGACATTGCCAACCCCTTTCGGGAATTCAACAGATGACAGACGCGTGACATCACGCTGCGGGTAACCCGGCTATCGGGATAGGTGCGCAGCGAGTGGCGAAGTTCAGCACGCTCATATCGTCGACGAACTCAACTACTCCACAAGTTAAGTAGGACGAATATGGCACAAGTGGAATAATTTTGGGTGGATTTGCGCTTTTCGAATCGCTCGACTTCATGTCCCGCGCCGAGAACACGATCGCCGGCCTCAAGTTCGCGTTGAATTCCTTGTCGACGTGAGATATTCGCCGTGGCCTACCCGAGATCCCCTGCCAGCGCCCGCGTTGTCGCAAACCTGATTCGCGGACCGAGAGCCTGTGCGCCGTCGCCAGACCCCGTGTGCCGCTTCAAATCCGCGTCGACATCGTTGGCCCGGGAGAATTTCGGTGAGCTCGCAGTCGGTTAGTGGCGCAGCCCCGAGGCCGACCCTGCAGGTCTGCTTCAGAGGCTGCCCTCACAGCGCCACACGCAGAGCTACGAGCGCGGTGAGGGCAGCAAAGGTGGCGACGGCGACGGCGACGGTGAGCGCACCGATGCTGCGCGGCTGCCGTTGCCGCAGTTGCCGTGTGCGTCGCTGGGCGCAGATCGCGATCGCCGCGACCGTCAGCGCCGCGGTGGCCGCGGTTGCGTAAGCCGAGAGCGGGCCCGGTGCTGTCGTGAGGGCCGCGTGCACTGATGCCGCCAGCGCGACGGCCGCCGAGAGCGTGGTTCGCCGCCACGCGAGCGCTGTGCGTTCGACGGCAAGCCCGGGGTCGGGGGGCCATCGCGGCGCGCGGGCGGTCACGACACCAGCACCGAGGTGGTGGTGAGGATCGCGACGACGGCGACGGTCGCGGCGAGGAACGGCATCAGCGCCGGGGGTGGCAGTTCTTCCCCGCGGCGCATGGCCGTCTCGGCCTGCCGCCAATGCCGGTGGGCAGCCGCGGCGATCAGCACCGCCTGAGCGGCACACGTCGCAGTGATCGCTCGCCTGAGCCCGACGTTGGGCAACTGCTGGGTCAACGTCTGGACAGCGACGCCACCGGCGAGAAGTCCCAGTGCGGTGCGGATCCACGCCAGGAATGTGCGCTCGTTAGCCAGGCTGAACCGGTAGTCGATCGGGCCGCCGGGGTCAGCGACCGGTAGTGGCGGCCCGGTGTCGGTATCAGCGCTGCACAAGGTCGAAGGGTGGCCCTGGTTGGAAATGGGCATTTTGGCTGGTGCTCGCTTCTCTGCGATCCTGGATCCAATGCGATAGTCCACTGGTGGAATGACATTTCACGACACTGGCGGCATGGACTGGGTGGACGATGTCGGGCCGACGACGACACCGGCGCCCGCGGTCACCGGCGGCCCCGCGTACGCGCGGCATCGCCTGCACGGCACACCTGTGCGGGTAAGCCCCGGCCGATGCTGCTCAGCTCGAGCGACGAGCTGATGCCCGCCGAACAGTTAGCCGGGTTCGCCACACGACTCGGGGCCAACGGCACGCCGGTGGATACCGGTGTTGTTCCTGCCGGGCAAGCGTCACGCGGTCGCCTACGGCGACAACGCTCTCGGGCGACCGTCGGCTTCCTGTCGGACGGACAGGTCTTCTATCGAGGCCATGGTGCCTCTGGTCATTGGGCACACACCGCGCACGCGGGCCCAGCGGCGTTCACGGTTGGGCGGCAGCACCGGCCGAAGCGGGCGGTACCGCCGCAGGAGTTCATAGCTTCGGCCGGTCCCCGACGATCGAGGCGCGTTCCATCACACGAATCTGCGGCCAGTAGTCGCTCGACGCGTAGTGCTGAACTGCCCGGTTGTCCCAGAACGCGATGGTGTCCGGTTCCCACTGCAGCCGCACCTGATGCTCTGGGTAGTCGGCCTGCCGGCACAACCGATCCAGCAGCGCGCTGCTCGCGTCGGGGCTCAGGCCCGCGATCCGCTCGACGAAGATCCGGTTGACGTAGAGATGCTTGCGTCCGGTCTCGGGGTGGGTGGCCACCAGCGGGTGGTGAACCTCGGGATGCTTGGCCCGCATCTGCTCCCGCTGGTCCTCGGACAAGGCATGCCCGAAGGCGCGGGTGAAGTCGTGAACCGCGGTGAGCTCTTCGATCTCGGCGCGAGTATCGGAATCCAGCGAGTCGTAGGCGGCGTACATGTCCGAGAACAAGGTGTCACCGCCGACAGCGGGCACCGAGATCGCATGCAGGATCGCGCCTCGCGAGGGCGTTTCACGCCAGGTCACATCGTGGTGCCAGGTGTTCTCGAAGCCTGCGACCTGGGCGCTCTTCTCGAATCGGACCAATTCGGGCTGGCCGGTGTTGGCGGGGATGAAGGGATGGATTTCGAGATCGCCGAATCGGCGTGCGAAAGCCACGTGCTGGTCGGGTGTGATCGGCTGGTCCCGGAAGAACAGCACCTTGTAGTCCAGCAATGCCTGGCGCAGGTCGGCGACGACCTCGTCGGCCAGTTCGACGCGGAGGTCGATCCCGCTGATGAAGGCGCCCAGCGTCGACCCGACCTGATGGACGTCGAAGTTCTGCCAGCGCAGTCCCGCCAGGCGATCACGCTCAGCGGCCAGATGCGTGAACGGTCCGCTGATCAGCGGCGACCCCGGGATCTGGACGGGCCTGAGTCCGATGTCAGCGCCGGGGTCCTTGTCGACAACGACGGTGTCGCGCATTTCGCATGCCTCCTCGTGATTGCCAGCAATGGCTGTAGTCACTCGACTACAGCCTGGCATACGCTACTGTAGTCGAGTGACTACGTCCGAGGCAACAACTTCCCGAAGGACGCCCCCGCAAGGCCGGGAGGCCATCGTCGCGGCGGTCCTCGACAGTGCGACAGCGTTATTCGCCGAGCGTGGCCCCACCGCTACGTCGATTCGCGACATCGCCGAGCGGGCGGGGGTCAATCACGGCCTGGTGTTCCGGCATTTCGGCGCGAAGGACAAACTCGTCGCCGAGGTCCTCGATCATCTCGGAGCCGGCCACGCCGATCGCGAACTCTCCTCCACCGATACCCGATTGAGCCTGCATTGGACGGTGATCGCTCGTTGTCTGCTCGACGGATATCCGGCCGGTGAGCTGCAGCATCGATTCCCGGTGATGAACCGGTTGTTTCAGGTGGCGCAGCAGTATCACGACGAACGGCCCGACGCAGCTCTGGCGGCCGCGCATGCGGCTGCCCTCGAGCTGGGCTGGCAATTGTTCGGGCCGTTCCTGCGTAGCGCCGCCGGGCTGGACGAGCTCACGCTCGAGCAGTTGCAGGCGGCCGCCGACGAGCGCGCACGCAGGATCCTCACCTCCGGGCTGTAGCACCGTCGCGTCGCTGAGCCTTTCGCCAGCGCGTGGCCCGGTACTCGAGGCATCTCGCCGAAAGCAGCGGGATGCGGCGTGCCTGGTTACTCGCGTGAGCGGCCAGGCACGCTCGGATCGTTTCGCTCGCCGGTGTCGCGCGTCGAAACACCCGACGATTTCCGCTACGCGGTCACACCGCGGCGGTCATCTCTTTCCGCTCCCGCTGCTGCTTCCACCACTGGAGCCGGTGCCGAGTTTGGGTATGCGCAGATGGCTGTCGGGCACGCCTGCGGCGTTGGCGCCCTCTCCGTCCTTGGCGTACTGGCTCTGGCCCGGCGCCTTGGACAGCGTGTCGAGGTAGTTCCAGGCGGCATAGGCCGCCGCCGCGCCGCCGCCCAGGATCGTTCCCGCCAGGCCACCAGCACCGGCGAACACACCGATGATCGGCAGACCGGTGAGCAGGCAACCGATGGTCAGCACAACGCAGGACGCCAGTGCGACGACCACGCCGATCACGGCGCCTCCGATCGCTCCGGCCATCGGCCCGATCGCTATGGCCAGACCGAGCTTGCCCTGACCGTCGTCGAGGGCGAGCTGGTTTTCCAGCGGTGACGCGATCGGCTGGGCGCCGGCGATGTCGGGCAGCAACGACAAGGTCCGGCCATCAGCCGAAATATGAGGCTGCAGCTGGTATCTGCGGTTGTCGAGAGCGAAGGCGAGCGGGATCCGGCCCGCGGGTTGCCCAGCCGGGTCCACGACGGTGATCGCCGTACCGTCCTGATCGGCCTGGAAACTTCCGGCGTCGATGGTGGTCACCGCCAATCCGTCGGCGACCACGGTGCGGAACTCGGTTTCCCTGGCTGTGGAGGTGTCGATATCGGCGATCGCCTGCGGTGCGGTTACGGCGCAAGCGATTGCGATGCCACCGGCGGCCACCGTCGTGAAAGCCCGTCGGCGAATGCTCATCGGGCGGCCTCCGGCACCGGCGCGGGCGCGGACTGACGGAACGCGGGAATCTGGTCGGCGTACTGACTGGCCCCGGGGGCGGCCTGCATCGTCGTGTAGTAGTTCCACACTCCGTTGATCAGCCCCGGCCCGCCGCCCAGGACCAGACCGGCGATCCCTCCAGCACCACCGACCAGGGTGACGATCGGGAGCACGGTCAGCACGCATCCGATGGACAACACCACGCACGAGGCGCCCGCGACCGCAAGTCCGACACCGACTCCGATGACCGCGCCGACGATGGTGCCGATCAGGCTGCCCGCCGACAGCCCGAAGCTCACCGAGTTGAGTAGGTCGTTCATCGCGAGCTGGTTCTCCAGCGGGGAGGCGATCGGCTGCAGCGCAGTCGGCGGGACCCACCCGGCGCGCAGCTGCGGCGTCAGTCGAAGCTGCCGCCCGTCCGCCGAAATCGCGGCGTCGATGGGGTACCGCTGCCCATCCATGACGAAACTCAGCGGCACTGAGTCCCGAGCAGTCCCGGCCGCATCACGCAGGATGGCCTGGCCGAGGATCTGGTCGACGCTGAATCCACCGGTCTCCACCGACGCCACTACGGCATCGGCATCGCGAACGGCGCGGTAGTGCAGTGCCTCGGTGACCGCGTTCGCGCCCTCGGACGCTCCAGCGGGCAGGGGGGAAGCCGGCTCGGCGGCCGCGGTCGCCGCCGCAGCGACAGACATCGTTGCAACCACAGCGGTCACGCACAGTCCTTGTCGAAACTTCATGTACTTCATTGCTCTCTGAGAAGAGCCGATATCTGGTCACGAGCCCAGTCGGGCGGAGGCAAACATCGGCATGAACGTAATCACGAACATCAGGTCCATGACTAGCGCGCGCTACCTGTAGGCTACGTCACACCGGGTGATTGGTTAAGGAAATTCTCAGAGATTTTTCGAAGCTATTCCACTCACCGGAATTTGAAGTGCCGACAAATGGGGATAACCACATGCCAAAAGGGGAGCATGTGGTTATAACTGGCAGCGTCTATCGAGGTCAAGACCCGCTTTCGGGGCGAAAGATACTCCCACTCAGAGAGATACTCCCACTCAGCGGAAACTCGGCCAGTGTCGATGATTATGAAATTGCTACCCTCACCTCGAATTTGCGGTAGTTATCCTCACTGCACTTCAAGGACTCGGGAATGTTGTCCGGTGATGCATGCTCGCAGAATTTCCTTCGAACGGTGGTGGCCCCGCGCGAGCTGGGCGGGGGCCACCGCCGTTTACTGGCCGCCGTCAGCGGTCATGCCGGGGCAGTAGCGTCGATTCCGGCAGCCGGTTCGCTCGGGCCAGTCCGCCGAGCCAGGCTAGGGAGGGTTTCGGGGTGCGCGCGAAGGTGTCACGGTCGACAGCGATCAACCCGAATGTGGGGTCCCATCGGCCCCATTCGTAGTTGTCGAGCGCGGACCAGTGCAGGTAACCCCGCACGTCCACGCCGTCGTCGATGGCAGCGTGCAGGTGGCTCAGCGCTTCGCTGGTGTAGGCGATGCGGCGGTCGTCGTCGGCGGTGGCGATGCCGTTCTCGGTGACCAGCACTGGGGTGCCATTGGTGACGGCCCAGGCGTTGTGAACCGCCAGCCCCAGAGCGTCGGGGCGGTAGGCCCATCCGGTGATCGTGTTGTCCATACGCTTTGGATGCAGGCGGGGTCCGTCGGGGCCGACGCTGCGAGAGGTGTAGGCCTGAGTGCCGACGAAGTCGTCGTCGATGGCCGCGGCGAGGTACATGTCCTCCCAGATCCAATTGGCTTCCGCCAGTTGCGCTTCGCAGCCGGGGTCCGCGGTGAACGCCTGCTGGGCGACGGTCCATCCGACCGCGGCGCGGGTGTTTTCCCGCAGGATCTCGCGGGCGGCATGGTGCGCCGCGATGAGGGTGGTGCCGATCTCCTCGTTCGGGGTGGGCAGCGCGCCCGCGGCCAGTCGCGCCAGCACCTCGGAGTCCATCTCGGTCAGGCTGCGGCGCACGTCGGTCATCACCGCGACCATGTTGGATTCGTTGATGGTGCATACCCACTCGACATCGGCGAGCAGGGGCGACACCGCGGTGACGTAATCGGCGAATCGATCCACCGCGTCGGGACCGACCCAGCCGCCCGCCTCGGCGAACCACCGCGGATTGGTGAAGTGGTGCAGGGTGACCACGGGGGTGAGACCCAGTTCGATCGCGGTATCGATCATGCGCCGATAGTGATCGAGCGACGCGCGCGAGAACCGTCCCGGCTCCGGTTCGATGCGGGCCCATTCCACGCCGAACCGATAGGCGTTGAGCCCGGCGTCGGCGAGCAATGTCATGTCCTCGCGGTAGCGGTGGTAGCTGTCCACGGCGTCGCCGCTTCGTTCGGGCAGATACGACCCGGCGCTGTTCTCCTGTAGCCACCAGTCGCTGTTGAGGTTGTTGCCCTCGGTCTGGTGCGGTGAGGTCGCGGCTCCCCACAGGAATTCGCGCGCGAGTCGCGCCATGTCGCCTCCTCGATGAGTCCCATTACGGTGAACGGCATTTCAAATCTCAGTGGATGCAGATTCGCTGCGAACCTTGCGCTTCCCCGCGCTATCATCCTACTAGCCCGCGCTAGTATTCCACTAGTTGAATATGCCTCGACTATGGCATTAGTGACATGGAACGTCAACCGTCACTCCGGCAAGCCCGCACCGATCCCGAGGACCCGAATGCGCCATCCAGCCCCCGCTCAACCCACCAACCAAGACGCTGACGC
This sequence comes from Nocardia sp. NPDC059236, assembly GCF_042754085.1. Taxonomy (NCBI): domain Bacteria; kingdom Bacillati; phylum Actinomycetota; class Actinomycetes; order Mycobacteriales; family Nocardiaceae; genus Nocardia; species Nocardia sp. NPDC059236. Next base: position 168,570 of record NZ_JBHZAF010000015.1, read on the forward strand.
GGCGCCGGCCATGGTGGAACTCTCACCCCAGGGGCTGCGCCGGCTCTTCGTCTGGGCTCCGTTCACCGCTGCGGTGCCGCAGCTCGCCTTCGGCATCACCGCCTACTTCACGGCGTTGCAGATCCAGACGCTAGATCCCGACCACAAGCTCGAACAGCTCGCCCTGGTGAACACCGTCGTCGCGATCGTCACCATCGGGGTGCAGCCGGTGGTCGGCGCCTTGTCCGACCGCACCCGGACCCGTCGCGGCGCGCGTGCGCCGTGGCTGCTCATCGGCGCGCTCATCGGCGCTCCGGCGCTGGTGGTGACCGGCATGGCGCAGTCCGTGCCGTGGCTGCTCGCCTCGGCGGTACTGGTGCACGTCGGATTCCACACCCTCGCCGGGCCGCTGTCGGCGATCCAGCCCGACCGGGTCCCGATCCAACGGCGCGGCCGCTTCTCCTCGCTGTTCGGGCTCGGGACCATCGCAGGCGGCATACTCGTACCGGTGATCGGGTCGCGGTTCGCGACCAGCATCCCGCTCGGCTACACGGTCACCGCAGTACTGCTGCTGGCGATCACGATCGCCTTCATCCTCCGCAATCCCGAGGGCGACAACCGGGCCGCTGTCTCGGTGAGCGGGAGCGCCACGCGATGCCTGCTGCGGGGGCTGTGGATCAATCCGTTGCGCCACCCCGATTTCTGCTGGGTCTTCGCGGGCCGACTCCTGCTGTTCGGGGGCTACGCCATGATCCACACGTTCCAGCTCTACCTGTTGCAGGACTACATCGGACTAACCCGCGACCAAGCCACCAACCTCACGCCCAAGATCGCCATGGTGAGCGCACCCGGATTCGTCCTGGCCGTCGCACTGTCGGGGCTGATCTCCGACCGCATCGGCCGCCGCAAACCCGTCGTGCTTGCTGGTGGCCTGGTGGTCGCTGCCGCGGCGGTGATTCCCGCCGTCACCGCCACAACCGCGGGAATCGTGGCCTCGTTCGCCGTGCTGTCCATCGGCTTCGGCATCTTCATCTCGGTCGACCAGGCGCTGGCCACCCAGGTGCTGCCCGATCAGCAATCCGGCGCGGCCCAGGGACTGGGTCTGCTCAATATCGCTGCGGCGCTGCCCAACGCGATCGCCCCGGCGCTGGCCGCGGCCGTGGTGAGCGGCTTCGGCGGCTACGCCGCGCTGTATGTCACCGTCGCGGTGATCGGGGTGGCCGGAGCCTGTGCAGTACTGCCGGTCAAGGTGCGCTGACGCCCGGCCTCGGCGTGCGAGGTGCTGCGACGTCATGTGCCCGAGGTCGCCGATACCGAAACGCTGCAACTCCTGAGCCCCCGGCCTCACTCGACCTGGCTGCAGTTTCGCCAACCTGGTCTCGGCTCAGAAACAGCACACCTGGCAACACCCCGATACATGGGATTGCACGCCAGCCGCCTCAGCACGGTCCAGCTCAAATATTCGCTGTCGGTGCCGAGTCGGGAACCACCCGGAATCGGGCTCGCTGGACCGGCGTACCCAGCTCGTCGGCCACTGCGCTGCCCCTGGCCGGGAACCGGCCTGCCAGCAGCTGATCCCGCAGCAGCTCCACGCGAGTGATGTGGGGATCGATGTCGTCGGACCCCCACCTGTGCAGCAGCTCAGTCATCGCGATCGCCAGATCACGGTCTATGGGAAACTCCGTGGTTTGCGGCAGGCTTCGATCGCGATGGCGGAAGCGTGCCACTTGGTCACGGCGTGCGACAAGCTCGTTCTCGACCAACTGCAGTATCTGTTCCTGGGTCATGAATCCCGCGAAGCTCAACCGAGCCCGGAACTCCGGATCGGTGAATTTCGTCGGCGGCATGTAGGGGCCGGTGAGCCAATCCACAAAGACCGTCATCCCCTCGGCGGTCAGATGGTAGGTCTTCGCATCCTGCGGCCCGGGTCGCGCCTCGACCTCATAACGGACCAGCCCTCCTCGGCCATCCGCGATAATGCCCGATACACCTGACTCATCTGCGTGTTCGACCGCCGGTATTCCATTTGTTGAATACCAATCTATGCCACTGATCGCCGCCCTCCTCCCCGGAGCCGAAGCGGCGCACCAGCCCGGGCCGAGATGCCGATGCCTGATGTGCAGGCGCTGCGAAGCGAGGTCGCCGCATAGGGCCGTGGCCGGTGCGGTACGAACGCGGGCTGGGCGTTGAGCCCCGATCGTTCAAATACCACCTGCTGCGACCGTGGATTCGCGCGGAAACAGTTGTGCTGTCCAGTCCGGTACCTCGGTCGGTGCGGGCCGGCCGTCGGCCTCGTGCAAGGCCATCCGCGCCAGATAGCGGGCCAGACTGTCGGTGTCGACCGTGACGCTCGAGATCGCCGGAACGAAAAGCTCGGCCAGCGGCGCATTGTCGTGACCGACAACGGCCAGCTCGGCGGGTACCCGCAGCCCCGCGCGCACCACGGCACCCAGAACTACCGCGGCCACCGTGTCGTTGTAGGCGACCACACCGGTCACACCGGCCGCGCGCCAGGCTTCGACGGCGCGCTCAGCGCTGCCGTCGCGGTGATCGACCGCAACCACCGATTCGAGATGCATACCGAACTCTGCGACCGCGGCGCGCGCTGCGCGGGTCCTGCCCGCGATGAGGCTCGCCGGACGCGGATCTCGCGAGGTGGCAATGGCCAGCCGCCGGTGCCCGAGGTCATAGAGGTGCTCGACCTGCCGTCGAGGGCCCGCGGTGATCAACGGCAGCTCGGGCTCGCCCGGTCCGGTGCTGACGTCGGGAAGCACCTTGCGAACGCCGCTGGCCCGGATTGCGGCGAGGTCCTCGGCATCGAACAAACCGAAGCACACCACCACCTCGGGATTGATGTACTCCCAGAGCGGACGGGCTCGTTCACCCCTGCGATAGGTATGGACCACTGGCCAGTAGCCGCCCTGTTCGAGAACGTCGACGGCGACATCGAGACTCCGCTGGAGCGTGTAACCCACCGGCCAGTCGGGCAGCAGAATCAGAATGCATCTACTGCGGCCACTGGCCAAAGCCTGCGCCGCGGCGTTCGGCCGATAACCCAAACGCGACGCCTCCGCCAGGACTCGCTCCCGGGTTGCGGCCGAAATCGCTTGTCCCGGAGTGCTGTTGAGGACGAAGCCCACCGTCGCCCGCGATATCCCCAATGATCTGGCGATATCGGCAGCCGTCACTCGACCCACAGTCGGCTCCACAGCACGTCTACACTCCTCGACCACTCGTACCCGCAACAGCTTGACCTATCCGGCCACAGGCGGGCAAGCAGCCAGCGCCTGGCGGGCACACGAGAGCTGCCACGATCATCCGACGCACTTCGCGGGCCGAAGCAACCGCTCGCCGCAGCCCCGGGTGCCGTGGACGAGCCCAGGAAACACCCTGGCCTCGGGTGGGACGTCGTGTTCGGCCGAACATCCGCGCAGCCGGTCACATCATCCTGGAACGGGTCGCTCACGCAGCAGCGAACGACCGTGCGGGCCGCGATGCCGCCTAACAATGCATGCGAATTCGGTTTCGCACGCTCGCCGGCGACCGCGGATCCACCCGCACCGCGCCGAGCGCACTCACCGAGCGTCCAAGACCCCGGCCGGCCCACCCAGTGTGGGCGCGGCAGCGCGTCGATGCTGTCCGAGACCCGGCGCGGCTGCCCGTCGCCAACTGGCCCTGACTTCCGTCGGCCCTGCGGGCGCAAATCGTAACGGAAGCCGCTCAAGCGGTATTTCGACGTCCTGCGAGAGAAGATCCGGGGGATTCGTGAGAATCCACAGGACTCGTGACCGCATGCGCGCCGCGAGGTGAATTTCTCGCAGTTGCCGGTCGTGGCGTGGTGATGCCGGACGGGTCCAACTGCAGTGAGACACGTTGTGCGGCTCCGATGACCAGCGAGGCAAATTTTCTGAGGTTCGCCCCCGTTCCCGGCGCGCTTACGCCGATAGCGCCCCGGACACCGTCGGCTCCATGAATGACCGCGGCGACGCCGTCAAACCCGCGCAGGTACTCACCGCTGTCGAACGCCAACCCGCCACCGCTGTGGATGCGGCGTAACTCGGCGTACAGGGCGCGCCGGCTCGTAATGGTCTTTGGAGTGCACGGCCGCAATCCTGCGGCCAGCGCCTTGCCGGCCTGTTCCGGGCCGATGGCCGCGAGCAGGGCTTTGCCGAGCGCAGTCGCATAGGCCGGTGCACGATGACCGAGACCGACTCCAGCACCCGACCCCAGCCGCGTGACTCGGTCGACGAACACGACTTCGTCGAAATCGAGGATGCCGAGATAGGCGGTTGCGCCAGTGTGTGCGTGCAATTCTTCGAGCGCAGGTCGCGCTGTGATCCGCAGTTCTTCGTCGGTGCCGCGAGTGACGCCCAGACGCAACGCTCGCGGCCCGAGCCCGTATCCCGAGGGGCGCCGTCGCAACCAGCCCAGCACGGACAAATGCTCGAGGATGCGATAGGAGCTCGACCGCGGCAGCCCGGTGCGACTGGCGATCTCACCGAGCGGCATCCACACCGACGGGTCGTCGAACAGGTCGAGGATCAGTGTCATTCGTTCCAGCATCGACGGCGGGGCGCCGCTGGTATTCGGCCGGCCCGTACCTGATCCGGTCCGGGTCGACACATCGTTCGGGAAAGGGGGTATTGCCGCGTTCACACCATCTCCATGTTTGTCGTGGTCATCGCGGCCGAACCTTCGTCAGTCGTAAAGCCGCAGCGCTGTGGGTTGTTTGTTCAGATGGCGGTCACAGTCTGAACATCACGCCAGGTCCGGTCGAGGCTGCACCGCGATTCGGTCGCCATCGGGCTCGCCGCCGACCGCCAGCCGCCGCAGCGCATGTGTCACTCAAATCGCACTCCAATAGCAGGACGCAGGCATCCATCCCGAGCTCGTCACCGGTGCGGGCGCGTTCCGACGATGGACGCGCGATCCATCACTCGGATCGTGGGCCAGTAGTCGGGCATGGTGTAGTGCTGAACCGCGCGGTTGTCCCAGAATGCGACCGTATGCGGTTCCCAACGCAGCCGAACCTGATGCTCAGGATGGTCGGCAATCCGGTGGCAGACACGGTCGAGCAACTCAGCCCCAGCGTCGCGATCCATACCGTCGATCTGTTCGACGAAGATCTGGTTGACGAACAGATGCCGCCGACCGGTTTCAGGATGCACACAGACCATGGGGTGCTTGACCGTCGGATGCGCGTCCCGCATCACCTCGCGCTTGTCCTCGGGCAGCGCATTCCCGAATACGCGGCTGAAGTCGTGGATCGCATCGCGCGAATCGATGAGGCTTCTGGTCTCCTCGTCGAGCAATTCATACGCGGCGTACATGTCGGAGAACAGGGTGTCTCCCCCGAGGACAGGGACCTCGAGCGCATGCTGGATCACACCGAGCGAAGGCCGCTCGCGCCAGGTGAGCTCGTGGTGCCAGCCGTTCTCGAATCCGGTCACCTGCCCGCTCTTGCGGAAGCGGATCAGGTCGGGGTGACCAGTATTGGACGGGACGAAGGGGTGGATCTCGAGCTCCCCGAAGCGTCGCGCGAAGACCACATGCTGCGCAGCGCTCATGGGCTGCTCGCGAAAGGACAGGACTTTGTAATCGAGCAGCGCCTGACGCAGCTCGGCGACCACCACCTCCGGCAGGTCCGTGGTGAGGTCGACGCCTGAGATCTCAGCGCCCAGTGTCGAACCCATTCGAACAGCGTCGAAGTGCTGCCACTGCAACATTGCCAGTCGATCGCGTTCGGTTGCCACGAAGGTTTCGGTCACGAGGTTCCTCTCGGAAAAGCCGCGCAAAGCTTCCGTAGTCAATCGGCTACGGTCGGCACATGCGCGCTAGTGTAGTCACATGACTACATGCTGGGCAACAAACCTAATCCGTGGTCGAACTTCCGGCCCATCGCTCGCGCCCGCGCCGATTCATCGTCGAGTGGTGTCAGGCCGCCTGAGTTCTCCGCCTGCCTCTCGGCGCACCTCGGTGCCCGCGCGCGCTCGGCCCGGCCATACACAACACCCGATGAAGAACGACGCTGTCGCCGGTGACAACCACCGATCCGATGCCACAGCCGCTGGGGTTCGAGTGATTCAGGCCGCGGGCACGACGGTTCGGCTAACTACTACGCGCTGGTGTCCTACACACTCGTCGCTGGAACGCTGGAATTAGTCGCCGCGTGGCTACGTGGGGAATTCGCCACCAGCCGTGAACATCTCGTCGATGTGGTCTCCGCCATGCTGCTGTCGAGCACCCACATCACCACCCAATTGCCCACGGACCGCCGCTGAGTCGGGCACGTATCGTCGCTGTGCTCCACAGTGTTCGATCAACCATCCACCCATCGGCATAGCGCGTTCGCGTGCAAGGTCACCCACCCGGACTAGCTAACCCGCTACGTCACGATCCTTTACCCGGCGCTGCGTCTTGTGGCAGCCGCCGCCCAGCTCACCCATAGAACCGAATGAATCCACACCAGCGGGTTGTGACAACGCCATCTACCGGGGTGGTCCGCGTGAACCGGCCCGATCCGGTCGGCTGCGGTGATCTCGGCTGATCGCGGCGCCCTTTTACGCTCGTTTCGAGCTGCGGTCCCGTGTGATCACCGAGTGCCGTCGGTGTGTAGATAGACGATGGGTCCGGCGCCGAATCCCTGCTGCGGGTCCAGGATCGCGGCCATTGCTTTGGCGGTGTAGACGGGTTCGAGGTGTAGTCCGGCGTTCTCGCGGGCCGATATCTGTGCGGCCCGGCCGGAGTTGGTCGCGTGGCCGTAGCCGGGACCGAGCTGGTCGCGCACCAGCAGCAGCCGATCTGCCGTCAGTGCCACGTTCTTCGGTAGGTGCGCGCCGCGGGCCCGCAGCAGCCGTTCGGTACGCTCGGCCGTACGCAGCAGGCCGCGCGGGTCGAGCCGGAGCTTGTCGTTGACCACGACCCCCACCACCCGGGTGCGCAACCCGGCGACGGTGAGCCCCAGCGCCAGCCCGGCGGCCGTGCCGCCAGAGCCGACGGCGGTGACGATATGTGTCGGTTCGGGCATGACGCCCGCCGAAACCTGGGCCGCGAGTTCCAGGCCGACCTCGACGTAGCCGAGCAGGCCCAGCGGCGACGACCCACCGGCAGGCAGCAGATACGGCGGGGTCGACCCGGTGCGGTGCCGGGCCAGCAGCCACGGCACGGTGAGTGCGGTGCGCGCCACGGTGTGCGTGAAATACACGGTGGCGCCGGAGTTCCGGATGCGCTCGAGCTGGGCGCGCACATGCTCGTCCACCGGCTGGTCGACCAGGGCCAGCACGGTGGCGAGCCCCTGCTCGCGCGCGTAGAGCGCGGTGGCCAGCCCCCAGTTAGTACCCAGTCCGCCGACGGTGAGGATGGTGCGCCGGCCTCGGCGGACGACGTCGGGCAGTAGCCACTCCAGTTTGCGGACCTTATTGCCGCCCCAGCCACCGTCACCGAAGGCGCCCTCGTCCGCGAGCCAGATCTCGGTCTCGGTGCCGGGAAACGGTGGCAGCCGGCGCAGAGGGGTCGGTGCCGCGCCCAGCGACAGGTGCGGCACGGTATCGCGGAGCTCGGGGAAACGGTCGTACAGCAGAGGCACGCTCAATCCCCCAGTACGCGCGCGACGTAGGCGTTGGTGAAGCGGCGGCCCGGATCCAGCCGGTCCCGGACCGCAGCGAACCGATCCCAGTCCGGGTACTCCGGGGCCAGGTCGGCGGCGGAGCGGAAGTGCCGTTTGCCCCAGTGCGGCCGCCCACCGAACCCGCGCAGGATCTGTTCCACGGCACGGAAATACGGCTCCCAAGCCATCCGCTCGAACTGATGCACTGCGATATAGCAGCTGGCCCGGCCTGCGGCCGGGCTGAGGAAGGCGTCGTCGGGGGCCACGAAACGCACTTCGATCGGCACCGGGACGTCGAAGCGCGGCTGTTCGGCGAGCGCCAGAACCTGCCGCACCGCCTCGGCGGCGTTCCCGCGCGGGATGGCGTACTCCATCTCGGTGATCGGCACGCGGCGTGGGGTAGCGAAGATCCGGTAGGAGCGATCGACCCGGCGGGTGCTGCCGGATAGCCTGGTGCACAACCGGTTCAGCGCCGGAATCCACTGCGGCCGAGCGCGGCCGAGCCGGCAGACGCCCCAGAAGGTGTAGTTGGTGAGCAGTTCGTCCTGGAACCATTCGGCGGCCTTCGACGGTGGCCGGGGCGCTTCCGAGGTCCGATTCCAGGTCTTGGTCATGGCCAGCGGGCTGTGCGGGAAAGCAAAGAAGCCGAAATGGTCGTTGCCATCGGCCAATTCATCGAGCCTCTCCAGCACCTCGGCGCGCGGCGCGACGGTGTCCACGCCCGCCAGCGTGAACGCGGGCACCGCCTGCAGGGTCACCGCGCTCACCACGCCCAGCGCACCCAGGCTCACCCGGGCGGCACGGTAGGCTTCCGGATCGCTGTCGGCATCGATCTCGATCCGGTCGCCGCCGGCCAGTGTCAGTTCGATCGACCGCAGGCTCGCCGACAGATTCGGCAGGCCGACGCCGGCACCGTGTGTGCCGGTGGCGGTGGCGCCCGCGATGGACTGCACATCGATGTCGCCGAGGTTTGCGAAGGCCAGACCCTGCTCCCACATCGCCGCGCTCAGTGCACCCAGTGAGATCCCGGCCTCACAGCGCACCAGACCGGAGGAGCGGTCGATGTCGAGGACCCGGTTCATCCGTTCCAGGGTGATCAGCGTGCCGTCGGTGAGCACGGCGTCGTTGAACGAGTGCCCCGCGCCGGCCACTCGAACGACCTCGCCGTGCTGGCCGGCCCGCTCAACCACGGCGGCCAGTTCCGCTGCGTTGGAAGGACGCTCGATGGCGCGGGGGCGGCACATCTGGTCGCCTGCGAAGTTTCGCCAGGTGGATTGATTCATGGACCGGACGCTACGACTGGTGGGCGGCCGGGCGGAAACATCTGGATCCGGGTGATCGACCGAATACGGCTGTGAATCCTCGGCGCGCGGTGAATCGTCAGAGCAACGCCGGCGGTGGTGCGGGATCGCCGAAATCGGGTTCGGCCACTAACCGCACCAGCTCCGGGTGCTCGTCGCGCACCGTCTGCGCCAGCTCCACGAACGAGCGCACCAGCACCGAGGACCGGCCACGCCGCCGGCCCACCGCGACCCGGCTCGGCGCGGCATCGGCGATCGGCACAAGTTTCACCCCGGGAAAGGTCAGCCAGCGGCACGCTGCGGCGGTGACCACGATCCCTACCCCCGCCATCACCTTGTGCATTTCCTCGAGCAGCGTGGTGGACCGGGAGACCACCGGTGCGGCCCGTCCACCCCGATGGGAATCCAACTCCCAGAACGAGTTCCATGTACGGTCGGCGCAGGCCGACCCGAGGATCGGCTCGTCCAGCAAGTCCTGAGCCGACACCACCGTCCGGTCCGCCAGCCGATGTCCCGGTGGCAGCGCGACGACCACCGGCTCGCTGAACAGCGGCATGAAGTCGAGTTCGGGCGCCGAGATCGGCAACCGGACGAAGGCCACGTCCACCTCACCACCGCACAGACCCGCCGACGGATCGTCGTAGGCGAACTGCCGCAGCTCCAGTCGCGCACCCGGATGGCGCTGCCGGAACGCGGACAGGATGGGATCGGTCAGCGTCAGCGCCGCACCCTCCAGGAAACCCAGCGTCAGCTGTTCGTGCTCACCACGCTCGAGTGCGCGCGCACGGTCCACCGCCGTCCCCGCGGCCGCCAGCAGGGCCCGCGCGTCCGCCAGGAAAGCCACCCCGGCCGCGGTCAGTTCGACGGTGCGGGTGCTTCGCACGAACAGAGTCACCCCGATCTGCTGCTCGAGCTGCCTGATCTGCGCGCTCAAAGACTGCTGGGCAACATGCACCCGCACGGACGCGCGGGTGAAGTTCAATTCCTCGGCCACCGCGACGAAATAGCGCAGGTGCCGCATGTGCAGATCCACCGGACCAGTCTAGGTCCCGAACATCACCGCAGGTAACCGAAGACCTTGGCCGCCAGATCGGTCAAGATTTCGCTCGCGCCGCCGCCGATGCCGAGAATACGGACGTCGGGGTAGTGGCGGTCGACCTCGATCTCGAGTTCATCGCGACCTACCAGGCGCACGCCGCCGACACCCACAACCGGCCGGCAATCCTTCCCCCGCCACGATCAGGCTGCGGTGATCGGCGCGCACCTGAACGAACCGCCACCCACGCCCCGCGTTGTCCGTGCCAAAACCGCACGATAATCGGCATGAGCGGACATTCGAAAGAGCCGCGACGTCAGGCCACAGACCACATCAGCCTCGTCGGTGCCACCTGAGGGTGCGACAACACCGCCATCTACCGCTGCGAGTCACAACGCTCGCGCCTCCGCGTGGGTGTTCGGGTTCGTCAGACGATCGCTTTCCGAACACTCGAGCGACATGGGTGGACGGGACGGGGGAGCCGGTAACGACCCCATCATCAGTCGGCCACGATCGGGCACCGACCGGTTGAGAAGTCCGACCTGTTGGTATGCGCTGAGGTGTCGGCGCAGCACGCAACCCCCCTGACCCTGCTGAGCCGATACCAGTGTGGGATGCGCCATTCTCCGGGCATCCGTGCCTACATGGCGTCGTGCTCGGTGCGGATGAGGGTCAGGTCGATGTAGAGCCGTGTTCGCAGGCCTATCGGTGCAGGTAGCATGGGCTGCGCCCCCGCGTGTGGTGTGCGGTTGGCCCGATGTCGCGCTGCGGGGTGTCTGCTGCAAGTTCGGTTCTTCTCCGGATCTTCTCGACCACGTGAGGGGTTCGACGATGACGTCTGTGGCACCGGCCAGTAACTGGCCTCTCATGCTCGGCCGCGCAGCGGTGTTTCCCGCCCGGGACGCCGGCCTGAGCGCACCGTTCATCTTGGTGGGCGACTCGAACATAACGGCCGTCGATCCCGGCGCCTTCGCCCGGCAACTCGACAGCCCGGGGTACTCGTTCCGGGAGGCGCTGCACGCCGCCGGCGCCGACTTGATCCTGGTGTCGCTGGGCACCAGCGACACCCTCGACGACGCCGCCCACCGCAGCGTGCTGGAGGTCCTGTTCCGCGCGAGCGGCGAGCGCGTGGGCTCGTCTCCGCTGACGGTCTGCGGGATCGGGCGCGGAGCCCTGCAACTGCGCTACACCCTGGCCAGCTGCGAGTGCGACCGCATCGACCACCAGACCGGGCAGTTCGTGTCCTACGCCAGCCCTACCCCGACCGCCGCAGAGACCGACGCGCTCACCAGGGTCGGCTCCTGGCCGGTCAGGCCTCGCAGACTCGAGGTCGCAGGCCCGGGCATCACCGCGGAGGGCTTCGACTACGAGAACAGAGACTTCGACGGCCTCATCCTCGGCGCGGCAGCCAACCGGGACCCGCTGTTCACCGAAGAGCTGGGCACCAACATCATCGAAGAGACCATCGACCGATAGGACACGGGGTCCGAGTAGAAACGGCGCAAAAAACAACGACAATGGCTTGACCAGCAGCGATGGCGGCGTTTTCCGAATGGGCTTCGGATCCCGCGTGTTTCTGGTTTTCCTCCCCCACCTGCGAGCGGGCCGCGTGTTTGTCATGGGTGGTTCGTATCCGCCGCGCGGCGTGGTGACCCGTGGGTGCGCATGCGCGCACCTATCATGATCAGTGGTTATCCGGTCGGGCCACGGTCGGGTGACTCGCTGGATATGCCGTACATCCCCGCCCGGCTTGGCTCGGCAAACCCGTTGGCCGGGCGGGGACCGGCGGGTAGGGGGTCAGCTCGGCGGGGCTCGGCAATCGGCGATTTCACCGCCGAGACCAGTTCCGGCATCCGCGAAGTCGTATCAGCTCGGACACCGGCAATCTGAAATCCCGCCCACGATCGACGCGCTCATCGGCAATAGCGGACGTTCTGCGGCGCACAGGGTTCCAGCCGCCGGCGCCTCGCCGGTTCGGTCAGCGCGGTATGCGGCTAGAAGCGGATGGTGAGTTCGCGTAGTTCGGGTGTGCCGAGGACTTTTCAGTGACGCCGGTAGCAAGGCTGTGGGTCAGGTTCGGCTGTCGAGGACCAGTGGCACCAGCTGCCGCGAGGCGAAGTCGCGCAGCTGTTGTTCGGTTGCCAGGTTCGGGGCGGCGTCGGGGGTCAGGATCAACGAGTGGACCAGGCGCACGATCATCGCCGCCAGTTCGTCGGCGTATGGAAGGCCGGGACTGGCCACGAGAATGCGTTCGGCGACGAAACCGGTTGCCAGCTCCAGGATTCCGGCCCCGGCGGTGGTGAGGGCGGGCAGGGTTTCGTCCAGATCCACCAGCAGGGCTTTGGTCAGAATTCGGTTGGTGCGCAGCGTGATCACGGTGACAGCGAGGCCGGTCCGCACCCGTTCGGCGGGATCGGTGATGGGATCGACGCGCGCGCTGATCTCCTCGAGCACTCGGGCCGTCTCGCGCAGCATCGCCGCGCGCACGATGTCGTCCTTGGCGCCCAGCCGCCGGTACAGGGTGGCGCGATTGATCCCGGCCGCCCGCGCGATGTCATCGGTGCTGGCTCGCGAGATCCCGATTTCGGCGAACAAGCCCAGCGCGGCATCGAGTATTCGGGCGTCGGTATCGGAAACGACGGGGGCGGGTGCGTCGGCGGGCATGAGTCGAATGTACTCACCCGTTGCCCACTTCCCGCAACTATGCAACGATAATTATTATCCGTTGCATTGATGCGCGTTGCTTCGACAAGGAGGTCGACCATGTCATCCACGCCAACCGCCCACGTCACCCCGCTGCCCCGATCCGCGCCGCTGGGCCCCGGTTCGCTGACATGGAAGTACCTGGGCGATCGGCGGCTGATCCTGTTCACCGCCCGCACCGGCACGCTGCAGAACATGCATCCCGCCGTCGGAGCCGCGTTGGATCAGCACTCGAATTTCTTCGACAACCCGTGGGATCGCATCTTCCGGTCGCTCCCGGCGATCCTGGGCGCGGTCTACGACCCCGACGCCGCCGCCACCGCCGCGAAAGTGCGTGACTACCACAAGGATCTGAAGGGTTCGGATTCCCAGGGCCGCCGCTACCACGCACTGAACCCGGACGTGTACTGGTGGACCCACGTCACTTTCATCGAAGCGATCATCGCGATGAACGACTACTTCGGCACCCCGTTCACCGCCGAGCAGAAGGATCAGGTGGTCCGCGAGGGCGTGACCTGGTGGCTGTCCTACGGCCTGTCGACCCGCCCGGTCCTGGACACCTACGCCGACTTTCACGCCTACTGGAATCGCATGCTCGACGAGGAACTCGAGGCCAACCAAACCACGACGTACGCACTCGAGCTCGGTTCCACCAAAATCCCACCGCCGCCCGGCGTTCCGGCCTCGATCTGGGCGGCGATCGGCACCCCGGTCATGAAAGCCAACGTGTGGCTGCTCAACGCCATGATGCCCGAACGCGCCCGCGAAACCCTGGGCCTGCAGTGGTCAGCCCGCGACGAACGCCGCTTCCGCACCTTCGCCACCGCCCTGCGCCTGAGCTGGCCGCTGCTCCCCGACCGTCTCCGCTACTACCGCCGCGCCTACGACGGCATCAAACACGCCGAATCCCAACGGCACTGAAGACACGCCATTCGGCATTACCGTGCGTTCGTCGACCGCCGAACCGGTGCGACCATCAGGCCGGACCCACGCAACCGGCGACGTATCGCGGCTACTGACCCTGGGGCTCGCCCACCGCGGGCCCGATCACGATCTGTGCAAGCAACCCCGGCAGATCGATACCCAGTTGCCGGGTCACCTCATACAACGCGTTATCCAGCGCCACCCGCGTAGACCCCGGCTCGGAGTGCAGCCGCAAAACGGTGTCCGCGTGGCGGATTTCGACATGGCAGACCTTCTCACCGCGAGCGCACCCGGCGACCGGCCGCGGTGCACCGATGACGACATAGGCCTCACCACCGCAGCGGCTGACCCGGCCACTGATGAACATCTGCACTCCACTCCCCCTCAACCGACTACAGGACCGCTTGATAGTTCGACACCGCACGCGTCCCGGATTGGATCCGGCTGGCGTAGTCACCGCCTGCCTGACAGCCACCGATCCAGAAGTGCGATCCTGACGTCCACGTGACTCTGATCGCGCGGTCGGCGCCGCGGGCGGACATACGGCCGTGCTGGAGGGCGTTCTCGACCGGGGCGAGCGCCTCACGGGGCAACCGGAAGCGTTGGCGGAGAACGTGGCCGGGCACCTCCGCATTGGTGGTCATGCCGAGTTCGACCCATCGTTCAGCGGCCGCGTTCCGTGCCGCCGTCACGCGGGCGCGCACCTCTTCGCTGCTCTCGACCTCGTCGCCGGTGAAGGCTCCGGCGGCCTGAGCGTGCATCTGCACCGAGAGATCGATGCGATCCATCAGCGGGCCGGAGAGTTTGCCGAGGTAGCGGCGGCGGGCCAGGGGCGCACAGATGCAGTCGATATCGCGGGCGGGTGCGCACGGGCACGGGTTGGCCGCGAGGACGAGTTGGAATCGGGCCGGGAAACGGGACACCCCGTCCCGGCGCGCGATGCGAACCTCGCCTTCCTCCAAGGGAGTTCGCAGCGCCTCGAGGACCTTGCTGCCGATCTCTGCACACTCGTCCAGGAACAGGACGCCGCGATGGGCGCAGCTGACCGCCCCGGGCCGGGCGGACCCCGAACCGCCGCCGATCATCGCCGTGACCGACGACGAATGATGGGGTGCCACGAAGGGCGGCGCTGTGATCAGCGGGGCATCGTCGGACAGTGTGCCCGCCACCGAGTGAATCGCGGTCACCTCCAGGGAATCCCGTTCGCGCAGCGGCGGCAGCAAGCCTGGAAGCCGTTGCGCCAACATGGTTTTCCCGATGCCGGGCGGGCCCGTCAGTAGCAGGTGATGCCCGCCCGCCGCGGCCACCTCCAGGGCCCAGCGCGCCTGGTCCTGGCCCACCACCTCGCGCAGGTCCCCGATCGATGTCTCGGCCGTCGGCTGGACCGGATCGGGAAGCGCGAGCTCACCGCCGCCACGCAGCCAATCCAGCAATTCGAGCAGGGTCGATGCCCCGAGGACGCGAATGCCGTCGACCAGGCCCGCCTCGGGCAGGGCGGCCGTCGGGACGATGACGGTGCGCCGCCCCGCGTTCCGCGCCGCCAGTACCGCCGGAAGAATGCCGCGCACCCGGCGCACGCGGCCGTCCAGTGCCAGTTCACCCAGCAGTACCGACTCCGAGAGTCGATTCGACGGGATCGCTCCGGCCGCGTCCAGCACGGCACCGGCCAGAGCGACGTCGTACACGCTGCCGACCTTCGGCAGCGTGGCCGGGGACAGGGCGAGGATGACGCGGCCGTCAGGCCACTTCTCGCCCGTATTGGTGACGGCGGCGCGGACACGGTCGCGGGATTCCTGGAGGGTGGTGTCGGGGCGTCCGACCAGGTGGACCGAGGGGAGGCCCTGGCCTATGTCGGCTTCTATTTCTACGAGTTGGCCCTCTACGCCGCTGACGGCGACGGAATAGGCTCTGCCCAAAGGCATTTCAGAACACCGCCTTCAGGTGGCGGATTTCCGGGGTGCGGCCCGGACGCAGGAGGACGGCGACCACGTCGAAGCGGATGCGCAGAAACGGGCCGTTCTGTTCGCGCAGCCAGCGGGCGGCGAGTTCGCGAATGCGGCGCTGTTTGAGGTAGGTGACGGCTTCCTCGGGTGGGCCGCAGGTGAGGGTGCGGCGGGTTTTGACCTCGACGAAGGCCGTCACCTCGCCCTCGCGGGCGATGACGTCGAGTTCGCCGAAGCGGCATCGCCAATTGCGGGCAACGATCTCCATTCCGGCGGCGCGGAGAAAGTCCGCGGCCAGTTCCTCCCCCTGCGCTCCCAGCGCCAGATGCTGTGCCATTCAGCCAGCATGGCCGGGCCCGTGACGGACCCGGCCATGCCGAACTGGGAAAACAGTGAGCCTGTGGATAACCTGCGGTCTGTGGACTAGTCGGGAAGCCGCAGGTCGGTCTTCTCCAGCTCCTCGATATTCACGTCTTTGAAGGTGATCACGCGAACGTGCTTCACGAAGCGCGCCGGCCGGTACATGTCCCACACCCATGCATCCGACATCCGTACCTCGAAGTACACCTCGCCATCGGCGTTCTGCGGCCGCAGTTCGACGGAATTGGCGAGGTAGAAGCGACGTTCGGTCTCCACCACGTACGAGAATTGCCCGACGATGTCCTTGTACTCGCGGTACAGGGATAGCTCCATCTCGGTTTCGTACTTCTCGAGGTCCTCGGCGCTCATCGGGTGGAACGTCCTCCTTGTCGCCCAACTGGGTGTAGAGACATCATCCCGCATACGCCGTGTCGGTAGCCACTCGGCCGGTCTCCCGGACGTTTCGCCACGAACGGCGGTGCTCGGGGGTGATGCCGAGACGGGTCAGCGCCTCATTGTGCTCGGGGGTGTTGTAGCCCTTGTGGGCGGCGAATCCGTAGCCCGGGTATTGCTCGTCCATCTCCACCATGATGCGGTCACGGGTCACCTTGGCCAGCACGCTGGCCGCGGCGATGCAGGCCGCCGAGGCGTCGCCGCCGATCACCGGCAGCGACGGCACCGGGATACCCGGCACCCGGAAGCCGTCGGTGAGCACGTAGCCGGGCACCGGATCCAGCCCGGCCACCGCACGCCGCATGCCCTCGATATTGGCTACGTGGATGCCGATGGCGTCGATCTCCCAGGCCGGGACGACCACCACCTCCCAGGCCAGCGCGAGCCGCTTGATGATGGGGAACAGCTGTTCGCGGGCGTTCTCGGTGAGCTTCTTCGAGTCGTCGAGACCGGCGAGGGAGGCGTAGGCCTTGGGTGGCAGCAGGCAGGAGGCCACCACCAGCGGGCCCGCCGCGCAGCCGCGCCCGGCCTCGTCGACGCCCGCGACCGGACCGAGGCCGCTGCGGATCAGCGCGGCTTCCAGGGTGCGTAGCCCGCCCGCCTGCCGCATGACCACGCGCGGCGGCCAGTCACCGCGGTCGATCCGCTGAATCTTCTTGCCGCCGCGCGCCTTCCGGCTCACACCGGGCTCGGCGACCCTCGCCATCTTCCCCACCGGTCGATTATCCCGCGATTCTCGCCTCTACTGCGGGTCCTGCGCCCGGACCGGACCCATCCGGCTCGGCGGCCAGATCTTGAACACGGCCTTGCCGCGCACATCCTTCACCGGCACGGTGCCCTGCAGCTCGTCCTTCATGTGGTAGCGGGAGTCGGCGGACTCGGCGCGGTTGTCACCCATCACCCACAGATTGCCGGCGGGCACCTTGATCTCGGGGAAGGCACGACCGCCCGCGTTGAACTGCACGTCCGGGTGCTGAGGGTCGAAGGGGTTGTTGAACTTCACGTACGGCTCGTCGAGCGGCTTCCAGTCGGCGCCGGGGCTGTCGTCCTTGACCAGGATCCGGCCTTGCGCGTCACAGCATTTGACCGATTGCCCACCCGTGGCGATGACCCGCTTCACCAGATCGTTCTCGTCCGGCGGCACCAGGCCGAAGAAGGACAGGAAGTTCTGGACCCCGCGCACCACGGTGTTGGAGGAGCGGATCGACTTGTAGTGGCTGTTCCACGAGCTGGTCGGGCCGACGAACACCACCACGTCGCCCGGCTCGGGATCGCCGAAGTAGTAGCTCAGCTTCTCGACATAGATGCGGTCGCCGGTGCAGCCCGCGCAGCCGTGCAGGGTAGGTTCCATGGACTGCGAGGGAATGACGTAGGGCCGGCCGATGAAGGTCACCAGCAGCGCCACGATCAGCGCCGCGAAACCGATCAGGATGGGCAGCTCCTGCCAGAACGGGCGCTGCTTCTTCTTCGACTTCGGCTGGGGTGTCTCGGGCGCCTCGGGCGTCTTCGCCCCATTGCCGTTGCCGGACCCGGACTTCGTCACCGACTCGCTCTCGTCTGCCACCGGAACAGAGTAGCCCGGCACCGCGAAGAACCATGCGGTGCCGGGCTACTCGTTGTCGGCGAGCCGACCGTCGATCCTGCCCCGAGCCGTTCACCGGCTCAGCGGGAGCTGCGACTACTTCAGCGCTTTTCCTTGATCTTGGCGGCCTTGCCGCGCAGATCGCGCAGGTAGTACAGCTTGGCGCGACGCACGTCACCGCGGGTCACGACCTCGATCTTGTCCAGGTTGGGGCTGTGCACCGGGAAGGTGCGCTCCACGCCGACACCGAACGAAACCTTGCGCACGGTGAAGGTCTCGCGGATGCCACCGTTCTGGCGGCGGATGACGACGCCCTTGAAGACCTGGATGCGCTCCTTGTTGCCTTCGATAACCTTCACGTGCACGTTGACCGTGTCACCCGGGCGGAAGTCCGGGATGTCGCTGCGCAGCGAGTTTGCGTCGACGAAGTCGAGGGTGTTCATGTCCGTCCTTATTGGAGTTCGCGCGAACAGAGGAACCTGGCGGCTACCCGGTGAGGGTGCTCTACCGGTTCGTGCTCCGGATATTTGGGCGGTGCCCGGGCACAGCGCGCCCAAAGCAACCTGAGCATTGTGCCAGACGCCGGGATCGCGCGGTTAATCGGCCCCTACGTGCGGGTATTCGCGCGGGTGAGGGCGGAGGCGATGTCCGAGACCAGCGGCGGGTAGTCGGTGGCGCCGGTGATCACCTGCAGGAAGACCAGCCGGTCCTGCTCGTCCGTCGCGGCTTTCAGACAGTGTTGCAGCTCGCCGACCGTGGTCGCGCGGAGGGTGAGGACCGACTCGGCGTCGCCGCCGAAGGCGTGCGGGAGTTCGGGCCAGCGCCACGGGGCGATGTCGTTGTACGGGGCGGCCGGGCCGTGGATGGCGCGTTCGATGGCATAGCCGTCGTTGTCGACCAGGATGATCACGCCGTTCAGCTGCTCGCGGATCCAGATGCCCAGCTCCTGGATCGAAAGCTGGGCCGCGCCATCGCCGATGACGAGGACCGCGCGACGGTCGGGGCAGGCGATGCCCGCGCCGAGGGCGGCCGGGAGGGCATAGCCGATCGAGCCCCACAGCGGCTGGCCCAGAAAGGTGATGCCGGTCGGCATGCGCAGTGTGGCCAGTCCGAAGAAGGCCGAGCCCTGGTCGGCGACGACAATGTTGTTGTTGCCCAGCGCTGCCGCGACCAGGGGCCACAGGGCGGCCTGGGTGAGCGGGGCGTCCACGGCGGGCGGGGTGTCCGGGGCGGCGACCGCCGGGGCGGGAATCGGTGCGGGAGCGGCGAATTCGGGGGCCAGCTCGGTGAGGATCTCCAGGGCCGCGGTGAGCGACAGCGGCGCGAAGGCGTCGACTCCCCCGATCACCGTGCGCTCGGGACCGATATCGATGGTGCGGTGCGGGTCGATGCGGTGGCTGAAACCCGCGGTGATGCTGTCGGTGTACTGGACCCCGACGGTCACCAGGCGGTCGGCGTCCTCGACGGCGGCACGTACCTGCGGCGGGGAGGCCGCACCGGTGTAGACACCGAGGAAATTCGGGGCGGATTCGTCGACCACGGTCTTGCCCCAGGCCAGGGTGGCGTGCGGGAGTCCGTGCGGTTGTCCCGGGGTCGGGCCGACCAGGGTGCGCAACCGGTCGGTCGCTCCGACCCGATCGACGAAGATGTCCGCGAGGACGGCCACCCGCCGGCCGCCGAGGAATTCGCGTGCCGCCTGCGCGAAGGCTGCCCGCGCGCCCGCACTCGAGAAGTCGGCGGGCGGCGCCAGCGGCGTCGCGGGCGGGGACACCTCCACCCGCGCGGTATCTGTGGCCAGCATGAGATACCCCGGACGGCGATGCACGCGAACCGAATTCAGCACCCGGTCGATCTCCTGGCAGGCGTCGGCCGCGCCGAGATCGGCCTGCGCGCAGGTGACTTCGGCGGCGATGCGGCGGAAGTGGTGGAAGTCGCCGTCGCCGAGGGTGTGGTGGATGACGCGGTGACCGGCCTGGATGTCCTTGGCGGGCACGCCGACGATGTGCACGACGGGCACATGCTCGGCGTAGCTGCCCGCGATGGCGTTGACCGCACTCAGCTCGCCCACGCCGTAGGTGGTGACGACCGCGCCGATGCCGCGCAGGCGGGCGTAGCCGTCGGCGGCGTAGCCGGCGTTCAGCTCGTTGGCGCTGCCGATCCAGCGGATGTCGGGGTGGGCGATGACATGGTCGAGGAACTGCAGATTGAAATCGCCGGGAACGCCGAAGATTTCGGTGACGCCGAGTTCCCGGAGCCGATCGAGCAGATAGTCGCCGACAACGTAGCCCATGGCTCAACCCTGGCACGCCGACCGACAGTCAGCAACTCATTGGCTATCGACCGATTCCGGGGGATGCTCCGCGGACTGGGGCTCGAGGGGCCGATCCCCGTGCTTGCGCCCGTGCATGAGGTGCAGGTGGGCCGAGGGCGGCGCGTGCGGGGCCGGGACCACGGTCCGGGCCAGCTCCTCCTCGGCGGCCCGGAGCACGTGCGCGGCATCGGGCTTGCCCGCCAGCAGGTCCTGCACGAAGATCTTGGCCCGGATCATCGGGCGGCGATAGCGGCGCTCGCGCCGCACGGCACGCCGCATGAGGCCCGAGCCGGAGGCATAGCGCCAGCGCGCCCAGGGTGCGCCCGGGCGGCTCAGCCGCAGCGCGCCGATGACCAGCAGCGGCGGGAAGAACATTCCGAACAGACCGGTCCAAATCTTGCCCTTGGCAATGACAATGGCCGCCAGCAGCAGATTCCCGAACGCGAACCCGATCGTGAACAGCCGCTCGGGCACATTCTGATCGGTCCGGAGATCACGGATATTACCGATGTTCAGCAACCACAGCGGATGGAAACCGAGCAGCAGCAGCCCGGTCACGGCAAGGGCCACGAACACCGCATCGACCGAGGTGCGGCCCTGCTCCTCCCAGTACACGTCGCGCAGGTAGTAGATGAGCGCGAACTCGTCGAGCACCAGCGCCGCGCCGAGCCCGAACACCGCGGCCAGCGCACTGGTGACGCCGACGCTGCTCTGATACAGCGTCACGAACCCGACGCCGGAGCCGAGCACCAGGATCACCCCGAACACCATGTGGTGGATGTGCACGTCCCCGGCCCGCACATTGCCCGGCCACCAGCGCACCTGTTTGCGGATGAGCCGCACGCTGATTCGGATCAGCAGGAACCCCACGATGAACCCCAGAAGCAGGCATGCCAATGGCATTCTGCCGTGTGCCACCACGACATCTTCCCACCACCGATGCAGGTGCATGCCCCTGTCGCCTCCGAAACCTCGTGCGAACGCCAACCCCCGCCACGCTACCCGCGCCGCCCACCCGCACGGAAAGATCACATGCGGTCGCGACGTGATCGAGCAACCTTCCAGCCACCATCGAAATGGCGGCTGCCGGTGACTAGGCTCACCACCATGCGACTGAGTACACGAAACCAGCTCGATGGAACAGTCACCCAGGTCACCCGCGGCGAGGCCATGGCGGTGGTGCGCATCCGCCTCGCAGGTGGTGACGAGATCACCTCCTCCATCACCCGCGACGCCGCCGACGACCTGGGTCTCGCCGACGGCAAACCCGTCAAGGTCCTCATCAAATCCACCGAGGTCTCCCTCGGCGTCGAATAACCCACCACGAGCACGCCGAGGCGCCCCCGAACCGGGACCGCCTCGGCGTCTTCATTTTTCGGAGCTTCCATGCCGGACGACATCACCTTCGATCGCGTCGCCCCCGTGATCCCGGTCCTCGACCTCGACGCCGCCCTGGCCCGCTATCGCCGCCTCGGGTTCAGCGTCCACGCCTACGAGGGCGACGCTCGCTACGGCTTCGCCGACCGCGGCCGCGTATCCCTGCACCTCACCGAGTGGGACGAGCACGACGCGATACGAACCGCCGCGGCCGTCTACCTCTACGTCTCCGACGCCGACGCGCTGCACGCGGAGTGGGCTTCCGCAGACCTGCCCGGCCGCCTCACCACCCCGGTCGACACCGATTACGGCCTGAGGGAATTCGGCTACGTCGACCCCGACGGCACCCTGCACCGGGTCGGCTCCCCACTGAGTTAGCGGTGCCTGTCCGAGTTCGGAAACGGCCGTCCGGCCGGACCCGGGTGTGGGTGCGGCCGGACGGCTGGTTCGGGACCTGCTGGTCAGCGGCCGAAGCCGGCGCGGCGGAGGGCGTCGGCCATCGAACCGCTGGGGGCGGGCTGGTTGCGATTGCCGCCGCCCTGACGTTGACCGCCCTGGCGCTGGCCGCCCTGGCCGCCCTGCCGGTTGTCGCGGTTGCCGCCGCGCTGGCCGCCGCCCTGGTTGTTGCGCGGGCCGCGGTCGGCACGGTCGGGCTTGGCGTTTCCGGGCTCGTCGTCGAGGCGCAGGGACAGGCCGATGCGCTGGCGCTGGACGTCGACCTCGAGGACCTTGACCTTCACGACGTCGCCGGACTTCACGACCTCGCGAGGGTCCTTGACGAAGTTGTGGGACATGGCCGAGACGTGGACCAGCCCGTCCTGGTGGACGCCGATGTCGACGAAGGCGCCGAAGGCGGCCACATTGGTGACGACGCCCTCGAGCACCATGCCGGGCTTCAGGTCGGCGACCTTCTCGATGCCCGCCGCGAATTCAGCGGTCTTGAATTCGGGGCGCGGGTCGCGGCCGGGCTTCTCGAGTTCGGCGATGATGTCGGTGACGGTCGGGACACCGAACCGCTCATCGGTGAAGTCGGCCGGCCGCAGAGCGCGCAGGGCGGAGGTGTTGCCGATGATCTCCTTCACACCCTTACCGCTGGCATCGAGGATGCGCCGGACCACGGGGTACGCCTCGGGGTGCACGCCGGAGGTGTCCAGCGGGTCGTCGCCCTCGCGGATGCGGAGGAAGCCCGCGCACTGTTCGAACGCCTTGGGGCCCAGGCGCGGGACATCCTTGAGTGCGGCGCGACTGCGGAACGGGCCGTTGGCATCGCGGTGCGCCACAATGCTTTCCGCGATCGAGTTGGAAATGCCCGAGACCCGGGACAGGAGCGGGACGGAGGCGATGTTCACGTCTACGCCGACGGCGTTCACCGCGTCCTCGACGACCGCGCCCAGCGAGCGGGCCAGCAGGGTTTCGGAGACGTCGTGCTGGTACTGGCCGACGCCGATGGACTTCGGGTCGATCTTCACCAATTCGGCCAGCGGGTCCTGGAGCCGGCGGGCGATGGAGACGGCGCCGCGCAGCGACACGTCCATGTCGGGCAGTTCCTGCGAGGCGTATGCGGAGGCCGAGTACACCGACGCGCCCGCCTCGGAGACCACGATCTTGGTGGGCTTGTTCTCGGGGATGCGCGAGATCAGTTCGGCGGCAAGGGCGTCGGTCTCGCGGGAGGCGGTGCCGTTGCCGATGGCGATGAGCTCGACATTGAAGCGGGCGACCAGTGCGCCCAGCACGGCCAGGGACTTCTCGGTCTGCCCCTGCGGCTTGTGCGGGTAGATGACCTCGGTGGCGACCACCTTGCCGGTGGCGTCCACGACGGCGACCTTCACACCGGTGCGGTAGCCCGGGTCCAGGCCCATGGTCGAGCGGGTGCCGGCGGGCGCCGCGAGCAGCAGGTCGCGCAGGTTGGCCGCGAACACGTCGACGGCATCGCGTTCGGCAGACTGCCGCAACCGCATTCGGGTATCGATGCCCATGCTGACCTGCAGCTTGGTCCGCCACGCCCAGCGCACGGTGTCCAACAGCCAGGAGTCGGCGGCGCGGCCCTGATCGGCGATCCCGAACTTGATGGCGATGCGACCCTCGTAGATCGGGCGCTGCCCGTCCTCGGGCTCCTCGGTGTCGGGTTCGAGGTGCAGGTTGAGCACCTCTTCCTTCTCACCGCGCAGCAGCGCCAGGATGCGGTGCGAGGGCAGCTTGCTGAAGGGCTCGGAGAATTCGAAGTAGTCGGCGAACTTCGCGCCCGCCTCCTCCTTGCCCGCGCGCACCGTCGAGTTCATCTGCCCGCGTTCCCACATGAGCTCGCGCAGTTCACCGACCAGGTCGGCGTCCTCGGCGAAACGCTCCACCAGGATGGACCGCGCGCCGTCGAGCTGTTCGGCGTTGTACTGCGCGGGATCGGTGGTCGGGTCGGTCAGGAGTGCGTCGGCCACGGGCTCGTGCCCGGCCTCGCGCGCGATCTGCGCCTTGGTGCGCCGCTTGGGCTTGTAGGGCAGGTAGATGTCCTCGAGGCGGGCCTTGGTGTCGGCGAGCATGATCTGCGCGTGCAGCGCCTCATCCAATTTGCCCTGGCTGCGGATGGATTCGATGATCGAGCCCCGGCGGTCGTCGAGTTCGCGCAGGTAGCTCAGGCGCTCGTCGAGGGTGCGTAGCTGGGCATCGTCGAGCCCGCCGGTGACTTCCTTGCGGTAGCGGGCGATGAACGGCACGGTCGACCCGGCGTCCAGGAGTTCGACGGCGGAGCGCACCTGCTCCTCGCGCACCCCCAGCTCGTCGGCGATACGCCGGCCGACGCTGGCGAGGCGGACGGTGCTCTCGGTGCTCGCTGCACCCGTGGATGCGGCACCTGCGGATGCTGCGCTGACGGTTTCGGAGGCTGTCGTCACGCCCGCAGACACTACCGCCGCCACCCGACAGTGCGTGCAAGGCCCACACAGGATTCGGTCATTGCCCCGCCTCTCCGAGACTTCAGCGCCCCGCCGAGAGCCGTCACCCGTGACGCATGCGTGCCTGCGCCGGGTGCCGAATCACGCCTGGGCGTACCCGGGGAGTTACCCCGATCCTCGCGAAATCAGTTGTTACGTACCGAATTTCACCGTCAGCCGAAATCTCTTGGGGACGCCTTGAATTCGGGGCAGTACACCGCGACGGCCGCGCGGGCGAGCCTTTCCCCGAATCCCCACTGGTCGGTCGCTACAACCGGGGTGCCCGCGCGCAGCCGGGCGCAGATGTCCTTGCCCTCGGCGATCAGGCGCTGCCCGTCCGCGGTGTCCTCGTAGCCGGGCGACGCGACCGTCTGGTCGCCCAGGTGACTCAGGAAGAGCACATCGAGGTTGTCCGCGACCGCCTTGCCGCCGCCGAACATCGCGGCGAACAGGGCCAGCCCGGCCAGCGTCGCGCTGAGAAATCCTCTGGTTTCACGCATGATGAATCTCCTTCACGCATGGCCCAAGTTATCCGGTAGGAGGTCGGGCCTGCGTTCGGCCGTGCGGCGCAGCGACTGTTCGTGCCGCCACCCGGCGATCTTGGCATGGTTGCCGGACAACAGGATTTCGGGGACGTCGAGACCGCGCCAGGACACCGGCCGGGTGTAGGAGGGGCCTTCCAATAGACCGTCGGAGAACGAATCCTGTTCGTGGGATTGCTGATTGCCGAGGACGCCCGGGATCAGCCGGACGAACGCCTCGGTCATGACCAGCACGGCGGCCTCGCCGCCGATGAGCACGTAGTCGCCGATGCTGACCTCTTCGACGCGCACCCGGCGCGCGGCATCGTCGAAGACACGCTGGTCGATGCCCTCGTAGCGACCGCAGGCGAAGACGATGTGCTGTTCGGCGGACCACCGTTGCGCGGTCTCCTGCGTGAACGGCACGCCCGCCGGAGTCGGCACCACCAGGAGCGCGTCGTCCGGGCACACCTCGTCGAGGGCGTCGCCCCACACGGTCGGCTTCATGACCATGCCCGGCCCGCCGCCGTAGGGGGTGTCGTCCACCGACTTGTGGACGTCGTGGGTCCACCGGCGCAGGTCGTGCACCTCCACCTCGAGCAGACCCTTGTCGATCGCCTTGCCCAGCAAGGCCGCTCGCATCGGCTCGAGGTATTCGGGGAAGATCGTGACTACGTCGATTCGCACGCCGCTACTCCGGGTCCAGCAGGCCCTCGGGCGGGTCGATGACGATCAGGCCGTCCGCGACCGACACCGTCGGCACCATGGCCAGCACGAACGGCACCAGGATCTCCCGGCCCGCGGGCGGGAACGCGGCCCCGGCCTTGATCGAAAGCAGTTCTCCCGCAGCGGAATGCAGCACCTCGTTGACGGTGCCGACCTGGGTGCCGTCGCCGAGTTCGACGCGCAGGCCCTCGAGCTCGTGATCGTAGTACTCGTCCGGGTCCTCCGACGGTGGCAGATCCGCGGAGTCCACCACGAACAGCATGCCCCGCAACGCATCCGCGGCCGTGCGGTCGGCGACGCCGTCCAGACGCAGGAGAAGCCGGCCCGAGTGCTCCCGGACCGACTCCACTTCGAATTCCTGCGTCTGCTTCGCGCGCGGCAGCTTCCCCTTCAGGACGCTGCCGGGCGCGAACCGCAGTTCCGGCTCGTCGGTGCGGACTTCTACGACGAGTTCGCCACGCACACCGTGTGACTTGGCGACCCGCCCGACGACCAGTTCCATCTACTGATCCGTGTCGACCACGTCGACGCGAATGCCCTTACCGCCGATCCCGGCGACCAGGGTGCGCAGGGCGGTCGCGGTACGACCGCCACGACCGATCACCTTGCCCAGATCATCCGGGTGCACGTGCACCTCGACGGTCCGGCCACGACGGCTGGTGATCAGCTCGACGTGGACGTCGTCGGGATTGGCGACGATGCCGCGCACCAGGTGCTCGACGGCATCGGCGACAACGGCACTCATTACTCGGCAGCTTCGGTGGTGGCCTCAGCGGCCTCGGCGGCCTCGTCCTTCTTGGCGGCCTTCTTCTTCGGGGTGACGGCCTCGGCGACCGGCTCGTTCTCGGCGGCGGCCAGCGCGGCGTTGAACAGGTCCAGCTTGGACGGCTTCGGGGCCTTGGTCTTCAGGGTGCCCTCGGCGCCCGGCAGGCCCTTGAACTTCTGCCAGTCGCCGGTGATCTCCAGCAGACGCTTCACCGGCTCGGTCGGCTGCGCGCCGACACCCAGCCAGTACTGAGCGCGCTCCGAGTCGATCTCGATGAGCGACGGCTCTTCCTTCGGGTGGTACTTGCCGATGGACTCGATGGCGCGGCCGTCACGACGAGTACGGGCGTCGGCGATGACGACGCGGTACTGCGGGTTGCGGATCTTGCCCATACGGGTCAGCTTGATACGAACAGCCATGAGCTGATGCCTTTCAAATGGTTGGTCACGTCGCAATTCAGCAGCCCACACGAGGTGGACCCGGTTTTGCGTCAAGTGCTGTGACCGCCGCGCGGTACGGAACCGGAGACGGGCTGACACTGTCCTCGATGAGGACGATCGTCCATTCTGCCAGAGCACCGGCGGCCCGGAGAAATCGCCCTGAGCCGGCCCCGGAAACACCACAGCCCACCGGGTACGACCCCGATGGGCTGCGTCTCACGCAGAGCCTACGGCTGAACCGGGCCGGGCCCGGAGCTCCCGGACGTCAGCAGCTTCACGATCAAACCGGCCAACACGCTAATGGCCAGGGTTTCGATAGACCCCACGGTCATCTCCTCATCGAGTCGAAACAACAAACGTCTGAAGCATGACCGATTCACTTTGAATGCGCAGCCGAATCGCCAGACCCGTCCGACCGACCCCTCACCTGCGGCGCATGCAGCTCGTGGTGCAGAACTTGGCGGGTCGCCTGAGCACCCGGAGCTCAGCGGTGGCTGGTGACCGGGTCGCGGCGGTTGTAGACGCGGCCGCGTAATACCACCCAGGAGGGGGTGGAGAGCGCGGCCAGATTCTTGCGTGGGTCTTCTTGGTACACAACGAAATCGGCGGGGGCGCCGGGTTCGATGCCCGGGCGGCCGAGCCAGGTGCGGGCGTGCCAGGACGAGGCGCCGAGGGCGTTGTGCGGGGTGAAGCCGGCGCCGGCGAGGGCGGCGATCTCGTCGGCGATGCGGCCGTGGCGGATGGAGCCGCCGGCGTCGGTGCCGGTGTAGATGGGGACGCCGGCCTCGTGGGCCTTGGCGACGGTGGCGCGGGAGCGGCGGTGCAGGTCGCGCATGTGGGCGGCGTAGTCGGGGAATTTGGTTGCGCCGTCGGCGATTCCGGGGAAGGTGTCGATATTGATGAGGGTGGGGACGAGGGCGGTGCCGTGGGCGGCCATCAGGGCGATGGTGTCGTCGGTGAGGCCGGTGCCGTGCTCGATGCAGTCGATGCCGGCGTTCAGCAGGCCGGGCAGGGCGTCCTCGCCGAAGACGTGGGCGGTGACGCGGGCGCCCTCGCGGTGGGCGGCGTCGATGGCGGCCTTCAGGATGTCGTCGGACCACAGTGGGGCGAGGTCGCCGATCGCGCGGTCGATCCAGTCGCCGATGATCTTGACCCACCCGTCGCCGCGGCGGGCCTGCTCGGCGACGATCTCGGGCAGGTCGCGCTCGTCGTCGAGTTCGATGCCGAGTTCGCGGATGTAGCGCCGGGGGCGGGCGATGTGGCGGCCCGCGCGGATGATGCGCGGGAGGTCGTCGCGGTCGTCGATGAAACGGGTGTCGATGGGCGAGCCCGCATCGCGCAGCAGCAAGGCGCCCGCGTCCCGCTCGACCTCGGCCTGGGCGATCGCGCCCGCCGAATCCTCGTGTCCGCCGCCGTATTTGATGCCGACATGGCAGTGGGCGTCGACCAGGCCCGGCACGATCCAGCCGGAGGACTGCACGGTGTCGGCGTCGGTAATCGGCTCCGCGGAGATCCGGCCGTCGCGCACCCAGACGTCGCGGACTTCGTCATCGGGCAGGACCATGCCGCGGAAATGCAGCCGCATGCCGACCTCCTCGCCTGGGACGTATGTCTCGACACGAATCCGGGTCCACTATCGCATCAGTCGTCGAGCACGGTGACATCGGTGCGCTCCCGGCAAAGCGCGCGAATGGCATCCAGCCCGGCCGCGATCACCGGATGCTCGGCCGCCGCCCCGCCGCACCGCGGACAGATGACGGCGGACCGGGACCGGATCGTCGTGCAGCGGGACGCGCACCACCGCCAGCTCCGGCGGCAGGAACGCGAGCCGGGGCACCGGACTCACCCCGAACCCGTGCGCCACCAGGGCCGCGAGGGCGGTCGGCATCGCACTGATCCGCAGCACTCCCGCGATGCCCGCCCGGTGCGCCGCCAGCTCCGCCCGTGCGCTCTCCGCCTGTGCCGCAAGCAGATCCGCGTGCCGCAGCAGCGTGTGCCTCGCGGCCGTCAACTGCACCCGCATTCAAAATTTGAAGCACGCGAGTTTCAATATCCGTTTACGATCGGGTCACACATCACTTTGCTGGAGGCCCACCCATGTCATTGTTGTTCGCCCGCAATCGAATCCGCCTGACAGTCGCCGCGTTGGCGATCGGCGCGACCGTCACCGCAGTCGGCGCCACCGCACAGGCCGCGCCCGTCTCCCTCGACCAGCCGTCCCCGGACACCACCACCGCCGCCCCCATAGCGACCAGCTCGGGGTCCAGCGCGTTCGGAGTCAACTGGGATCCGGGCATGATCACCGCCTCGGCTGCGGCACCCATCTCGATCGTGGCCGTGATCCTCTGCAGTATCGGATTGAGCACCGGCAGCACCAAGGTCACGCCCGGCAACGACAACCCCTGCCTGCCGATCTGACCTCACCGTCGGCCCCTGGCCGCCGCCGGAACCTGTGGCCCGCGGCGGCCCGGCCCGCCGATCACGGCCGGGCGAAATCGCCCAGCAGGCTCGACAGGTCGTGCCGGACCGGCAGCCCATGCCCGGGAACCAGAATCCCGGCCTCCAGCGTGCTGAGCGCGCGGGCGCTCGCGAGCGTCCCCGCCTCATCGTGGTTGAACACGCTCGGAAGAAGTTGCAGACCGGTCTCGAGCAATAGGGGGTGACCGGTGACCAGGGCGTCGCCGGAGAACAGCACACCCTCGGACGGCATCAGATACGCCGTGTGACCGTTGGTGTGACCGGGCGTCGGCACCTCGACGAAACCGCCGGGTAGCGCCGCCAGGGTGTCGGCGTCGGCGGTTCGAGCGGTCGGCACGGTCATCCCGATGTGACCGACGCAGGCGCGCAGGGTCTGCGCGACCCAGACCGCCCCGCGCCGAGTCCGCAACTGCCGCACCATGTCCACGGGCGTGATCTGCTGCAGGTACTCACGTTTGGCGTGCCGGACCTCCTCGGCGCCGGTGTAGACCGGCACGCCCAGGCGTTCGACCAGGGTCGGAATCGCACCGATGTGATCGAGGTGCGCGTGGGTCAGCAGGACCGCGGCGATATCGCCGAGCTCGTGCCCGATCTGGCGCACCGAGCTCAGCACCGACTCGGTGTCGGCGGGATATCCGGCGTCCACGACGGTCACGCCGCGCTCGTCACTGACCAACGCCCAGTTGACGTTCGTGCCCGCGACGACGTAGACGGAATCGGAAACCTGGTCGATTTTCACGTACCCCTCCTCAGTGCCGGATTCGGTGGTCGATCACGGCTGGATTCGATGTTCGATGACGCCGATGCCGTCGATCTCCAGGCGCAGCTCGTCGCCGGGAGCCAGCCAGCGGCCCACTTCCATACCGCTGCCACCAGGCAGGGTGCCGGTGGCCAGCAGCTCACCCGGATACAGCTGCTCCGAGCGCGAGACATGCGCAATGGCCTCACCGAGCGAGAAGCGCATGCCCCCGGTCCCGGTGCGGGACACCGTCTCCCCATTGATCGCCACCGTGGCCGTGAGCCGATCGAGCCGGTCGGCCACCGCCGCACCGGCGACCGCCGTCCCGGACATCGAGCTGACGAAATGCTTGGACTTCTGCGGGCCGAAACCCGACCGCATTTCCGCCAATTGCACATCCCGCGCCGAGAAGTCGTTGACGACCACCACCGCCGCGATCGCGGCCAGCGCCTCCTCCGGCGACGCGTCGCGCAGGGGAACGCCCAGCACCACCCCGAGTTCGAGCTCGAAATCCAGTGCGCGACTGTAGGCGGGCGGCGCGATCGGGACACCCGAGGGCACGATGGTCAGCGCATTGGACAGGTAGTAGATGGGCTGGGCGTACCAGAGCCGGTGCGGCCGGTAGGCCGGGAACGTCCGGCGGGTCAGCGTCTCGAACGCCTGCCCGAGCCGGTATCCGGCGGGCAGGAATCGGCGGGCCATCCCGCGCGCGGCGTCCACGGCATGCTTCTCGTAGAGCATGAAGTCCCGGAACGAGGCCGGGCATACCGGCAGCACCGTGGCCCCATCGGCGAGGTCCAGGCGCTCGTAGCGGGCCAGCTCGAACTCCTCGGTCCAGGCCGAGGGCACGAGATCGGCTGCGCCGCCCTCGGATTCGCCGACCGTCGTCCACCCGCCACCGGTGTCGATCTGGCGGAGGATGCGCCGCCGGTCGCGGTCGAGGGTGCGGCGCAGGCGCGGGAGCGGGGTGGGTTCGGTCATCGCATCACCGGTTCTGCCGCGTCGGAGGACACCAAGTGGTCACGCAGGAACCGTACCGATAATTCCGACCATTGCACGGCATGACCCATGGCGCAGTAGTCGTCATCGGCGTACAGGACCAGTTGGGCGTTGGGGGCACCGATGGCGATGTCGATCGAATCCTGGGTAAGAACGCACGATGACCCTTGGCCGGGAACGCAATTCGGCCCCGCCCGGGTGGGGTGGGGCCGAATCGGGTTCGCGTGGATCAGTTCTTGGGGAAGTTCAGCTTCGAGAGGTCGAAACCTTCCAGGCCCGGCGGCAGCTCGTTGAGACCGGCGGGGAGGTTGGAGAGGTCGGGCATACCGGCGGGCATGCCGCCCGGGAGGCCGGGCATACCGGGGAAGCCGCCGCGCACCTTCGGCGGGGTCGGGCCGCGCCCGCCCTTCTTGCCCTTCTTGCCCTTCTTGGTGTTCTTGCCACCACGGCCCGCGCCCGGCAGGCCGAACTGCCGGGACATCGCGCCCATCATCTTCCTGGCCTCGAAGAACCGGTCGACCAGCTGGTTGACGTCGGACACCGCGACGCCCGAGCCATTGGCGATGCGCAGGCGGCGGGAGGCATTGATGATCTTGGGGTTGGCGCGCTCGGCGGGGGTCATGCCACGGATGATGGCCTGCACCCGGTCGAGCTGCTTGTCGTCGACCTGGGCCAGCACGTCCTTCATCTGCCCCGCGCCGGGCAGCATGCCCAGCAGGTTGCCGATCGGGCCCATCTTGCGGATGGCCAGCATCTGCTCGAGGAAGTCCTCGAGGGTCAGCTCACCCGAGCCGATCTTGCGGGCGGCCTCCTCGGCCTGCTTGGCGTCGTAGACCTGTTCGGCCTGCTCGATCAGGGTGAGCAGGTCGCCCATGCCGAGGATGCGGCTGGCCATGCGGTCGGGGTGGAAGACGTCGAAGTCCTCGAGCTTCTCGCCGGTGGAGGCGAAAAGGATGGGCTGACCGGTGATTTCACGCACCGACAGGGCCGCACCACCGCGGGCGTCGCCGTCGAGCTTGGTGAGCACGACACCGGTGAAGCCGACGCCGTCGCGGAAGGCCTCGGCGGTGGCGACCGCGTCCTGACCGATCATGGCGTCGAGGACGAACAGGGTCTCGTCGGGGTTGACGGCGTCGCGGATGCCCGCGGCCTGCCGCATGAGCTCCTCGTCGATGCCGAGGCGACCGGCGGTGTCGACGATGACCACGTCGTACTGCTTGGTCTTCGCCTCTTCGATACCGGCGCGCGCCACATCGATCGGGTCGGAGGCCGAGACGCCCAGCGGGTTCTCGCCGCCGCCGATGGAGGTGCCCGGGTGCGGCGCGAAGACCGCCACCCCGGCCCGCTCGCCGACCACCTGCAGCTGGGTGACCGCGCCGGGACGCTGGAGGTCACAGGCCACCAGCAGCGGCGTATGTCCCTGCGCCTTCAGCCATTTGGCGAGCTTGCCCGCGAGGGTGGTCTTACCGGCACCCTGCAGACCGGCCAGCATGATGACGGTCGGCGGGTTCTTGGCCAGCCGCACCCGCCGGGTCTCGCCGCCGAGGATATTGATGAGCTCCTCGTTGACGATCTTGACGACCTGCTGCGCCGGATTCAGGGCGGCGGAGACCTCGGAGCCCTTGGCCCGCTCCTTGATCTTGGCGATGAAGCCGCGCACCACGGGCAGCGCCACGTCGGCTTCGAGCAGCGCCAGCCGGATCTCACGGGCGGTCGCGTCGATGTCCGCCGGCGACAGGCGTCCCTTGCCACGCAGATCCTTGAGGGCACCGGCCAACCGGTCGGAAAGGGATTCGAACACCGATGCTCCTGATCTCGAGGGACGTCACTCGAGATACCAGGGTAGTGGGATCCGCGTGATGCCGTTGCGCCAGGCTCGGACCTGCGCGAACGAGGCGGCGTGGCAAGCGGTTCCGGCGGCTATTCCAGCGAGCGGGGACGCGGGCCGGGCCGCCGCAGATCATGGTTCTCGGTGGCGACCATACCGACCGCCTCGCGGGCGGTGAGGCCCAGTTCCAGGGCGAGCCCGTCCAGCAACGCCCATTCGGCGTCGGAGGGCGCCTGGTCGGCGACGGTGGACGCGATGGTCATCGCGGTCACCGCCTGCTGACCGCTCAGGGTGCGCCCTGGCAGCCAGGAGACCACCCAGCGATCACCACCGACGCAGCGGGCGATGTGTGCGGTCAAATCGCTGGTCATCATCGACGCGGATACGACTTCGATTGCCACCGACCTGCTCCCCTCATGCTCGCGACAGCTTGGGACCTCCGGATCGACCTTGCACGCGAATACTAGGGTGTGACTGCGATCACCCGATCGGTATTGCAGCAAATCTCCTGCAACATTCTTATTAACCGGCAGACATGCGGTTTGCCCGCTAATCCCGGTTCCTGGCGAACAATGGGGAAACCGCCGGGAGATCCGATTCAGCTGTCCGATTCGAGAGGTTTCTTCGGTTGTTGCGGCGGCACCACCGTCAGCATCGCCGCCTCGATCTCCGCCCGCCGCCCGGGCGTGTCGGAAGCGCCCAGATCCAGGCAGAACGAGTCGATGACCGCCGAACCCATGGTCACCACCTTCGCCCAGCAGACATTCACCCCGGCCTCGGCCAGCGCCGCGGCCAACCGGCTCAGCAACCCGATGCGATCCTCGGCACGCAATTCCAGCAGCACCCGGCCCGGATCGGCGGTCTCGTGCCAGAACACCCGCGGCCGCGCCTGCGCGAACGGCCTCGGCTGGGCGCCGCCCGCATCGCGCTCCTTGCGGGCCAGCACCGAGGCCAGATCCAGGTCGCCGTTGATGGCGCGGATCAGTTCCTGGCGCAGCAGGCCCGGGTCCGGCGGATCACCGAAACGCGGTGCCACGACGAAGGTATCGATGGCCGAGGCGCCCACACTGGCGAGTTCGGCCGACAGCACCCGCAGCGAGTGCACGGCCAGCACACCCGCCGCGTCGGAGAGCAGACCCGGATTGTCGGGCGCGACCACGGTGACCACATGCTGGTAGCGGCTCTCTCCCGGCTTCAGATCCACGTGCACGCCACCGGATTCCGCGCGGGCGCGCAGCTCGTCGGGAATCGGGGTCGGCTCGGGCAGGGCGTAGCCCGCCATGGCCGTGCGGCAGTTGCGCACGAGATCGCCGATGAGCGAGGCCTTCCAGTCGTTCCACACGCCGGGCCCGGTGGCCAGCGCGTCGGCCTCGGCCAGGGCGTGCAGCAGTTCCAGCAGCTGCGGGTCACCGTCGAGCGCGTCGATCACCATCTTCACGGTGTCGGAATCGGTGATGTCGCGCCGCGTGGCCGTGTCGGGCAGCAGCAAGTGGTGGCGCACCACGCCCGCGAGCGTCTGCACGTCGGAAGGCCACAGCCCCAGGCGATTTCCGATGGAGACGGCCAGCTCCGCACCGACCACGCTGTGATCCTCGGTGCGGCCCTTGCCGATATCGTGCAGCAGCGCGCCCAGCAGCAGCAGGTCCGGGCGGGCGACCCGGGTGGACAGCGCCCCGGCCTGGGCGACGGTCTCCATGAGGTGACGGTCCACGGTCCAGGTGTGCATGGCATCGCGCGGCGGCAGGTCGCGCACCACGCCCCATTCCGGAAAGAGCCTGCCCCACAGGCCCGTCCGGTCCAGTGCCTCCACGGCATCGACGGCGCCGCGGCCCGTGCCCAGCAGGACCAGCAGGTCGTTGAGGGCTTCCTTGGGCCACGGCTCGCGTAGCTCGGGCGCGTCCTCGCCGAGCCGGTTGAGCGTGGTCGCCGACATCGGCAGCCCGGTCTGCGCCGAGGCCGCGGCCACCCGCAGGATCAGCCCGGGATCGCGCTGCGGCCGGGCATCGCGGGCGAGCACCACCTCCCCGGAGTGTTCGACCACCCCCTCATCGAGTGGTCGGCGTACCGGGGCGCGGCGCAAGCGCGCGAGCCCGCGCCGAGGCAGCGCGTTCCCTGCGGTCCGCAGCCCGACGTCGGTGGAGTAGCTCACCGTGCGGGCCGCATCACTGAGCGTGCGGGCCAGATCGAAGCGATCCCCGATGCGCAGGGCCGCCCCGATCTCGTCGGCGTCCTGGGCCCGCAACTGGTCGCGGGCCCGGCCCGCCACCCGGTGCAGTTCGGTGCGGACATCCAGCAGGCGGCGATGCGCCTGCTGCAACCCGCCACCGGGCACATCCGGACCGAGCCCCGGCATGGCGTCGGTCAGTTGTGCGATGGCGAGCGCGTCCAGCAGCTGGATGTCCCGCAGCCCGCCGCGCCCGTTCTTGATATCGGGCTCGGCGCGGTGCGCGACGTCTCCGCTTCTGCGCCAGCGGGTTTGGGCCTGTTCGATCAGGGCGTCGAAACGGGACCGGATTCCGGCGCGCCAGTCCCGGCGCACGCCGCTGATGAGCAGGTTGCTCAGACCGTCGTCGCCCACGATGTGCCGGGCCTCGAGCATGCCGAGGGCGGCGGTGAGATCGTCGGCGGCCACGCGCAGCGCCTGCGGGACGGTGCGCACGCTGTGATCGAGCTTGATGTGGGCGTCCCACAGCGGATACCAGAGCTGATCGGCGACCTCGGCGACCCGCTGCGGATCGACGTCGTCGTAGAGCAGCACCAGATCCAGGTCGGAGTAGGGCAGCATTTCCCGGCGGCCCAGTCCGCCCACGGCGACGAGGGCGAGCCCGCTGTCGGCGGTGATGCCGACCTCGTGGCCCTTGGTGGTCAGCCACAGCTCGTAGAGATCCACCAGCGCTTCCCGCAGCGCCTCGGGGTCCAGACGGGCCGCGCGGCCGTTGGCGCTGTGCTCCGCGAGCAGTTGGTTGCGGGCCCGGACCAGGTCCGAGGCTCCGCCGGAAACCTGCTCGGCCTCGGTTCTGTCGTCGCGTTCCTGCTGGAAACCCACAACCCACCACCCATCTGAATTCAGTTCTTCGCCGCACATGGGGGCGGCCCCGCCACCGCCGGTTCGACACCGACGGTGGCCGGGGCCGCCACTGGTTCCGCTGTTCTGGTTACCGCCTACAGAGCGTCGGAACCGCGTTCGCCGGTGCGCACCCGGACGATGGCGTCGACCGGGGTCACCCAGACCTTGCCGTCACCGATCTTGCCGGTGCGGGCGGCCTCGACGATGACCTCGACGACCTTGTCGACGGAGGCGTCGTCCACGACCACCTCGACCCGAACCTTCGGGACGAAGTCGACGGAGTACTCGGCACCGCGGTAGACCTCGGTGTGGCCCTTCTGGCGACCGTAACCCTGAACCTCGCTGACGGTCATGCCGAGCACGCCCGCCTGCTCCAGGCCGGTCTTCACGTCCTCCAGGGTGAACGGCTTCACGATCGCAGTGATCAGTTTCATTTTCGTCATGCCTCCTTGACGGCGGCGGTGCGCGCCGCACCACCCACAGCAGCGAAATCGTATGCCGTTTCAGCGTGATCCGACTCGTCCATGCCGACGAACTCCTCTTCCTCCTTGGCGCGGAGACCGATGGTGAACTTGATGGCGAACGCGATGATCAGCGTCACGATGAACGAGAAGGCAAGCACCACACCGGCTCCCACGGCCTGACGCCACAGCTGGTTGAAGCCGCCGCCGTAGAACAGACCCGCGACACCGGCCGGCGCCTCCTTGGTGGCCACCAGGCCGACCATCAGGGTGCCGATGATGCCGCCGACCAGGTGGACGCCCACCACGTCGAGCGAGTCGTCGAAGCCCAGCTTGAACTTCAGGCCGACGGCCAGGGCACAGGCCACACCGGCGACCGCGCCGATGGCCAGCGCGCCGAGGACGTTCACCGAGGAGCAGGACGGGGTGATGGCGACCAGACCCGCGACGATGCCGGACGCGGCGCCCAGCGAGGTGGCGTGACCGTCACGCAGCTTCTCCACGAGCAGCCAGCCGAGCATGGCCGAGCAGGTGGCGAAGGTGGTGGTCAGGAAGGTGGAACCCGCGGTGCCGTTGGAGGACAGCGCCGAACCGGCGTTGAATCCGAACCAGCCGAACCACAGCAGACCGGCGCCGAGCATGACGAAGGGCAGGTTGTGCGGACGCATCGGGGTCTTCGGCCAGCCCTTGCGCTTACCCAGGACGAGGCAGAGGGCCAGGCCCGCGGCACCGGCGTTGATGTGGACCGCGGTACCACCGGCGAAGTCGATCACGTGCAGCTTGTTGGCGATCCAGCCGCCCTCGTGAATGACATTGCCGTCGGAGTCGGTGGCGTTGAAGTCGAAGACCCAGTGCGCGACCGGGAAGTAGACGATCGTGGCCCAGACCGCGGCGAACAGCGCCCAGGCGCCGAACTTCAGACGGTCCGCCACCGCGCCCGAGATCAGGGCGACGGTGATGATCGCGAACATCAGCTGGAACGCCACGAACACGGTCATCGGAATGTGGGTGTTACCGGCCAGCGGGATCCCGACGACCTTGGTTGGATCGGAATCCGCGACCGCGTCGGGACCGATCAGGCCCTTGAGGCCGAAGAACTGCTTCGGGTTGCCGATCAGTCCGAACTTGTTGTTGCCGAACGCTGCCGAGAATCCGAAGATTGCCCATAGCACGCCGACGATGCCCATGGCACTGATGCTCATCATGATCATGTTGAGCACGTTCTTGCTACGGACCATGCCGCCGTAGAAGAACGCGAGCCCCGGGGTCATCAAAAGCACCAATGCCGAACTCGCCAACATCCAGGCTGTGTCGCCGGTGTTCGGCAAATCAACGATGGGGTACGCCACCTTTGTCCTCCTCATCTCTGGCCCCGCAGCAACCTGCGAATAAGCCTGCAATGAGATTCACCAGTCGGTGTTTCAGCCGTGATCCTGCGGCGTTTCGCCTAGGTGAACGGGTGAGCTTGCACTGTTGCGGTCACGTTTCCGAAACCGCACCGCCGTTAGGACGACCGGGTGAGGATGATGTTGATTTCGGTATCGATGCAGTTCAGTAGCGGTTAACCCAGCAGGGCGTCGACGAAGGCGCCCGGTTCGAAGGGTGCGAGGTCGTCGGCGCCCTCTCCCAAACCGACCAGTTTGACCGGAACGCCCAGCTCATGCTGCACCTGGAAGACGATTCCGCCCTTGGCGGTTCCGTCCAGCTTGGTCAGCGCGACACCGGTGATGTCCACGACGTCGGCGAAGACCCGCGCCTGCATCAGGCCGTTCTGGCCGACCGTGGAGTCGAGCACCAGGATGACCTCGTCCACCGCGGCCTTCTTCTCCACCACGCGCTTGACCTTGCCCAGCTCGTCCATCAGGCCGGTCTTGGTGTGCAGGCGACCGGCGGTGTCGATGAGCACCACGTCCACGCCGCGATCGATACCGGCCGACACCGCGTCGAAGGCCACGGCCGCGGGATCCGCGCCCTCCTTGCCGCGCACGGTCTCCGCGCCCACGCGCTCACCCCAGGTCTGCAGCTGATCGGCGGCCGCGGCGCGGAAGGTGTCGGCCGCGCCCAGCAGCACCCGGCGGCCGTCGGCCACCAGCACACGCGCCAATTTGCCGGTGGTGGTGGTCTTTCCGGTGCCGTTCACGCCCACGACCAGCAGGATCGAGGGGTGATCGGCGTGCGGTAGGGCACGGATGGAGCGATCCAGCTCGGGTCGTAGCGCGTCGACGAGCACCTCGCGCAACAGGGCGCGCGCGTCGGCGGCGGTGCGGATGCTGCGGGCGGCCATCTCCTGACGCAGCCGCTCCACGATGGCGGCGGTGCTGGCAGTACCCAGGTCGGCCATGACCAGGGTGTCCTCGATCTCCTCCCACGAGTCCTCGTCCAGATCGCCACCGCCCAGCAGGCCGAGCAGCGACTTGCCGACGGCGTTCTGGGAGCGGGACAGGCGACCGCGCAACCGGGTCAACCGGCCCGCGGTGGGCTCGATCTCGGCGATGGCCGGGGCGGCAGCCTCGGCGGGGGGCGCGGTTTCGGGCGCGGCGGCGGGCGCACCCGCGTGCGCGGCGATGGCGGCCTCGGCGGCAGCGGCCACCTCGGCGGCGGCGACCGCGGCCTCGGCGGCCTCCTCGGCGGCGGCCTCTTCCGAGGCGGGGTGCTCGACGACATCCCCGGCGGCGGTGCCGGCCGCGGTCTCACCGGCCTGCTCGGCGGCCTCGACCGCCGCGGCTCGGGCGTTGTCCTCGGCGTTCTCGGTCGACTGCGCGGCCGCGTCACCCGCGTCGGCGGCCTCGCCGGCCTCAGCGGCTGGGGCGGATTCGGTGGCCGGGGCGGATTCGGTGGCGACGGGCTCGGTGGGCGTGACGGGCTCGGTGGCCGGAGCGGGCTCGGGGCCCTGGACCGGTTCGGGGAGGCGGACATTGGTGATGCTGCGCTTGGCGGCGTCGCGCGGGACGGCGGCGTCGTCGCCGACGTGCGGCTGACCCTCGTCGTCGGTGCGCTCGGGCGGGAGCGGCAGCGGTTGCGGCTCGGGTTTGGCGGCGGGCGCCTGCTCGCGCTCGGCGGTGCCGCTGCCCTGGCTGAAGTTGAATCCGGTCGAGGCTTGATATCCGCCCGACCGGTCGGTCACCTCCTTGGTCTCGGTGACCTCCGGGGTCAGCGAGATCCGGCGGCGCTTGTTCAGGGCGTAGCCGGCAACCAGCGCCACGAGCAGCACCGCCGCGATCGCGGCGATGAGAATCCACAGTTCAGCAGTCGTCACGCCCCCATCCTTTCAGAGGCACCTGTATTGCCGGATTCACATACCTACCGACGCGTCGCAGGGCAGTGTCGTCTATCACGCAGGGCAGTGTCGTCTATCACACAGCGAGGCCGTCCGATGCGGAGACACGCCGGGGAGGGGCTTGGAAATCCCAGCAACTACCAACCGGTCTGCTCGAGATCGTGCCACAGTGCGGAAGGAGCGGCGAATGCGACACCGAGACAATAGGATCGGCGACGTGACCGATCGAAATGTGCTTGGGGGACCGCTGGAGGAGTGTGGCACCGATCCTCTCACCGGCTTCTACCGGGACGGATGCTGCAGCACCGGTCCCGAGGATTTGGGCAGCCACACCGTCTGCACCGTGGTGACGGCGGAATTCCTGGAGCACCAGAAGTCGATCGGCAACGATCTCGTCACTCCGCGGCCCGAGAACAACTTCCCGGGCCTGCAACCGGGCGACAGGTGGTGTGTGGTGGCCGTGCGCTGGCTGCACGCCCACGAGGACGGGGTGGCCGCGCCGGTGGTGCTGGCCGCCACCCACGAGAACGCCCTCGAGGTGGTGCCCATGGAAACCCTGCGCAAGTACGCCGTCGACGTCCCCGACGACGTCAGCGACCTGCTCTGAGACCCTGCCGCAGTCGGCTCATCCGCCGGTGTGCAGCTCGTTGTCGCTACCCCTGCGCAGCAATGCCTCTGTGGCGCTGCGCAATTCGACGCGGGCCGCGCACAGCTGCGGGTCCGAGGCGAAGGCCACACGGTCGGCGCCGGCGTGCAGGGGGCCGTGGAGGACCTGCAGGGTGATGGAGCCGGCGACGGCGCCGAAGAACAGGGCGATCAGGGCGGGGCGCTCACCGGCCAGGGTGAGGGCGAGCGCGGCCTGACCGCCGAACACGGCCGCGGTGGCCGCCGAGAGCACCAGCGAGTGGGTCATGTCGGCGCGCAGCGCCTCGCCCTCGTCGTAGGCGTCCACCACGGCGATGCCCAGGCCCAGCACCACCAGGTCGGCCGCGATCACCGACAGCATGGCCGTGCGCGGCAGGACGTTGAGCCCCAACAGGATCAGGGCCGCGCTGAGCCCGAGCAGCAGCGCGCCGATGGTGAGCAGCCCGGCCGCCGACCGCCGCGAATCCTCGGACCATTCGGCGTGCTGTCCCAGCATCCCGAGCATGGTGCCGAGCAGCGCCAGCAGGGTGAGCGCGCCGAGCAGGTACCCGGCGGGCAGGAAGCCGCCCGCGGCGGGCATGGCCAGCAGGGCTGACAGTGGCAGCAGCCCGACCCGCCACCAGCGGTCCACGCGCTCGACGGCGCCGAGGGGCAGCAGCCGCACGAAGACTCCGCTGAAGGCCAGCACCGGCGCGCACACCAGCACGATCCGCGGACCGTCGAACCAGGAGTTGCCGCCGGCCAGCCGATCCGCCACCACGGCCGCGGCGAATGCCACCAGCCCGATGGCAGCCCTGCGTAACAACGGCTTTCGCGGATCCCGCGCCAGTAGATACAAACCGAGCCACCATGCGACACCGAACGTCGCGGCCGACACCCAAACCACGCAGGGAGCGTACTTCCCCACCGCCCTGTTGCGGGCCCATACGAAGACGCCAAATATGGCCTTCTACCAGTATTTTTCGCCTCCACACCCGCCTCGTCACACCTTCGCATCCGTTCGGACACACCCAGGTCACGAAGTGCCCCAACGGCTTTCAGGGCGGGGCCGATCAGGGGCTCATGCGGGGGTGGCGTGGCGACGGCGATGGGCCTTCTGACGGCAGGCAGCGGAGCAGTAGCGGGCCGGGCGGCCGGTGCCGGTCGGGTGGATCGGGGTGGCGCAGATCGGGCAGTGGGGTGTTTCGTCACGCGCCCTGGTTTCATCACGGGGCGCGGGCCGGTTCCGGAGTTTCGTTACGATGCCGGATGCGGCCCGGGCGCGCATGGAATCCAGGACCAGGGCGGCGGGGCGGGACAGTTCGCGACCCGGGCTGAGGCGTTGGATGGCAACACATCCCGTGAACAGGGCCAGCACGTCGGAGAGCGCGAGGTCCGGGCGGACCGCGCCGGCGCGCTGCGCGGCGACCAGCAGATCGTCGAGGGCGGTGTGGAAGCGGGCGCCCGCGTCCTGCACCAGTTCGCGCGGCCAGCCGTCATTGGCGGCCAGGTCGCAGACGGCCTGGTTGCGATGGGACGAGACGATGACCTCGGTACAGAAGACGAAGAAGGCCCGGCCCGGGTCGGGCGCATCCCGCAGGCGGTGCGCGAGAGCGGTGAGGCGGTCGATGCGCTGCTGCATGACCGCTTCCAGCAGTGCGGTTTTGGTGGGGAAATGCCGGTAGACGGTGCCCGCGCCGACGCCCGCGCGGCGGGCCACCTCGGCCAGCGACACCGCGACGCCGCCCTCGGCGAGGGCCCGCTGCGCCGCGGCCAGCACCAGCGCGCGATTGCGGCGCGCATCGGACCGGGTGTTCGGGGCGGGCTTGTCGCGGAGCGCGGTCGGCTCTACGCGGGACAGGGTGCGCTCCATGTCGGACAGGGTGGGCTCTACGTGGGACAGGCTGGGCGCGGACATTTCGTTACGCGGGTCCTTTCCGGTGGTGGTCAACGGAAACGGGCGGTTCTAGCGTCCATATTCGGGTCGACCGACCCGAATACTACCGAACGAACGGCTGACGATGTCTTCTCGAAATGATCCGACCGAGCCTTCTCGCAATGATCTGGTGCTGGTGACCGGGGCGACCGGCAAGCAGGGCGGGGCCACCGCGCGCCGGCTGCTCGCCGCCGGCCGGGCGGTGCGGGCGCTGGTGCGTGATCCGGAATCGCCTGCGGCACAGGAACTCGCGGCCGCGGGCGCGCAACTGGCCGGCGGGGACTTCGACGCTCCCGAGTCCCTTGCTCCGGCACTGTCCGGCGTGGGCGCGGCCTTCCTGGTACCGCCCGCGACCTTCGGCCCGAACGGCTGGGACACCGAACTGGAGGTCGAGCGCGGCACGCGGTTCATCGCGGCGGCGCGCGCCGCCGGGGTGGAGTTCATCGTGTTCACCACCGTCGCCTCCTACACCGAGGACGGCAAGTGGGGTGCGCAGGGCAAGCGGCGAGTGGAGGAGGCGTTGCAGTCCAGTGGTCTGCACTGGACGATCCTGCGCCCGGCCCGCTTCATGGAGAACTACTTCATGCAGGGCTTCCCGGTGGACGGCATCAACGATGGCGTGCACAAGCAT
This sequence comes from Nocardia sp. NPDC059236, assembly GCF_042754085.1. Classification (NCBI taxonomy): domain Bacteria; kingdom Bacillati; phylum Actinomycetota; class Actinomycetes; order Mycobacteriales; family Nocardiaceae; genus Nocardia; species Nocardia sp. NPDC059236. The sequence continues at coordinate 211,562 of NZ_JBHZAF010000015.1, forward strand.
CTGTTCCCGGCGGACCGGCCGGTGCAGTCCATCGCCCTCGACGATATCGCCGTGTTCGCGCACCTGGCCTTCGCGGATCCGGCCCGATTCCACGGCCAGGTCCTGGAATTGGCGGGTGACGATCCGACCATGCCCGCCGCGGCCGCGGCCATCACGGCCGCCACCGGGCATGCGGTGCGATACCTGGAGGGCACCGAGGCCGAGGCCGATGCCATGGGGCCCGAGGTCGGGGCGGTCTGGCGCTTGTCGCGGCAGGGCCAGGGCTGGCACGCCGACATTCCCGCGCTGCGCGAAATCCACCCCGGTTTGCGGACTTTCGACATGTGGCTGGCCGAAACCGGTGCGGCGCGGCTGAAGTCGCTGCTGGACGGGTGAGTACCGCGGGCGAGGAGGACCGGAGCCTCCTCTCCCGCGGTCACGGGACTCGGTAGATCACGGCAGGGCGCCGTTGTAGTCGGGCAGCTTGAAGGTTTTCAGTGCATGGCCGCCGGACAGGTCGGAGGCGCTGTTGCCGATATTGGCGACGATGGTGTAACCCTGGGCCTCGATGGAGGCGCGGGTGGCGGTCTTGTAGTCGGCGAGGGCGCCCGCGCCGCTGGAGCCGGTGGTGAGGCCGCCGCCGTAGAGCCCGTCCACCGGGTAGCCGACGGTGGTCAGGTTGATCTGGGTGTAGAAGTTCATGAGCGCGGGCCGGCCGGTCACGAAGATGATGGACGCGCCTTGGCTTTTCGCCCACTGCGCCAGCTTCAGGATCGGCTGGATGGCCGGAGTGATCGGGCCCGGATGGTAGGTCGTCTCGAGCACGGTGTTGTCGACGTCGAAGACGATGGCGGGCTTGGCGGTTCCGGGCAGCGCGGTGGTGAGGTAGGTCTGCGCGTCAGCGGCGATCGGGGTGATGTCGCCGATCCACTGGCTGTAGGGCGGCAGGTTGCTGTTGCTGCCGCCGGAACCGGACAGGGAACCGGTGCCCGAGCCGGAGGCCGATCCGGATCCGAGTGCGGAGGATCCGGAGTCGGCCAGGGCGACCGGGAGCGGGGCGACCAGGCCGACGGCGATGCCGGCGGCCAGTACTGCGATGGAGCGTCTCATGGGGCCGGACGCTAATACCTCGCCCGTGCGACCCGCAGGCGTTTCACTTTGCGCCGCACCGCAATCCCGCTCACCGGGACGGCGGCACCACGGTCGTCACCGGGTCACGGTGTCGCGCCGACCAGATTCTCCCCGCGCATGCGCTGCGAGATCACCTGTGTGATGCCGTCACCGCGCATGCTGACGCCGTAGAGCGCGTCGGCGATCTCCATGGTCGGCTTCTGGTGGGTGATGACGATGAGCTGGCTCTTCTCGCGCAGCTGCTCGAACAGGCCGATGAGCCGGCGCAGGTTGGTGTCGTCCAGCGCCGCCTCGACCTCGTCCATGACATAGAACGGGGAGGGCCGGGCCCGGAAGATCGACACCAGGAAAGCCACTGCCGCAAGGGACTTCTCGCCACCGGAGAGCAGCGACAGCCGCTTGACCTTCTTGCCCGGCGGGCGGGCCTCGACCTCGACGCCGGTGGTGAGCATGTCGCTGGGATCGGTGAGCAGCAGCCGCCCCTCACCGCCGGGGAACAGGCGGCCGAAGACCCCGGTGAATTCGCGTTCGACGTCCTCGTAGGCCTCGGTGAAGACCTGCAGGATGCGCTCGTCCACCTCGGCGACCACGTCGAGCAGATCCTGGCGGGCCTTCTTGACGTCCTCGAGCTGGGTATTGAGGAAGGTGTAGCGCTCCTCGAGGGCCGCGAATTCCTCCAGCGCCAGGGGATTCACCTTGCCGAGGGTGGTGAGGTCCTTCTCGGCGCGCTTGGCGCGGCGCTCCTGGGTGGCGCGGTCGTAGGGCATGGGCTGGGGTGCGCTGACGGCTTCGCCGCGGTCGCGGGCCTGCTCGTACTCCATCAGCTCCAGCGCGGTGGGCGGCATCGGGACGTCCGGGCCGTATTCGGCGATCAGGTCGTCGAGGCTGATGCCGAACTGCTCGGAGATGGTGGTCTCGACCTGTTCGATGCGCAGCGCGGCCTGGGCGCGGGCCACCTCGTCGCGGTGCACGGCGTCGGTGAGCTGGGTGAGCTGGGTGGTGAGGGCGCGGGAGCGTTCCTTGGTCTGCTCCGCCTGGGCCGCGAATTCGCTACGGCGGCGCACCAATTCGTCGCGGCGGGTGGCGGCCTGGCCGACCACCTGCTCGAGTTCGGCGGCCACCCGTTCCGCGGACTCGGCGACCACGGCGGCGACTGCGCCGGCCTGGCGGCGGGCGGCCTGGGCGCGTTCGGCGCGGGCGCGGGTCTCGCGTTCGGCGCGGGCCGCGCGGCGCAGCGAATCCGCTTTGCCGCGTACCGATTCCGCACGCTCCTCGGCCGTGCGGACGGCCAGGCGGGCCTCGACCTCCATCGAGCGGGCCTCGGCGAGGGCGACGGCGGCCTCCTCGCGGGCGTACCCCGCGGTCTCGGTGCCGGCGGCCTCCGGATCCATTTCGGCCTGTTCGAGTTCGGCGTGCCGCAGCCGGTCCTCGAGGTCGGCCAGCTTGGAAAGCGTGTCCTCGCGGCCGGTTTCGGCATCGTCGCGCTGGGCCAGCAGGCGGTCGCATTCGCGCTGGGCGGTGCGGGCGGCGTGGCCGAGGCGGCCCAGGCGGTCGTAGATGGCGACCAGGGCCTGATCGGATTCGTGCAGGGCGAGCAGGGCGTGGTCGACCGCCTCCTTGCGGTCGGACTGCTCAGCAAGCGCGCCCGCGAGCGCGGCCTCGAGTTCCTCGGCCGTGCGCTGCCAGGAGGCCAATTCGTCCTTGGCGGAATCGATGTCGGCCTGCACCTCGAGCTGGCTGGGGGCGCGGTCGGAGCCGCCGAGCAGCCAGCCGCTGCCGGTGAGGTCTCCGTCGCGGGTGACCACGCGCAGTTCCGGGCGCTCGGCGAGGACCCGGGCGGCGGTGGCGAGATCGTCGGTGACGGCGATGCCGGCGGTGAGGGCGGCGATGGCGCCGCGCAGGTCGGCGGGGCAGTCCACCACCTCGGTGAGCCAGCGCGCGGCCGCCGGTAGTCGCGAATCCGCCGGTGCCACCGGGTGATCGGTGGCGTCGGCGTAGACGATGGCGGCGCGGCCGCCGTCGGATTCCTTGAGGGCGTGCACGGCGGCGTGGGCCGAGGGCCCGGTGTCGGCGGCGACGGCATCGGCCAGCGGGCCCAGTGCGGCGGCGACCGCGGACTCGAAACCGCCGTGCACCCGGATCAGCCCGGACAGCGGGCCGAGCAGGCCGTCGGTGCGGTGCTCGAGCAGCCAGGCCACACCGTCCTTGCGGCGCAGACCCATGGTGAGGGCCTCGATGCGGGCGGTCAGCGAGGCGACGCGTTTACCGGCCTCGCGGTCCTTCTCGCGCAGTTCGGTGACGCGCTGGTCGGCCAGGGCGAGCGCCTGGGCGGCGTGCTCGTAGGAGGTGTCGAGGCCCTCCTCACCCGCGTCGAGTTCGCTCAATTCGCCCTGGACGGCGTCGAATTCGGCGTTCGCGTCCTCGCCGCGGCGGCGGGCCTCGGCGATGCCGGTGGACATGCGTGCGATCTCGCCGTCCACGGACTGGGCGCGGATGCGCAGGGTATCGACCTGGCCGGACAGGCGGGCCAGGCCCTCGCGGCGGTCGGCGATGGCACGGACGGCGGCCAGGTGGGCCTGTTCGGCGGCCTTGGCGGCCTGCTCGCGTTCGTGCAGTTGCTCGCGGGCGGCTTCCAACGTTTCGGTGGCCATTTCGACCGCTTCGCGTAGTTCGGCCTCTTCGGCTTCGACCCGATCCGCCTCGCGCTCCAGCTGTTCCGGGTCGCGGCCGGCGCCGGCGGGTTGCTCGATGGTGAGGTTGCGGGCGCGATCGCGGGCAATGCGAATAGTGGCATTGACGCGTTCGGTCAGGGCGGACAGCTGGAACCAGGTCTGGGCGGCGGCCTCGGCGCTGGGGGTGAGCTTGGAGAGCTCGAATTCCTGCTGGGCCAGGGCGGCATTGGCGGCGTCCAGCTCGGCCTGCATGTTGACCTGCTGCTCGCGGGCGTAGGCCTCCTTGCTCTGCTGACTCTCCAGTTCGCGGCGGCGGCTCACCAGATCGTCGGCGGCCAGGCGCAAGCGGGCGTCGCGGAGCTCGGACTGGACGGTCGCGGCGCGGCGGGCCACCTCGGCCTGCCGGCCCAGCGGCTTCAACTGCCTGCGCAATTCGGTGGTGAGGTCGGTGAGGCGGGCCAGGTTGGCCTGCATGGCGTCCAGCTTGCGGACCGCCTTCTCCTTGCGCCGCCGGTGCTTGAGCACGCCCGCGGCCTCCTCGATGAAGGCCCGCCGATCCTCCGGCCGCGATTCCAGAATCGCCGACAGCTGGCCCTGCCCGACGATGACGTGCATTTCCCGGCCGATGCCGGAGTCGCTGAGCAGCTCCTGGACATCCATGAGCCGGCAGGAGTTTCCATTGATCTCGTACTCGCCCGCGCCGTCCCGGAACATGCGGCGGGTAATGGACACTTCGGAGTACTCGATGGGCAGCACGCCGTCGGAGTTGTCGATGGTCAGCGTGACTTCGGCACGACCGAGCGGGGCGCGGCCCGTGGTACCGGCGAAGATGACGTCCTGCATCTTCCCGCCCCGCAGCGCTTTCGCGCCCTGCTCACCCATCACCCAGGTGAGCGCGTCGACGACGTTGGATTTCCCCGACCCGTTGGGCCCGACCACGCAGGTGATCCCTGGTTCGAATCGCAACGTCGTCGCGGACGCGAAGGACTTGAACCCCTTCAGCGTCAGACTCTTCAGGTGCACAGCGGCTCAGACTACCCGCTCCGCCGGGATTGCCCCGAGTATGCCGGACACGAGGACTTGAGTCTCCACCAAGGGGAAGCACCAAGGTTGACGCATGGACGACGAAACGCTCTACACGATCGGGGCGCTGGCCGAACGCACCGGCCTGACGGTCAAGACCATTCGGTTCTACTCCGATAAGGGGATCGTTCCGGCGACCATGTACAGCCCCGGCGGCTACCGGCTGTACGACATCGAGGCCGTGGCGCGCCTGGAACTGGTACGCACCCTGCGCGAACTGGGCATGGACCTGGCGACCGTGCGGCGCGTGCTGTCCCGCGAAACCTCCCTGACCGAGGTCGCGACCGCGCACGCCGAGGCGGTGGACGTACAGATCCGCGTACTGCGGCTCCGGCGCGCGGTGCTCCGCGCGGTGGCCAACCGGGGATCGGATGACAAGGAGATGGGATTCATGCACAAACTGGTGCAATTGTCGGAAGCCGAACGCGCCCGCATCATTCACGACTTCGTCGACGACACCTTCGGCGCCGTGGACGGCAACCCCGCCGTCCTGGAACTGCTCCGTTCCACCATGCCGGAACTCCCCGACGACCCCACCCCCGACCAGGTCGGCGCCTGGATGGGCCTGGTGGAACTGGTGCAGGACAAGGAATTTCGCGCCGCGGTCCGCCGCATGGCGGACTACCAGGCCGAGGAACGCGCCGCCGGCGACGACACCGGCCTCCACCACGACCTCACCGAGGCCGTCCGCACCGAAGTCGCCCGAGCCCTGACCGATGGCATCGCCCCCGAAAGCCCCGCCGCAGCACCCGTCCTCGACACCCTCACAGCCCGCTACGCCGAAACCTTCACCAAGCCGGACGACCGCAATCTCCGAGAATGGATCCTGAACCGCCTGGAAATCGCCAACGACCCACGCGTAGAACGCTATTGGCACCTGGTAGCCACCATCAACGCCTGGCCCCCACTCCCCGACCTGACCCCAACCTTCAACTGGTTCGCCACCGCGCTCCGCACCCAACTCGCCCAGTAGTCGAGGCACCGAGAGCCCGTGCCGAAAGCCGATCAGTGTGCAGCAAATCCCAAATGGGAAGTGCTGCACACTAATCCTCGAACACCTCGTCGGGACTGCCCGCTGTCAGAACCCGCGCATTCCACGCGCGCAACCGCTCCGGGGTCGCGGAACGGACCGCGGCGACAGTCTCGGCGGTAAGCGTTCCGAACTTCTCCGACAGCTGCTCGATCAGAGCCTGCGCGCGCCATTTCGCTTCGCTTTTCGCTTCACCCCTCGCCTCGCCTTCCGCGCGGCCTTCGGCGCGGAGTCGGTCTGCTGTCGTCATGATGACCTCCCTGGCCTGGGGTCCGAGTTGTCCGATGACGGATCCGAGATCGGGTAATCGCCGAGCGCGGTGCGGGCGCCTGCGTCGATGCTGATCAGGTCGGCGAGCTCGGTCGGTTTGTTCCAACGGCGTCCGTTGGGGCTGGCGTGTACGACCATGGGGATCACCACTGGCAGGGTGTCGGTCTTGGGGTGGTCGTCTATGTAGTGGTTCCAGATGCGGACCATGTACTCCAGCATCCGGAACGGCATCAGCGGGTGGGGTTGGCTTTGATGTTCGACCAGGACATAGATGAAGGCGTCGTGGCCCGCCAGGCGGGTGCGGAACAGGAGATCACTGAAGCGGGAGCGGAGCTCTGGGGTGACGAAGCTGCAGGGCTGCAGTTCCAGGGCGTCCCAGTCCACGCGCGCGGATACGGCCGGCGGGAGCACCGCCTGCAATTCTCCGGCAGCGTTCGCGGGCTTGGCCAGGACGTGCCGGAAGTAGGCGTCGTGCGGATTGTTCGGCGGGTCAGCCATATTCGGGCAACCTACGCCGCATCCACTCCCCTGCAATCGGTTTCATGGCGACTCGCCATCTGACACGCGGCGATGCCACGCCCTGACGTGCACTCGGGGTCAGCGGGTGCGGTGGCGGTTCTGGGCGGCGGATTCCCAGCCCATGACGACGCGGAAGACGAGGACTGCGCCCCAGGGGCCGATGACCCAGATGGGCCAGGGGTAGGTGAATTCGCCTGTGGTGAGTGAGATTGCGGCCCAGATACCGAGGCAGAGGAGGCTGACGCCGAGCCAGGCGCTGCCTTCGATCTGCTGCCAGATGGGGAAGCGGGTGCGGGAGATGGACTGGGGCGCAACGGTCTTGGGCAGTTTGGGGAGGTCCTGGAGGACCAGTTGGAGGTCTTCGCGGGTGGCGGTGGCGTAGACCCGGGTGAGGCGCTCGTTGTATTCGGCCAGGTCGAGGCGGCCGTCGGAGAGGTGGCGGCCGAGGAGGTCGGCGATCTGGGCGCGCTCGGCGTCGGAGGCGCGGGTGCCGGTGGTGATGTCCATGTCGATCCTCTCGGTCGGACGCTTCCATATGTTCCACAGTGGAATATAAATCCAGGATAAACCTCCACAATGGAATGTCAAGGACATTGAAGTGAAGGCAGGTGCCAGCACATTTGCCAGCAGGAGTGATGCGATGAGATGGTTAGTGTCAGTTCTCGGACAAGGAGTCATCGTGGACCTCGACTGGTCGCCTGCCGATCTGGCATTCCGTGATGAAGTGCGCAGCTTCCTCGACGAAAAGTTAACCGACGATCTTCGCCGTGCGGGACGGTTGGCGACCAGCGTCTACCCGGACCACGAGGCCAGCATGCAGTGGCAGGCCGTCCTGCACGAGCGCGGCTGGGCCGCCCCGGCATGGCCGCTGCAGTACGGCGGCTGCGACTGGAGCCTGACCCAGCACTACATCTTCGGCCGCGAATGCACCCTGGCCGGCGCACCGAACCTGTCCCCCATGGGAATTCGCATGGTCGCGCACGCCATCATGGCCTTCGGCACCCCGGAGCAGAAGGACTTCTTCCTGCCCCGCATCCTCACCGGCGACGTCTTCTTCTGCCAGGGCTATTCGGAGCCCGAGGCGGGCTCGGACCTGGCCTCGCTGACCATGGCCGCGGTGCCCGACGGCGAGGACCTGGTCGTCACCGGCTCCAAGATCTGGACCACGCACGCCACCGAGGCCAACTGGATCTTCGCCCTGGTCCGCACCTCCCGGCAGGCCAAGAAGCAGCAGGGCATCACCTTCGTGCTCATCGACATGCGCACCCCCGGCATCGAGATCCGCCCGCTGGTCATGACCTCCGGCGAGCAGGTGCAGAACCAGGTGTTCTTCGACCAGGTGCGGGTGCCGCAGGCGAACGTGCTGGGCGCCATCGACGACGGCTGGACCGTCGCCAAGTACCTGCTCAACTTCGAGCGCGGCGGCGGCGCGGCGGCCCCGGCCCTGCAGGTCATGGCCGAGGAGCTCGCCCAGGCGGCCACGGAGCAGGTCGCCCCGAACGGCGCCGCGCTCATCGACGACCCCGCCTTCGCCGCCAAGCTGGCCGATGCCCGCCTGCGCGCGGACGTGCTGGAGATCCTCGAATACCGCACTCTCGCACTGGTTTCCAGCGGCAAGGACCCGGGCCCGGCCGCGTCCACCATCAAGATCCTCGGCACCGAACTGAGCCAGACACTCACCGAGCTCGCGCTGGAGGCCGCCGGTCCGCGCGGTCGCGCCTATCAGCCGCACGCCACCATGCCGGGCGGCCCGATCGCCGATTTCACCCCGCCCGCCGATGGTTTCGTCGCCGGCGCGGACTGGCAGGCGGTCGCCCCGCTGCGGTACTTCAACGACCGCGCCGGCTCGATCTATGCCGGCAGCAACGAGATTCAGCGCAACATCATCGCCAAAGCCACCCTGGGACTGTAGCCATGGACTTCTCCTTCACCGCCGAACAAGAACTGCTCCGCGACACCGTCACCGAGTTCCTCGCGGCGCGCTATCCGCTCGAGCCCAGCCGCGCGGCGGCGCGCACCGGGGCCGGCCGGCAGCCGGAGGTGTGGCGCGGGCTGGCCGAGGAGGTCGGGATTCTCGGGGCGAGCCTGCCGGAGTCGGTGGGCGGCATCGGGGGCGGCCCGGTCGAGACCATGATCATCGCCGAGGCGCTGGGCACGGCACTCGTGCTGGAACCGTACGTGGACACCGTGGTGGTCGGCGGCGGCCTGCTGCGGCGCGCCGACGGCAAGCGGGCCGAGGATCTGCTGACGGGCATCGCCGCCGGCGAGGTGGTCACCGGATTCGCCGCGCTGGAACCGCAATCCGGCTACGACTACACCGCTGTCGCGACCACCGCGGTCCGCGACGGTGACGACTGGGTGCTGACCGGAGAGAAGACGGTGGTGACCGCCGCACCGCTGGCCACCCACCTGCTGGTGACCGCGCGACTGGACGGCGGCATCGCGCTGTTCGTGGTCGATTTCGACGCCGCCCATCCCCCCGTCGGGCTCACCGCGCGCCCGTATCGCACCATCGACGAGCGCCAGGCCGCGGACCTGACCTTCGAGGCCCTGCGCGTGCCCGGCGATGCCCTGCTGCTCGCGGACGCGGGCGACGCGATTGCGGCCACCCTGGACGAGGCCATCGCGGCGGTGTGCGCCGAGGCGGTCGGAGCCATGCGCAAGGTCGTCGCCGACACCGTCGCCTACACCAAGCAGCGCCAGCAGTTCGGCGTCCCGATCGCCAGCTTCCAGGCGCTGCAGCACCGCATGGTGGACATGCTGCTGGAGCTCGAACAGGCCGTGGCCGCAACGTATCTGGTGACGCTGAAGCTGGATGCCCCCGCACCCGAGCGGGCCCGCGCCGCCTCGGCCGCCAAGGCCACCATCGGCCGCGCCGCCCGGCGCATCGGCCAGGAGTCGGTGCAGTTGCACGGCGCTATGGGCATGACCGAGGAGCTGGCCATCGGCCACTTCTTCAAGCGCCTGACCGCTGTGCAGTACGAATTCGGCACCACCGACCAGCACATCGCCCGCTATGCCGCACTGACGCGGCCGTAGCGGTTCCCGCACACCGGTTCAGGGGTGATCCGGTGTCCGGCCGGGTTCCGGTGGATCGCCTGGGGGATCCACCGGAACCCGGCCGTCGCGCAGGCGATCCCGTGGCTACCGGCGATGGCCCTGGTCGACGCCGACGGGTATCCGTCCGGCATCACGGCGTCCGGACCGGGGCGCGGCGGCGGCGCCCCGCGCCGACCCTCGCACGGCGAGCACGATAACCAGCGCCAACGCGGGTCCGGTGACGAAGCACAGCAGACCCAGCGCGATCAGCAGAACTGTTCCCACGTGCGGATTATTGTCCGCCGCGCCGCATTTCGCACAATTACGGCAAACGCCACCCTCCAGACCGAACGAGCCGACCGGTCCAGCTGGGACGCGGTCCGGGAACCCACCGGCAACTGCGGCCGCGACCAGCGCCATGCTGGTGTGATCGAGGCCACAGCGGCCCACCCGTCACGTCCGCGGGCCCTGCCTCGTCCTTGGTGTGGAAATTACCGGAGGAAAGGACGACACCATGTCGCGATTGAACATGCAGCAGGCGGCCCCCGAGGTCTACAAGGCCTGGATCGCCGCCGAGACCGCGATCCGTCGCGGCCCCCTCGACGCCACCGTACGCGAACTGGTCAAGATCCGGGTCTCGCAGGTCAACGGTTGTCTGTTCTGCATCGACATGCACTCCACCGAGGCCCGCAAGGAGGGCGAGACCGAGCGGCGGCTCTGGCACCTCAACGCGTGGCGGGAGTCCGAGCTCTTCACCCCGGCCGAGCAGGCCGCGCTGGAATACGCCGAGGCCGCAACGCAACTCGGCCCGCACGGGGTGAGCGACGAGATCTGGGCGGGCGTGGACAAGCACTTCGACGAGGGCCAGCGGGCGGGTCTGGTCGCGGTGACCGCGCAGATCAACCTGTGGAATCGGATCGGCGTCCCGCTGCGGCTGGAGCCCCTGGGCGAGTAGGCCCGCACCGGCCACAACCCGAATAGCGTTGACAGCCAGGAAGGTTCTGTGGCTGGCTGACGGTATGGGCCGTGGTGAGAGCGATTCCGGACGCGTCCGGATCGCGGCAGTGGGCGATCTGCACATGCGCGAGAGCATGCGCGGCCGATTCCGGCCCGCCCTGCTGGAACTGGGTGAACGCGCGGATGTGCTGCTGCTGGCCGGTGATCTGACCAATGGCGGCACCCTGCGCGACACCGACGCGCTGTGCGCCGAGATCGAGGAGCTGCCGGTCCCGGTCGTCGCCGTCCTGGGCAATCACGATCACGACCGCCGGCTCGGCTTCCGGATCTCGGTGCGGCTCAGCGAGGTCGGCGTCCACATGCTCGACGGCACCGCGATCACCCTGCCCGTCAATGGGATTCGCCTGGGCATCGCCGGGGTGATGGGCGGCAGCGGCGGATTTCCCGGCCACCCGGGCAATCCCGCCGAGGGCAGTGTCGAACACCGCGCCCGCTTCCGCCGTGGCCCCGCCGACGCCACCCGCCTGCGCGCCGCCCTGGAGTCCCTCGACACCGATCTCCGCATCGCACTCATGCACTTCTCCCCCGTCGTCGACACCCTCGCCGGCGAACCCCCGAAGATCTACCCGGGCCTGGGTTGCCACGATCTCGCCGAGGCGGTGGACGCGTCCGGCGCTGCCCTCGCCATCCATGGCCACGCCCACGGCGGCACCGAATTCGGCCGCACCGCCGGCGGCGTCGAGGTGCGCAACGTCTCCTATCCGGTCATCCGCGCAGCCTGCCGGGTGTACGAGCTCAGCCACCCGGGCGACAGGTAAACCCGTCCGCGGTACCGTTGACGAAATCTCTACACACGGTGCGCCGGGAAGTCTGGTCGGCCGGTCCGAAACCTCGGGCCGCACGGTCCGACCTGGGAGTTTCGATGCGGCATCCGTTTTCGATCTTGACGTATTCTGCTGCCGTGAACGCCCGGCTATTCGTCGTATCCTGCACATATGCATGCCGCTCAGATGGCCGAGGACTATCCCGTGATCGATCTGGACTCCGACGCGATCGACGCGGCGAAGTTGCTGGCCGAGCATCGACTACCCGGGATTCTGGTGACCGATGCCAAGGGGGAGCCGCATTCGGTGCTGCCGGCGTCGCAGGTGGTGCTGTTCATCGTGCCGAAGTACGTGCAGGACGATCTGTCGCTGGCGGGGGTGCTGAACGAGTCCATGTGCGGGCAGGTGGTGAAGCGGTTGCGGGGCAAGAAGGTTCGGGATGTGATTCCCGAGCGGCTCACCAAGATTCCGGCTGCGAAGGCCGACGACAATATCGTCGAGGTGGCCGCACTGATGGCGAAGTACAAGTCGCCACTGGTGGCGGTGCAGGACGGCAGGACGCTGCTCGGCGTGATCACATCCTCGCGGCTGCTCGAGGTGGCGCTGGCGAACTGAGCCCGCCGGGGCGGCCGTCGTGACCGCTGTCGCCATCGCCGTTTTCGTCGTCGCGTACGTGCTCATCGCGACGGAGCGGGTGCACAAGACCATTGCGGCGCTCGTCGGCGGGGGCGTGGTCATCGGCATCGGCATCCTCGACTCCGACGACGTCTTCTACTCGCATGAGACCGGCATCGACTGGAACGTCATCTACCTGCTGCTCGGCATGATGATCATCGTCGGGGTACTGCGGCAGACCGGCATCTTCGAGTACGTCGCGATCTGGGCGGCCAAGCGCGCCAAGGGATCCGCGCTGCGGGTGATGATCCTGCTGGTGCTCATCACCGCCACCGCGTCCGGCTTCCTGGACAATGTCACCACCGTGCTGCTCATCGCCCCGGTCACCCTGCTGGTGTGCGAGCGCCTCGAGGTGCCGGCGGTGCCGTTCCTCATCGCCGAGGTGCTGGCCTCCAATATCGGCGGCGCCGCGACCCTCATCGGCGACCCGCCCAACATCATCATCGGCAGCCGGGCGGGGCTGTCGTTCAACGACTTCTTCCTGAATCTGACACCGATCGTGCTGATCACGCTGGCCGTGTTCACCCTGCTGCTGCCGCGCCTGTTCAAGGGCTCCTTCGACGTCGATCCCGAACGCGCCGCCGACATCATGCAGCTGAACGAGCGCGAGGCGATTCGCGATCCGAAGCTGCTGATCAAGTCCGGAATTGTGCTCGCCGCCGTGTTCGCGGGATTCTTCGGCCACCCGATTCTCCACCTCGAACCGTCGCTGGTGGCATTGCTCGGCGCGGGCGCGCTGGTGCTGATTTCCGGTCTGCCGCAACAGGATTACCTGTCCGCGGTGGAATGGGAAACGCTACTGTTCTTCGCCGGTCTGTTCGTGATGATCGGGGCGTTGGTGAAAACCGGTGTGATCGCCCGGCTGGCGAAATCCGCGACCGAACTCACCGGCGGTGACGCGCTCGTGGCAACCATGCTGATACTCGTGGTCTCGGCGGTGCTCTCGGGTGTCATCGACAACATCCCGTACGTGGCGACCATGAGTCCACTGGTGGCCCAGCTGGTGGAGCACGTCGATCACCCGGCCCAGGCGAACGCCCTGTGGTGGGCGCTGACACTGGGCGCGGATTTCGGTGGCAATCTCACAGCAGTCGGGGCCAGCGCGAATGTGGTGATGCTCGGCATTGCGCGGCGCTCGGACCATCCGATCTCGTTCTGGGAATTCACCCGGAAGGGCATTCCGGTGACTGCGGTCACGATTGCGGTGGCCGCGCCATATCTGTGGCTGCGCTATTTCGCATTCGCCTGACCAGCGACAATCGGCACAACACGGACCTCTTCTGTGTGGCGATTGGTAATTTCCGCGACCCCTGACCGACAATGGCAGCCGCCATGTCCATATCCAGCACCGATCACCCGACCGCGCCGGGCAGCGACCGCCAGGACGCACCGGACGCACCCACCAGGCCCGGGGCCTACCGACGCGATCTGGACGGATTGCGTGGTGTAGCTATCGCGCTGGTGGTCGCCTTCCATATCTGGGCCGGACGCGTATCCGGCGGTGTGGACGTATTCCTGGTGCTGTCCGGCTTCTTCTTCACCGGCATGCTGGTGCGCCGCGCCGACAGCGGATCGGTGGGTGTGCTGACCACCGTCCGGCGCACACTGCGCCGGCTGCTGCCCGCCATGGTGGTGGTGCTGGCGGCGGTGGTCGTCGCCTCGGTGGTGCTGCTCCCCCACACCCGCTGGTCGAATATCGCGGGCCAGACGCTGGCCTCGCTGTTCTACTACCAGAACTGGTACCTGGCGCTGTCCTGGTCGGACTATCTGGCCGCGGATCCCTCGGTGAGCCCGCTGCAGCATCTGTGGTCGATGTCGGTGCAGGGCCAGATGTATCTCGTACTGCTGCTGACGGTCGCCGTCGTGGCCTGGATGCTGCGGCGCCTGGTCCGGGCGGGGGCCTGGAAACTGGCCGCCGAGTACCCGCTGCTGCGCCGCGCAGGACAGGACGGCGTGCTGCGGCTGACGCTCGCGGTAGTGTTCGCCGCCGCCGCCATCATCTCGTTCCGCCATGCCGGTGAAGGCGTTTCGACCCAGCAGGGCTGGAACTACTACGACACCTTCGCCCGCGCCTGGGAACCGCTCGTGGGCGGTCTGCTCGCCCTGGCCGCGCCGCTGATCCGGCTGCCCAGGCCGACGCGGGAAGTGTTCGCCTGGACCGCAATCGCGGCCATCGCCTGCTGTGGCTGGATGGTGAACGGCTCCCTGGTCTTCCCCGGCCCGGCCGCGCTGATTCCGGTCCTGGCCACGGCCGCACTGATTCTCGCGGGTGCGGGCCGCGACACCGCCGATCAGCCGGTGGTGAATCGCCTGCTGGCCACCGGACCGGTGGTCCAGCTCGGCGGGTTCGCCTACGCGCTGTATCTGTGGCACTGGCCGATGCTCATCTTCTATCTGGGTGAACAGCATCAGCGCCGGGCCGGGTGGCTGGGCGGGCTGGTCATCATCCTGATCTCGCTGCTGCTGGCCTTCGTGACCCATCATCTGGTCGAGGAGCCGCTGCGGCTGCGCTCGCGGCCCGCCGCGACCCCCGCGCTCGGCCGCGTACTCGCCGGGGTGGCGGTGTCCACGGTCGGGGTGCTGCTGGTCGGCTCGACCCTCGCCTGGCAGTGGAGCATGGGTGCGAAGGCGCACGCGGTCGGCGAGCTGGATCCCGCCAAATATCCGGGTGCGGAGGCGCTCACCGATCACGCGCTGGTGCCGCGCGCCCCGATGCGCCCCACCACCGAGGAAGCCCCCGCCGATATCCCCTACCCCACGCGCGACGGCTGTATCTCCGACTTCGACACCCGCGCGGTCACCACCTGCACCTACGGTGATCGCGACGCGCACCGCACCCTCGCGGTGGTGGGCAATTCGCATGCCGAGCACTGGATTCCGGCATTGCAGATCCTGGGCGAGCAGTACCGTTTCCGGGTCGTCGTCTACTTGAAGATGGGCTGCCCGCTCACGGTCGCCGAGGATCCCGTGTACAAGGGCCAGCAGAATCCGGACTGCCGCGACTGGTCGTCCGAGGTGATCGACCGGCTCGGCGTGGAGCGCCCCGACTACGTCTTCACCACCGCCACCCGCCCCAGCGACAATGGCGGCGACGAGACCCCGCAGGATTACGTCGACGTCTGGTCGGCGCTCTCCGACCGCGGCCTCCAGCTCATCGGCATCCGCGACACTCCGTGGCTGCGCCGCAACGGCATTCGCTACCGCGCCATCGACTGCCTGGCCGGCGGCGGCGATCGCCTCAGCTGCGGCATCCCGCGCGCCGAGGCCCTCAATGCGGAGAACCCGGCCGCCGCACCCGCCGCCGCCTTCCCGAACATGCACCTCATCGACCCCAACGACGCGGTCTGCGAACACGACATCTGCCCCGTCGTGGAGGGCAACATCCTCATCTACCACGACGAACACCATTTGACCGCAAGCTATTCGCGGTCCATGGCCCCCGAACTGGCCCGCGAACTCCAGCCCATCCTGGACTGGTGGTAGCCCATCCTGGACCGATGGTGCCCGAGCGCCGGGCGGATCGTTCAGCTCTTCAGGAAGTTCCGCACGCTGGTGAGCACGTAGATCGGATTCTCCTCCAGCACCCAGTGATCGGCGCCGGGCACCACATCGGTGGTGACGTGCTCGGCGACCCGTGCGGTGAGCCCCCCGACGCCGGCGCCCATGCTGTGCTCGCCGCCGATGCCCAGCACCGGGACGGTGATCTTGCCGTCCTTGGCGATGAGAGCGTCGACCGCCTTCTCGCCGATCTCCTGCTCACGGAAGTACTCCAGTCCGGCGTGGGTGCGGCCGGGTTTGCTGAAAGCGGCGATCAGGCCATCGCTTTCGGCCTTGTCGATGGCGCCGTCGGCCTCCCGGTAGAAGGATCCGTAGAAGGCGGACTCCTTGCCATCGATGAGCTGTTCGGCCAGGTCGTTCTTGGGGCCGTTCGCCAGCCAATCCCACCAGAAGGTCGCGGGCCTGTGCTGCACCAGCTCGAGGTAGTCGGTGGTCGGCGGGGCTTCGAGGATCGCCAGATGCCCCAGATCGGAACGGTATTCGGCGGCATAGGCCAATGCGATCGCCCCGCCCCAGTCGTGGCCGACGAGGTCGAAGCGGCCGAGGTTCAGGCCCTGGGTCACCGCGTGCACGTCGGCGGCGACAGCCAGGGCCTGATACCCGTCATCGGTCTCGGGGAACCCGGAATCCCCGAACCCGGGCAGGTCGACGGCGATCACGGTGTGGTCCTTGGCCAGATCGGGTGCGACCTTCTGAAACGCCTGCAGGTCTTCGGGCCAGCCGTGCAGCAGCACGATCGCCGGACCCTGTCCGCCCTTGACGTAGTGCATCGCGATCCCGTCGGCGTCGACGGTTCCGTCCTGGAATCCGGGGAATGCCGCGGGTTTCGGTGCCGCGGTGTCATGTGACGACGAGCAGGAGACCGCGACGAGAGCGGCCGCGGCCAGCAGCGCGGCAAGCGGGCCGACCCGCTTGCCGGATGTCGGAAGGTGCATGGGTGTCCTGAAATCTGGTGAGTGTCCGGTGGATTGATCTGCTCAGATCAGCTGGTCGAGAGCCGCTGTCGTCTCGCGGATGGCCTCGGCGACCGCGTGGAAATCCTTGGCGAGGATCTTGGAGTGGTTGCTGGCGACCCGCGCGCTGACCGTCAGGTTCGGGTTGACCGCCAGCAGCGGTTCCAGGGAGGCCCGCACCGCTTCGATCTCCGCTTCGGCCGCACCGAGATTGGCGCCGGTGGCCACGACGTAGCGGACCGGGCAGCGCAACCGTTCCAGGACCGGGGCCAGGGCGGCGCAGAGCTGGTTGAGCTCGACATTGACCTCGGCGTGCTGCTCGGCGCTCATCCGCGCGGCCAGGCCCAGTGGGCGCAGCACCGGCATCATCGGCCCCATCTTGCGGAACATCGCCCGGATCCGCTCCAGGTTCTCCTCATCGGTGAAACCCCAGGGCATCGCACCGTCGGCCGACACGACGCCCGCGATGCGGTCGGGGTTCCGGTCGGCCCAGTGCACCGCGACCAGCGCACCGTAGGACCAGCCCACCAGAATCGGCCGCTGCTCCACACCACGCGCCGCGAGCACGGCATCGACATCCCGCACACAGGCGTCGAACGAGTAGTCCGCCGAGGTCTTCGACCTGCCGCGCGCCCGCTCGTCGAAGGTGATGTGCCGGAACCCGGGACCGAGATCGGCGATCACCTTCTTCCAGTTCTTCTGCGTGGCATAGGAACCGTTCAGGTAGACGACCGGAACGCCGCTACCGCCGGTGTCGGTGACCGCGAGGGCCGTGTCCTCCACCGCCACCATGCCGGTCCAGGTCGAGGTGTCCGGGGAAGTGCTGTTGTTCGTCATGACAGGTTGCTCCTTGATCCGCTTCGGGCGATGTCCGCAACTGTCGTCGCCCGTGCTGGCAAGCGCCTGACACGGACCTGACACGACCCCTGACACGACTACGCTCTACCGATGACGCGGTAACACAACAGAATTCGGGGACTCGGTGAGTGGTATTGCCCTCGACACGGTGCTGGCCGTCATCGGCATCACCGTGCCGATCGTGGCCTTCGTGTGGGAATTCGTGCTGGTGGGCCGCAAGCGGCTGGGGTACCGGGTGCAGATGGATACGCCGGTCACCGGAGAGATCGAATCGGTCTTTCCGGGCGTACTGCCCCAATTGCGGCCGGAGGGCGGCGGATCCGCGCCGGACCTGCAGGATCTGTCGGTGGTGCTGGTGCGCATCGAGAACAACGGCATCACCGACATCGACAGCGCCGACTACGCCTCCCCCGACACCGACAATGTCGGCCTGCACCTGCACTTCGCGCACCGCCGGGTCATCGGCATGGCGGTGACCGAGCTGTCCGACGACGCCATGGGCGACAGCCTGAAACCGGGTACCGGGATCGGGAGCCGTGAGGACACCCAGCACCGGGTCGGGATCATCGACCTGCCCAAGGTGCCCATGGACCGGGGCGACCACTACAAGATCCTGGCCATCCTGCAGCGCACGGCCGGGGCGGGTGAGTACCCCGCGCCGGTGATGCGGGCCAAGCTCAAGGGCGGGCGGGTGTCGGAGACCCGCAGCCGGGTCGGCGTCTCACCGAAGCTGTTGGGGCTCATCGGTTTCCTGGTGGCGGTCATCGCCGTGCAGTTCGTCATGGGCATGGGCGACGGCACGTCGAACAACGATGCGGCGGACTGTGTTTCGGGGACGCTGACCCTGGTCGGCTCCACCGCCTTCGAGCCCGCCATCCGGGATGCGGCCGGCGCGTATGCCAAGCACTGCTCCACCGCGCACTTCGATTTCGAATTCGACAGCAGCGACCGGGGTTTGAGCCGGGTGGACGAGGACGGCAGGAACAATCCGGGGCTGCTCGCCGTCACCGACGGCCCGAAGGGTGTCGGCTACCCGAACCTGCTCCCCCGCACCCTGGCCATGTCGCTGTTCACCATGGTCGTCAATCCGGGGGTGGGTGTGCACGATCTGTCCACCCAGCAGATCCGCGACCTCTACGCGGGGCGCATCGACAACTGGCGACTGGTCGGCGGCCCGGATCTGCCGGTGCGCGTGGTGAATCGGGCGCTGGGCTCGGGCACCCGGGAGGCCTTCCGCCAGCATGTGCTGGGCAGGGACCAGCCCGCTGCGCCGGCCGCCACCTCCTGCCGCACCATCGCGGCCACCAATCCGCCTGGACCCGCATTCTGCGAGGTCCCGGTCACCAGCGACATGCTGAAAACCATTGCCGACCTGCCGGGTTCGATCGGATACAGCGAATACTCCGACGCGGCAAAGGCTTCCGGCATCAAGACGGTGACCATCGACGGCCACGTGCCCGCCCGCGACCAGGTCCTCGACCACACCTATCCGTTCTGGAGCGTCGAATACGCCTACAGCAACGGCGAACTCCCCGCCGATTCACTCGCCGCGGCCTTCCTGCGCTTCCTCACCGGCGGGACCGGTAAGGATGTGCTGCGGTCCTACGGCAACACCCCGTGCGGTGAGCTGCCCGACCCCACCACGTGTTCGCCGGACCGGTAGCCGACACATGCCAAGGGGCCCGGTCGCCTTCGTGAGCGAAGCGACCGGACCCCAGGGGTCGGCTGATCAGCCCTTGGACGGGTACTTGCTGTCCAGGTCGTAGTTCAGCTCGACGACATTGACCGTGGGCTCACCCATGAAGCCCAGGGCCCGGCCGCTCCGGTGGGCATCCACGAGCGCCTTGATCTGATCTTCGGAGACGTGGCGCGCCTTGGCAACCCGCGCCACCTGGATGGCGGCGTATTCCGGGGAGATCTGCGGATCCAGGCCGGAGCCCGAGGCGGTCACCGCGTCGGTCGGCACCGGGGTGTCGGACGAGGCGTCGCCGCGGATCGGCACGATCTGACCGGCGGAGTAGTCCTCGCCACGCTTGGCGCACTCCACCTTCACACCCTCGTACGCCTCCATGAACGGCGTGGTCGGGTTCTTCGGATCGGTCGAGCAGGCCTCGTTGATGCTGATCACCTGGGTCGGGTGGGTGACCAGACCGTGCGAGTCACGGTCGCCCATGACCGCCAGCACCGAGCCGACGCCACCGGAGGTGCAGTACGGACGGCTGCCGTCCACGCCCTCCAGCTGGCCGACCGCCGCGCTGCGCGAGCACACGGTGCTGAGCAGGCTCAGCTTGTCCTTCTTCGGGTCACTGGCGTCGAGGGTGTCGACTACCGACTCCGGGCCCATATTGCCGAACGCGGTGTTGGTCGGGTCGTAGCCGTCGGGAATGCTGCCGTCGGTCGGAGCGGAGTTGGACGGACGCGTCTGGAAGTACTGCACCAGCGCGTTGCCCTTGCCGTCGGTGAACGCCTGCCCGATCAGGCTGGAGCCCACCAGCTTTCCGTCCTTGGTGATCAGCGACCCGTCCGCCTTGTCCTTCAGCCCGGGTATCTGCGAGATACCCAGCACCACGGCCGGGTAGATGAGCCCGGTGATCACCGTGAGCACCAGCAGCGCGCGCAGCGCCGCGATGTGTTGCCGGATCCAGGTTGACATACGCATTAGGACATCCCCGGGAAGAATTGGATGACGAGGTCGATGAGCTTGATCCCGATGAACGGCGCGATGATGCCACCGAGGCCGTAGATGTACAGGTTGCGGCTCAACAGTTTCGACGCGCTCGACGGACGGTAGTTCACACCGCGCAGCGCCAGCGGGATCAGGCCCACGATGACGAGCGCATTGAAGATGACCGCCGAGAGGATCGCCGACTGCGGCGAGTGCAGTCGCATGATGTTCAGGACGTCCAGGCCCGGGAACAGCACCACGAACATCGCGGGAATGATCGCGAAGTACTTGGCGATGTCGTTGGCGATCGAGAACGTGGTGAGCGCACCACGGGTGATCAGCAACTGCTTGCCGATCTCCACGATCTCGATCAGCTTGGTCGGGTCCGAATCCAGGTCGACCATATTGCCGGCTTCCTTGGCCGCCGACGTTCCGGTGTTCATGGCGACACCCACGTCGGCCTGCGCGAGCGCGGGCGCGTCATTGGTGCCGTCACCGGTCATGGCGACCATGCGGCCGCCGGCCTGCTCCTTCTTGATGAGCGCGAGCTTGTCCTCCGGAGTCGCCTCCGCCAGGAAGTCGTCCACGCCCGCCTCGTCGGCAATGGCCTTGGCGGTCAACGGGTTGTCGCCGGTGATCATGACGGTGCGGATGCCCATGCGGCGCATCTCGTCGAAGCGCTCCCGCATACCCTGCTTCACCACGTCCTTGAGGTGGATGACGCCGAGCAGCATGGCGGTGCCCTGCTTGATCTCGGCCACCACCAGCGGGGTACCGCCGGACGCCGAGATGCCGTCGACGGTCACGCCGACCTCGGTCGGCACCCGACCGCCGTTGGAGCGGACCCATTCGGTGACGGCGCTGGCCGCGCCCTTGCGCAGCTGGTGGCCGTCGGCCAGGTTCACACCCGACATGCGGGTCTGGGCGGTGAATTCCACCCAGTGGGCGCCGGTCAGCTCGCCCGGGGTGCGCTCGCGCTTGTTGTACGCCTGCTTGGCGTACACCACGATCGAGCGGCCCTCCGGGGTCTCGTCCGCGAGGCTGGAAAGCTGTGCGGCGTCGGCCAATTCGTCGGCGGTGATGCCCGGCATCGGCACGAAGTCCGAGGCCTGGCGGTTACCGAGGGTGATGGTGCCGGTCTTGTCCAGCAGCAGCGTGTTCACGTCACCGGCGGCCTCTACGGCCCGCCCGGACATGGCCAGCACGTTGCGCTGTACCAGCCGGTCCATGCCGGCGATGCCGATGGCCGACAGCAACGCGCCGATGGTGGTCGGGATGAGGCACACCAGCAGCGAGACCATCACGATGCCGGTGACACCGTTGATGTCGAGCGCCTGGCTGTCGCCCACACCCGGGTTGTTGACCTTCGAGAAGATGGCCAGCGGCTGCAGGGTCGCCACCGCGAACACGAAGATGATCGTCAGCGCGGCCAGCAGGATGTTGAGCGCGATCTCGTTCGGCGTCTTCTGCCGCGAGGCGCCCTCGACGAGCGCGATCATCTTGTCGATGAACGAGCCGCCCGGCTCCTGGGTGATCTTGACGACGATCCGGTCCGACAGCACCGTGGTGCCGCCGGTGACCGCGGAACGGTCACCGCCGGACTCGCGAATGACCGGCGCGGACTCACCGGTGATGGCCGACTCGTCCACGGAGGCAATGCCTTCCACGACATCGCCGTCACCCGGAATGACCTGGCCCGCCTCGACGACCACGTAGTCGCCGCGCTGCAGCTCGGGGGCCGCGACCTTCTCTTCCACCACCCGCGCGCCCGGGGACCAGTCCACCAGACGGCGAGCGATGGTGTCGGTCTTGGCCTTTCGCAGGGTGTCGGCCTGCGCTTTGCCTCGGCCCTCGGCCACGGCCTCGGCCAGGTTGGCGAAAATCACTGTCAGCCAGAGCCATACGACGATCGCCCAGGCGAAGAACGTCGGATGCACCAGCGCGAGAATGGTGGACCAGACCGCGCCGATCTCGACGATCAGCATCACCGGATTGCGCCACATGATGCGCGGATCCAGTTTCTTGACCGCGTCCGGCAGGGACTTCACCAGCATCTTGGGGTCGAACAACCCCGCCGAGACACCGCGTTTCGGCTTGCCATGCGCCTGTTCCGCCGGCGCGGAATCGAGGGTGGGAGTGCTCATGAGTGGATTCCTTCGGCGAGCGGGCCGAGCGCCAGCATCGGCAGGAAGGTGAGCGCGACCAGGATGACGGTGACGCCCGCGACCATGCCGACGAACTGCGGCCGATGCGTCGGCAGCGTGCCCTCGGAGGCGGGGGTGTGACCCTGAGCCGCCAGCGAACCGGCCAGTGCCAGTACGAAGATCATGGGGAGGAAACGACCGAAGACCATGGCCAGGCCGAGCGCGGTGTTCCACCACTGCGTGTTGCCGGACAGACCGGCGAAGGCCGAACCATTGTTGTTGGCCGCGGAGGTGAAGGCGTACAACACCTCCGAGAGCCCGTGCGGACCCGAGTTGGCCATGCCCGCGCGCTCGCCCGGCAGGGCCATGGCGACGGCGGTGCCGGTCAGCACGATCAGCGGGGTGACGAGGAAATACGAAGCGGCGAGCTTGATTTCCTTCGGGGTGATCTTCTTGCCCAGGTACTCCGGGGTGCGGCCGACCATCAGTCCGGCGATGAACACCGTGATGACCGCAAGGATCAGCATGCCGTACAGGCCCGAACCGGTACCACCGGGCGCGACCTCACCCAGCTGCATGTTGAACATCGTCATCATGCCGCCGAGGCTGGTGTAGGAGTCGTGCGCCGAGTCCACCGCACCGGTCGAGGTGAGCGTGGTCGCGGTGGCGAAGGTCGCCGAATTCGAGACGCCGAAACGGGTTTCCACACCTTCCATGGACGCGCCGATGGCGGACGGCACCGTGCCGTGGTGCTGCAGCTGGAAGAGGTTCATCACGGTGACGCTGAGGATGGCGAGGGTCGCCATGACGGCGGCGATGGCCACACCCTGCTTCTTGGAGCCGATCATGCGACCGAAGGTCCGCGGCAGCGAGAAGCTGATCACCAGCAGCATGAAGATCTCGACCCAGTTGGTCCACGCGGTCGGGTTCTCGAACGGGTGCGCCGAGTTCACGTTGTAGAAACCGCCGCCGTTGGTGCCGAGCAGCTTGATCGCTTCCTGGCTGGCAACAGGTCCGCCCGGCAGGGTTTGCGAACCGGTGTTGCCCACCGTCTGGGCGATCTGGTCGTACACGTGCAGGTTCTGGATGGCGCCGCCCGCGACGAGCACGATGGCGAACACGATCGACAGCGGCAGCAGAATACGGGTGGTTCCCCTCACCAGATCCACCCAGAAGTTGCCGAGTTCGCCGCTGCGACGCCGGGCGAAGCCGCGCACCAGCGCGACCGCCACGGCCATACCGACGGCCGCCGAGACGAAGTTCTGCACGCTCAGGCCCACGGCCTGAACGACGTGACCCATCGTCGATTCACCGGCATAGTTCTGCCAGTTCGTGTTCGTGACGAAGCTGATGGCGGTGTTCCACGCCAGATCCGGGGTCATCTTGGTACCCGGATCATTCAGGTGCAACGGCAGTTTGCCCTGAATCAGCTGCAGGAAGAACAGAAGCAGCACGCTGATGGCCGAGAAGGCCAGCACGCTGCGCGCGTAGACGGCCCAGGTCATCTCGACGCCCGGCTGCACGCCGATCAGTCGATAGATGCCCTTCTCGGCCTTGGAGTGCTTCTCGCTGCTGTAGACCCGGTACATGTAGTCGCCCAGGGGCACATGCACCGCGGCCAGCGCGATGATCAGGGATACCGCGAACAGGATCCCCGCTGTTGTCGTGCTCACTCAGAACCTCTCCGGATACAGCAGCGCCGCCACCAGATAGATGGCGATACCGACGGCCAGGACCAGACCGATAATGTTCTGCGTCACAGCCGTTCCACCCCGCGTTGGATCAAGCCGAACAGGGCGAAGATCGCCACCGTCAGCACCGTGAACACCACGACAGACATGTCTCGAAACCTCTCTGCTTACGGGCACGTCCTGAGACGCGCCGGAGGTGAGTCAAGCGCCCGGATAGCCCAACTTCGAGGTCCTTTACGCCTTCTTAGCGTCCCAGCGGGTCGCATTGACGCTCCGCTTACAGGGTCGCGCCGCGTGTCGCAGAGATGTCGTCGACATATCACCCAAATCCATCAAGAAACCGTCAGGACCTGGCATTTCGACGGAATCCGGACGCCGAACCGCCCCGGAGAGCAATGCTCTCCGGGGCTGTCGCCAGCGCATCGGGAACGGACCCGGTTGGCCGGGCCGTCCTCGACCGTGGCCTGAGCGGCGGGGTTACTTGCGGGGGTAGGTCCTGACGATGGTGCCGTCGAGGCCGGCCGCCAGGTAGGCGCCGCCGTAGTCGTCCGAGAGGTAGACCAGCAGGCTGGGCTGGTCGTCGTTGAAGGTCCAGGCGGGGTTGACGATGATGTAGCGGCTGGTGGGGTTGGGGACGTTAAGTCGCTGGGCGGCGGCGGTGAAGAGGGCGGGGAGGAGGTCCCAGTTGATAGCGGACAGGTCGATGGTGGGATCGGTCAGTTCGGAGCCTGGGCCGTCGCGTTTGGCGGTGCCCTCCCGGTAGGAGAACTTGTCGTAAACCTGGGGCCGGCCCTGGACCGGGGCACCCGTGCTGATGTAGGCCGGGTAGATCGTGGTTTCGGTGAATTGCTTGCCGCCCGTGACCTTTTCGAGGGCGGCGACGGCCTTGCGGACGCCGTCGGGAGTGAGCAGGTCGGTGGTCGCGTCGCCCTTGGCGGTGGTGGGGGCGATGACGGTGGGCGGGATGACTCCGCTCAGGGGGATGCCCGTGGGTTGAGTGGGGACGTTCGGCTGACCTGATTGGCCTTGGCCGCCGCCGGAGGAGGAGGGCCACAAGGCGATGGCGGCGACCGCGGCGACGGCCAGGACGACACCGATGCCGGCGAGGATCAAGGGGCGCGAATTGCGTTGCGGCGCAGTGTGGACGGGGTTCGGCAAGCCAGGTGGAAACGGCTGGGATGCGGTGAACCCGTGAGGCTGCTGGACTGTCGGGTATCCCGTCGAGGGTGGCGAGGTCGGGAAGCCCTGCTGCTGCGGTGCGGTCGAAAACCCTTGGGGCGGGGGCGTTGCCGGGAAGCCCTGCGACGGCGGCGCGTCCTGGGGTCTGGACGCCGTCGTGAATCCCTGGAAATGGGGCGGCGGCGTGAAGTCCTGCGGCGACGGCTGGAAGCCCTGGGACGGCGGCGTGAAGTCCTGGGTGACCTGGGCGAGCATCTGGTCGACCTGATCGGCCGGCGGGCGGTGTCCGGGGTTGGGGACCAGGAGGGCTTGCAGGACGGGGGTCAGCTGGCCCGCCTGGCGTGGGGGCGGGACCGCGCCCATCAGGACGGCGGCGAGGGTGGCGACGTCGGTGTCACGGCGCATGGGCTGGTAGCCCTCGACTGCGGCGAAGAGGACCAGGCCGAGGGACCAGAGGTCGGAGGCGGGGTTGCCCTCGTAGCCCTGGAGGCGTTCGGGGGCGACGTACGGGAGGGAGCCGACGACGCTGCCGGTGGAGGTGAGACCGGTGAGGTCGTTCACTGCGGCGATGCCGAAATCGGTGAGGACGGGGGAACCGTCGGTGCGCAGCAACACATTCGGGGGTTTCACATCGCGGTGCAGGACGCCCACCGCGTGCGCGGCGCGGAGGCCGGCCAGAATGCCGCGACCGACCCAGGCGGCCTGTCCCGGCGACATCGGCCCCTCGTCCAGCCGGTCCGCGAGCGAGCCGCCCGCGACCAGTTCCATCACGATCCATGGATGCTTCTCGGCGGGTGTGTCCACGATGTGGTGGATGGCAACCACATTCGGGTGCGTGATGCGCGCCAGCGCGCGTGCCTCGCGCAGCACCCGTTCTCGCTGCACCTCCGCGGAGCCCGCGTCGCCTTCGGCTCGCACCTCTTTCAATGCCACCTCGCGGTGCAGCGCGATGTCGTAGGCGCGCCACACCGTGCCCATGCCGCCACTGCCGAGTGGTTCGATCAACTCGAAACGCCCGTCGACCACTGCCCGCCCGGAATTCACGGACGACAGCTTAGGGTTCCCCCACTGTCCACGCGAGATCTCGTACCGGTCAGTCTTTTCGAGCGCGGTGAATTCAGGCTAAGTGCCCTGCATGCCGTTGCCCTGCCCGGTGGCTGCGCCGAGCTCGTAACCGACGGCTGCGCCCACGACGCCAGCGGAAACAGCGCCCACCAGACCACCGACCACCGCACCCACCACACCGCCGACGCCGGCCCCCGCGAGGGCGCCGCCTGCGACTCCCAAGGGCGCACCCACCCCCATGGTCGGAACGGCCATGACGACGCCGCCCGCGATCGCGCCGGCAATCGCACCGAACGCAGCCCCGATAATGGCTCCCGGCACCGCCCCGACCACCGCGCCCGGTACAGCCGCCACGACCGTGCCGATGATGAGACCGGCGGTGCCGCTACCCACGTTCAGCCTGGTGACCCTGTCCGAGTAGTTGTCGTCGACCGCGTGCAGGCCGCCGCCGATGACGGCATTGGTGGCGGCTGCAGCGTTTTTCGCCTGATCGAGCATGATGTCGGGGACACTCTGCGGCACCGGGATGCCGAACGCACCGGGCTGCACCGGACTCGTCCAGAGCTGCTCGACAGCCGCGGGAGCCGGGACGCTGGGCTGCGCCGCGGCATCGCCCGTGGCGATGGAGCAGGTCACCGCGACGGCCAGTGGTATCGCGCCGACGATCGGCAGCAGGGCGCGTCGCGACGCGCTGGTCTTGGATTCTCCATACCGACGAGTCATGCGACTGCCCTCTCGCTGGATTCGACTTGGAACAGCTCCCCTGACCACTGGTTATCGGAAACGTGCGTCAAGAATGATAGCTACACAGTAACTGCGTGGGGCGGGAAAGCGTGGCGCAAACCACATTATTTGGTCATAGGTCACATCGAGCGATCGGTGATCCGCGCATCATGCGGAGGGACTCCAACTTCTATGCCAGCACGATGTTTGCCACTTTGTTGCTACTCGCTCAGTGGTTCGCCGTACGACTCCCGGACTCCGACATCCAGCTCGATCTCGCACCGGTCGGTCCTTCCGAGGCCGCTCGGATCCTGTCAACAACGCGAGACACCACCGTAAAGAAACCGTCAGGATCAGCGACCTGACCAGCATCGGAGGTATGAAGTGGGAACCCGTGCGCGCGCACGCGCGCCCGGGCGCACACCCCCGATAGATAAAGGAGAAGCCGTGCCGCACATCGCCGTCACCCTGATGGTGATCTTCGGGTTCCTCGGCTGCGCGCTGATACTGCGCGTCCTGGCCGCCGCCGAAGGCACCCGCGAATCCATCCGCACGGCACAGCAGGGCTTCCGCGCGCCGCGCGCGATGATGGACGAGTGAAACGCGGCCAACTACGCATCTACCTCGGCGCGGCCCCCGGCGTGGGCAAGACCTACTCGATGCTCGCCGAAGCGCATCGGCGGCTCGAGCGTGGGCGCGATGTGGTGGCCGCCGTCGTCGAGACCCACGGCCGCAGCAAGACCGCCGAGTTGCTGGCCGGAATCGAGCGCATCCCGCCCAGGATGATCGAGTACCGGGGCACCACCATGCCCGAACTGGATGTGGACGCCGTGCTGCGGCGGCATCCGGCGGTGGTGCTGGTCGACGAGCTGGCGCACACCAATGTCCCGGGCAGCAAGCACGAGAAGCGCTGGCAGGACGTCCAGGACCTGCTGAACGCGGGCATCGACGTGGTGTCCACGGTGAATGTGCAGCACCTGGAGAGCCTCAACGACGTGGTCGAGCAGATCACGGGCGTGGTGCAGCGGGAAACCGTGCCGGACTGGGTGGTTCGCTCCGCCGACCAGGTGGAGCTGGTGGACATCACGCCGGAAGCCCTGCGCCGCCGCATGTCCCACGGCAATGTCTACGCCGCCGAGAAGGTCGACGCGGCGCTGCGCAACTACTTCCGCCCGGGCAATCTGACCGCACTGCGCGAGCTGGCGCTGCTGTGGCTGGCCGATCAGGTCGATGCCGCGCTCGCCAAATACCGTGCCGACCACAAGATCACCACCACCTGGGAGGCGCGCGAACGCGTCGTGGTGGCGGTGACCGGCGGTCCGGAATCGGAGACCATCGTGCGGCGCGCCAGCCGCATCGCCGCCAAGTCCAGCGCCGAGCTGATCGTGGTGCACATCGTGCGCGGTGACGGGTTGGCCGGGGTCTCGACGCAACGGCTCAGCCGCCTGCGCGACCTGGCCACGAGTCTCGACGCCAGCCTGCACACCGTCACCGGTGAGGACGTGCCCACCGCGCTGCTGGATTTCGCGCGTCAGGTCAATGCCACCCAGCTGGTGCTGGGCACCTCCCGCCGCTCACGCTGGGCGCGCATGCTCGACGAGGGTATCGGCGCCACCGTGGTGCAGGAGTCGGGCAAGATCGACGTGCACATGGTGACCCACGAGGAATCCAACAAGGGCGGCTTCCGCTGGTCCTCGCTGACCCGGCGCGAGCGCAAGGTCGGCTCCTGGTCGGCCGCGTTCATCGTGCCCTCGGTGATCTGCGCGGTCATCTACTTCTGGCTCGATCGCCTGCTGGACCTCAGCGGTGAGAGCGCCCTGTTCTTCATCGGCGTCATCGCGGTCGCGCTGCTCGGCGGCGTGGCGCCCGCGGCGCTGTCGGCGATCCTGTCGGGCGTCCTGCTGAACTGGTTCTTCACCCAACCCCGCTACAGCCTCACCATCGACCAGCTCGACAACTTCCTCACCATCGTGGTGCTGCTGTTCGTGGCGGTCGCGGTCGCGGCGCTGGTGGATGTGGCCGCCAAGCGAACCCTGGAGGCGCGCAAGGCCTCTCGCCAGGCCGAGCTGCTGACGCTGTTCGCGGGCTCGGTGCTGCACGGCGCGGATCTTCAGGATCTGCTCGAACGCGCCCGCGAGACCTACGGCCAGGACGCCGTCAGCCTGGTCACCGACGACGAGGTCATCGCGTCGGTGGGCGAGAAGCCGCCGACGAAGGTCAGCGACGCCGAAACCGCTCTGGAGGCAGGCGATGACATGCACTGGCTGCTGTTGCGAGGACGTCCCGTGACCTCCAGGGACCGCCTGGTGCTGGGCGCGGTCGCGAATCAGGCGGCGGGACTGGTGCAACAGAAGCAGCTCCAGGAGGAGGCCAGCGCAGCGCAGGCGGTCATGGAGGCCGACAAGCTGCGCCGCGCTCTGCTGTCGGCGGTCAGCCACGATCTGCGGACCCCGCTGGCCGCGGCGAAGGCGGCGGTGTCGAGCCTGCGCAGTGACGATGTGGAGTTCTCCCCCGAGGACACCGCCGAACTGCTGGAGACCATCGAGGAATCCGTGGATCAGCTGACCGCGCTGGTCGGCAACCTGCTGGACTCCTCGCGCCTGGCGGTCGGCGTGATCAAGCCGCAGGTGCGCAAGGTCTACCTCGACGAGGTGGTGCATCACGCGCTCATGGGCATGGGCACCCGCGGCATGCGCCGCACCACCATGGACCGGGTGAAGGTGGACGTCGACACCGTCTCGGTGCGCGCCGATCCCGGTCTGCTGGAACGGGTCCTGGCCAATCTGATCGACAATGCCGCCCGCTACGCCCCCAGGGATTCGATGGTGCGGGTGGCGGCAGAGCAGGTCGGGAAGCGAGTGGCCGTTACGGTGGTCGATACCGGTCCGGGTGTCCCGACCGGCCTGGAGGACCAACTGTTCGAGCCCTTCCAGCGGCTCGGCGACCGCGACACCTCCACCGGCGTGGGCCTGGGTCTGTCGGTGGTGCGCGGTTTCGTGGACGCCATGGGTGGCACCGTGCACGCGGAGCCCACCCCGGGCGGCGGTTTGACCATGGTGATCGATCTGCCCGCGGGGGACGACCCCGCGAACACCGAAGAGGAGGACGGGTGACGAACGCGGCGGCAGCGCCGATCAAAGTGCTCGTGGTCGACGACGAACCACAGATCCTGCGTGCCCTGCGCATCAATCTGTCGGTCCGCGGCTACGAGGTGACCACCGCGTCCAATGGGGCCGCGGCCCTGCGCGCGGCCGCCGAGAAGCACCCGGACGTCATAATTCTCGACCTCGGCCTGCCCGATATGGACGGCATCGAGGTGCTGGCCGGCCTGCGCGGCTGGTCCACCGCCCCGGTCATCGTGCTCTCCGCCCGCACCGACTCCTCCGACAAGGTGGAGGCTCTCGACGCCGGCGCCGACGACTACGTCACCAAGCCCTTCGGCATGGACGAACTGCTGGCCCGGCTGCGCGCCGCCGTCCGCCGCTCGGCCAGTACCGCCGACACCGCCGAGCCGGTCATCGAAACCGCCTCCTTCACAGTCGATCTCGCGGCCAAGAAGGTGACCCGCCACGGCCACGACGTGCACCTGACCCCGACCGAGTGGGGCGTGCTGGAGATGCTGGTGCGCAATCGCGGCAAGCTCGTCGGCCGCCGTGAGCTCCTGCGTGAGGTCTGGGGCCCGTCCTATGCGACCGAAACCCATTACCTGCGTGTCTATCTCGCCCAGCTGCGCCGCAAACTCGAGGACGACCCCTCCCAGCCCAAACATCTCCTCACCGAGGCGGGCATGGGTTACCGCTTCCAGTCGTAAATCCCCCGGACAGCGATCAGGGAGCTCTCACCGCGCGGTATCGGACAGAATTCCGCGCTGAGAACTCCCTGATCTGGTATGGACCCCCTAGCTCGGCAGGGTCGCCGTGTGTTCGGATTTCACGGCGTCGAGTTTCCGGGGGTCCAGGCCGAGGCGAGCCAGGATGGTGGGAGCGACCTGGGTGAGGGAAACCTGGTCGGGGACATCGTGCTTCGAGATGCCCGAGCCCACGACCACCAGCGGGACGTGGCGGTCGTCGGGGCTGGTGCCACCGTGCTCGGCGATCTTGGACTTGCCGGCGGTGTAGACCGTGCCGTTGGTGCCGGCGAAGAGGTCGGGCACGCGGGTGTCGTCGGCGTCCGTGCCGAAGTACTTCACGGCGTCCGCGCCCGCGTACACCTGGCCGGTGTCCACGCCCGACGCGGTGAACGGCTTCGCGTTGCCGTTGATGTCGGTGCCGGTTCCGCTGGCCTCCAGCAGCTTTCGCTTCGCGAAGGCGGTGGCCTCGGGCGAACGGTCGGCCAGCCACCACAGGATGGCGGCGTCGTCGATGGAGTGCGCGATCAGCTTCGGGGTCTCGGGGTGGGTGGCCGCCCACTCCTTGTTCACCGCATCGATGATCGGCTTGTCGTCGACCCGGGTCAGCGCGTTCGGATCGATCGGCGACTGCCCGTGCTTGGCGGTCAGCACGATGGTGGTGGTGCCGGTCAGGCCCGCCCGGTCCAGGGCCGTGACGAAACGGCCGATCTGCTGGTCCACGAAATCCAGCGAAGCCGACAGCAGCGCACCGGGTTTCCCGTCGGCGGAGTATCCCTTGGACGCGGGCAGCTTCTGGGTGACCGACACCGCCTGGAAGTTCATGCCGAACACCGCGGGCACACCGACCTGCTGGGTGCCGGAGTGGTCCTTGCCGTTGATCTCGTTGACGACCGCGTCGGCCTTGTAGGTGTCGTAACGCCTGGTCTGGTCCGAGTCCTTGGTCCAGGCATCACCTTTCGGCGACTTGCTGTCGATCTCCGGGGTGAACAGGTCGTCGATCGAGCGACCGCCCTTGCCGTTCATGATCTGGTACGCCGGGTGCTTGTCCGACCAGGCGGTGCGCTGCCCGGCGTCGTGCACCACCGAGAAGACGGTGTTCACCTTCAGATAGTCCGACGGCGAAATCGGCTTGCAGGTAGCCGGATCCACCGGCAGCTTGGCCGGATCCAGCACCGAGCCCGGATCTCCGGTCATGGCCGCGATGCCGTCCGGCAGACCGGTCAGGCCCTGGCCGCCGTCGAGCTCGTCGGTGTTCTTGTCGATCTCCTCGGTCAGCGGGACCTGCGCACCCTTCCTGGCGGTGGCGCAGTCCTTGGTGCCGGCCGGGAGCAGGTCCCGGGCCCAGGTGTCGTCGTAGTAGACGCCGGTGGTCTTGGGGCTGCCGCCGGTGATCATCGCCATGGTGCCCGGGAAGGAGTCGGCCGGCGCCAGGACCTGCGCGCCGGTGTACTGCGCGCCGCGGGCGACCAGCTTGGCCAGCGCCGAATCCTGGTGCGCCGCCACATAACCGGCGAGATCCGACTGGTGCATGCCGTCGATCGACAGCAGCAGCACATGCTGATCGCGCGCCGACGAATCCCCGCTGCTCCCGCACCCGGCGGCCGCCAGCCCGAGCACCCCGCAGGCCCCGGCCGCCGCCAGCCGGTAGCCCAGTCCACGCACCTGACTCAATTCCGTCTCCTCACCTCCGGCCACCCGTACGGGTGCGCCGAGATCCCGACAGAGTCGCGGGTGCGGGTAACGGCCGGGCGTCGCCGTGGTGATGGACGCGCGAACTTACCGCGTCAGGCGGAGCGGCAACGTCTTGAGGCCGTTGTTCAGATTCGAACGGATCCGGCGGGATTCGCCGGTCTGCTCCATTGCCGGGAAGCGGGTCAGCAGCTCCTCGAAGAACACCCGACCCTCCAGCCGGGCCAGGTGCACGCCCAGACAGAAGTGCTGGGCCAGCCCGAAGGACAGGTGCGGGTTGGGATTTCGGCGGATGTCGAAGCGCTGCGCGTCGTCGAAGGCGTCCTCGTCCCGATTGGCCGAGGTGTACCACATGGCCACCTTGTCCCCGGCCTTGATGGGGACCCCGCGGATCTCGGTGTCGGCGGTGGCGGTGCGCCGGAAGTAGTGCAGCGGGTTGGCGTATCGCAGGATCTCCTCCACCGCACCGGGAATCAGCGCCGGGTCCGCGCGCAGTGCCGCGAGTTGCTCGGGATGCCGCAGCAGCAGTTCCAGACCCGAGGACAGCATGGTCTTGGTGGTGTCGTTGCCCGCGGTCACCAGCTGGGTGAAGAAGCTGCCGAACTCCAGGTCCGACATGGGTTTTCCACCGTAGGATCCGCCCAGGATGAGCGAGGTCAGATCCGCCTGCGGCGGCTCGGCCCGCCGCGCCATGGAGAACTGGATGGCGTAGATGGCCATATTGGTGAGCTCGGCCGTCACGTCGAAATCGCCGACCAGGTCCGGATCCTGCTGGCTGGTGGACTGTTCGGCCCAGCGCCGGATGCTCGGCCAGTCCGCGACCGGAATCCCGAACAGACCGCCCACCACCTGGCTGGGCAGCACACCCGCTACGTCGTGCACGAATTCGACATCGCCGTCGACGCTTTCGAGCAGGTTCCGGGTCAGCTCCCGGACCCGGTCCTCCAGCTCGCCGATGACCCGCGCCTTGAAGTGCTCGGCCAGCGGCCTGCGGTAGTCGGTGTGCCGCGGCGGATCCATCATGAGCAGCATGTTGCGGGTCTGCTCGAGGCGTTCGGGCGGCTGGTTCTCCAGGATCACGCCCTCCCGCTCGGCGGAGAACAGTTCCGGATTGCGGGCCACGTGCGCCACATCCGCGTGCTTGAGGATCGCCCAGTAGCCGGGTTCGCCCGGCATCTCCTGCCAGTGCACCGGGTCCGTGCGCCGCAGATCGGCGAAGATCTCGTGGATCGGCCCGGACACATAGAGCTCCGGATCGTAGATGTCCATGACCGTGCCCACGGCCCACCTCGGTATTCGCTTGCGAGTATGCGTCTTTCGCTTCGGACGCTAACGCCGCGCGCGAGCGGGCGACGCGGTTCCGCACCGCGATCCCAGTCAGTGGACGCGCCGCATGCGCCCCCGATGCCGGGTACCCGGACGGTGATGAACCACCATGGAGGACATGTCTGTTGCGATCGTGTTCGACATGGACGGTGTGCTCATCGACACCGAACCCATCTGGGAAGAGGTGCGGCGCGCGTACGTCGAGGAGATGCGCGGGCGCTGGCTGCCCGACACCCAGGACCGGTTCATGGGAATGAGCACGGCCGAATGGTCGCGGTACCTGAGCGAGGAGCTGCTCGACGGCCGGCGCGCGCCCGACGAGGTCGCCGAGGACGTCATCGCCCGGATGGCCGCCCGCTACGCCGACCATCTGCCGCTCATGCCGGACGCGGTCGACACCGTGCGCCGGCTGGCCGGGATCTACACCCTCGGGCTGGCCAGCTCGTCCCCGCGCCGGCTGATCGACGTGGTGCTCGACCACATGGGCGTCTCCGACCTGTTCGCCGCCACCGTGTCGACCGAGGAGGTGGCGCGCGGCAAGCCCGCGCCCGACGGCTACCTCGAGGCCGCCGCGCGGCTGGGCATCGACCCCGACGCGTGCGTCGCCATCGAGGACTCCAGCAACGGCCTGCGCGCCGCCTACGCCGCGGGCATGACGGTCATCGCCGTCCCGCATCCCAAGTACCCGCCCGCCGTGGACGCCATCACGCTGGCGGCGTACGTCGCCGACAGCTTGAAAGAGATCACCCCGGAGCTGATGGCGGAATTCCGCTGACCACCTCGGCGTTCCGAACGAGCGGCAACCAGATGGTTGTCCCGGGTGACCCAATGGGAGGATCTTCCTTATGTCCGAACAGACCGCCGCACCGCAGACCGCCACCACCGACCCGGCCGCCGAGCCGGTCAAGCTGTGGGCCGAACGCACCGGCACCCGCGCCTACACCGGCCGCAACAACCGCGGTGGCGAGGTGTTCATCGCGTCCGCGGG
The DNA here is from genome assembly GCF_042754085.1 of Nocardia sp. NPDC059236. NCBI lineage: Bacteria > Bacillati > Actinomycetota > Actinomycetes > Mycobacteriales > Nocardiaceae > Nocardia > Nocardia sp. NPDC059236. Next base: position 246,430 of record NZ_JBHZAF010000015.1, read on the forward strand.
CGTGCCGGGCGCGTTCACCCCGGGTGAGCTGCTGAAGATCGCGCTGGCGGGCTGCACCGGCCTGAGCGCCGACTTCACCCTCGCGCGCCGGCTGGGCGAGACGTTCGACGCCACCGTGCACGTCTCCGGCGACGCCGACCGCGAGAACGAGGTGTACCCGGAGCTCAACGAGGAGTTCGAGCTCGACCTCAGCGAACTCGACGCCGAAACCCGCGAGCGCCTGCTGGTCGCCGCGCAGCGCGCCGTCGACAAGGTCTGCACGGTCGGCCGCACCCTCAAGGCGGGCACCACCGTCAACCTGACGTTCCGCGTCGACGAATGAGCGGTGACCCGGTCCGGCTCAGCGCCTGGGTCCACGGCCTGGTCCAGGGCGTCGGCTTCCGCTGGTGGACGCGCTCGCGCGCCCTGGAACTGGGCCTGACCGGCTATGCCCGCAATCACCGCGACGGCCGCGTGCACGTCGTGGCCGAAGGGCCCCGCGATCGCTGCGAAACCCTGCTCGACCTGCTACGTTCCGGTACTACACCGGGTCGGGTAAACCTGGTGGTGGAAGACTGGAGTGCCGCCGCGGGCGACATGACAGGATTCGAAGAACGCTAGCGAGCGGCGAGCCCACGGAGTCGACCAATGTCCACAGACCGTCCCGGTAGTCCGGAAAACCCGGACCGCCCCACCCCCGACCCCGCACACCCCGCCGAATCCCATACCGCCCCAGCCGATCCCGCCCACCCGGGCCACGAGCACTACCCGCTCCCCGGCGATCCGGACGACGAGACCGCCGCGCCCATCGGCCGCAGCGACCCGACCGTCCGATTCACACCGGAGACCGCGCGAGGTTCGGACTCCGCACCTGGTTCGACCGGAGTACCCGCACCAGGTCAACCACGCGGCCAGGAGCCAACTCTCGCGCTGCCGAACGAATCCGGCGCAGGAGGTGCGGGCGGCGAGTCCGAACATTCCGCTGAGCCGGGCCCGGGTCGCCCGGGCGGCTACGAGCCGACGCCCGCGCTGCCGAACGAATCCGGATTCGGTGAATCTCGGAGCGGCGCAGGCGGTTTCGGCGAGCCCGGTGCGGATCGACCGGCCGGGCATCAGCCGACGCTGCCGATGCCGGCGGATTTCGGGGCGGAGCACGGCGGCGAGCAGCACGGGCCGCATCATCTCGCGGGGGAATTCCATGGTGGGCCGGGAGCTTTCGGCCGGCCGGGGGCCGGTGGCCCGACCGCCACGCCGGGGCCGCTGCTGGGCAACGCCGGATTCGTCCTGCCCGGGCCGGTGCTGGAGCCGGCGGAACCGGCCTTGCCCGCGACGGTGGACGAGCCGGCCGCGCCGCCGCGACGTGGCAGCATCACCACGCAGGAGGCAGGGATCACCCAGCCGCGGCCGCCCACGGTGGCGGAGGCGCGGGCGCGGGAGAAGGCCCGGAAGCGGGCCGAGGCGCAGGAGCGGGCCGAGGCGGAGGCCGCGGAAGCCAAGCAGCGCAAGAAGAAGCGACTACTCATCGGCGGTGCGGCCGTGGTGGGGATCGCGGCGCTGGTCGGCGGCGGGTATCTGGTGGCGGAGGCGTGGAACGGGCCCGAGGTGACCGCCTATTGCACGGTGGTGGCCAACAAGGGTGAGACCGTGCCCACCGGGCAGGGACAGAGTGTCACTGCGACACAGGACAATCAGGAGATCGTCGTTCCGGACAACTACTGTTCGGATGCGACGGACCACGGGGACGGCGGGATTCACCCGGGCTTCTTCTTCCTGGCGGGGCACTCGTATCGCTACTACTACGGCGGCACCGGCACCATCGGGCACGCGCCGAGCGGCGGTAGCACGTCGGCGCCCAGCGGTGCGACAGTGAAGACCAAGAGCGGCAGCACGATTCAACGCGGCGGACTCGGCGCGAAGATCCACGGTGGAGGTTCCTAGTGCGGCGGGTACGCAGCACTCCGCGGCCGGGCTGGCGGCGGATCATCGAGAGTCAGGGTCTGGTCTACGGCTCGCCGGGGCAATACCCGAGCGGGCAACCCCGGCCCTACTGGGACGAGTCGGTGCACTACGAGTTCGACATGGACGAGATCCTGGCCATGGAGGCGCAGGTCGAGGTGCTGCACTCCATGTGCCTGCACGCCGTCGAACAGGTGGTGCTGACCGAGCGATTCGCCGATTTCGGTCTGCCGCAATGGAGTTGGGAACCCATCACCAAGTCCTGGCACCGCTCCGACCCGCACATCTACGGCCGCTTCGACATGCGCTACGACGGCCGCGGCCCGGCGAAACTGCTGGAGTACAACGCCGATACGCCCACCTCCCTGCTGGAGGCGGCAATCGTGCAGTGGCACTGGCTCACCGACACCCACCCGGACGACGACCAGTGGAATTCACTGCACGAGAAGCTGGTCGAGCGCTGGGGTGAGATGCGCGAGACGCTGCCGGGCTCGCAGCTGCACTTCAGCTGGTCGGGCGCGGACTCCTCCGGCGAGGACAATGTCACCACCGCCTACATGCAGGAGACCGCCGCCGAGGCCGGATTCGACACCGTCGCCCTGCCCATCGAAGACGTCGGATTCGACACGGAGCTGCACCGTTTCGTGGATCTGGCCGAGGCTCCCATCGAGGCCATCTTCAAGCTCTACCCGTGGGAATGGGCCCTCGACGACGATTTCGGCCGCCGCGTGGTGGAGTCCCTGCCGGAAACCATGTGGATCGAACCGCTCTGGAAGTCCCTGCTGTCCAACAAGGCGATCCTGGCGGTGCTGTGGGAGATGTACCCCGGCCACCCCAACCTGCTGCCCGCCTACCTCGACGACCCGCACGAACTCACCGAGTACATCCGCAAGCCGAAGCTGGGCCGCGAGGGCGCGAACATGACCATCGTCGGGGCGGGCATGGAAACCGCCACCGGCGGCGTCTACGGCGCCGAGGGGTACGTCTACCAAATGCTGGACCCGCTCCCCGAATTCGACGGCATGCGACCGGTGCTGGGTGCTTGGATCGTGGGCGACACCTCCGCGGGACTGGGTATCCGGGAGACCGTCGGCCTGATCACCGACGACAGCTCCACCTTCGTCCCGCACCGCATACCGCAGTAGCCACCACACACCGCAGTAGCCACCGCCGATTCACCCCGACCCGGAGGATCCCGATGACCACCGCTCTCGCACTCGAAGCCGGGTACTGGCACTCCCTGGGCCGCGGCGTCGGCGCGATCCTGTGCTACGCCCTGCTGGGCCTGGTGCTGCTGCTCATCGGCTTCCAGGCCGTGGACTGGACCACTCCGGGCCCCCTGCGCGCCATGGTGGCGCGCGGGCTGCCGAACGCCGTGATCGTCAGCTCCGCGGCCATGCTCAGCACGGCATTCATCGTGGTGCTGGCCATCTACGCGCAGGCGGGCAAGCTCGCCGAGGGCCTGATCGCCACCACGATCTACGGACTGGTCGGCATCGCGGCCCAGGTGATCGCGATGCGCAGCCTGGAATTCGTGCTCGGCATCGATATCGGTGCGGTGCTGAAGAATCCGGAGTTCAGCACCGAGTCCGTGGTGGTGTCCGCCGCGCACATCGCCATCGGCCTGGTGGTGGCGGTCGCGATCCTCTGAGGCCCGGCTAGACGGTATGAGGGCCCACTGAGTTGGGGCCGGAGGCCTCGTTCTGCAAAGCCGCGTGGGTTGCCGGGGTGAAACTCACTTCGGTAGAGCCAC